>DATJXZ010000107.1:0-33313 GCA_035499815.1 Candidatus Solibacter sp. | reverse complement strand
ATCAACACTTACAGAAAAATGGGGGAGGGGGTATCCATTATGGTTAACTACACAAGCGGCGGGCTTCCTCCTGCAGCAAGCGCACTTCTTCGTCCCCCACAGACTCCGGCTTCGCCGATCGTACCTGGGTCCTCAGCATCTGCTAAAAGCTCGTGCGCCGCGTGCCTCATTCGGAGTAATCTTGGCCCCATGAAAATCAAGCATGCCTGCGCGTTTCTCGGCCTCAGCCTGTTGCTTTCCACACAGCTTTTTGCTCAAAGCACTCCCGACCAATCTCTTCTGGTCCTCTCCAAGCGAGCGCATACTTTGGCCATCGTCGACCCGTCCGATCTCAAGGTTCTCGCTCGCGTCCCTGTCGGCAATGATCCTCATGAAGTCATCGCCTCCACGGATGGCACAACTGCCTACGTCTCAAACTACGGCTTCGGCGCTTTCAACACGCTCGCTCAAGTTGATTTAGTCCACCAGACCGCGCTCACCGCCATCGATCTTGGCCCTCTCCGCGGCCCTCACGGCCTCACTTTCGTCGGCGGCAAAGTCTGGTTTACCGCCGAAGGCGCCAAAGCCATTGGCAGCTATGATCCACACGCCAACAAAGTCGATTGGATCCTCGGCACAGGCCAGAACCGCACGCACATGATCTTCGTCTCGCCGGACGAGCAATTCATCATCACCACCAACGTCAGTTCCGCCACTGTCAGCCTAATCGAAAAATCAAAAAATCGCGGCCCCGGCGGCCCGCCGCCTCCCATGCCAAATGCTGCCGGCGCTCCGCCAACGCCAACGCAAACCGGCCCCCGCGGCGTGCCCGGCGGCGATTGGGACGAAACCGTCATCCCCGTCGGCCGAGGCTCCGAAGGATTCGATCTATCGCCTGATGGCAAAGAAATCTGGGTCGCCAACGCTCAGGACGGAACCGTTTCCATTATTGATAAGGCCGCCAAAAAAGTTACGGTAACGCTGGCTGCGAATGTGCGCGGCGCCAACCGCCTCAAATTCACTCCCGACGGAAAGCTGGTCCTGATTTCAACGCTCGGAGGCCCGGACCTTGTCATCTACGACGCCGCCACTCGCAAAGAAATCAAACGCCTGCCAATCGGGCACGGCGCTGCGGGCATTGAAATCCAACCCGACGGCTCCCGCGCCTACGTCGCCTGCACCCCTGATAACTATGTCGTGGTGGTTGACCTGAAATCGCTGGAAGTCGTCGGACAGATCGACGCCGGCCCCGAACCCGACGGCATGGCCTGGTCCGTCCGCCGCTAAAGGAAGGTTTCTGCCGCAATGCCAGCTATTTTTGAATTCAACCGAATAGCCACTCAAGAAATGTCTTCGGCCGGCGAGGCGCCTCAGCCTTCTTTCTTGGGGGCAGAGACTCTCCGACCGTGCGCGCTCGCGTTCTTTCTCCGGGTTGCCAGTATCCGTAGACACACCGCGTTCCCCGCCGCGAGCAGTCGTGCGTGTCATGAATCACTCCATCAATTACGGCCGTAAGATGTTTCGACACGCTCACGACCAATCTTCCCGGTGGCAGTTCATCCGCCTTCAAGTGCACCATGCACCCGGACCCAATCTCCATCGTTGGCGTCCACACCCACCCCAGCGATTTCATCACTCGCCTGATCGAAGCCCTGTAAACTCCGGTTCTCGCGTTGCTCTTCCCACGTTTCCGTTTGCCTGTGCGCTCGTACACCGCCGCTTTGTTCACCAGCTCGTAAATTTGCTGATAGAGATGTCCGGTTGCAATCGAGATCGCGCGCACCACGCAATCGCCCGCTTTCCCTCTGTATCCCGCGGCCGCTCGCCCTCCATCATCAAACTGAAAATGTCGCCTCATGCCTCCAGGCATTCTCCTCAAAATCAATCAGTAGACGCGCGCTTCTGGCGCAGCTTCCGCAAGCAAACGATAATTTCGTGCCGAACTCAATACCCTGTTTTTTGTTGGTTTCGAGATGCCGCAACGGCTCAAGCCGAAGCCTTCGGCGGCCACGCGATGCGTCCGCTGCCGCGGTACGCTAAGTTCGCGATCTGGCCGGCGCGGGCCGCGGCGATTCCCGTTTCCACTGGTGCGTTGGGCTCTTTCCGGCTCTTCACGCAATCGAAGAAATTTCGCATGTTGTCGATCGTGCCGTCTCGAAAGCTCTCGGCCCTCAGCTCCGGCCGTTCCCTGCCCGTCACGCCCTCGTGATACACGCTGAATCCGCTCCGGTTAATCTTCAGCGTCGCCTCCGTGCCGCGGAATTCCAGCCCGCCGTCATCGATCGAGGACGCCATCATGCCCTCGTACACCACATCGAATCCCGGATAACGCAGCGCTGCCTGAATCGTGTCAGGACAATCCCACTGCTGGAAAATATATTTGTCCCCGAGCATCTGCGCCTCACTCGGCTGGTCCGATTTCATCGCCCAGTGAACCACATCAATCCAATGCGTGAATAAATCCGTCATCGCGCCCCCGCCAAAATTCCAGAACCACCGCCACCGGTGGAACTTTTCCAAGCTGAAGGGTTGATCGGGCGCATTCCCGAGCCAGCGTTTCCAATCCAGCGCCTGTACTTCAAAAACGCTCGACGGTACCCACTGGTGATAGTTTTGCCACCAATACGTCCTGATCTGTACCACGCGCCCGAGACTGCCTCCCTGAATCAAATCGACCGCATCGCGAAAGTGGCTCCAGCTGCGCTGCTGCATTCCGCACTGCAAAATTTGCTTACTGGAGCGCACCGCGTGCGCGAGGACGGCGCCCTCCTCAATCGTGTGCGTCACCGGCTTCTCGAGGTAGACGTCTTTTCCGGCCGCCAGCGCATCCACCGCCATTCGCACATGCCAATGATCCGGCGCCGCGATAAACACGGCGTCGATCGGCTGCTCGAGAACCTCGCGATAATCCACGTGGGTAGTCGCCACGCCGTTGGATCGTTGTTTCACAGCGTCGCGTCGCGGTCCGTACACGTCGCTCACCGCGGCAATCTGGAAGCCGCCAACGTTTTCGCCGGCATTGATCAGGTCGCCCATGCGACCGCCCGCGCCGATCACTCCAATGCGAAGAGTGTCGTTTGCGCCAAGCACTCGGGTGGAAGCCAGCGCGGTTAGCCCGCTGGCGATGATAAAACTTCGACGGCTAGGTGGGTATTCCATGACGAGCATCATACTCAGCCGGGCGTAGTGAGGAAAGCGCCGATGTTCGGATCACCGGACACCTTAAATCAGGACTCTTCGTCTGGAACTAAACATCTGAGGAAAATCGGCTAGTGGATCTGCTGGTCTCTGGGTAACGCCTGGTTGATGTCTTTCAGTGTTTGAAATCCGTCTTTAACCACTGTGGTCTTGATATTTTCTTTCGTCACGAGCACAGGCTTCAGCATTATTGTTGGCACTCTTGTCTTACCGTTGCGTATTGTCCCATCCGCGTCCGGCTTTTCCCCTTTGGCTAACCGAACCGCTTCCTCCGCCGCTTTAGTCGCTTCAAGCTTGATGGGTTTGTATACCGTCATCGCTTGCATGCCCTGAATGATGTCTATGATATTCAGCAAATCGGCATCCTGCCCGGTAACGAGCACTTTGCCAGCCAGTTTATGTTCTCGTATTGCCTGAATCGCGCCGCCAGCCATTCCGTCATTAGAAGCCAGGACAGCAGTGATATCGCCGTGGGCGGAATCAATCGCCGCCAGCATGTGCAGGTAAGCTTCGGAAGGCAGCCAATCCTTGTTGTACTCATCGGCGATCACTTTGATCACGCCGCGCTCGGTATAGGGTTTCAGAATCCTCATCTGTTCGTCATGCAGAACTTTCGCGCCCTCGTCGCTGGGAGAGCCCGCGATCAGGACATAATTTCCTCTGGGAGCGTGTTTCACCAGATATTCCGCTTGCATCCTGCCGATCGCCACCCGGTCAAAACTCACATAGAGATCGACGTCGCTGTTCAGGATCAGGCGGTCATAACTAATGACTTTCACATTAGCCGCTTTGGAGGCAACCACCATGCGGCTGGCCTTTGCCGCATCGTGGGGAAATATCACCACCGCTTTGACGCCGGACTTGATCATGTCCTTCACTTGCTGGAGCTGAAGATCATCGTCTCCATTGGCATCGCTGGACACCACATCTGCCCCGAGCTGTTTAGCTCGCATTGTGAAGTCCTCAAGGTCGCTCTGCCAACGCTCCCCGTGCATCGATTCAAAGGAAAAACCTATCTTGAGCTTGTTGCCGCCTTGCGCCCGAACGAGCTGCACGATTAGAGTAGTCGCTAAAACGGCGAACAGAGCAGATCGCATTGCTCGCGATTTCATCAAAGCCGCTTCCTCCAGATTTAGCGCGACCTTAGCACGCTGGTCCGGGCGCAACAAGCTCGTCGCAGTCGTCCTGTGCCAACGCGCCAATAGAAATTCTTACAGCTTAAATTGGAGTCAGGACCTGGCGCGGCGGTGAGAGTTTACTCTTCAAGACTGCACGGGTCAGCAACTCTGGAGCGAGGCGCGACCCAGTTCGTCTGCTTCGAGATCCCGCGTGTAATCGCTGGCTAATGCGCCGCGCCTTCTCGGCGTTCTCTCATTCCGCCTTGCTTTCGCCGGCTGGCGGGCCGAAGCCGCAGCGCTCGCGCATCCCTTGCCGGAAACGTTCGCGCTCTTCGGGCGTCATCTTCTCCCACTTCTCGCCCACCCGCCGCCGGAAATGAGAGCGGCCGGAGCCGTGGTGTCCAAATCCTCCAAAGAGAATCCGGCACAATGCCAGAAGCCCAATGGCTTGCCAGAAGGTTACGAGGCGCCAGCCGAAAAGCGGCGGCAGTAGCCAATTCCATAGTCGCATCACTACTTCTCCGCCGACGAAAATAAACAGAATTATCGCCAGAATCGCCAGCGGAGCGATCCACATCATTTTCTTTACTTTCGGTCTCATGTTCCGCTCCTTCCTTTCATAAATTCCTGATAAATACCTCGCAATCGCTCGCGGAGATGAAGCACCGCATACCGTTTCCGAGAAAGCAGCGTATTCAAGTTCACCCCAGTCTCCGCGGCCATCTCCTTGAAGCTGCGCCCTTCCAGTTCGTGCGCAACGAACACCTCGCGCTGCTCCTCCGGCAACTCGTCGACCGCCAACTCCAACTCATCAAGCAGCACGTTGCGCGCGTAAAGCGCCTCCGGTCCGGCATCGGGCGAAGGCAGTAAATCGTCCAAGCGCAACAGCTCATCATCCTCGTCAGCGATAGCGCCCTCGCCGAGGCTCTCAGGTTTCTTCTTCCGAAACAGATCAGTGATGCGGTTGCGCGCTACCCGAAACAGCCACCCGGTGACGTGTTCGATCGGCATCAGCAGACGGTTCGCTTCTACTAGCTTGTAGAACACATCCTGCAGAATGTCTTCGGCGTCGCGCGGGTCTGGCACGCGCCGGCGGATGAAGTTGCGCAGGCGGGACTGCTCCCGCCTGACCACTTCGGAAATCCGCTGGTCCTGTTCGAGTGCCATCCGCTCCAGGCTCGCTGCTTCGTTCATCTACTGTTGTAGACGAATGAGGGGGTACGAATATTGTAGGCCGCTTGATAGGTGTGGACGAGAAGCCCTGGGCGCAGCCGCAGCTGCTTGCACGGAGAGCGCTAAATGGGGATCAATATTTTAAGGCCGAACAGGCTGGAACCCTCCCGTCCCCGTCCGCACCAATGAATTCGGCATGCTTGGATAGTAGGCATACCCGTTCGCGGGGAGTCTCGGAAATGATGATGGCACGAGCACCACTTCGTATCCGAGCCTTCTCAGCCGCTCCGTGGCCAATTCCATGGCAAGCTCAGCGTTCAGCGATAGGTTAGGTTCCGCGCCGTTCAATTTGCTCCAATGCTCCGCCACAAACTGTTTTGACAGATAGTTGGGCTGCTTACTTTACTCAGCCTCATTAGGGTTGGATGTTTTCTCGAGCGTTATCGCGCGCGGGCCGTTCCGGCGCAGGTGGCGGGCGCTATGGGTCTAGTGCAGGTGAGTTGCCGCGGAAGTGCCAAATGCCTCTGTTTGCCTGGGGCGTGCCATTCGAGATGGCGTATCCAACGCTCCTAATATAGAATGCCCCGCAATCTACCTCCCATGAGCCGCCGTAGATTGCTTCTCTATCCTCGCAAGCAGCTCGACATCCGTTGGAGAGACCTCGCCTCCGCTCTTTTCCGGTGTGTTTTTCCCGGATCTACCGCGAAGGCCGTTTCCGCCATCAGGCGCTCCTTTGCTCCCGGCGAACTTCTCCATATTGCATTCACGGTTCGCACCAGCTTTGACCTTTGCCTTCAGGCCCTCGCCTTCCCTCGCGGCAGCGAGATCATCATGTCCGCCCTGACCATCCGCGAAATGGCGGACATTGCCCGCAAGCACGGTCTGATTCCCATTCCGCTGGATCTCAATCTCGAAACTCTCTCTCCCGAAATTTCCGCGTTCAGCGCGGCCATCACTCCTCGAACACGCGCTCTCGTCATTGCTCACCTCTTCGGCTCCCGCGTTTCGATGGACCCATTCATCGACTTGGCCAAGCAGAACGGCATTTTCGTTTTCGAGGACTGCGCCCAGGCCTTTGTTGGGCCTGGCTATACCGGGCATCCCCAGACCGATGCCGCCATGTTCAGCTTCGGCTCGATAAAGACCTCCACTGCGCTCGGTGGCGCGCTTCTTCGTTTGAAAGACCCTCTTCTCCTTGAAAAAATGCCGCCGATCCAGCAGAGCTATCCCGTGCAAACGAAGAAGGAGTTTGCTCGTGAGGTTCTGACTCATATCGGAGTAAAGCTCTTCACTGTCCCGCTTCTCTTTGGCCTTTTCTATCGCGCGTGCGTGGCCTTCAACAAGGATTTCGAACGCGTCATCAACGCCGTGCGCAATCTCCCGGAAGGCGAAGAAGATCTCTCCGTAATTCGCAAACAACCTTCTCCGGCTCTCGTCGCTCTTCTCGCGCGCCGCCTCCGCACTTTCGATCAAGGAGGAGTTCGCCAACGCACCCTGGCCGGCGCCGAATTTGCCCGCGATCTTCCGCCGGACCTCTTCTACCTGGGGAATAAAGCGGCCTTCCACAGCTTCTGGGTCTTCCCGGTTCTCGTCGAAGCTCCCGAACAATTCGCCTCGGCACTCCGCGCCCACGGCTTCGACGCGACCAGCGCCGGCTCTGCGCTATCGGTCATCGATCCGCCTACCGGAGGCGAAGTCCCTGCTGCGGCGTCATTGTGCACGGCTTATCCAAAACTCCTCTATCTGCCCGTCTACCCGGCGGTGCCGCGCCGCGTGCGAGCCCGGCTGCAGACCGCTCTCCACGAAATCCTTAAGGACATGCCGCATCTTCAAGTAACCGATGCCCGGCGCGTTTATTCCGCGCGTTTGCGAAGTCTCGAATCGCCGAAGTCCGTCTCTGAAATTCGCGCCATTGTCGAACGCGCACAAAAAAACGATCTACCCATCTGCCTGATGGGGACTCGCCATAATCTCGGATCGCATGCCTTTCTGGATGGCGCCGTTGGTGTGGACCTCAGGCGTTTTCAGCGCGTGCTGGCCCTCGACCCGCAACGCAAGCGCATCACCGTCGAGAGTGGCATCACTTGGGACAAAGTTCAGGAATTTATCAGCCCGCACAGCCTGGCTGTTCAAGCCATGCAATCGGACAACAATTTCACCGTCGGCGGTTCACTTTCCGCGAACGCCCACGGGCGCGACCTCCACGCCTCCACCGTCATCCAGAGCGTCATCGGCTTCCGCCTAATGCTTGCCGATGGTTCCATCGTTTCCGCAAGCCGCTCGGAAAATTTCGAGCTCTTTCGGCTCGTCATCGGCGGCTACGGCCTCTTCGGCATCATTCTCGATGTCGATCTTCTTCTCGAAGACGATTGCGTTTTCCGGCAGGACTCCGTGCTCATCGCCATGCGCGATCTCCCCGCGTATTTCGATCACAAGATCCGCCGCGACCCTGCCGCCGAATTCTTCATCGCTCGCCCTTCCATTGCCTCGCATCGTTTTCTCGACGAAACACTGGTCACCGTCTGGAGAAAATCCGCTCTTCGTCCCGAGAATGTTTTTGAACTCGACCACGAGCGTAATGTCGGGCGTGACCGTTTTCTCTTCGGCTTGTCTCGCAAATTCGCCTGGGGCAAAACTGTCCGCTGGCACGCCGAGAAGTATATCTCCCAGCACGTCTCGAACTATGGCCTCGTCTCGCGCAACAACGCCATGCGCCCGCCTGTCGCCGCGATCAAAATGTTTGATTACGATTCGCCCCACGATACCGACGTCATTCAGGAGTTCTTCGTCCCCATTCCCCGTTTCGTTGCTTTCATGGAGTCCATGCGTGCCATTCTTCTCGACTCCCAAGCCAACCTCCTGGGATTGACGATTCGTTACGTCAAGCCTGACACCGAGTCTGTTCTCTCCTACGCCCCGCGCGAAGAAGCTCTCGCCGCTGTTCTTTATTTGAACGAACCGCTTTCGCCCGAAGGCCGTGCAAGGGCTGATACTGTCATCCAAAACCTCACTCGCGTCGCCATCCAGCATGGCGGCACTTTCTATCTCACTTACATTCGCGACCTGGAACTCGAAGATTTGCGCCGCGCCTATCCGAACATTGACTCGTTTTTTCACGCTAAGCACCGCTTCGACCCACGGCATCGATTCACCAGTCGCTTCTTTCAGCTTTACGTACAAGAATTCCCCCGCTCACGAGCCCATTTCGCCTCCTAGCCGGGGAGTCGGGCGATAGATTCGCTTGCGATTTCGCGCAGGTAGCTCATGTTGCTTCTTTTTCTGGCACGCCTATACGCCATTTTCCGTCTGCGTCTCGATCTTCTGATCTTTCGGTGCCTCTTTGTCTACATCTCGTAATCCGCAACGTTCTCGCGCCGCGCATTCCTGCTAAGATTCGTCAACTTCCCATTCGAAAAGGAAAGCCGACATGAAACTTTTCGCGCTTGCAACATTCGCTGCACTTCTCTTTTCCAGCGCTCCCTTTCCCCAGGATAAATCCGCCGTCGACGACGAGATTCAAATCAAGCAACTCGAGCGCGCGTGGAACCAGGCCGAGGCGAATCAGGAGGTGAACGAGGTCTCTTCGCTCCTTGCGGACACGCTCGTTTACACCGATTACGACGGCTCGTTCATGAATAAATCCGAATACATGAAGTGGGTCGTCGCGCCGGACCAAAAAGCCGATCATATCTACGACGAAGGCCTCACCGTTCACCTGTACGGCAACGCCGCCGTCGCCACCGGCATCTACCGCGAATCAGGCACCAACAAAGGCAAACACTATGTCATCCGTTCTCGCTACACGGACACCTGGATCAAGCGCGCCGGCGTCTGGCTCTGCGTCGCCAGCCAAAGCACTCTCATCCCCGCCAAATAACCCTCAGTCGTGATTCGCGACCGCTCGCTCCGGCTCATCATGACTTCCGCTTCTGCGACTCCCCCTCTCCCAATGCCATCAAAGCCGCCGCCAAAAAGATCAACGGCCCCGCAAAAGCTTTGCGGGGCCGCCGGTAGTCTGTCTGGAATTGGCTGAAGGCGCGAAGGCCTTTTGCGAATCCAAACTTCGCTAGGACTTAATAGCTCACGCCTTAAGCCTCAGCCACCTCACGTTTACCACTACAATCAGAATTTTTCATTGTTCTGGATCACCCTCCTTTCCCGTGTATGCCCATACTAATTTCATGTCCGCGCAAATTCAATATGTAATTTACCAGAATGAACAGCGCTTCAAGGGGGGCGCAGCACTCACTACCCACTAACCACTTGCTGTTCCACTACTCAAACAAATCCGGCTGCTCCCGCGTAATCCGGTCCCACAGAGGCTGGAATTGGAACCAGCCAACCATCGGCGCTCCCACTTGAGCATGCGTGAGCTTCGCCGTTTCGTGCGGAATCGGTCTCGGCTCGCCCGCCGCTTCCGCAAGCAATTGCGCCTGACAGGAACGGTCCATGGTAATGAACCACCACACCGCTGCGTCCACAGTTTGCCCCACCGTCAGCAGGCCATGATTGCAGAGGATGGCCGCCTTCTTGTCGCCGAGCGATTTCGCGATGCGGTCGCCTTCGTCTGTTTCATAGACGACTCCCGTGTAGTCGTTGAAGACCACATGGTCTTCGTAAAAAGCGCAGGCATCCTGCGTCAGTGGATCGAGCGTCCGCCCCAGCGAAGACCACGCTTTCCCGTTCAGCGAATGTGCGTGCGCCGCCGCGATGACGTCAGGGCGCGCTTTGTGAATCCGGGAATGGATCGCAAACGCCGCCAGATTCACTTCACGGCCGCCTTCCACCACTTCGCCGTGATCGTTCACCAGCAAGAGATCCGATACGCGAATCTGGCTGAAATGCATTCCAAAAGGGTTCACCCAGAAATGATCCAGCCGCTCGGGATCGCGCGCGGTGATGTGGCCGGCCACGCCTTCATCAAATCCGCATTTCGAGAACAGGCGGAAAGCCGCAGCGAGTCTCTCCTTGCGATGGCGCCGCTCCTCGATGGGCGTTGCGAAAACCGGAGGCCGCAGCATCCGTTCCTGTCGCGTTCTTGCTTCCGGCATAAAATCCCTCCTGCTCCATTCCGCCTACTATATCGAATTCCGGCCAGGAGTGGCGGCCGTTTCTGTTTCCACAGCGGCGAGCCTTCGAGTTTTGTTCATCCCAGCGCTCGTTTGCTTGAAGATTTGCCCACAAAAGAAGTCGCCCCCGGCTGTGCCGGGGGCGTCTTCACTAATCTTTCCTCGTCTGAACCGCGCGCCGAATTATCGGCCGTTTGGTTTCGCCGGCGGTTTAACAGCCGGCTTGGCCGCTGCCGGAGCAGCGCCATTCTTAACCGGATAAGCCTGATCATACAATTTGATGATGTCCTGCGTGACGTCGATCTGGTTCGAGGCGTAGAGGATCGGCGAATTCTGGCCGGATGTGTCCAGAATCACGCTGAAGCCCTTCTCGCGCGCGTATTTGTCCAGAACGTCCACCATCTTCCGCCCGATGCGCTCAAGCACGTCCTGCTGTGCGGCGCTCGCGTCTTCCTGAAAATCGGTGCGCCGGCGGTCGAGCCGTTGGGTCAGCCGCTGCCCTTCTGCCGTGAGCCGGGCTTCTTCATCCTGGCTCAGCTTTCCCTGACCCGCCTGCAGTTTCTGTTGCAGATCGTTGATCTGCTTGGTCAGGCCGTCGATTTCGGCGGACCGCGGCGAGAACTGCGATTGCAGTTCCGCGGAAGCCTGCTTGCCCTCGGCGGTGCTTCCGATGGCTCCGCGCAAATTGATGATACCCACCAGTTTTGCTCCTGCTTCTGCGCCGCCGGCTGCGGGCGCCGCCTGGCCCCAGGCTGTTCCCATGCCGATAAAACATGCCGCAGCCACCGCAGCGGATCTCAATGCAATTCTCAAATTCACTTTATTCTCCTTGTTATGGGTGACCCCGAATTTATCAGAATCAACCGGAACCAATCCTTGCTTGGTTTGTTTGAAACTCTCTGCCGCTGAGCTATGTCAATCGCGGGCACCACGCAAACTTTAAAGTATAGCCGAGGCTCTCGCTCTGCTGCAATCAGAAACCTTCGCCGGGCTGAGTGTCGTTCCTATTGCCATTGGCCCCTGCCGCCTCCCTTAATTCGGCACCGGGAAGATCAGCAAGCGCTGATTCGCTTGATCCACGATCACCGCAAGATTCGTAAACTGGTCAATCGCTACGCCGAATTGTCCGGAACCCGGCAATCCCAGAGTGCGAATCGTTTTCAACGGGCTGGCTGTGGTGTCCACGATCGACGCCGTCTTCCCCGCCAGATTTGTGGTCAGGATGGCTCCGGTCTGCGGATTAAGCGCGAGCGCTGTCGGGTTGATTCCGACGTTTACGGTGACAGCCTGCCCGTTGTCCGGATTAAACGAAGAAATCACGTTTCCGCCACTGGAACTTGCATAGAACACGCCCGGGTTTGCCGTTCCTGTCCCGACTGTGGGGTCGAAGACGATGCCGGTAGCCGGAGCGGTCACGAAACCGGTGTTCGCCGTCGTGCTCAAGATAGGCGTGGCTGCGCCGATATCCACGACTTGCAGCGCTCCCTGGGGAGCGCCACTGTTGATGAGTTGCAACGCCGTCACGACGGCGATGCCCTGACCGTTGGTGCCGCGGTCGGGATCGATCGCAACCGCCGTCGGCTGTTGGAAGCCGCCGATGCTGACGGGAGTAAGGGTTGTCGCCGGAGAGCTTCCAAAGAGCAAGCTGAGATTGATTTCGGAAATGGTGTTCGAACCAGGGTTGGTAACGATGGCGGCACCCGTCTGGTCGTTAATGGCAACGCCCGTCGGATTCGTTCCGGTGGCGACATCGGGAACCGCCAGCGAGTTTGTGAGCAGATTAACGATGGAGACGGTACCGGCAGTATTGTTCGCGACTACCGCGAGCCCGAACGTCTGGCTTACCGCGAGGCCCTGAGGAGTAGCGCCAACTCCGATGGTGTGAAACGATCCAAAATTGGGATTTTGAACGACTTGGCCGCCCATTGTGACGGTCGGATTGATATCCACAACCGCTACGTTATTGCAACCGCTGTTACTGACCACAGCGATGGGCGAGAACGGCCCGTTAGCAAGCTGATCCGCAATCGCAACGGAACTTGGCTGGGTATTGACTGCACCTCCATTTGCACCGGTGCAAGCCTGCGAAAGGTCAACTGCTTGAATCACGAAGAAATCCGTGGCGTTAGATTGCACGCTGCCAAGAGGTGTGTCCGGCGTTACGGCATCGAGGGCATAGCGATGCGGGAACGACAAATAAGAGGCGGGAATGGTGGCGATGACTTCCTCATTGCTGACAAATTGAACGTTGCCGGCGGGGAGCGCTGTGCCATCGAGCCGGACTTGCGTAGCGGCATCGAAGCCCGAGCCAAAAATCTGCACACCGCTCAAGGCCGTATTCGAGGTGAGAGTTGCCTGGGGCATCGTGGCACCAGGGATACCGCCGATTGCTCCGGGAGCGGCACTGGGAGTAGGAACAAGGATCTCAGTGATCTGCACCGGCTTCAACTGATTGGTCGCGGACGGCCCGAGATTAATGATGTCGATTTGATTGCTGCCGGACATAGCGACGAAAGCCTGGTTTGTGACTGGATCGACGGCGATGCCGCCAAAAAGCTGAAGAGTATTGGTTGTGCCGTTCTGAACAGTCAAGGTGGCCGTCCCGGTTCCAGGCAATGTTGTTTGCGTATTGAACGTCTGCTTATCCGCGGCATTTGCCGGATTGACGAGGCAGGAAGAGGAGTTCGCGAGATTGCAGGCGAACGCATAACGCTTCTGGCTGACGGGATCGGAAATTGAGACCTGGTTCAGTCCCGGGTTGTAAGAAACAATGGCGTTGGAATAGGGTTGCCAGGCGATATCTGCCGTGCCTAGAAGTTCCGCAGAGTTGGCGCAGGGAAGTTTGGTCGTATAAAAAGTGCAAGTAGCGAAAAAAGATATGGAGCTGACGCTTTGATCCAGATTATTGATCAAGTTGATCTGCGGACCATTCGACCCGGTGGCGTTGGCGTCGGCAAGTGCGGCGGTGTTGGTGACTGGATTGATGGCGATGCCCTGAGTAGTCTGAGAGAGACCGCCAAAGATCAGATTCGGAGTACTGAAATAAACTGGGGCGAGTGTCTTCGTGGAATCATTTGGATCCGCGGGAACGGTGACAGTGCCGCTGGAAGTAGAGTTGATAATGTAGCTAAAGCTGGTATCACTGACCGCAGAAACGTTGAACACACCATTGAAATTGGCGGTGGTGCTATTGCCGGGGGTTCCCGGCCCAGGCACGCCAGTAATCAAGACTGTGCCGGAATTTCCAGGGACCAGCCCGTTCTGAGCGTTGGTGGTGGCGGTGACAATACCTGCAGCGAGAGTCAGAGAAGAGATATAAGCCGTCGAAGAAGGCTTGGTCACGTCGATACCTCGGAGTGCGCCCTGGCCGCCGGGAGTAACGAAAGCGATATGCCCGTGTGGCGCCATGGCAATCTGCGGATAAGCGCCAGTGTTCAAGGTAACCTGGGCATACACGCACGGGGGAGTCAGCGACGAGGTGATGCAACCAAAGGAATTAGCGCCGCTATTCAGATTCAAAAGAAAACCCAGATTGGCCGCCGATGAAGTTGAAGTCGAGGAATAGGCAACGAGCGCCATATTCGTATCAGGATCAACGCCAATCGCGTAGGGCAGCGGAGCGGGAGAAACCTGGCCCTGTAAAACGCCAGATAGATCGATGGTGAACGGAGCTTGAGTGGAGCCACCGGGGATCGGCAAAACCGTCACGCTTTGTTCCTGGTAGTTGACAACAGCGACGGTGTGGTTGGTGCGATTGACGGAGAGACCAGTCGGTACGCTTGTGGCAGTGGCCCCGACGTGTACGGGGGCTCCGATCGGCGTCAGAGAATTATTGCCGATGGTATAAAACTGAACGGCGTTCGAGCCGGTCTCAACGACCACAAGGACGCCAAGCGTCGGATCGATACCGACCGCGCTGGGATTGACGCCGGTAGAAGCAAGCGTCGCAGAAAGGACCGGAGGATCAGTGGAATATCCGGGGAAAATGGCCATGTCGTTGACGGCCGAATTGTTTTCAAACGGAAGCGGGGGAGTTGTACGGTTTACAGACAGCGAATAGAGACCCGGGAGTTCAGAATTTATCTGATCGCTGGGCAACTGAACTTGGAGTTGTTTCGAATAAGAGAGAGGGTTGCCCTGGCCGTTGGTTGTGCCGGGAATCGTGTTGCCAAAAAACACATTGGCTAAGGATCCGGACGGTCCAAAATAGCCTCCGTCAATCGTTAAGGGGATAGTGCCGGAAGCTACAACCCCTTGAACGACGTCATTCGGCGAAGAACTCAGAGTTGTCGGGCGAACAGGCAGAACATTGTAAGTGAAAGTGCCTCCTGGAGTGGTGGTCACAGGCTCACCAGGATCAGTTATGGAGACCGTAAACGAGTCCGCCGTGGCGAGATCGCTTGAGAAAAGACGAAGCCGAGCGCCGGTGGACGGCGGATTCGTCACGGTCCCGGACGGAATTGGAAAAAGCACCTTGGTTCTGCCGGAGGCCGAGGAAAAAGTCTGGCTGCCGTTATGCGAATCGGTGACGGTAATGAGCGAAGCTGAGGAAATGTTGGGGGCGTTCAGATAGATATCCCAATAAGCGGCGCCTTGAGGGGCGATAGTTGGAGAGATGCCATTAAAAGTGATTGGACCGCCTTGGGTGATGGTGACGGTGGCGAGGGCGTAGCGGGTTGGATCTTCCACGGAGGTGGCAACGACAGTCAAAACTTGCGGCGTTGTGGAATCCGTTGGGGCTGCAGTCGTATTGGCGGGTACAGTAACGGTGGGGACGGCGGTGGGAGCCGTATAGACACCATTCGCATCGATCGAGCCGCATCCGGTGGCATTACCGCTGACAGTGCAGGTGGGAAGGCCAGCGTAAATGTTGGGGGTCGTGGGAGTGGTTGAACTGGGAATCGACTGCGTAACAAGCCAGGTCACTCCCTGAGCCTTCAGGTCATTGGTGAGGATGGCAAAGAAAGGCTGTTTCTCATTCGTAGGCACGGCGGCAGTGGACGGAGTGAGAGATACTGAAATACCAGAATCGATGAAAAGCGAGATTGTGCCGGTTTTGCTCGTGTCGGCAACGGACTGCGCAGTGATGATGATGGTCAGCCCAGGGTACTTGGTTTGGTCGGGAAGATTCTGCGGCGCAGTGTAGGTTGCGGTCGCGGGACTAGTGGTTTGTTGATTCGTGAGGGTACCAAAGGAGCCATCCGTCGGGCAGTTGACGGCTGCATTAGTAGTTACCTTACCGGAAGAGTTGGTACTTGTCGTTGTGTAGGTGCATGGAACGCCCGCGGGCACGTTGGGCTCCCAATTGGCGTCGGTATTCGTGGGGCCGACGACCGTTGCGGTGAGGGTCGTGGACTGGCCCAGAATCAAAGTGCTTCCGATAGAGGAAGTGACGGAGACGGTAACGGTCGTAGCGCCGCTTTTGCTGCCGCATCCGGTGAAGAACAAGCAAGGCACTAAAAGCGCCAGGGTCAGACCGCTTGAAAGCTTCCACAACTTCATTTCCCTCGCCTCCCCAAGTTCACGCGAGCCGCATGGTAGCGGTCGCGCCAGCCTAATGTCTTTAACGGGACAATTCGCATTTTTTCGCCCATAAGAGCCGCCTAGAATGTCCTTCCGACCGTAAAGCGAAACGTGGTCTTCGGCTCGAAGTAATTCAGCCGCCCCGGGTTATTCAAAAAATCCAATTGAGGCTGGATATTGACGTTCCAGAAGTTCGGATTATTGTACTGGGTGTTCAGCAAATTCTGCCAGTAATCCAGCGTGTCCTTGTTGACGAACGGATTGGGCGCGGAGATCTGGGAATACAGCCTATTCAGGTTGTAAGCGTAATAGATCCTGAAGGGCGCCTGGATGATCGGAAGATTGATACCAAACTCGATGCCGACTGAATCGCGTATGCGGAAATTCGTTCCAGGATAAATTTCCAAAGTCTTGGCGAGCGGGGCAGTCGGAAAATTCGCTGTGATGTTCGCCAAGCCCGTCGGATCCAGGTGAAGAGCATCTCTTTGAAGGATTCCATTGGCCCCAGCGTCCATGAAGAACGACATGCTGGCATAGTTACCGACGATAGGAATGCGGTATTCGATATTGCCGTATGCCTGCGTGTCGCCGCCGGGCAGAGTAGCCGTGTAAACCAAAACCGGCAGGCTAAAGGAGCGCAGGGCGCCGGCGGAAAGGGGATCGTGATAGGAGAGAGTCTGCGCGGTGACTACAGGAATGAAAACCACGGGCGAAATAGAACGGATATCAAAGCCGCGAATATCCTGCTCGCCGCCCATGTAGAAGCGGCTGAAGGGAGGAACTTCCTTGCCGCCATAGCCGGAAATGAAGGAGCTGGAGAAGTGCACACCAATGGCATTGCGGTGGTGATAGGTGGGATGGAAGTACTTAACGTCGAAGACGTTGGAAACGGTGTTTACGTTGCCGCCGAGAGGCCCGCCTTGCACGGAGACGGAATAATAAAAGCTCTTGCCTTTGGTCGAGTTGATCGGATTATCGATGGTGTTGTAAGTGATGGAGGGAGTGATAGAACTGGAAATGATGCCATTCAGGGCGCTGGGGCCAGCGATGCTGCGGAATTGCAACTGCTCGAAAAGGAGCGAGGAGGCCTGATTGAACGACTGAATATTTGTGCGAGTCAGGCCATAGGAGAGGCCGAACCTGGCAAATGAGAACCGCTTCATTGGATAGCTGGCGTAGGCAGTGAATCCGGTGCTGTTCTGGTTGTAATTCTGGACGTATTGGGGATTGACGCTGACTTGTTGGCCAAGAAGGAGCGCTTCCTGCTTGGCCTGATCGAAGTTGTACTTGCTGGTGAAGACTGTGAATCCGGTGGAGATGGGACGGTCGAAGAGATAAGGCTCCGAAAAACCAAACTGAACAGTACGCTGGAACTCACCAACTTGCGCCGAGACCGTAAGCGTCTCGCCCAAACCCAGGAAATTGTTGGTCTGGTAGGTGAGGCCGATGAAACCACCAGCCAATCCGCTGACGCCGCCCTGCAATCCGATGGACTGCTTGCCCTTCTCTTTCAGCTTGAGATTGATATCAACCGTGCCGTCCTTGGTGTTCTTCTGAAGCTCAACGGCTTTGTCGGCATCAATTTTGTCGAAATAATTGAGTTGGTTAAGGCGCAGGATGCTGATGTCCCAGTACCGCTTGTTGAAGAGCTGGCCCTCGTCGATAAGCAGTTCGCGCCGAATGACTTTGTCGCGAGTGGTGGTGTTGCCGCTGAAGTTGATGCGACGGACGTAATATTGCTTCTGCTCGTCGAAGCGGAGAGTGAGATTGATTTTTTTCGAAGAATCGTCGATGTCAAAATCGGGCTCGGCGGTGAAGTCGATGAAGCCGTATTGGCCGTAGGCGTCTGTGTAGCTTTTGAGCGCTTTGCGGAGCTTATCGACGTTGAAGATATCGCCGTCCTTCAGAGGGAAGAGAGCTTTGAGGGGATCGACTTTCAGGGAGAGCGCTTTATCCGGATCGGAACTCACAATCTTGAGCGTGCCCATGTGGTACTGAACGCCTTCTTCAATCTTGATGGTGATGTTGACGGCCTTGCCCGTGTGCGGACGCAGCCCGGGAACCGAAACGCCGTTGTGGTGTACATCGACGTTTTCAAGGATCGGGCCATTGGGCGCGACGACGACGCGGAAGTATCCGTTGTCCTGATAGAGACCGCGAACACCGACTTCTAGATCTTCGTTTAGCTTGTCGCGGTCGTAAGTCTTGGACAAAACGGGAATATCCCAGAAGTAGAGCGGAATGCCGTAGGGGCGGTCATGCTTCATGGCACGGATCAGCTTGCGATCGCTGAAGGCATGATTGCCAACGAATTTGATGGAACCGACTTTGACTTTTGGGCCTTCATTAATTTTGAAGACCAGGATGACAGCGTTGCTGGAGGCGATGCGTTCGTACTGCGGGGTGACCTGAGCAAACTGGCGGCCATGTTCGCCGAGCAATTCTTTGAGGACTACTTCGGCCTTCTTGATCTTGGTGGGGTCGAAGGGACTTTCGACGGAGAGACCGACTTTTCGATCCTTAAAGCGGTCAAGAATATCGGATTCGCTTACGGAATGATTTCCCTCGTAGCGGATGCGGCGAATGATAGGCCGCTCCTTGACTTCGAATATGATGATTTTGGCATCGGGCCGGTCGGGCGAATCTTCGACGCGCAGCTTCACATCTTCGAAGAACTGCGTGTTCCATAAGGCCTGGAAATCACGCCGGAGTGTTTCTTCATTGTAAGGATCGCCTTCCCGGCTGAAAATGCGCGCTTTAAGGGTATCGCTACGGATTCTGCGGTTGCCAATAAATTCAATGCGCTCGATCACGGATGGCGGACGGCCGTTGGCGGCAGGCTGGGCGGCTTGCTGTCCGCCTGGAGGAGAGGCGATGGCAGCAGCGCCATCCCAGGAAGGATCGGAGCGGGGCGACAAGAATCCCGGGTCCGCGGAAGCGGACTCGCCCGAGAGGAAGTCTTTTTGGGCGGCAGCCGGCGAAGAGACGGCGAGCAAAAAAGAGAACGCCGCAATCCAGGAAACCCGGAAGGCCAAAACTCCAAACGGCGAACAAACTCTCCTGTAAGCGGCCTTTGAGGTCATCAAGGCCGCGCCCCGAAACACAAGATGTTTTTCTCCCGCCGGACCCGGTGTGGGCCGGCCGATTGCTAACCCCGACCTGGTCGAGGTCTCCCGTGCGTTGTGTCAGATTCGCTAGTGGATAACCGGGGTTGCCTCAACCACGGGACGGAAAGCCAAGGCCTCACCGGCGACGTAAATCTGCAGCGTCGCGGGCCTCTGGATATCACCCTGGATGAGAGCCTCCGAGAGCGGGTCCTCCACGAACTTCTGGAGAGCCCGACGAAGCGGCCGCGCCCCATAGTTACGGTCCGCACACGTTTTCTCGAGGATCCACTGGCGAGCTTCCGGCGAGAGCACCACCTGAACCTGCCTGTGGATCAGCGTGTCGTTGAGCTGGCCCACGAGCAGATCGATGATGCGGAGCAAATCTTCGTCGCCGAGCGCGTTGAAAATAATGACTTCGTCCAAGCGGTTGAGAAACTCCGGATTGAACGCGCGCTTTACTTCATTCATGACCATCTCTTCGATGGACTTCTGGCTGGCCTCATCGGCGCCGGACTGGAAACCGATGGAGGTGCGCCGCTGCAAGTGGCGCGCGCCCAGATTGGAAGTCATGATGATGATGGTGTTACGGAAATCCACGGTGTTGCCGAGACCATCCGTCAATTGCCCGTCTTCAAAGACTTGCAGCAAGATGTTGAAGACGTCCGGATGCGCCTTCTCGATTTCATCCAGAAGGATGACCGAGTAGGGCGTCCGGCGGACACGCTCCGTCAACTGGCCGCCTTCTTCATAGCCCACATACCCTGGAGGCGCGCCGATGAGCTTCGAGACGGAGTGTTTCTCCATGAACTCCGACATATCGAAGCGTACCAACGACTTCTCCGAACCGAACAGAAATTCCGCGAGGCGGCGAGCAACTTCGGTCTTGCCGACGCCGGTGGGTCCGAGGAAGAAGAAGCAGCCCACGGGCCGAAGAGGGGACTTGAGGCCGGCGCGGCTGCGGCGAATGGCGCGGGCAAGAGCGGTGATGGCTTTGTCCTGGCTGATAACGCGCTTGTGAAGCTCGGGTTCGATGCGCAGGAGCTTTTGCTGCTCGTCTTCTTTAATGGAGGTGACGCCGATGCCAGTCCAGCGAGAGACGACTTCCTCGATATCCTCGCGGGAGACGATGCCGGTGGAAGCGTCGTCCAGCTTGTAACGCTCGCGGAGGGTGCGAAGATTTTCCTTTTCCTTGCGTTCTTCTTCGGAATAGAAGCGAGCCTTTTCAAATTCGTGCTGGGCGATGGCGGTTTCCATGCGGTGCGTGATGAACTTGACGCGCTTCTGGACTTCGCCGACTTCTTCGGGGACGGTGGCCTGGCGGAGCTTGACGCGGGCGCCAGCTTCATCGATCAGGTCAATGGCTTTGTCCGGAAGGAAGCGATCCGGGATGTAACGGTTCGAAAGATAAACCGAGTAGCGAAGGGCTTCGTCGGTATAGCTGACGGCGTGGAACTTTTCGTAGCGTTCGCGGACACCCTGAATGACCTGGACGGCTTCTTCTTCATTGGGTGCGGGAACTTTTACGGCCTGGAAGCGGCGCTCGAGGGAACGGTCCTTTTCTACGGATTTGCGATATTCGCCGGGGGTCGTCGCGCCGATGCACTGGATTTCGCCGCGAGAAAGGGCGGGCTTCAAAATATTTGCCGCGTCCAGAGAGCCTTCCGCGGAACCCGCGCCTACCAGCGTGTGCAATTCGTCAATGAAGACGATGGAGTTCTGACTCTCCATCAATTCTTTCATGATGGTTTTGAGGCGCTCTTCGAATTGGCCACGGTACTTGGTGCCTGCAACGATGAGCGAAAGATCGAGGGAAAGGATCCGCTTGTCGGCGAGAAAGGGCGGGACGTCGCCGTCGGAAATGCGCTGCGCGAGGCCTTCGACAATGGCGGTCTTTCCAACGCCAGGCTCGCCGATAAGGACTGGATTGTTCTTCGTGCGGCGGCAGAGGATCTGGATGACGCGCTCAACTTCGCCTTCGCGGCCAACGAGGGGATCGAGAGAACCTTCTCCGGCAGCCTGGGTGAGGTCGCGGCTGAATTCCGCGAGCAAGGAGGTTTCCTTGGGCCGGGCGGTAGTGGTTTTTTCACCGGAGGTGCGTGCCAATTCTTCGCGCAGGGTAGAGAGGCGAAGGCCGCGCTCCATCAAGATTTCAGCGCCGAAGCATTTCTCCTCGCGCAGGATTCCGAGAAGGAGATGCTCGGTGCCGACATGTTTGTGCCCGAGGCGTTCGGCTTCTTCTGCCGACATGTTCAGAATGCGCTTGCACTCGGCACTGAGCGGCACTTCAACGGAGGTCGAGATGCGCTCGCGAATGGTGATGCGGGCCTCGATCTCTTTGCGGATCGATTCAATCGATCCTTGCTGCCGCAGGAAACGGTTGGCCAGCGCCTTATCCTCGCGCATCAATCCGAGCAGCAAATGCTCGGTCTCGATGTACGGGCTGCCATACTGGCTGGCTTCGTATCGTGCGAAAAAAATGACGCGACGCGCTTTTTCTGTGTAGCGTTCGAACACGTTAGCTCGCTTCTCCCCCTGGGGCCCTGCTCGCGGGAGCCGCAGCCCCGCGAGTTTGCAGAACGCCGTGTTCTAGTCCGAGTATCCGGTGGCACCGTGCAGCAAGCGCCAGATTGTGGGTCGCGATGAGCGACGTCAACCCGTGCTTGCGGTGCAGCCGTTCCAGTAATTCAAACACGGCCCAAGCATTCTGCTCGTCCAAATCTCCGGTAGGTTCATCGGCTAGCAGCACGGCCGGCCCAGTGACGAGCGCCCGGGCAATGGCGACGCGCTGCTGTTCCCCTCCAGAGAGTTCCCCTGCGCGGTGATCGGCCCGGCTTTCCAGGCCAACCTCCGCGATCCACTTCCGCGCTGTCGCCAGCGCGGAAGCAAAATTCTCGCCGCGCAACAGCAGCGGCATAGCTACATTTTCCGCAGCCGTAAAATCCGGCAACAACTGGTGACGCTGCCAGAGAAAACCCACCGCGCGGTTTCGGAATTCCGCGAGCGCCGCGTCATCATTCGTTTCAATGGCTTTATTCGCGAAGTATACTGTACCGCTCGTCGGCGTGTCTAGCGCGGCCAGCAAATGCAAGAGAGTACTTTTGCCAGCTCCAGAGGGCGCTACGATAGCTACCATCTCTCCACGTCGCAAGGTAAGATTCGCATCGGACAAAACGGACAAGCTTTTTGCGCCGCTTCCATAGATTTTTTTCAGGCTGCGCCCTTCCATTACAACGGGCTCGCCGCCGTGCGCGGCTGATGAGCTTGCCTGATTCGCCAGAGTCGTGCTGTTTTGCGGCTGGGTCATTGGCCTTCGAGCCTCTACCTTAGCGCCAAAGTTTGCTTACTTTTATCTTTTAACTTAGATGCAAAGTAGGCCATGTACGTGTTCCGCGCCTTGGACTGGTAAACCGTCCGATTGCCCAATCCTTTCCTATTTCCGCCTAGCGCCTGCCCGTGGCAAAACAGCCCATTTCGGGCTATGTTTGAAACATCCCTAAGCGTCTATTTTTCTATAACTTGTAACGAGCCTCGGTACCTCGGGATGATGAGGGCAACACCCCGATTCAGCTCGCTGTCCTCTGCACTAGTATACGAGCAAACCACGCGCCAAAATCCTCTTTTTAAGCACCTTAGATTCAGTACCGACCCTGCCCCGCTACTCATAGCGGAGAATCTCCACAGGTAATAACTTTGCAGCCGCCCGCGCCGGTAGAATCGTTGCACCGATGGAAATCCCCATTGCGGCCAACGTGATCCAAACTCCATCGAACACACTGGGGTGAAAAGGGACATACGTGACCGCATAAATTTGCGGGTCGAGGGGAATCAAATGATAGCTGCCAGCAATCAAGGCAAACGCGTAGCCGATGAAAAGCCCGATGAGCGTCCCGGTGAAGCCGATGGCGATCCCCTGCCACAGAAAAATCGTGCGGATCTGCTTAGGCCGCGTTCCCATGGACATCATCACGGCGATGTCCCGCGCTTTGTCCGTCACGGTCATCGAAAGCACGACAAGAATATTCAATCCCGCAACAAATGTTATGAGCCCGATGAAAATGGCTGTCACCAGTTTTTCCAGACGCAACGCGCGGAACAGCGCAAAGTTTTGCTCCATCCAGGTGCTCGCCAAGAAGCCCGGTCCTGCGATTTTTTCGGCCTGGCGCGCAATTTCGGTTGCGCGTTCCGGATTGTACAAGCGGAATTCCAGCACGTTGACAATGTCGCTAGTTCCCGCGAGCGACTGCGCCGCGTGCAACGTCATGAAGCACCAGCTCTTGTCGTAGTCGTAGAAGCCGGAATCGAAAACTCCGGCAATCCGAAAACGCCTCGTTCGCGGAATCAAGCCAAAGGGCGTCAAACGTCCTTGCGGGCTCATGAGCGTTACGTAATCGCCCGGCGCCAGCTTCCAATCGTCCGCGAGTTGCTTGCCGACCAGCAACGCGTCAATGCCCTCGGCATCCGGCGTGAAATCCAGCTTCCCTACAACAATCCTTTGCAGCGCTTCGTCTTCCTGCTTCTCGCGCTCCGGTTCGATGCCTTTTACAACGGCCCCTAGCGCCTCCCCGCCAAAAGACAGAAGCACCGTCTGATACGTTGCGGGCGTTACAGAACGCACACCGGGAATGGCCGCGAGTTTTGTGGCCAAAGCTTCGTAGTTGTGGATGTCGGCTCCGGGGCGCAACAAAGTAATGTGCGCTTGAACACCCAATAGCCGATCCTGCAGCGTCTCGCGAAATCCCGTGTTCATCGCCAGAGCGATCACCAAAGTGGCAACGCCAGCCGAGACTCCTAAAATCGAGAAAAGGGTCACCAGCCGCAGTACCGCCGGCCGGTAAGGCGAGCGCAAATAGCGCCGCGCCACAAACCATTCAAATTGCATGGTTACATCGCATGAAAGAAAGGATACGTTAGGAACCGTCCGCACCGGAAGCGGAGTCTTGCCTTGCTTCCGGCCGCAGCAGCGGGAAGAGAATCACGTCTCGAATGGATTGCGAATCGGTGAGCAGCATGGTGAGCCGGTCGATACCAATGCCCTCACCGGCGGCCGGCGGCATGGCATGACACAGCGCGCGAATATAGTCCACGTCGAGCTGCTTCGGAACTTCCTCACCGCCTTGCGCGATCTGAGCCCGGAAACGCCGCTCCTGCTCGGCGGGATCATTCAGCTCGGAGAAACCGTTCGCAACTTCCATGCCCGCCACAAAAATTTCGAATCGCTCGGTGAGGGATGGATTCTCCGGCTTTTGTTTCGATAACGGCGAAATATCCGTGGGAAAATCGTAGAGAATGGTGGGCTGAATCAGCTTGTCTTCCGCCATGGTTTCAAAGAGCAGCCCCGTCCACTGGCCGTCCGATAAAGTGCCCTTGGAGGCGGCGTAAGGCGCGCCAGTGGACTTGGCCCACAAATTGTAGCGCTCCACCGTGGCGCGCGGACCACCGTGCGCGGCAAGTTCCGTCTCCCCAGGCGGGACGCCGGCTCCAGCAGGCCAATACTTCACGATGGCTTCGCGCATCGTAAGCCGCTGCATTCGGGAAAAATCCAGTTCGTGCTCCCCATACTTCACCAGCGTCGAGCCGGTGATGCACATCGCTAGATGCGCGAAAAGCGCCTCATTCATCTCCATTAGATCCCGGTAATTGCTGTAGGCCTCGTAGAATTCCAGCATTGTAAATTCCGGATTGTGCTGCGTCGAAATTCCTTCGTTCCGGAAATTACGGTTGATTTCATAAACGCGATCGAACCCGCCGACGGTCAATCTCTTCAAGTACAACTCCGGCGCGATTCGCAGATAGAGATCGATATCCAATGTATTGTGATGGGTGACGAAAGGCCGTGCCGCCGCGCCTCCGGGGATAGGATGCATCATCGGTGTTTCGACCTCGATGTACCCGCGTGCATCAAAAAACCGCCTCAGTTCCTGAATGAGGCGAGCTCTCGATACAAACACCTGTCGAGATTTTTCGTTGGCGATGAGGTCCAGATATCGCTGACGGTAGCGCAGTTCCACGTCCGTAAGCCCGTGCCATTTCTCCGGCAGAGGGAGCAGGGCCTTGGCCAATAACGTTAGGTCGTCCACCCAAATGGAAAGCTCGCCGGTCTTGGTACGGAAGAGATGTCCATGAACGCCAATCACATCCCCAAGATCCAGAAGCTGAAAAAGCGCGAAGCCCCGCTCTCCCACCACATCCTTTTTTACATAGACTTGAATTCGCTTGCCTGAGCCTTGCAGGTGAGCAAAACCTGCCTTGCCCATAAGCCGGAGCGAAACAAGACGGCCAGCGACTTTGATCTCATGCCTCTCCGCGTCAAGCTCAACGGCTGATTTTTCTCCATACTTTTCCACAAGAGCTGCAGGCGTATCCGTCCAGCGAAACTCCCGCGGAAATGACTCATAACCCAAGGCATGAATCTGTTCGAGTTTTTTCTGACGCTGCTCAAACTGTTCGCGAGGCTCAAATTGCAATGGAAATCCTTTCGCAAGATTCGCAGGCGAGTATAGCGGTCACCGCCTCTTCGGGGCAACAATGGCCCCGCCGGGACCCGAAGCCATTTGAGTCGAGTTCCGTTCTGGGCTGAAGAGCCCCTAAGAAAACCTTTCTGGAGGAATTAGAACTTGTTATACTAGCGGACCTGTTCCCTCAGGAGCCCCTTGTGAAGGACCGGGTGTACGCCCCTTCAAGGCGTAGTATGTCTGTGAAGGACGACTGGCGAGCATGGCTACCTGAAGGCAAGGACCAGATATTTCGCGCCTACGTCCGGCAATTGGAAATCTCATACAACATATTAAGCGTTTCCTTGGACGAAGCTCTGTCGTTGCGCTTGGGGGGTCGCCGGGAGAAGGCCAGCCAGGCTGTCTACATTACTTCCGATCTATGCAATCGTTTTGCCGAGCCGCTGGTGGCTTTGCTCTGGTCCCTCAGCGAACATGCCAAGCATTACGGCACGGTTCCCAACGCCGCTCCGTTGGACCCCGCCAACTTCCAGGGTTCGCGTGGGCAGCGGGTAGCCCGAGTAAGCAGCTTGCTCTGCCGGATTCTTCTTAGCGAACGATCTCAATTTCTGCACAAGCTCGGAACGCTGGCGGAGATGGTGGCGGATTTGAATCAAGATTTTTCTGCCGCCGCTGTAGAGATCATTGGAGGCGACCCGATCGACATTGACTCGGGTTGGCAGGCTGTCGACGCTGCGCACTATGACCTGAATACATGCCTGCGGGAGACCATCGTCCTCTTGAAATCCTTCCTCATCGCGCTTCCCGAAGACCAATTGGAGACTTTTCAGGCGACTGTCAGTACGCAAATGGGTGCTTCCCGACCGAAAAAACTCACGCTTAGCCAACGCCTAGTCCGCCATAGACGTGTGGTAACGATTGGTGGAGAATAATAAAGACCAGCCAGATGGCTGTCCACCCAGCGTAAAGCGCTAGGATGCGAAAACGTGTCCCGCGTGACTGATTGAAAACAACCAGCTTTTGCGAGGACAACTCAAGGAGGGATTCGGTGCATCCGAGACTCTGGATGCACCGCAATTGGACCGTTGGCCCGGAACCGACCAAGCGAGCCCAGTGTGTCGACTGTTTTACAGACGCCGAATAGGGTAAACATCGCACAGTCCCCTAAGTCGGCGACTGAAGCGGAAGCTATCCGTCTAGCCCAGGCCGGGGATGCCGCAGCTTTTGAGTTGCTCTATCAACTCCACAGCCGCCGCGTCTACGCCTTGTGCCTGCGGATGGTTGGCAACCCTTCTGACGCGGAAGACTTGATGCAGGAAGCGTTTCTGCAACTCTTCCGCAAGATCGGGACCTTCCGTGGAGAGTCGGCCTTCTCGACCTGGTTGCACCGCATGACGGTTAATGTGGTCCTGATGCGTCTGCGAAAGAAGTCGCTCCCTGCGGCCTCTTTGGAAGAAACGACGGAACCCGATGAAGAAACAGGCGGCCCAAGAAAAGACATTGGCGCGCCCGATTTACGGCTCAGCGGTGCCGTGGACCGCGTCAATCTCGAGCGTTCCATCGAGAAACTTCCGCCGGGGTATCGCACCGTATTTGTTTTGCACGACGTTCAGGGATTCGAGCACAATGAAATTGCGGGCATCATGGGGTGTTCTGTAGGAAATTCGAAGTCGCAGTTGCATAAAGCGAGGACGCGTCTGCGCGAGCTGCTTCAGGAGGATTTGCGCGACCAGGCACGTGCGGAACGTCACGCTGCAAAAACACAAGCGGGACTCGGCGATTGAGCTAGAATGCAGCCAACTTCTGAGCCCGGGAGAGCGTCATACGTATCAATGGTCGTCGAGCGGGAAGGCTACCCAGGTCCTTTAGCCGCGGAGTGAACCGCCATGCAGTGTAAAGACATCGAACTAGTTCTGGAGCAGGAAGGGCTGGAACCACTTCCCGAGGAAGCTCGCGCGCATCTCGCGGAATGCCGGGATTGCCGCAGTTATGTGGCGGATCTCACCAGCCTCGTGGACGCCGCCAAAAAGCTTCCTTCTGAAATCGCTCCGCCAGATCGCGTGTGGATTTCCCTCCGTGCCCAATTGGAAACGGAAGGCATTATCAAGACGCCAGCGGACGCCATTCCTGCCGAGCGCGCCCCCTTCTGGCAATCCATTGGCGACTTTTTCCGCAGCCGAGTCATGGCCACCGCCACGGTGGGCATTCTCATTGTTGCTGCCACTGTTTTCCAAATTCGCCGCGATAGGGCCATAACGGTAGCGCCGCCCTTACAATCCGCCAAAGCCGTGATTGTGCCGCCCCTCGTGAAAGCGTCAGCTTCGCAGGCAACCCCTTCGCAAACAGCCGCGCCCGAAGCGCCTCCAGTTTTTGCCAGCGCCGCCCGTGCCCTGGATGATCAAGAGCCAGAAGCCACCGGAATGATTCTCGCCAGCACGTCACCTGTTGACGTTTCCTTGCGCGACAGTCTGAAAAAAGTGAACGAGTTCATTGCCGACTGCGAGAAGCATCTTAAGGAACAACCGCAGGACGAACTCACTCGGGAATATTTATCCGCAGCCTACGAGCAGAAAGCCGAATTACTGTCCGCGATGATTGAACGCGGAAGGAGCATAAACTGACATGTGCCTTCGAACGATGGGGATCGTCCCGGCCCAGCCGGGTACTTGGGTGAAGCGAAGTATCTTGCCGGTTTTGGGCGCAGGACTGTTGATCTTCAGCGTTGTCCCCGCACGGGCCGCCGGCACCGGTCAGCACATCGAAAAGCTTTTCAATGTCGCGGGGCATCCCGTGGTCGTGATTCACAACGTGGCCAACGGTCGGATCGAAGTGAAGTCCTGGAAGAATTCCCAAGTTGATATCGTCGGCAACCAAACTTCCAATAAGATCGGTTTCGAAATCGAGCAAGTGGGAGACCGTGTCGACGTGACCGCCAACGTCCTGGATGCGGCCGCGCAGCCCCTGGATCTCGAAGCGGATTTGCAACTCACCGTGCCTGAACAAACCGAACTTCAATTGAAAAGCGAGACCGGCTTGATTTACGTAGAGCAGGTCACCGGCGACATGAAACTCGAAAGCTTCGGCGGAGACGTGCACCTGAAAGAAGTTTCGGGATACATCATCGTGAAGACCACCGGTGGCTCGCTAGTTTGCACGCAATGCGCGGGAAAACTGGACTTCAGCTCCATCGCCGGAAATGCGCAGATTCTGCAGCCGCAGCTAAACAACGCCAACCTGATGACCACGACGGGAAACATTCTCTTCGATGGGGACTTCATCCGGACAGGACTCTATTCGATGAAGAGCGGTAAGGGGCTGGTGGAAGTGAGATTTTCGGGCACCGATTCGTTCGATCTGAAGGCGCAGACCGCTACTGGGACCGTCGATAATCAGGCGATCGCCTTTCTCAAGCCCGATTCACATGGCGTTAAACATCTTCCTTCGAAGTTCGTGCACAGCCTCTTTGGCACGGTTGGAATGGGCCTCGCCAAAGTCGAACTCTCCTCCTATAGTGGTACAATCCGCATTATGAAGCGCGATTAATTTTTCGTGCTTCAGCAAAACTGGCTGCCAGTGTCTGTGCTCTACTCCAAACTGTGACTGAAACGCTCTCTTCGCGTGGTCTCTCCGCCCGTCCGCAGATGATTTGCCTTGCAGGCTTCATGGGCTCTGGCAAGACAACCGTGGGGACGCTTCTGGCGCGGCAGCTCGCGTGGCGTTTCGTCGATCTCGATGATCGCATCGAGGAAAGTGCCGGGCTCGCCATTGCGCAAATTTTCGAACGCTTCGGCGAACCCGCGTTTCGCCAGATTGAAGCAAATCAATTGCGTGCCGCGCTCGGCCGTGTTTCCGCGCAAAAAGAGGCGACCGTCCTCGCTCTCGGCGGCGGCACCTACGCCCAGCCAGGCTGCCCGGAATTTCTGCGAACCGCCGGGGTGCCCGTCCTCTGGCTCGATTCGCCGGTCGAGCTTTTGCTTTCTCGCTGCATGACCATGACTGGCCGCCCGCTTTTTCGCGACGAATCTAGCTTCCGCGCACTCTATGCGCAGAGGCTTCCTTCGTATCAACTCGCGGACTTTCGTGTGGATAGCTCGGGCGATCCAGCTCAAGTGGTCGCCCAAATACTCGGCCGCGGAATTCTCTCGGCAGGTGGCAACGAAGCACATCTTGTCGTTGAAAAACCAAATTCTTAGTCGGCCTCCGCTAGAATAGGCGCTGCGGACTTATTCTCTGCAAATTTCGCGTAATGCTTCGCAGCCGTTTGCGAAGGGAGTTTTTATGAAAGCTGGAATGCGCAATCCCCGCGTAGGATTTTCGATGGCTCTCGCGGCGATTCTGATATTTGCCTGCGCCGCCGCCGGCCATGCCGATAAGAAGAAGCAATCCGCCTCGCTCGCGGGCATTTTCTCCCAGGACAGCGGCAAGCTCACCATCAAGCTCGATGGACAGACGGTCGGCCACGAAGAATTCCAAATTGCGCCCACGGGCAGCGGCTGGCTCGCCAAAGGCAGCGCCGAAATCAAGACCTCGCAAACCGCGGCCAGTAAAGTCTCCGGCACTCTCACTCTTCAGCCCAACGGCGCCCCGATCGCCTACCAGTGGACTTCGCACGCGGACAAGACCAACGGCGCAAACATTGTCTTCGACAACGGCATCGCGAAAATGACCTTGCAGATGCAGGGCGCACATCCGTTCGATCAGACGTTCACCTTCAACACCCCGCTCATCGCCGTCCTCGACAACAATCTTTACTATCAGTACGGCGTCCTCGCGCGCCTCTATGATTGGTCCAAGGGCGGCCCGCAGACCTTCCCTGTTCTCATCCCGCAAGAACTCATGCCCGGCACCATCACCGCCCAATCCACCGGCGCGGCCACTCTCGACGGAAAATCCTACGAGAGCTTTCGCGTCTCCACCAACGACCTCGAAGTCGACCTCTACCTCGATTCCGATCACCGCCTCATGCGCCTCGAAGTCCCCTCCGCCAAAGTCTCCGTCATCCGGGACTAAGACCGGCGCACTGCCTTGGGTCTGCGAACGAGAAAAATCGTCTTGGGTGCCACGGCCTTATTACTTTTCGTCTCGGCGCTTTGGTCCGCCAATCAAGCGATGGCCCAGTGGTTCTTCGCCGATTTCCATAATGAATCTGCAAAGTGGCACGAAAGTTTGGGTAATCGTTTCGCGCTGTTTGCCGTATTGCTCTCGCTTGGATTTCTCTACTCGCTCCGTCTTTTAACCAAAGAAAAAAAACGCGGCGTGACCGATACAGTCACGCCGCGTTGATTTGTGCTCTGCTCTTGAAACAAAAAGCTTACGGAAACAAATCCTTACCCTGCTACTCCAATTACCGCGCCACCGGCCGCTGAAAAACCGGCCCGGTGCCCGGTCGCCGCAGCACATAACCCTGCGGCTGGCCATGGGAATGCGTCAACGCATGCCCATTCGAATGGCCGGCGCCAATGTGTCCATTGTGCCCGTTGCCATTCGCCGGCGCGGGCTGCGGCATCCGTGCCGGATTACCGATAGGGCGGAGAGTGACCGGCGCTGCATGGACGTGATCGCTGATCGCCTGCAGCCTCTTCAATATGGACTGCCACTGTTCCCAATCCAACTGCCGCAGGAACGGCCGCAATCCCTGGATGAACGGATCCTCGAGCAGCGCTTCGCCGTCCGATTCCGGAATAAAAAACCGGTTCAAGCCAACGTTCAGTGCCTCGGAAATCTTCTCCAGCGTGCCGAGGCTCGGCGTCATCTGGCCGCTTTCGATGCGGGACAAGTACGACCGCGAGACCTTTGAGCGCGACTGTAGCTGACTCTGGGTCATCGCGCGCGATTCGCGCAATTGGCGAATCCGCTGGCCGATATTCTCGACCGTCTCCTGGTTGGCAAACTTCTCGGACGTGGGTTCAGCGGCTGCTTCCTCCGGAGGTGCCGGTGGAGGAATCAGGAATTCCAGACGCTGGGGCAAGGCGCGCACACAACGGCGGCAGTTTCCCGTGCGCGTCCGGTATTGGACGAGACCACATGTCTTACAGCGAATGACTTCCCTATCCATTTCCAACGAATTCATCGTCTCTTTCTCAGTTGTTTGTACAGACACCGGTACTCCTCGCTGACTTTGTCCGGCTGCGGATAGTGGAGGGAACCCCGGAACGTGTCTCTGGGGAAGGCAGAAAACTGGCGCGCGAAGGAGTATCGTGTGACACGCCATTTTCTGTCAAGGGTATTTTTGAACTATTTTTGTATATGCAATTCCCTGGGCGCATCTCTACGAGAAATTTTCGCCTGTCCGCACGGCCAGTTTTTGCGCCGCCCGTTTCGCTTTCCACAATCTATTGTGTCCTCCTCTAAGGAACACCAATTCTTTTGGGCCGTGCTCGCACAGTGAATGCCCCGTCCGTTGCACGATTCTTTGTATACTCAGCGTGACTTTTTCGCCCTCGGAGACCGAATGCCCGAGCTCCCCGACATCACCGTCTACATCGAAGCACTCGAACAGCGCATCCTCGGCCAAACTCTCGAATCCATCCGCCTCGTCAGCCCCTTCCTCTTGCGCACGGCAGATCCGCCCCTTGGGGACGCCTTCGGAAGGAAAGTTCTTCAACTCTGCCGACTCGGCAAGCGCATCTGCATTGGCCTCGAAAACGACCTCTGGCTAGTGCTTCATCTAATGATTGCGGGCCGTATTCACTGGCGTACTCTTGCTTCCAATCCACCGAATCATCCCGCGCCCGCGCACCGCCCCAAAATCTCTCCTCCTCGCGGCCTCGCCGCCTTCGACTTTTCCAACGGCTCCCTGCTCTGGACCGAAGCCGGCTCCCAAAAGCGCGCCTCTCTGCACGTCGTCTCAGGCGAGGACGGCCTCCGCTCACTCGATCCCGGCGGCCTCGAAGTCCTCGACGCTACTCCCGAGCAGTTCGCTGCCGCCCTTCTTTCCGAAAATCACACTCTCAAGCGCGCCCTAACCGATCCTCGTCTCTTCAGCGGCATCGGTAACGCCTATTCCGATGAAATCCTCTGGGAAGCGAAACTCTCGCCCCTCGCGCTATCTCAAAAGCTCTCCGTCTCCGAGATCAACTGTCTCTTCGAAGCCATCCGTTTCTGCCTTACCAGCTGGACCGATCACCTTCGCTCCGAAGCTGCCGGAAAATTTCCCGAAAAAGTTACCGCCTTCCGCGAAGGCATGGCAGTCCACGGCCGCTACAAACTTCCCTGCCCTCGCTGCGGCACAAAAATCCAGCGCATCCGTTACGCCTCCAACGAAACCAACTACTGCCCCACCTGCCAAACCGGTGGCAAACTCCTAGCCGACCGCGCCCTCTCCCGCCTCCTCCGCGAAGACTGGCCCGGTTCCCTCGACGAACTCGAACTCCTCATCTCCAAGCCGAGGTAGTCCTGCCTCCGTGGCGTCCGCGCCCTGCTGAGTTGCGCGCGTCAGTGGTGTTAACTCTATCTGCTTCCAACCTCGCTTCTTCTAGAAGCAGTCTCATAAATGCCTCACGAGGATAACAAAGCAGCCAAGCTGGAGCATGCCGAGGAAGTTGGCTTCCTGATGTTCCCAGCGGCTGACGAGTCGGCGGAAATTATGGAGCCAAGCGAAGAGGCGCTCGATTTTCCAGCGGCGGCAATAGCGCCGCAGTTCCCGGCCGTCTTGGGTGCTCTTGCGGCGGCGATTGTACTTGTGAGGCGCGATC
>DATJXZ010000106.1:0-16492 GCA_035499815.1 Candidatus Solibacter sp. | reverse complement strand
GCCTGCGGTGGGAGTAGCTCAGCTGGTAGAGCGTCGGTCTGTGGCACCGAATGTCGCGGGTTCAATCCCCGTCTCCCACCCCAACTTTTCTGCTATTCCAAACTCCAGTAGTCTAGGAAGCTCTGGCGGCAGCATTCTGGCTGCAAAGAGAACATTTCTTTCCATGACTCTGATCCGATGCAGCGCAGTTCTTTTCGACATGGACGGTGTCCTCGTCGATTCCACTCCCGCCGTCGCCCGCGTCTGGACAGGTTGGGCTCTCGAACATGGCTTGGCGCCCGACTATGTCATTCGCCAAGCGCATGGCCGCCCCAGCCTCGCCACGATCCGCGAACTGCTTCCCGGCGGCGATCACGACGCCGAAAATCGCGAGGTCGAGCGTCGCGAAATCGAAGACGTTACCGATGTTGTCGCGCTTCCCGGCGCTTTGCGTCTCTTGCAAACTATCCCCGAATCCCGCTGGACGGTCGTCACTTCGGCCACTCGCGCTCTAGCCCTCGTCCGGCTTCGCGCCGCCGGATTGCCCATTCCGAGGCATCTCGTCACAGCGACCGATCTTCAGCGCGGCAAACCCTTCCCCGATCCTTATCTAAAGGGCGCCGAAGTCCTTCAAATTCCCGCTGCGCAAACTGTTGTCGCCGAAGACGCGGCCTCAGGAGTTCGCTCCGCTAAAACCGCGGGGGCCCGCGTTCTCGCGTTGCGCACGACTTCGAACGATTCAGAACTCCTCGCGGCGGGCGCCGACTGGCTCGCCGCCGATCTCAGCTCGTTGTCGCTCGAATCCGCCCCAGGAGACTCCGGTCTCGCCCTTCTGCTCACTGGCGACTAGTCATCCCTGAAAGCGCGCCCCGCTCGCCGCCGATTGCGCTAGAATCGCATCACCTTCAACCAGGCTCGCTATCCCAGGCCCGCATTCATGCCGCGTGCTTCGTTGAAAACATTTTTCGCAAAATGGAACCTCTCGGAAGCGATGCAGATGTCCACTTCTGGCCGTCGGCGGAAATTGCCCTCCTGCTGGCCATTCTTCTCGCTCTCCTTTTTCTTTGGAAGCCGTCCTTCGGCCAAAATCTATTTCAAAAAATAGAAACTACTCTCTCCCGTTTTGCGCAACGCAAAAAACTCGCAGTCTGCGTGATGTTTCTTGCCGTCGTTGCCATTCGCTTGGCCGTCTTGCCTCTGTTGCACGTCCCCATCCCAGGCATCCACGACGAATTCAGCTACCTCCTGATGGCCGACACCTTCGCCCACGGCCGCCTCGCCAATCCCACTCACCCGATGTGGATGAGCTTCGAAACCTTCCATGTCAATTGGCATCCCACCTACTCCTCGATGTATCCGCCCGCGCAGGGTCTCGTCTTGGCCATCGGACAGTTACTCGGCAATCCGTGGCTCGGCGTCCTCCTCAGCGACGCCGCCATGTGTGGCGCAATTCTCTGGATGCTGCAAGCGTGGATGCCCGCTCGTTGGGCCTTCCTGGGCGGCGTCTTCGCCGCGTTGAACTTGGGCATCGCCAGCTACTGGATGAACAGTTATTGGGGCGGTGCTGTCGCCGGCATCGGCGGTGCGCTTGTACTTGGCGCGCTGGCACGCATCCGGCAACGCCCACGGATAAGCGCTGCCCTCCTTCTCGGCTTGGGCATCGCCATTCTCGTCAATAGCAGGCCTTACGAAGGTTTCTTCTTCTCACTTCCCGCGGGCATTTGGCTTCTCGCCTGGCTCGTCGGAAAAATAAAATCGCGCAGTTCCCTTCCCTCGAGGCTTCGAATCGTCTTCTTTCCTCTCTCTGCCTGCATCCTCCTGACAGTCGCTTTCTCCGGCTTTTACAACTGGCGCCTCACAGGCAATCCGTTTCTCTTGCCCCACGTTTTAAACACCCGCACCTATCATTCCTCCCCGCTCTTTCTCTGGGAACACTCCAAGCCGCCGATGAAATACAACAACGATCAGTTCGAGGATTTCTACAACAGTTGGGAACGCGAGGATTATCGAACGACTTGGAAAGATGCCCTGGACGTTACCATCGAAAAGCTGGCGCGCCTCGGCGTCGAATTCCTTTGGCCTGGCGTTCTATTTCTGCTCCCTGCCCTGCCATTTGCGCTACGAGACCGCAGTATGCGTCTTCTCGTCATCTCGTTCATCTCCTGCGTTGTCGCCGTCTTCGCCGTGATCTGGTCGGCGCCTCATTACGCCGCCCCCCTCACCTGCATCCTCTACGCCCTGTTAACGCAAGCCGTTCGCCACTTGCGCAAGATGAAATGCAAAGTCCGTCCCATCGGCATCGCTTTTTCCCGAACGCTCGTCCTTCTCCTCGTGCTCGAAACCGGCGCAAACGTCGGCCGCAGCGCCTGTGATCCCATGTGGTGGACTTGCACGGGCGATCCCAGCCGCGTGGCCATCCTGCAAAAGCTCCTTCACACTCCGGGAAAACATCTCATCGTGGTGCGCTATTCCGAGGACCACAACATCCACGACGAGTGGGTCTACAACGGCGCGGACATCGACGGCTCCAAAGTCATCTGGGCTCGCGAGCTCAGCACCGAACAAAACGAAAAGCTCTTCGCCTATTTCAAAGACCGTCACATCTGGCTCGTCCAACCCGACATTGATAACACCAGACTCCTGCCTTATTCCCCGCCCCCCGGCTCCGATCCATGAGCAGCTCGCGCGTAGTTTTTCCACCAAGGCGCATTTCTCCCTCTTGCGCTCATCTCATAACTTGGTATTCTCTCGCGTCCGTTCGGAGGAATCGCTTCATGCCTAATCGTCTCCTGAAGTTTCACATCCTGTTGCTCGCCCTCGGCCTCTCCATTGCCGCTCTCTCGGCGCCGCGCGGCAGTTTCCCGAAGCCTGCTCCAAAAACGGATTTGTCGCTCAAGGATTTGAATGGCAAGCGCGTCCATCTTCGCGATTTTCGCGGCAAAATCGTCGTCCTGAATTTCTGGGCTACTTGGTGTGTCCCATGCAACGCGGAATTTCCCATCCTCGTCGACGCGGAACACAAGTACTCCGTCCGTGGCGTTACTTTCGTCGGTGCCTCCCTCGATGACGACAAAACGAAGAAAAATATCCCCTCATTCCTCCAGAAATACCATGCTACTTTTTCCATTTGGGTCGGTGCTTCCGCCGACGATCTTGACCGCCTGCAGATGGGTCCGGCTGTTCCAGCCACCGCGTTCCTCGACCAGGACGGTGAAATCGTCGCGCGCATCGAAGGTCAGTTGCGCCCGGGAGAAATCGAAGAGCGCCTCGATTGGCTTCTCGCCGGCAAAACCGGTCCCGCCCCACAGGCTCTCGTTACTCATCTGGAAAAGCAGTGATTCGCGGGCCTCTTCACACCCTTTCCAGCAGCTAATCTCCAGGCATCCATAGGAAATGCGGCTTGGCCTCCCCGATAATGCTTTTGCATTATTGTGCGCCGCATCACACCCCGTATATACATCCCGAGTCAGGGGTGGTTGCAAAACTGAAAAGTTCCGCGCGCTCTTTCACCGGCCGTGGTCTGCGCGCGGGACAGGCAGTGTCTTCTTGCCTGTTTCGCGAGCCGCCTGCGCGGTATGTCACCGCACAGGTCTTTGCTTAACTGCCTGCCACAAAAAATTAAACCAATCGAGGTTCTTACCTTGCGATATGGGACTGGTGTGCACACAAGGCAGCACGGCGCGGGATCTTTTCAATTTCTTTCATTCTTCGCAATACTACTTTTCGTGTTCTTGTTTGCGCCCAGCGGCGCCCGCGCGCAAGGCTGCATCGTCGCTCGTTCCACCGGTTCTGTCGGCGGCCCGGAAAGCGAAGGCGGCTACCTCCAGGCAGGCCATTGGGAACTGGAATTGGACTACCGCCATCAATTCTCTTTCCGGCACTACGTCGGTGACGTCGAACAAACCTACCGATTCGAACTCGGCAATCAGGTCGAGAACAAGATCAATCTTGAAAATATGCAGGTCACTTACCAGTTGACTCCTCGCTGGAGTTTCTTCGCCAACGTGCCCGTGCTCTTCGCCTCCCGCCGGGCCAATGACGCCATCTTCACCTATCATTCCGCGGGCATCGGAGACACCATCCTCGGCGCGCAGCGCTGGATGTGGGATCCTCAAAAAAACCCAAGCCACAATATCCAAATCACGGCCGGTCTCCAAATTCCTACTGGCGATGACAACGTTCAAAACGCTGTCATCAAAAACGTCGGCGATTCCCCCGTCACTGTTCCGGTCGATTACTCCATCCAGCCAGGCACCGGCGGTTGGGGCCTCGTGCTTGGCGTGGTCAGCTTCCAGAATCTCGGCAAGAACGCTCAGTTTTATTTCAATGGCGGCTACATCATCACTCCCCAAAACACCACCGGCAAGTTGCGCAATCCCACGGCTACGTCGCAGGATCCTCTAACCCAATACGCTTCGATTTCCGACGAGTACCTGGTTCAGACGGGCCTCGCCTATCCCATTTCCAGCGTGAAGGGACTCACCCTGACTTTTGGTCCGCGCTTTGAAGGAGTCCCCGCGCACGATTTGATCGGGAAAGACCTGGGCTTCCGCCGCCCCGGTTTTGCCCTGTCTCTCGAGCCTGGGTTTCAATACACGCGCTGGAAGAGCATGTTTGCGTTCAGCGTTGGAAGGGCCCTCTGGCGTGCCCGCGTCAAGAGCGTTCCCGACATCATGGAGGGAAAGCACGGCGACGCGGCTTTTGCCGATTGGGTCTGGCTCGCCTCCTTAACCCATCGCTTCTAGTGCTCAATCCGCAAACACCGCTTCCAGGCCGCGCACCGGATCGAACGATGGTGCTCAGCCCGTTATGCTAGAATCCTCCGCGACGGCTTTGCATCGCTATTGCCCACTTTGAGCGCTGAAGCCTTCCTCTTTGGGATCCTTTTTCGCTAAATGGAATCACTCCGAAGCGCATCCTTTTTCCACTCCTGGCAATCAGCAGGAATGGCGCTGCTGTTCACGCTCCTCATAGCACTGGTGGCCCTGCCGAAACCAGCATTTGTCCAAAACGCCGTTCGAAAAATAGAAAACCTCTTCTCGCGTTTTGCCCGGCGCAAAAAGCTCGCTCTTTGCTCAATTTTCTTTGCTGTCATTGCTGTGCGCCTCGCCGTCCTGCCTCTTTTGCCTGTGCCGTTTCCAGGCGTTCATGACGAGTTCAGCTATCTTCTATTGGCTGACACTCTTGCCCACGGCCGTCTCGCCAATCCCACTCACCCCATGTGGGTCAGTTTCGAAACTTTTCATGTAAATTGGCAGCCTACTTACGCCTCGAAGTATCCGCCGGCGCAGGGATTTGTCTTGGCCCTCGGACAACTCCTCGGCCATCCGTGGATTGGCGCGCTGCTCAGCAACGCTGCCATGTGCGCTGCGATTCTATGGATGCTGCAAGCGTGGATGCCTGCGCGATGGGCTTTTCTCGGAGTAGTTCTTGCGGCGCTCAAGCTAGGTGTGGCCAGTTATTGGATGAACAGCTATTGGGGCGGAGCCGTACCAGCGGCAGGTGGCGCGCTGGTGCTGGGCGGTCTGGCCCGCATGAAACGGCATGCCAGTGTGCGCGATGCCCTGCTAACCGGGCTTGGAATTGCAATCCTTGCGAACAGCCGCCCGTTCGAGGGGCTCATTCTATGTATTCCGGTTGGAATCTATTTTCTGTGGTGGCTTGTGGGTAAGACGAAGAACCGGAACTCTCTTGCCGCACGTTTGCAGCGGACCGCCATTCCGCTCGCAATCGTGATTGTGCTCACCGGGTTATGGACAGCCTATTACAACCAGCGGCTGACGGGTCACGCGCTTCTCTTTCCTTATGTGCTCAATGCCCGCACCTACCCCGTAACCACGTTTGTTTTCGAGAAGCCTGCCCCCGTCATTCACTATAACAATCCACAGTTCTCCTTCTTTTACGATGGCGTGGTGCGTGTGGCATACGCCGGAACCTGGGACGATCTCAAGCGCATTTCGTGGGAGAAAGTGACGCGCTGGTCGTCGGCGTTTCTGTGGATAGGATTGCTACTGGCTCTGCCCGGACTGCCCTTGGTGTTTCGCGATCGAAGATTGTCCCTGCTGCGAATTGTTTTGTTGCTGGTGCTGCTCGCTTCATTCTCCGTGGTATGGTCGAACGCTCATTATATCGCCCCGGTAGCCTGCACAATTTTTGCCCTAATCGTACAGTCGCTCAGGCACCTTCGAACCATCCGCTTCGGCGGGATGCGGCTTGGGAGGGCCTTGTCGTGGGCTGTGGTGGCGCTACTGGCTATGGACACCGCCAGCGCGGTCATCCATCGCTCCTGTGATCCTTTGGCTTGGACTTGCCAGGGTCTTCCTCGCCGCGCTGCTATCGAGAAAACTCTCGCTGGCACGCCCGGGAAACACCTCGTCATGGTGCGCTACGAAAAATTCCATAACGTTGATATCGAGTGGGTCTACAACAGGGTCGATATCGACCGGTCCAAGGTCGTATGGGCACGCGAACTCGGAGTGGAACAAAACGCCAAACTTTTCGCTTATTTCAAGGACCGGCATGTTTGGCTCGTCGATCCTGACTTGGACGACGCGGAGCTTCTCCCTTATGCTCCTCGGCCAAAGGACACGGAAGCAGAAAAGACAACTCGCGGATCGCCGAAGCCTTGAAGCGTGATGCGTAATCGTGGAATTTCAGCGGGCCCTGCGCGCTCTGCAAATAAATGACGGGAGAGAGCCTCAGTCGAACTTTCGCAACAGCGCCACGAAATGCAAGCTGCGCCCTGCAATCAGACTTAGCGGCGGAGGATAGAGCGGCACTTTGCTTGTCCAGGTGAGTTCTTTCAATCCACCCTTCGAAAAGTGCTCGGACCACTCTTTGCGGCTCTGATAGTTGTAAGTCAGCCGCACACCATGGGGCCGGTTGCCAACCCAATCCATCAGTCGAAGCGTCGCGTTATCCAAGATGTTTTCGTCAATGTGGTCTTTGATCAGCACGTAGGATCTGCTGACGCGCCGGGACTCTGCGAGGAGGGCTCCGATGTTCTGTGTGTGATGCAATACATCGACAAACATACAAACGTCGAAGGAAGCATCCGGAAAAGGCAACCTGATGCCGTCGTAGACCACACAAGGAATCTTGCAGTCCGGCCGCACCAGAAATTCCACGCCTTGGATGGAGATATCCGGCCGGAGAGACGCTATCAGGCTCGCAACGGTGCCGTCGCCACAACCGATGTCCAGCACCGAAGCGCGCTCCGGAATCTGCTTCGCCAGCAGTTCCGCAAGAACCTGCGTGCGGCGTTGAAACACCAGCGCATGATGCCACCGGCCGATCCAGGTAAGCGGCCACGAAGGTTGCGGAGAGCCGCTCATTTATTTTAGATCGTAGTCGCCGATGTAGGTTCCGCGGCTGATGCCCAGCATGCTCAGAAGAAACGAGGAAAAAATCACCTGCACTCCCAAAAAGAGCCACATGGACCAGAACAAAATCTGCCGCACTTCGTGCAACTCGCCGAAACCGCTGGCAGCCCATTTCCAGGTTACCCAGGCGCAGCCCGCAAAACCCGCGAGAAATAACGCTCCGCCCAGAAGCAAGCCGGCTTCCAGCTTGACTTTCCGCAAGCCGCGTTTCAGCGAAACGCTTCCTTTGTCAAAACGTTCGGCGTAACTGAACACTTTTGCGAAAGCGCCAATGGAGAGAATCTGCGCGCCCATCAGTGTGAAAATCACTCCGAAGATCATGGTGTGAATATCGAGGACGACCCGTGGTGCTACGTGGCGGGGACCAGGCAGCAGAAAAAATACCAGCGCCAGTCCCACGACCAGAAAGAAGGCTCCTGGCAGCAGGAATAGCCAATTGGGAGCATAAAGCATCATGAACCGCAGGCTGCGCCAGCCATCGCGAAAGCTGCGCAGGTGCGGTGCGCGTCCTCGTTTGTCGGCCCACAAAACTATGGGAATCTCGGTGATGCGCGCCCCGATCTGTGATGATTTGATGATCATTTCCAGCGCGAATTCCATCCCGGTACTGCGTACGTCCAGCCGGTCATAAAGCGCGCGAGTGAAGCCGCGCATTCCGCAGTAGCTGTCCCCGATCCCTGCACGAAAGAGCAAATTGAGCAGCGCCGTCAATCCGGGATTTCCAAAATATTTGTGCAAGGGCGGCATTGCTCCCGGCCGGATACCGCCGCGAAAGCGGTTGCCCATCACCATCTCGTAGCCTTCGCGCAATTTTTCCACAAAACGCGGAACGTCCGTGAAATCGTAGCTGTCATCCGCGTCGCCCATGATAATAAAGAGGCCGCGCGACGCGGCGATTCCGGAGCGAAGTGCGGCTCCATATCCGCGCTCGGCAACATGGACCACTCTTGCTCCGTGCAGTTCCGCAAGTGCAGCCGAACCGTCCGTGGACCCGTTGTCGGCAACCACCACTTCCCCGGCAAGTCCCGCTTTGCGAAAGGCGCTCATTGCTTTGTCCACGCAAAGCGCCAGCGAATTGGCCTCATTCAAACAGGGTATGACGACCGACACCTCTACCGGATGCGTACTGTCGATTCGAAGTTCCGCGGGAGCCGGCTGAATCTGCGCTGCCTTCATTGCTAGAATCATATCTCGTCTGGCTCGCAGTTTCACGAGAGACTCGCCGGACGTATTGAAATCCGCAGGGTTCTATGGGAATCTTCGTGAGCTTCGCCTGCGACCGCGCTCATGCCCAACGCGCCTCTCCCAAATTCACAAGCTGATGCAGAGCCCGATCCCTGGGAAGCAGCCTATTTGCGGTTTGAAACTCCCCAGCAGGAGGTCCAAAAGTTTATTGGCCGGCTCAACCGCTTGGGAGCCGCCGAGTGGCCGCGCGACGCCGAAATCGTCGAGCTCTTCTGCGGCAGAGGCAGCGGGCTGCTGGCGCTTGCGAAATTAGGATTCACGCGCATCGAGGGCGTCGACCTTTCACCGCGCCTGCTCGCCGAATCCGCCGGAAACGTCAAAGTCACTGTTGCCGATTGCCGCAAACTGCCATTCCCGGATCGCAGCAGGGATATCTTGATTGTGCAGGGCGGGCTTCATCATCTTCCGGAGCTTCCCGAGGATCTCGCCCAAACGTTTTCCGAGATGCGCCGCGTCCTGCGGGCCGGCGGCCGCGTCGTGTTTGTCGAGCCGTGGCTGACTCCATTTTTGCGATTTGTACATTTCGTCTGCGAAAATCCCCTTGTGCGCCTTGCCTCCAAAAAGCTGGACGCGCTTGCCACGATGATCGAATATGAGCGACGGACGTATGAACAGTGGCTCAATCATCCCGAAATAATCTTGAAGCTCGCTCGCGAACACTTCTCCCCTCTTCATGAATCGATTGCTTGGGGAAAATGGAATTTTGTTGGAACATCGCGCTGAATAGCATGCCATCTCGGACCAAGCGTTTCACACTGCACCGTGCTTGCTTTTTGCCGCGGCGCCATTATGATGGCGGTATTTCGCATGCTCTCCTGAGACTGCACATTGCCTAACACATCGGACGGGCCTCCCAACAGCGCGAGCGGCGCCGCAGCAAGCGCTCCGAGAGACCGCGGAAAGCTGCTGCAAGTTCTTGGCGTTTGGTTCGGCGTTTCCGCGGCCATTGGCAATTCCATCGGCGCTGGAATCGTCCGCACTCCCGGTGATATTGCGCAGCTCTTGCCGAGAGCGTGGTTATTTATGGGCGTCTGGATTGTCGGCGGATTGTACGCGCTGTTCGGGGCGTCTTCGCTCGCGGAATTGGGAGCGGCCATTCCACGCAGCGGCGGACAATACAATTTTTCTCGCCGCGCCATCGGAGAATACGCGGGATTCATCGTGGGCTGGAGCGACTGGCTTTCCACGTGCGGAACGGCGGCGGCCGTCGGCATCGTCATCGCGGAATACAGCGGCGATCTTTTTTCGGTTTTCGCGGGACACGTAAAGCTGATCGCGGTGGCGGTCATTCTTGGATTTGGAATCTTGCAGTGGCGCGGAATTCGCTGGGGCAGCGGCACACAGATCTTGACCGCGGTCATGAAAACGGCTGCATTCTTGATTTTGCTCGCCGCATGTTTTTTGTTTGGCGGACATGCGCGAGCAGTAGCACCCGCCTCCGCATTGCCTGCCCCCATGCTGCACGGCGGTTGGGCGCTTGCCGTCGCGATCATTCTTGGATTGCAGGCGGTTGTCTTCACGATTGACGGATGGGATGGCGTCATATATTTCGGCGAAGAAGTGCGCAATCCCGGCCGCGATGTGCCGCGGGCTATTTTCGGAAGCGTCTTCACGGTCATGGGGATTTATCTGCTTCTGAATCTGGCCGTGGTGTACGTGCTGCCGATGAACGAAATTGCGGCAAATAATTTTGCGCTCGGGACCGTGGCGGGGAGAATTTTCGGAGCGTACGGTGATTTCATCATTCGGTCGATCATGGTGATTTCCATGCTGAGCTGCCTGAACGCCAACCAGCTGTTTTGCACGCGAACGTTGCATGCAATGAGCTGCGACGGATTGTTTTTCCGGCCAGTGGCCAAAGTCAATCCGGGCGGAACGCCGGCGCTTGCGCTGCTTCTAAGCACGACTGCGGGAGTGTTGTTCGTGCTGGGCTCGTTCGAGCGAGTCATCGCGATGCTGTCGTTTTTCTTTGTGGCGAATTACACGCTGTCGTATGCGTCGCTGTTTTTACTGCGCAAAAACGAGCCGGAGATGGCGCGGCCGTATCGCGCGTGGGGCTATCCGTGGACGACGGGAATCGCGTTGTTCGCTTCGGCGATTTTTCTAATTGGCTCGATCGTGACGGACCGAAAAAATGCGCCGTTGGCTTTGCTGATGCTGGTGCTGAGCTATCCCGTGTTCCTAATTCTTAAATGGGTTCAAAGGCGCGCCAGCGCGACGCCGTCGAATGCCTCCTAGCTTGGCAGTTTCTCGGCGACGGATTTTCCCTGGAGGAACAGAAGCAAGTAATCCCTGCCGCCGGCTTTGGAATCCGTGCCGGACATGTTGAAGCCGCCGAAGGGATGCGCGCCGACCATCGCGCCGGTGCATTTGCGGTTCAAATAAAGATTGCCGACGTGGAAGGCTTCCTGAGCTTTTTTGAGTTTTGCGGGATTTTTCGAGTAAACGGCGCCGGTGAGGCCGAACTCGGTATTGTTGGCAATCTCGAGAGCGTGATCGAAATTCTTCGCTTTGATGACTGCGAGGACGGGGCCGAAGATTTCTTCCTGGGAAATTTTCGCCAAGGGATCGACATCGGCGATGATGGTCGGCTGAATGAAATAGCCGTCGCCGGGCGCGCGGCCGCCGCCGTGAACTAGCTTTCCTTCTTTCTTGCCGACTTCGATGTAGTTCAAGATTGTGTTCATGGCGGATTTGCTGACGACCGGGCCCATGTAGTTATTGGGATCGTCGCTGGGACCAACGGCGATTTTCTTCGTGCGGTCGACCAGCTTCTGCACGAACGTGTCGTAGATTTTTTCGGAAACGATGGCGCGTGAACACGCGGAGCATTTCTGGCCCTGGTAGCCGAAAGCGGCTTGCGCAACGCCTTCGACGGCGGCGTCCACGTCACCTTCTTCATCCACGATGATGGAATCCTTGCCGCCCATTTCTAGAACGGTGCGCTTGATCCAGATCTGACCGGGGACAGTTTTTCCGGCCAGTTCGCTGATGCGGAGGCCGACTTCCTTTGAGCCGGTGAAAGCGATGTAGCGCGTCTTGGGATGCTTGACGAGAACGTCGCCGACGGTGGCGCCCGGACCGGTGAGAAAACTCAGGGCATCTTTCGGAATACCAGCTTCGTAAGCAATTTCGACAAATTTGGCGGCGACGGTGGGCGTATCTCCAGCGGGCTTGAGGACGACGGTATTACCGGTAACGAGCGAGGCCATGGTCATACCAGCGGCGATGGCGGCGGGGAAGTTCCACGGCGGAATGACCACGCCGACTCCGAGCGGGATATAGACGAGATAGTTTTTCTCGCCCTTCATGGGAACGACTTTTTGCGGACCGGCGAGGCGCAACATTTCGCGGCCATAGTATTCGCAGAAGTCGATGGTTTCGGCGGTGTCGGCGTCGGCTTCGGGCCAGGTCTTGCCAGCTTCGTAACAGATTAAGGCGTTCATTTCAAACTTGCGATCGCGGAGAATTTTGGCGGCGCGGAAGAGGCATTCGGCGCGCTGCGAGGCTGGAACGCGCTTCCAGGAATCGAAAGCTTTGTGGGCGGCTTCGACGCCTTGCGCGGCCATCTCCGGAGTCGCCGTCTGAAAGATGCCGATGACTTGATCGGGATGCGAAGGATTGGTCGAGGTGCGTTTTTCGGCGGTAACGACTTTTTGCCCGGCGATATACATGGGATATTCGCGGCCAAATTCGGAAGCGACTTTTTTGAGGGCGGCTTCCATGGCAGTGCGATTTTCGGGCTTCGAGAAATCGATGAAAGGCTCGTTGGTGAATTCAGACACTTGAATTTTGGCTTCAGCGGTAGCCATGGCGGCTTTCCTCCTGGATATGCGAACAGAGGATTGTACTGCGAGCGCTGATTTCGCCACAAGGCACCGGCCGCGCTCTTCTGGCCGAAAAAACCATGGGCAGTGAAACGCGTCCGGTCAGACCATCTGATTCAGGAATCACTTCGTCCTCCGGCGCGCTGTCGGCTTGCTGCTGACTTTTTCCAGGTTTTCGCCACCCACAGAATTGCGGTTCCTGAAATGAAGCATGGCGTGGCGCAAGAGGCCGTTGGCTTTAGTCTGGTAGCCGCGCCCGTCGGACCTGAGCCACTCGATGACGTCAACGTCGAGACGGATGGTGACCGGCCGCTTTGCCGGGCGGTAGAACTTGCCGACTTCCGCGCCGCTCCAGTCGATGATTGGAGGAGCATCAGAGAAATCAATGTCGGCGTCCTTTTTGACGGCGACGGCGGCCGCGTCTCGTTTCTGGTCCTTTGTGAGCTTCCTCATAAGATTTCCTTTCGTGCGATTCCGCGGCGCGGGCGGAAATGATGCGAATAATTTCTTCCTCCTGTTCTTCTGGAGAAGTATGCACAGCCAGGAGAATGGAGCCCGGCGCGATGGCTCCAACGGTGATCCAGCGGTCCTCCTGTTCAACTGTATGGTCCGGCTGAGAAATCGCGAAGGGATCGTCAAAAACAAGGACGGCGGTCTCAAAACGAACATCGTGCTTACTCAGATTGAGCCGGTTCTTGCTTTCATCCCACTCGAAGCGCATTTCAGCGGGCTTCCTTGTCACTGTATGCGCGGTCAAGGAAGATGTCAATATATCTGTACGTACACATCGAGCGGTGGAGACGAGTGCCCGGCGGATGCACGATCGATGGATGCTTGGGGATGATGGAGGTCATGAGGGCTTCTTTGTGGGATCGGGTTCGGGGACGGATGGATCCCAGACGGGGGCGGAGTTCGTAGACGAATTGGATGGCGGCGCTGGGGTTGCGCAGGCTTGTTCGGCGTTTGTTTCGGTAGAGTTTGGTTCTGATTCGTAGTTTTCTGAGGCAGTGGGATCGGTGTGGCCAGTGCGGTGGTCATAATCAATGGCGGGAAGGGTGCGGAGGAGGAGGCTGTTGAGATAGGCGAGGACCGTGGCGCGGCGGGGGGAGATCCGATTGGCGGCGAGAAGGCGATAGATGTTGGCGAGGGCGAAGTTGACGCCCTGCGCGGTTTGGAAATTCTGGGATCTGGCGAGGAGATCGTCGGAGAGATCTTCGGCTTCCTTTTGTTTTTGCAGGTTCAGGTGATGGGCGCAGAGCCGGGAATGCGAATCGGCCGAGAGTTGACGGCATTGACGGCCTGCGGCGGTGCGATGGGAACAACGAGTTGCTGGGCTGGTGGAATTAAGAGATTGAGATTTCATGGTGGTTGCAATCCAGATACGGCTGGGTGCAGATGCTCCTTTTTTGAGATAGGGGGTACGCCACCCCCGGTGTTTTGTGCAAAGAGTGCGGAAGACCTTGAAAAGATGAGAGATAGGCATTTTGGCGATGCAAAAGAGTGCGTAAGAGTATGAAAACAAAGGGCGGTTAAAGCGTTTGGAATGACACTGATGCGGACTCCGAGAAAAGAGGCGAGTGGTGAAAGGAAGAAAAGTAGATCGGTGGCGCGAAACCCGAAAAGGCGACGGGCACAGAGGCGGCGCTGTGGCGAGAGGATCGCCGGAAAGAGAGAGCGCTCCGAAATCATAAGAGATGGTAGCAGGGATAGTTACCATATGTCAATACATTTGTTTTATGTACTTCATGGTCATTCGAATCGGGAGCGCTGGTTCGAACAGCGGTGGCCGAAGTTGGTGGAATGGAAGGAGTTGGAGGGAGGGTTAGAAGTTTGGTACGGGTGTGAAAATGTGTGGAAAAGTCAAGAAAAGCGGAGGCTGGACCGCGCAGCCGGAGGTTTCAGTAGTAAGTGAGTTGGCGGGTGCGGATGATGGGGGGCTGGTTGGGATGGGTGGTGTCGGTAGCGGTTTGTTGGGTCCAGTTGCCGTAGGCGTCGTATTGATAGGTGTACTTGATGACGGTCGGCTCGGGGAGCGGCGGCTGGGGCGGTTGTTGTGCGGACGGCTTATTGGGGATCACGGCGCCGTGCTCGCCGACGGAGAACTCGACGCCTGTGGGGACAATGGAGTTTTCGGCGTAGGTTTTGCGCTCTTCGGCTTTGTCGCCGTGTTCGTTGTAGGTGATGGAAGTGGTTTGGTCGAACGTCATGTTTCGCTCGCGAGTTGCGATCAGGCGATTTTGAGAGTCATAGGCATAGGTTGTTCCGGCGGGGGTTCGGCCGGTCATCACGCGAGCCATGACCATGCTCATGTCTTTGATGTCTTCCGGGGTCATTTGATTTTGCTGCTCGGCGGGCATGTTTTCGATCAATGCCGGGGCGAGATTTTCAAACGTAGGCTTCTCCTCGACGAGTTGTCCATTCGCGCCGTAAGTGCGAAGGACGCGGCTGACGATTTGCCCCTGGGCGTCCCGAACTTGCGCTTCGATGGGCTGGTCGTTCTGGTTGAAGAGCGTGACGACGGTGCCGCCTTCGGAGACGCGGGAGCCCGATTGCATGGCATCCCAATCAGAGCCGCCGAACGAGACGTTTCGTCTATTTTCGAGGGATCCCGGCGCAAAGCTCTGGATCGAGGACTTGCGTCCCTGGGCATCGTAATGGAAATCGAGCCGGCTGCCCTTGCGAAGATTATTGGTGATGCTGAGAAGGCGGCCTGAATCATCGTAGGAATAGAGCGATTCGGAGCCGGGCTCGCCTGCACTGCCGGAGGCCACACTGATCAGGCGGCCCTCCGAATCGTATGTCCGCGTAGTAACCCAATCTGAGCCGTCCGAACTTTTAATGCTGTTGACGAGAAGTTTTCCGTCGATGTCGTAAGTGTGCGTGCTCGAAAATCTGGCGCTGGGAAAGGCGGTTTCTTCAACGCAAATGTGGACAGGGCCACGAAGACCGGCGTTGTCACGATCGGACATTTCGGGACTCCTTGAGGCAGAGGAAGAGTCGAGAGATTGTGTGCTTTGCGGATTGGGCGGCGGAGAGGGGCGCGAAGTGGAGGCGCAGAACAGAAGCAGGAAGAGAAGAGAAAAAGTGGCGAGCGAGCGATGGCGATTCATGGAGCACCTTGCCGCGGAATCCGAAATGCCTCGCCCGCATTCGGCGGGGTCGGGCGCAAGGGATTGGTTGCGTAGGTGGAGAATAGCAGATTTTGAGTTAACGGTAGTGATAAGTAATCGCGGAAAAGATGGGAAGCGAAGAGCCGGGCTAGAGTCCGAGGCTACGAAGAGAGTTCGGAGACGGCGGAGGAGAAGTTTGGGCAGCTAAAAGGATTTAAGTGGGGCAATTATGGGCCGGTCGTGCCGCAGGGAGATCTCTAACCCAAAACGGCCTCGTTGGGGCGGGGGTGGCCGCATGGGGCGATTCGATGGTTCCCTTGGGAGTGAAGAGCTCTGTGGATTTGCCTCCAGCCACGATGTGGTTTGCGTAGAGGAGCGTCCCTGCGGCGTCGGCTGCGCCGATGACGACCAAAGAATCGTCTGCGAGATGGTAGATGAAGATCGATATTCCGCTGCCGCCGAGTTCATCCGGTATGCCGCAGCGGTGGACGACATCGTTCATGGACATGGATTGCTTGATGGTGCGGAAGTGAGCGAAATCGCGCTCCGCGGGGCGAGCGTTAGGAAACATGTGGTCGAGAGCGTGGTTCTGCCCGGAGGTGGCCGTCATGTAACCGGGCAGTCGGCAAAGCCAACTGTGGCTGGTTGGCTTGCAGATTTTTGAGGTTAGGTCGAGATATTCCGAAGGATTGGTCACGCGGCGGGGCTTGAACGTGCCGTCAATCAGACCGAAATCGATTGTGGAATCATCAACTTGAGCTCTTCCCTTATCCTTCAGGGTTATTTCCTTGCAGCGCTCGACAACATTTGGCTCTGTTGACATCCTAGGCACAGAGTATGTTTCGAGGAGTCGACAAGTCGGGGCCCGAGGTGTTTTCTAGTGAGGCAGGAGGGACGATGGCCGAAGTCGGACTCCTGCCTGTAGCTCGCGTGGCGCTGCAAGTGGCCA
>DATJXZ010000105.1:0-143755 GCA_035499815.1 Candidatus Solibacter sp. | reverse complement strand
AAGTTGACGAGCACCTGGCGCATCAGGCCCCGGTCGCATTCGATCATCGGGAGCGAGCCGACCAACCACCGTATCTCTCTCTCGCTCGTCTCGCTTTCCAGGTCCTTCAAGACTTCCTCAACCAGCGAGTTCAAGCTGATTTCGCAGCGTCGCAACTCCTGCCGGCTGACTTTTGCAAGCGTGAGCAGATCATCAATCAGCGCAGACATTCGCAAGACTCCCTCCTTAATCTTCCGCACGTATCTTTGGCCTAGTTCGTCCAGTTGTGACGCGTGATTGTCCAGCAATAGGCTGGAGAATCCATGAAGGTGAGTCAGCGGAGCGCGCAAATCATGCGACACGGAATAAGAAAAGGCCTCCAGCTCTCTGTTAGCAGCTTCCAGTTCGGAAGTGCGATCCCAGATTCTTTTTTCGAGCTCCTCATTGAGCTTCCTGAACTCCTGTTCGAGTCGCTCGCGCTCGATGGCGTACAGAATCGCTCGCGTCAGATTGTTTCCGCTGACGTCCACCTTGGCAACGAAGTCTTGCGCTCCCCCTTGTACCAGTTTAAGCGCCAGCGTGTCGTCGTGCATGCCGGTTAACACGATGATGGCCACGCCAAGGGCTTGAGCTTTGGCCCTCACGAAAGTTTCCTGGCCAAAGCTATCCGGCAGCGCCAGGTCCAGTAGCATGGCATCCACGCCTCCGGCGCTCAGCCGCTGGAGGCCACCAGCTAGGGTGTCCGCAGTTTCCAGATCAAAAGGATCGTCGCTAGCCTCAGAGAGCGATTCCTGGATAAGCCGCGCGTCTGTGGGATTGTCTTCGATCAATAAGACCTTAATTCGGTGATGGTTCATGATTTGTGGTTGGAAGGTAGTTTGACGATCGCCAGCCAAAAATCTTCGATATATCTCACCACCGTCACAAATTGATCCAGGTCTACCGGCTTCGTGATGTAGCAATTGGCATGAAGTTTGTAGGTCCTTAAAATGTCCTCTTCGGCTTTCGAGGTCGTCAGTATCACTACCGGAATAGTCTTGAGGTTGGCGTCCTCTTTGATTTGTGCGAGAACCTCCCGGCCATCTTTCACGGGCAGATTGAGATCAAGCAGAATCAGGTCGGGGCGCGCCGAATTCTGGAATTTCCCCTGCCTCCTCAGGCAGGCCATCGCTTCCGCCCCGTCATTGGCGACGATCAGATTGTTGCGGACTTTGCTGTCCGTGAGAACTTCCTGGGTAAGGCGTACGTCCGCTTCATTGTCTTCGACGAGCAAGATGTCAATCGGCTGTGGCGCTGATTCGAAGTTCATGCGTTTTGCGCTCCTTTGCATTTGCAAGTTCTCCATCTGCGATCGTGAAACAAAAAATCGAACCGCCGTCCGGCCCCGGTTCTACCCAGATTCCGCCCCCGTGCCGTTCGGCGATTTTCTTGCAGACGGCCAACCCGATGCCCGTGCCCGGATATTTGGTTCTGGTGTGGAGTCGCTGAAAGATTACAAAAATGCGCTCTCTGTGCTCAGGCGAAATACCAATCCCATTGTCGCGCACCGAAAGCTTCCATCTCGTTCCATTCCTTTCCGCGGACACATGCACGCGCGGAGGTGCAGAGCCCCTGAATTTAATTGCGTTCCCTATCAGATTCTGAAACAACTGGCATAGCTGGCCCTCATCCGCCAGAACATTGGGCAAGGCGTCCCGCGTGATCACGGTCCCAGTTTCCTCGATAGCTACCTTAAGGCTTCTGAGAATACGGTCCAGCGCGACATCACAATTCACGGGCACCAACGGCTTCCCTTGTGTCCCAACGCGCGAAAACGCCAGCAAATCGTTAATCAGCGTTTGCATGCGCTTGCAGCCCTCGACGGCGAAGCCGATGAATTCGCCCGCCTTGTCGTCCAGCTTGTCCTGATATCGCTTGGCGAGAAGTTGGGTAAAACTCGATATGGTCCGCAGCGGCTCTTGAAGGTCGTGCGACGCAACGTAGGCAAACTGCTGGAGCTCCAGATTAGATCTCTCCAGGTCTTTTGCTCGCTCCGCGAGTTCGGCGGTGCGTTCCTCGACTTTCCGCTCTAAATCCGCGTTAAGGATTCGCACCGCTTCTTCCGCGCTCGATCGCCGTCTCATCTCCCCCTGGATGACAAGCCCCGCGGCCAGCAGAAACAAAAAGCCCAGCCCTTCACCGACTACGATGATCGCTCGCGTTCGTCGGGCGTTGGCGTCTAATTCTGCTGTGCGTTGCACGAGCAGCCGCCGCTCATCCTGTTTCATTTCTGCGATGGCTGTTCTAATTCTGTCCATCGTTTGCTTTCCAGAGATATCGCGGACTGCGATAATGCCCGCCGCCAAGCCTTGCTGCCTGCGGATTTCTATGCGGTCCCGGAACTCGCCAATTCTTGTGTCGATAAGTGGTTCGAGCTGCGCCAGGGCTCCAAGTTGGCGGGGGTTGTCGGAAACAAGATTTCGAACCTCTCCGATATTTTGATGTACATGGCTAACGCCATCTTCATACGGCCACAGGTAGGCGTCGTTCCCTGTAAGGATGTAGCCGCGCTCGCCGGTTTCTGCGTCCGTAATGTTGATTTGAACGTCGGCCAGCTTTTCGAGGACCATGCGCGTATGCGTCACCCACTGCCTTTCCACGGTGTTATGAACCAGGCTCAAATACGACAAGACTGCGACAAGAAGCAAGGTAGCTGACGCGGCTGCGAGTCCGGTAATTAGCTTGTGTTTGAAGTTCATCTTTGGAGGTGACAATGGCATTCGCCACCTATTCGCCTGAAATCATGGGCAAGAGAAATTCCTGGAGTCGTTCGCTCTCTCCGACCGGGAGGCGATCCAGGTGAATTCCCATCCGGTCTCCATTCAGGATTCTGACGATCGATCCGGCTCCAACCAGCGGCTTCATCCTTTGCGTTAGGTCCATGCTTACTTGAACGGCTGAACCCGGAGGGATCGTTCGGGGAGCTCTGACCAGTATGCCGTTCAGGCTCACGTCGACTGTTTCGCACTCAATCTCTTCAAAACCGAACCTCAGCCTTACTTTGGAGCAAAAAGGGACGCGACGCGTTTGCCGTCTTTCATGATCCATGCGTCCCTGCGTGGCCCGGATCAGCTTCAGGAGCCTCTCTTTGTCTATAGGTTTGTAGAGGAAAAAGCTCGCTCCAGCCGCGAAACCCTGCGACATCGCGCTCGGGCGCTGGTCGTCGCTCAGCAGGATGATCGGTGTTGCCCGGTTCGACCCTGCTCTCCTCATCTCCCGCGACAGCTCGATCCCATCCGGTGATCCCATGTGCAGGTCGAGAAAAACCATGTCGAATTTGCCTTCTGCAAGAAATGTTGTCGCTTGCACGCTTCGCGTCAGTGTCAATGCCTCCACGCCGGCGGCGTATAGCACCTTTTGAATCAGCTCGCACGTGGCCTGTTCATCATCTACGACAAGAGCTCGTCGCAGCATCTCACCCTCCTGGTCCCGCCGAGCGACCTCGATCCAGTTGTGAATTCCCGCCTCTTAAGCGCCTTCGTGCCGTTTACCTCTTGCGGTGTGTCAAATTGGCGTCGGTATTTCCGTGCGTGAGACTTCATAGCAATCGAACTGCACGCCCACCCCCAGCCTGCCGCGGGTCGAATCAACCTTTTCAACCCGCACCACGTGGCCTGTGCACCTCCACTCCGTGGTCGGTTCCGCCGTGATCTCCTCTGGCATTTTTAAGAGAATCTCCACCGTTTCCCCCTCTCGAATGGGTGCGTCTGTCGCAAAGAAAACGCCGTTCTGCGAAAGATTCATCGATTCCGCTCTCTCTTCAGGCACTGTGGATTTCCAAATGCGAACTCGCAAAGGGGTTCTGAAAGAAAAACGCCGAGACCCGCGCCGGTCCGAGTTGACAATTTTCATGGTGGACTCCGTGCGCCCAGTGGAAGGTCGGGGCACAGTTCAGTTTGAAAGGGGACTGCAGTATATCAATCGGCTGTTCTAACTAGAAGTTTAATATGAGTGTGTTGCGAATGATTCACCTGTTTCAGGTCCCACTACCACGACGTTAGACCCTCTACAGGAGACCACGCCCCGCGCGGTTTTTCATTGCAAGATTCTTATCTTGGCCAATTCGCGTAATTCGCAAGTCCAATACCGCGGGAAAAGTTTAGCTCGTGAAAACTCCGCGGCTATGTCCTGTGGATTTCCACGGTAATTTCTGGGAATTTCACTGTCGCGTGCGAGCGTGGTCAGAACCAGTCGCTTCGAAAGGCCACCCACCAACTTGCATAGGCGATGGGGATTGTCGCAAAGAGTGCCCACCAGAATGGTAGCGTTAGGTCTGCAACCAGCCCCAAACCGCTGAAGGTGATCCAGAAGATCTTCTTTTGCACAATCTTATTTTAACTGGCTTGACCATTTAGGACGCCCTGCGTAGCTGCCGTGATGCCAAATGTGCAAATCCCCGGGCTTCAACCCTGCTTGTGCTCCAGTTCCGCCCACCTGGCATAGAGCTTGTCCACGGTCTTCTGCGCCTCGTCCAGCCGGAGGGAAGCGTTATGCAGCCTTAGCCCATCGCTGGTAATTGCTGGATCCCGAAGCGCTGCTTGACAATTGCGCAACTCCTGCTCCGCCTCCGCAATCCGTTGTTCCATGCTTTCCAACTCGCGTGTCTCTTTGTAGGAAAGTTTTCTTTTCGACGTTGTCGGCGGCGTTCCGCTTTGCGGCGCGCGGGGTGTAGCGCTCCGTCCGGCGGATTGCTTTCCTTTTTTCTCGCTCTCCTGCGAATCCCGCCACTTTTCCCATTGTGAATAATCCGCGAATCTCCCGATATGTCCCAAACCGTCGAAACCCAGGATCACCGTCGAAACTCGGTCCAGCAGGTAACGGTCGTGGGTCACTAGCACCAGCGCGCCCCGAAACTCGAGCAGGCTCTCCTCCAGAATCTCCAGCGTAGGAATGTCAAGATCGTTTGTCGGTTCGTCGAGTAGGAGCACGTCCGCCGGCTGCAACATGAGCTGCGCGATCAGCACCCGCGCACGCTCGCCTCCCGAAAGCTTTCCAACGCGGCGATTCAAATCCTCTCCTGTGAAAAGAAATCTGGCCGCCCATGAAGCTACGTGAATCACTTGCTCTTGATAAAGGACAGAATCGCTATCTGGCGCCAGGGCTCTCCGCAACAGCAATTCCGGATCAAGCTGGCGGTTCTGATCGAAATAAATGATCCGCAACGGCTCCGCTTTGCGAATTGTGCCTTCGCGAGGCGGGAGTTCGCCGCGAAGCAATCGCAGAAGGGTCGTCTTGCCGCTGCCGTTCGGCCCCACCAATCCCACGCGCATTCCAGAGGTCACGCGGAAGTGAAGTTTTGCGAAAAGCGAGCGATCGCCGATCTCACAGGTCACTCCGTCGAGTTCGATCAGCTGCTTGGTTTGCCTGTTGGTCGCTGAAAAATCTATTTGCGTTGTACTGACGCTGCTCCTGGCCTTCATTTCTGCCAGCTCGCCTATCATCTTATGCGCTTTGTCGATGCGCGCTTTTGCTTTGGTCGCGCGTGCCTTGGGGCCACGGCGAAGCCATTCAATCTCCGTATGCACGCGGTTTTCGAGCGTCTGCTGCCGGTTTCTCTGCGCGTGGAGATGCTCTTCCTTGGCTTCGAGAAATGTGCTGTAGTTTCCTTCCACGCGCAGCGCTCCGTTCTCGTATGCGCGGTCGATCTCGACCATCTCTCTTGCCACGTTTTCCAGAAAATAGCGGTCGTGGCTCACCACCACGCTGGCAAAGTTCGCTCTTTGCAGGAGCCGTTCCAGCCATTCGATTCCTTCGAGGTCCAGATGATTGGTTGGTTCATCCAGCAGGAGAACGTCCGGGTTTTCCACCAGCGCTTCCGCGATGGCCAGCCGCTTTCGCCATCCGCCGGAAAGCGTTGCCGCAAGAGCGTCCAGTTCCACAAATCCGGCTCGGCCAAGTGTTTCCGCTGACCGCGCTGCTCTTTCCGCATGTGGCACCGCTGCTCGCTCCAATGCTTGGTCAACCACTCCTTGAATGGTCACGCCGGCGGTAAATTCGGAGATTTGCTTCACATAACTTAGGCGCGTGCCCTTGCGGATCGCAACGTCGCCGCTGTCAGGCTTCGTTCTACCGCATAGGATTTCGAGCAGCGTGGATTTTCCCGAGCCGTTCGGCCCAATCACGCCGATGCGGTCTCCTTCGGACACTGTGAATGAGATATTCTGGAAGAGTGGCGCGGCCCCGTACCTTTTCGAGAGTGCCTGGGCGCTGATGATAGGAGCCAAATTGTTCGGTCTTCTCCTGCTCTCAGTTTACCCTGAGCAGCGCACGCAGCGACAGTTTCCGGCCGCTTGGCCGTCCTAAACCTTGTTTCCTTTGACGCGCAAGTATGATGCTGTCATTCTCGGCGCCGGTGCCGCGGGGGTTCTTTGTGCGGTCGAAGCAGGCAAGCGCGGACGCCGCGTGGCTGTTCTCGAGCGCGCCGACCGAATCGGCAAAAAGATTCTTATCTCTGGAGGCGGCCGGTGCAATTTCACGAACATGCATTGCCGCCCGGAGAATTTCATCAGTGCGAACCCGCACTTCGCAAAATCCGCACTCGCTCGTTACACGCCTTCCGACTTTATCGCGCTCGTCGAAAAGCACCGCATTCCATATCACGAGAAAACGCTCGGACAGTTGTTCTGTGATCGCTCCGCTCAAGACATCACGAACTTGCTCGAAGCGGAGTGCCGCGACACAGGTGTCTCGATTTTTCTGAACGCTGAGATTCGAGAGGTTCGCCGCGACAGTGAATTCACGGTGCGCACCAAATCCGGCGAGTTTCGAGCTCCCGTGCTGGTCGTGGCGACTGGCGGCCTTTCCATCCCCAAAATCGGCGCGACCTCGCTTGGTTACGATCTCGCCCTGCAATTCGGTTTGAACATTGTGAATACACGGCCCGCGCTTGTGCCGCTCGTCCTCTCACCAAAAGAACAGAGACAATACTGTGATCTTGCGGGCGTATCTACCGCTGTGTCTGTCTCAACCGATCATCAATCGTTCCGTGAACAAATGCTCTTCACCCATCGTGGGCTGAGCGGCCCGGCCATCCTGCAAATTTCCTCGTATTGGGAAAAAGGCAATCCGATTCGCATAGACTTGGCTCCCGATCGCGACATCAGTGCATCAATACGCGATGCCCGGACGAGAAATCTCTCCGCCGCCCGCTCCGCGCTTCTGGGTGTATTGCCCAAGCGCTTTGCCGATCGCTGGCTCCAGCTCCACGCGCCAAAATCCTGGACCAACCAGGATCTCGAAGAGTTCGAGCGGGAACTGCACGAATGGAATCTCGTACCTGCCGATACGGAGGGCTACGGAAAAGCCGAAGTCACCGCAGGCGGCGTGGACACCGGCGACCTTTCGAGTAAGACCATGGAAAGCCGCAAAGTCCCCGGCCTATTTTTCATCGGCGAAGTGGTCGATGTGACAGGCCATTTAGGCGGGTTCAATTTCCAGTGGGCCTGGGCTTCAGGCGCCGCTGCGGGACGCGCATTGTAACCGCGAAACAAGCCTAACTAACGGGCTGGTGGCTTTGCCCACCTTTTAGGATAGCGTCGCAGCTCTCGCACCAGATAAATCACCACCACGACATTGATCGCCAGCGCCACACCCTTCGCGGCTGTCGCGTGCCGGATGATTTCGTAAACCTCCAGCGGCAGGAACGACGCCGTCGTAATGATCGTAAAATATTCCGCCCAGCGTTTCGAGAGCGCCAGCCCCGTTCCCTCGGTCAAAAAGATCGCGGAATAAATGAATGTGCCAACACTCAGTTCTTTCAGCTTTCGGTCATCCACCATCGGCAATTTCGCGAGAAGCCAATGCAGATATCGATTGTGGGGATCGACGCGGAAGGCGTTGATCCAGTGGTCAGCGATTGCCGCCACGTCCTTGTGCAGCAATTTCAGCGCGCCGATGCCGAGCGCGAGCAGGGCCACGCCTTTCAATAGTTTAAACGCCGCAATCAACATCAAACCACGTGAGTGCGTTGGGTTGTTAGGCATCGGCAAGGTCGATCTCTAGAGAAGTCAGCGTCACTTCTGAGGTGCGATGTATTGTCTGTCCGGAGCGGGGGTCATTTGTGGGCCGGCAACAAGTCCCATATCGCAGGGTCTTCCGCGCCGAGCACCCAGGAACAAAATCCCTCAAGCCCCCGCTCTTTGACGAGCGAGTAGCGTTCGCGAAACGTGTGTGCATCTGTGAAGAACACCCACTCGCGCATGTCCGCGCGATAGATGTAAAACCACGCCGTCCGGTCCGTGGGATCCCATTCGATCTGTCCGCCATAGTCCTTGGCAAGATCCATCGCGTCTTCCGCGCCGATGGAGTCCGCCGAAGGGTTGGGTTTATCCGGTGATTTGTCCTCCGCCTTAATCGGCGTTCCCGCGAACCAATGGTAGCCATACAGCGGTATGCCCAGCGAAAGTTTTTCCGCTGGCACGGATTTCAGCGCGTAAGCCAGGTTTCCAGTGGTCCACGCCCAGCCCGCCACCGGCCCGGGAGTCGTCCATCGCGTATGCTGGTCATACGTCATCAGGCAAACCAAATCGACGGACTGCGCAAGGGCCTTGAGGTCATACGCACCGCGCCAGTTCTCATAGATCCACGCGGAAAATCCTCCTTCTCCAGGCTCGCCCGGAGCATTCGGAACGGTCGCAATCGTCAGTTGCAATCCTTCCTTGTGAAACGCTGCCGCCGCGTCGCGCACCAGATCCGAAAGCGCGCCGCGGTCTGTCCAGTGCACGTCTTCAAAATCAAATTGAAATCCTGCGTAGCCGTTGTCCTTGCAGTCGCGAATGAGCTCAGCCGTCATGCTCGCCTTCGCCGCAGAATTCTTCAGCAGCTTGTGAAACTCTTCCTGCGCAAAATCTCCATTGGCCACGATGGGCATCACGGGAACATGGTGTTGGCGCGCCGTCTCAATGACCAAGGGGTTCGCTCCGCCAGAAACAAGCCCATCCGCATCCACGACGTACCACGCCGGAACCAGGATATCGACCTTGTCGGCGTGCTCCAAAAAGGAGCGGACAGACCTCGGCTCGCGCGTCATATAAAAAAGCGCTTTTGGTTGTTGTGCGCCACGCGCGGGCGCGGCAAAAATGGAGGAAAGGGTGATACTGAGGAACAAGAGTGTGCGTTTCATGACGCGCGCAGTTTATCCGTGCCGGTGGCCGAACGCAACGCGCACGAATTCAAGCCAAAATCCGGCCGATGAATCGGTATCACCGCCACTTCTTCAAGAGCGGCCATACCTTTTCCAGCGTGCCAAACTTCGCGCCTTTGCAAATGTAAACCGGTATCTGCCGCTCCAGAGCATACGGATTGTCCGGTGACGTTCCAACATACTCCACGCTGTCGAACAGTTCATGAAGCCGCTCCGGCGTATCGTCCAGCACAATCAAGCAATTCCCCGAATACCCGCGCGGTCCCCAAAGCCAATAACTCTGGTGCCCGCTCAAGGCCGGCGGCAATCCGTAGCGGGGGCCAAAAAAATCGATCGCGCCGGCCTGTCCATAGTCCTGCGCAAAAACCCCGCATCCTGGCCGGTCCGTCGGCCGAATCTGGTCATACGCTTTCGCTGTCTCCGCCACGATCTCCTCCCAACCAAATTGATCCGCATAGTGCTGCGGTAGAGCGGCGCGCATGTGGCTGTGTTCGCTGGCCGGAACTTTGAAAGGAAGTTTGTGCAAATAGGAAGCAAAAGATTCAATCGGCAGAATCGGAACAACGAGGGGCGCCAGCCATGCGCCACTGGAAAGGAGCGCGGCCAGCGTGACAGGTTGCAGCCATTTTTGCCGCGACTTTTCGATGCCGATCTCAATCACCACCGCGCCTGCGGCCAGCAGCATCGGATAAATCGGTGCCAGATAATAATTTTTGCCCTTGAGCGCCACGAACACTGCAAAAGACACTAAAAAGCACCAGCCCAGCGCGCGATACGGTTTCAGCCTCGATGAGAAGAGCAGCGCGAAAACCCCCGTAATCCAGATAGGCGCTGTAAACGGATGCAGCAACAAGATTTGTTGCGCAAAATACTGCAGAGCGGAGAGCTGTACGTCGCGCCCTTCCGCCTTGATGTTGTGCATGAGTTGTACGAACGGAAAGTGGTTCTGCGCATTCCAGATCAGGTTCGGAACAAAAATAACAAACGCCGCCGCTCCCCCCAGCCAGATCCATTTGTTGGCGAAAACGCGGCGCTGCTCGGTCAGCAAAAGCCCAATGACGATTCCGAAGCCAAATACCGCGATGGAATATTTCTCCTGCAGCCCGATCCCGGCAACTATTCCAAACCACAACCAGTAACGCGGCTGTTCGCGTTTGATGGCCAAAATCGCGAAGTAAGCGCAGCCCATCCAGAGGATTGGTTCGAGGCAATTGGTGGTCAGCAGGCTTCCATCGGAAAGATAGATGGGCGCGACCAGAATGGCGACGGCGGAGAGCACAAGCGCAAATCGCCGCCCCGTGAATTCGCGGGCGATCATTCCCGCCAGCACAACCAGACCGGAAGACGCCAGCGCGGGAATCAATCGGATGCTTCGCAGCGAATCTCCGAATACAAGGCGGCAGATCCGGATTAAGAAGGGCACAAGCGGCGGCTGGTCCACGTAGCCCCACGCCAGATGATTCCCGCACGCCATGTAATCAAATTCGTCTCGGAAATAGTCGTAGCGGTTGTTGAAATAGAAATGAAGCAGGAATTTTCCCAGCGCGATGGCGACGACTATCAGCATGCCGCCTGCGAGGAACGAATTCTCATTGGATTTTGGTAAGGGCGCTGAAAGGGAAGGCTTCGTCATCCGCGACTCTGCGAATCTGGCGTAACCGCAGGTTTCATTTCTTGCTCCACTGTTCTAAGGCAGTGTGAAGGCGATCACGCTATCGCCTTGCTTCGTTCCGAGTTTGCCGTGGCCGCCCGCGGCAATCACCACGTATTGTTCCCCGCCGATGCTATATGTCATCGGTGTCGCCTGTCCACCTGCCGGGAGTTGAAACTTCCAAATCTCTTTTCCGGTCTCCGAATCGAAAGCCCGAAGAGAGTCGTCCATTGCCGCTGCTGTGAACACAAGTCCTCCCGCGGTAGCCATTGGTCCACCCAACGTAATCGTCCCCGTATTCATACCAGGAATATAGCTCCCCAGCGGCACATCCCAGGCCTTTTTCCCGTCAAACAAATTGACGGCAGTCACCGTTCCCCACGGCGGAGGATTGCACGGCAAACCGCTTGGCGCCAGCAGCGGCGTGCGAAACATCGCGTATGGCGCGCCCACCTGCCTTGCAAACTCGCCGTGCAGCCGGTCGGAGTCCGTAGCACTCTTCCGCGCTGCTTCGAGTTCCGCGCGCGGAATCAGTTTTACGAACATCGGAAGCCGGTTCGTATCCACGTACAGCAAATGCCGCTGCGGGTCGTACGCAGCGCTGCCCCAGTTCACGCCTCCAACGTTGCCTGGAAACACAAGCGTCCCTTGCAAACTCGGCGGCGTGAAAATCTCCCCGTACCGCGCCGCCTTAATCTGTTCGGCGCACCACGCCCGCTCTTTCTCATCCTTACCCCAAGCATCGTCTGGCGACAATTTTTCAGGCACCAGCGAAATCGTCGATTCGGGCTGCGTCGGCCACGAAGCCTCTCCAGGAATCTCGCTTTTAGGAACCGCGCGCTCTTCCACCGGTAAGAGCGGCTTGCCATTCAGCCTGTTCAGCACGAACATGCGGCCCATCTTGGTCGTTATCGCAATCGCAGGCGTTCCGTCTTTCCACTCGAAAAGCGCCGGCTGCGACGCGACGTCATAATCCCAAAGATCATGGTGCACCACCTGAAATCCCCAAATGAACTTGCCGTCAGAGGCTTTCAGAGCCACCACTGAGTCCGCCCACTTGTCGTCGCCTTTTCGGAATCCTCCGTAGTAGTCAGGGCTGGCGCTGCCGGTAGGAATAAAGACGAGATCGTGCTTTTCATCGACCGAGATCGTGGACCACGCATTCCCCGCTCCGGTCCGTGGTGTCGTTTCATAAGCCCAGGGTGCGATTGGGTCCCATGTCCAGCGCAAATGGCCCGTCCGAGCATCGAATGCCCGCACAATCCCGCGTTCCAGCGTCACCGCGCGGTTGTCACCCTCGGACGATCCGACAACCACCAAATCCTTATAAATCGAAGGCGCCGAAGTCACCTCGTAATCCCCAGGATCACGCAGATGCACTTCATCGGTCAGGTCAATCTCGCCTTCATCGCCAAAATCAGCGCACGGCTTTCCTGTCTCCCCATCCAGAGCAATCAGCCGCGCATCCAGCGTCCCAATAAAGATCCGCAGCGCACAGGCCTTGCCAGCTTTCGCGGACGGGTCGCGCCAGGCAGAAACGCCTCTTGAGGTCACTTCCGACGCCCCATACGGCAACTCCAGCTTGGGATCGAATTCCCAAATTTTTGCTCCGCTCACAGCGTCCAACGCCACCACATGATCATATGGCGTGCTTAGATAGAGCTTTCCGTCCACAAGGATCGGCGTTGCTTCGAACGCTGCTTTCTTATCGAGATCTTCATTATGTCCCAGTGCTCCCGTGTGGTAAGTCCAGGCTACCTTGAGTTGGGCCACGTTTGCCCGGTCGATCTGCTTGGCAGGGGAGTAACGTGTCCCGCCGGGGTCGCCCGAGTACGTCGCCCAACCAGCCTCCGTGTGGGATTGCGCGGCCGCTGGCCCAGCCAGTATCGAGGTCGCGAGGATAAGTATCAGCGAGACCGCCGCCTTTAGCCGGCTGCCTATCTGCAAGTTTTTTGAGGGAATAGAACTCAGCATCGGGCGCAACTCCTGGGAGCCTGATTATGCCTTATGGAGTCCAGCCGCCGAAAGGAAAGAACGGAATCTGTGGAATTGCGTGAATGAATCGGAACTCCGCCTATTTGACCCCTATCACTCCCCAAATCCGCCGGCTCTTGCGCTCTTCGCCAGCCTCATGACCGGCCATGCCGGTTCATCGAGGAGATCGAACTGGCAATCGTGATCGCAACGAGCGCCACAATCGCAAATGTGAGAATCAAGACGACCAAAGGATGCCCCCTTCCGGGACGACAAACATACTGGCAAGCGAGCCTCCAAATTCAACGTGCGTGTTTTCATTAAGTTAGATGCCACGATCCTATGCTCGTGTCGCCGGTGAAAGACGAGTGTCGGTGAAAAAGGACAATGCTGGGGGTAATAGTACTGGTCAGCAGATGAAGCACAGATCCTCAAATGCAGCCGGGTCTTGTGCTCACCGCGTTTCTCGGTTTACGCCTTGCTCAGCCGGATCGAGCCGTCGCCCGTATGAATCGTCAATGACTGTCCCCCGCCATTCATTTTGCCGTGAAGCTGCGAGTTGCTGAATGTTCCCTCAATCGTTACAGGCAATCCGACGCTGATGTGTCCATCCCCCGTACTGGCATCAATATTCACCTGGAAGTCTCCCGGCAGCGCCAGGTCCACGCTGCCATCCCCTGTCTTTACGTTCCAGCTGGTTGCCATCTTCGACCCCGGAAGCACCTGCGTTTCAACGCTTCCGTCTCCTGTCCTGATGTTCAGCGCATCAAATCGGCCAGCGATCCTCAGGTGCCCGTCTCCGCTGTCGGCGTCGAGCTTGCCGTCCAGTTGCCGCGCTTCAATCGAGCCGTCACCAGTGTGCAGGCGCATGTCGCCTTTTAGCGTATCTACGGTGATGCTGCCGTCATTGGTGTGCAGGTCGATTGTGCCGGTCAAGGTGTTCGCTCGGACGGACCCATCGCCCGTATAAACGCTCACCTTCCCATTTATCGCGCTCGCCTCGACCGAGCCATCGCCCGTATGCGCGTCCAAATCGGCTTCGCGCGGCATCAGCACCTCAATATGCAGTCTTCTCGAATGACCGCCCCACGACCATCCCCAATGCCCGGTCGTGCGCGCGATCAGCTCAACGGTGTCGCCATTTTGCTTCGCCTCGATATGGAGGTCCTTGTCGAGCTCGTAGCCCTCATAGTCGACGTGAAACTGAACGCTCTTCGCATCGCTCGTGCTCACGCGAACGCTGCCATCGTTCGTGTCGACATGCACGTTGGCCCGTCCAGTAATCGTATAGTTCCGGCTCCAATCCAGAGCGCTGGCGCGCGGAGCAAAAGCAACTGCGGCAAACAGGGCGGCACTCGCAACACCCAACCGAACGGCAGTCTTGCGGTTCTTAAGCAAGCTCATAGGTCAAAGCCTCCGTAAATTCGCCTTCTCAGAGATAGGTACGGTACCTGGGTCCAAAATGTTCCCTTGAGCTGGACAGGGTCTACCCCACACGACACTTATGACGCCGCATCACGCCAAACGTCAGGGAGCCGCCCCGTAACCTTAGGCAGTCGAAATATCTGTAGGGGAAGTCACTACGAGCAAAAGGCCTCAATGGTGGGCAGCATGCTTCTTGCGGCTGGAGGATTTCGCATGATGGGCGCCGGGCTTCGCCCTAAGAGCATCGAGAAACTTCTCCGTCGGCAGGGTATTGATGACGTCGTGCTTTTCTAGCCAGCCTCGCCGCGCCATCGTTACGCCGTAGCGGATCAATGAGAGATTCGCGGCATTGTGCGAATCCGTTGAAATCACGACCTTTACGCCCCGGTCCTTGCACATCCGCAGATATACGTCCTTCAAATCCAGCCGGTCCGGGTACGAATTGCACTCCATCGCCACGCCATGTTTCGCGCAAGCTTCAAGAATCTTCTCCATGTCATAATCGATGGGATCACGCCGCAGTAACAGCCGCCCGGTCGGGTGCGCGATGATTTGAGTATACGGATTCTCGATTGCCGCAAGCATCCGCGCGGTCATCGCAGCTCGATCCAGGTTGAAATACGAGTGAATCGAGCACACCACCACGTCCAATTGCGCCAGCAGCTCGTCCGAATAATCCAGCGAACCGTCCTTCAGAATATCGACCTCGGCCCCCGCCAGCACCCGAATCCCCAAGTCCTTGTCGCTAGCCGCATGAATCTTCTTGATATGCGCCGCCATCCGCTTTTCATCCAGCCCATTGGCCACCGTGACGGCTTTCGAGTGGTCCGTAATCGCGATGTACTGATGCCCCAACTGCCGCGCCGCCTCGGCCATCTCCTCGATGGAATTTTTCCCATCGCTGGCCGTCGTGTGCATCTGCAAATCGCCCTTCATGTCTTTCAACTCAATCAGGTGCGGCAGGTTGTGTGCTTCCGCTGCGGCAATCTCGCCTGTGTTCTCGCGCAGCTCCGGCGGAATGTAGTCCAGCTTCAACTTCGCGTAAATCTCCGCCTCGGTCCGCCGCGCGACCGGCTTCTCTCCCTTTAACGTCGCCAGCGCGTATTCGTTCAGCGTCAAGCCCATGTCATTCGCACGCCCGCGCAGCGCGACGTTGTGCTCTTTCGAACCCGTAAAATAAAGCAGCGCCGCTCCAAAGCTTTCTTTTTCCAGCAGCCGCACATCCACCTGCAACCCATTTTCCAGCGTGAAGCTGACTTTGTTCTCCCCATGCGCCAACGTCTGGTCGATGCCGGGAAACTCCAAAATGTGTTTCGCCAGCGCATCCACATGTTTCTGCGCAGTATGGCCCTCGCCAAGCGTCAGCAGCAAATCCAAATCTCCAACCGTCTCTTTGCCGCGCCGCAGTGAACCCGCCGGTGTAACACTTTCCACCGCTTTTCCTGCCTTCATAATATGCGCAATGATCTCTGTGGCCGCCGCTTCCGCTATGTCGATGTGAAACCGCCCCGATGATTTTTTGAAAACTTCGATGGCTTTCAAAATATTTTGTTCGCTCTTCTCGCCAAATCCAGGAAGGTCGCGGAGTTTCCCCTCCTTGGCGATTTTTTCCACGTCGGCAACCGTCCCCGCCTTGAAGTTCGACCACAAAAACGCCACCTTCTTCGGTCCCAGGGATTGCAGTTGCAGCAAATCCAGAATCGTCGCCGGATATTTCTTCAACAGCTTTTTCCGTAGCGAGTAATCCCCAGTCTTCACAATCTCCTGAAGATGTTCCACCATCCGCTCGCCGATCCCGGGCAACTCTTCCAGCTTCTCCGGCTGCGTCACAAGCTGCTCGATCGATTCCGGCAGCCCATCAATGAGTTCTGCCGCCTTCTCATAGCTCCGGTAGCGCCCAATAATCGCCCCATCGATTTCCAGTAGCTGCGCCGTCTCCCGCAGAATCCGTGCAATCTGTTTGTTGTCCATGCCAGCGATTATAAAGCCACTCTCCCGCGAAAGGCACGCGGTCGAAGCAACCTGAAGGTATCGTTCGAGATGCTAGGAGTCTTGCCGGCTGCCAGGTCTTCTCAGAATCCAATCTAGTCCACTCGAAAGATGGAAAGCCACGTCTGAAATGTACAGAGCTGCGATAAGTAGAAATGAGCCGAGCACTATCAACAGCACGTCTGCTGTCGCGCTCATCGTCAGTCGCCATCCCTGACAGATCATCACCGCCGCGATTGCGGCTAACGTCCAACGAATCACGGAACCCTGCCGGCTCAGCGCGTGCCGATTGCCGGGAATCCAGACGGCTAATCGAGATTCTTTACCCCGGAATATTCCGAGCCCCATCCCCATCGCAAAAACCAGCCAGAGGATCGCCATTTTCCATGGACTAAACACGGTCGAAGCCCCATTCGCACACCCTCCCGAAATTGTCGCCTAGGGTAATGCTTCTCAGGTGCCGCCCGCCGGGAGTTGTCACTCATTTAGTTACCCCGCGCCCGTCTCGACAGCCTTTGCGCCCCACGTACAAGGATGGAGGAGGTAGCGCTGCACGATCGTCGGGGTGCTCGCAGCGCCCTCGCCCTCGAGCGCCCCGAACTTCAAGTCCTCGGCATCTCCACCACCTTCAGTTACGCCGAAGCCCGTGCCAAAAATTTGCATCCCAATCTCGCCGTACTTCCGGTTCTTGCGTCGCGCAGCCAGGCTTTAGTGAAGAGTCTTCCCGCGCAGGAGATTTCCGAGGTCATCGATCTTGTCGTCCAGCATGTTCAGTTTACGCGCCAGCCCTTGGATTTCCGAAGCCGCGCGCCGGTTCACGTCGAAGTCTAGTTCGCCCCGCAGCCTGTCTTTCGTGTCCTGGCGATTCTGGCTCATCATAATGACGGGTGCCTGAATGGCGGCGAGCATGGAAAGAAACAGGTTCAGCAGGATAAATGGGTACGGATCCCAGGCCCTCCCGCGCAGCACGATGTTGACGGCCGCGTAGATGCTCATCACAACGCCGAACGACACAATGAAAGTCCACGATCCTCCAAACCGCGCCACCTCGTCCGCGATTCGCTCGCCCAGAGTCGCCTCTGCTTCGATCAATTCATTCGGGTTGCGGTTGGCCCGGATCCGAACCAGCTCTTGCGCCGCGTGGAACTGGCGGCCTAGCGTCGTGAGCAGGTCCATCCCAGCGTGCGGCTTACGCTGCAGGAGAACCGCGATGTCGTCGCGGGATACCTCGAGACACGTTGTCTCTTCCAGTGCATACGCGTTGGTGTAGTGAGGCGTCTGTTCGAGCATGGAAGCAAATCCGAAGAATTGCCCGGCAGCCGGCTCATCCACAATCACTTCTTGCTGATCCTCATCGACCGTGGTGACGCGCACCTTTCCGGAAATCATTACATAGGCCTGGCCGCCGGGATCCCCCTTCTTGTAAATCCGTTCACGCGCGGCAAAGCGTTTGACCTCCACCTGCGCTGCCAGGACGGCCCTTTCATCATCGTCAAGCAACGCAAAGAGCGGAACGTCTTTGAGCACTTCCGGTTTGCAGGTCATCGCGGTCTCCTCTAAGTTGACAAGAAACTAGCTCCCGTTCTCGACTGCTTCCCTAACATTTCAATCTGGCGTCCGCCGAAGCGAACGTAGCATGTCGGGAAAATCCATGGCCACGCCAATCTGTCCACCGATCCGGGGACTTGCAGCATACTTTCCGCCGAGCACGCCGAAGCAGAATGTCAGACCATTCCGAATGTTGTATTGCCCCCCAAGCATGGCCTGCAACTGGCTTTTGGCAAGTCCGCTGTTGTCCGCAACGCCCCCGTACAACTCGCCGCCCAGAGTCAGCCGCGAAGTCAGATCGTGAAGCAACGAGATTCCTCCGGTAGTTACGTGGCCGTGCGTGGTTTGAATTCCCACGGCGCCCGTGCTGGTGTTCCCCGCGAACAAGAATCCCGCGTTGCCCGTGAGCCTTGTTCTATCTGAAAACGGCTTCTGCACAATGAAATTCAGCCAATAGTCAGTCAAACCAGAGCCCAACTTTTGCCGCGAATCCCCGGTCGGGAACTCAATATATAGGCTTGTGGCAAACGATGGCACCCGCGAACCCGGAGTAGCTTGGTGAATCTTCCACTTCACTCCGAGGTTTGTGTCGCCAACGCCAACGGAAGTTGGCGAGCTGCTTGCACGGTAAATGCCGAGATAAGGTGCGTCCAGATCAAGTTCCAGATTGTGCCGTAGCCCATAATTGACTTTGAAATTCGCCGTATTTTGGTGTAGGTCCGGATACTCCGCGTGTTGCAAAGCATCGAACTCATTGAAGAATTCAAAGTGCACGATCCCTGGCGCTGTGACCGATGAATCGTCCGTGTAGAAAGGCAGCTGGGCGAAGACCGGCCCTGCACGCAACGCGATCAAAAGCGTCAGAAAGGCCACTCTGAAAAAAAAGAGCACGCGGCGAATTCTCCGGATCCCTGGACGAGAAATGTGCTCGGCAATGTAAGCCTTTTGGCTCGTTTTGACATTAATATTTGTTCAAAGAGAGAGCGCTCACCCGATGGGATAGACTTACTCCCCATAAGCGGTGAACAATGCCTTTCCATTGGAACCCGTGCCGGTTGGATATGTGCTTCGGAGGGCAGCATGCGTTTTTCGGTTTTGGCGGTTCTGCTTTCAATTCTGGCGGGCTCGATCTCACGGGCACAAGCGCAAATTCCCGCGCAAGCTTCAGCCACCTCAGAAAAAGTCATCATCGATACGGACATTGGCGACGACATCGACGACGCCTTTGCGATCGCCCTCGCCCTTAAGAGCCCCGAGCTTCAAATCCTCGGCATCTCCACAACCTTTGGTGACACCGAAGCCCGCGCCAAAATCCTCGACCGCATTCTCGGCGAAGCCGGTCGCTCCGACATTCCCGTCCTCGCCGGCACTCCCACGCACACCACCAATCCCATGTCCCAGCGCCGCTACGGCGATGGCGGCCATTTCGCCAAAGCCTCTCATTTAAACTCCGTGGACTTCATCCTCGGCCAAATTCGCCGCTATCCCGGCCAAATCACACTGATCGCCATCGGCCCACAAATGAACATTGGCGCACTCATCGACAAAGACCGCGAAACTTTCCTGAAACTCAAACGCGTGGTGATGATGGGCGGTTCGATCCAATGCGGCTATAGCGAATTCGGCGCATGTCCCGGTCCGCCTCCCAGCGCTGAGTGGAACATCATCAACGACATCCCTGCCGCTCAAAAACTCTTTAGTTCCGGCGTCCCGCTCTACGTCATGCCCCTCGACTCCACCCAGCTCAAATTCGACGGGGTCAAGCGCGCCTATTTGTTCCGCCAAGGCACGCCGATCACCGACGCCCTGACACTCCTCTATCACGAATGGGGCCAGCAAACTCCCACGCTCTTCGATCCCATGACCATCGCCTACATCCTGAATCCCAAAATCTGCCCCGTCCAACCCATGCACATCCGCGTCGACGACAAAGGTTTTACCCGCCCCGAACCCGGCCCTCCGAACGCCCAAGTTTGCCTGCATTCCGATTCCGCCGCCTTCTTCCATCTGCTGATCGGTCGTCTCACTTTGCCCTAGCGATTTCCAACCGCAATCGCCGCTTCCAACGCTGCCCGTTTCTGCTCCTTCACCTGATCTCTCTCCGCTTCCTCCTTTACCTCCATAAATAAAAAGACCGGCAGAGGGGCGCACTCTGCCGGCCGGATGATTCCTGGGGTTAATTAACCTGGCTTCTGGACGTTCGCTGCCTGGGGGCCTTTCGGTCCCTGGACAATCTCGAACTCTACCGCATCTCCTTCCTGCAAAGTGCGGTAGCCATCCCCTGTGATAGCGGAATAATGTACAAAAACGTCCGGACCATCATCGCGCCCAATGAAGCCGTACCCTTTCGAATTATTAAACCATTTCACGGTTCCTTGCACTTATATGCTCCTCCTGACGGAGACCTGGATATCTCACGTGGCTAGCCATATAGGGACAAAGAAAGCCGCCACACGAATAATTTGCGCGGAGTCTACCAGAATGATGCGTTCAGTCAAGAGAACAATCGTTTTCTTGGTTTCCAAAAGTGAACGAAAACACCAGTATAAAAACGATTCAGTATGCGGAAATTCTTTTCTCTTATCGCCGTGGATTTGGAAAGCTCCCGCAACTCCTAGCGAACACAGGGTTTGCATTTTTTGTTTCACATTGTGAATCATTTGTTGCGGGGTTGATTCGGTTGGAAGAAACCGTTACAGAAAAACAACGGGGTTGGTTTTTGCCCCCACCGATCTTCAGGAACGAACCAGAAATCGCAGATAATAGAGAATTCCGGCCACCGATTTCGCGTCGCGAATCTTATTTCGACGAATCATCTGTTCGATTTCGACATGCGTAAACGCTTGGGAAGTAATTCGCTCGTCTTCTTCCGGCTCAGCGACGCCTGCCGTCAGATCCTCGGCCAGCAGAATGTACATGCGCTCTTCTAGAAATCCCGGCGTCGGAAAAATATCGAGGAATACATGAAACCGCTTCGCCCGGTAACCCGTTTCTTCGATCAATTCGCGCGCCGCGGCTTTACGTGGATTTTCGCCCGCATCAATGCGCCCGGCCACGAGCTCCCAAAGGTATTGCCGCGTCGCGTGGCGGTACTGCCGGATCATAAGGATCCGCCCATCTGGAAAAACAGGCAGCACGACGACCGAGCCGGGATGCGTAATTACTTCGCGCGTGACCCGCAGACCGCTCGGCTCGATGATTTCATCTCGGCGAATGCCGAAGACAGGCCCTTTATAGATCATTTTGCTGCGAAGAACTTTAGCGGTGGTGCGGCTGGGCGCTTTTGGCGGCATAGTTGGTACGCTTTCTCCGCCGTTATCATACACTGTAGTGGCCGGTCTTTAGACCGGCATCGCAACGTGGCGCCGGGCTTCAGCCCGGCATCTTGGATTTTCCGTCTATGCCCATCAACACCATCATCGTGGACGACGAGAAGCCCGCACGGGAAGAACTCGCCTATCTGCTGAAAGCCTTTCCCGAAGTCAATCTGATCGGGCAAGGCAAGAACGGCGTCGAAGCCGTCTCGCTCATCAAAGAACACTCCCCCGACCTCGTTTTTCTCGACGTGCAGATGCCCGGCCTCGACGGTTTCGGCGTGCTCAAAAAGCTTGTCGAACGCAAAATGAAAATGCCTCACGTCGTTTTCGCCACAGCCTTCGATCAGTACGCCGTCCAAGCCTTCGACGTAAACGCTGTCGACTACGTCCTGAAGCCGTTCGACAAAGCGCGCATTGCCAAAGCCATCCAGCGCGCGCGAAAAATGCTGGACACCCAAACCTCCGCCACGGATCGCCTCGAGCAGCTCGTCAGCCAGCTCGGCGAAAAGAAAAGTGCTCCGCTGCGCGTGAAGGTCCTCGTCAAGGCTGGCCAGCGCCTTCTCCTCGTCAACGGCGAAGACATCATTTTCGCGACCGTCCAGGAAGGGGACGTTTGGGTCGTCACTCGCGAGGTGGAAGGCTCGTCGAATTACCGCACTCTGGACGATTTGAACGACACCATCGCTTCCGATTCGTTTTGGCGCGCCCACCGCTCTTTCCTGGTGAACCTCCAATACGTCAAGGAAGTAGTCCCGTGGTTCAACTCCACGTTCATTCTCAAAATGCAGGACAAAAAAGCGACCGAAGTCCCCGTAAGCCGCCCCCAAGCCAAACGCCTCCGCGAACTCTTCAAGCTGTAATTCCTCCGTCCAGGGGCTCGGCGTGCCGTGCCCGTGCGAGCACGATATAAGCTGTGTTAGCATCGTGCGTACCCCGCGTACAACGACACGATGGATTTTTCGCTCAGCGACCACCAAAAACTAATCCGCGACACCGTCCGCCAATTCATGGAAGCGGAAGTCCGCCCCACCGTGAAGCAGCGCGACCGCGAAGAGCGCTTTCCTACCTCCGAAATCAAGAAACTCGCCGAACTCGGCTGCTGCGGGATGATGACTCCTGAAGAATGGGGCGGCCCCGGCCTCGACACGCTTTCCTACGTACTGATGCTCGAGGAAGTCGCCCGCGTCGATGCGGGCATGGCCACTTCGCTCGGCGTCACCAACTCCGCCGTTCAAATCCCCCTCCTGAAATTCGGCACGCCGGCACAAAAAGAAAAGTATCTGCGCCGCCTCGCCACCGGCGAAATTCTTGGCGCTTTTTGCCTGACGGAACCTGGCGCTGGCTCCGATGCCGCCGGAATCCAAGCGCGCGCCGTCGCGATGCAACGTGTTGGCTCGGGTCTGGGAACAAAACCGTCTGCCCCTCCGAGCCTGGCTCCCGGTGCCGCCGCGGCTTGGAGCGGAGCTCCGCTGGGCACGCCAAGCGGAGATATCTATCGCCTGAACGGCACCAAGACCTGGGTCTCGAACGGCAGCGTCGCCGGCCTCTTCCTCGTCTTTGCCAAGACCAATCCCGGAGTGGGCGGCAAAGGCATCTCCGCTTTTTTGGTCGAGCCCGGCTTTCCCGGCTTCAAAGTCGGCCGCCACGAAGACAAAATGGGCCAGCGCAGCTCGCCCACCGTCGAAATCCTCCTTAACGACTGCGAAGTCCCCCGCGAAAACCGCCTCGGTGAAGAAGGCCAGGGGCTCAAGATCGCTCTTAGCGCCCTCGACGGCGGCCGCATCGGCATCGCCGCCCTGGCTCTCGGCCTCGCGGAAGGCGCTCTCGAAGAGTCCGTCAAACACGCCGAAGCTCGCCGCGCCTTTGGCAAAACCATCAGCGAATTCCAGGCTATTCAATGGATGCTCGCCGACATGCAGACAGAGATCGAAGCGGCCCGCGGGCTCGTCTATCATGCTGCCTGGCTTAAGGATACCCACCCGGCGAAGCTCGGCGCTGCCGCCTCCAAAGCCAAGCTCTATGCCAGCGAAATGGTCAATCGCGTGGTCGCCAAAGCCGTCCAAATTCATGGCAGCTCCGGCTATTCCCGCGAGACCGACGTCGAGCGCATGTACCGCGATGCCCGCGTCATCACCATTTACGAAGGCACCAGCGAGATTCAGCGCACCATCATCGCAAGAGAGCTTTTGGGGAAGTCCAGTTGAGAGCGAGCCGCTTAAATTTGACCCCCGTCCGCCCGATTCTCGGTTTTTCAATTGACATTTGTTAACTCTTATGCTACTATCCACCAAGTTGAAAGACCTTGTATCACGGCTCGCCGCCGACCCCACCCAAAATCAAACCCCTTCTCGTCCAATTTCAGCCCCGCCTAACTCTTTTATATGCAACACTTACAAGCCACCCGTAAACGCTGCATCTAAAGGACTTACGCAAAACCTAACTCCTTTAGATGCAACACTTACAAATATACCGGGGGGAGGGGAAGCCCTTGCCCAACGCGCCTGAACCCAAAACCGGAACCGAAGCTCCCACGCACCAAGCCAAAAAGCGTGTCGTCAGCGGCATGCGCCCGACCGGAAAGCTCCACATCGGCCACTATTTCGGCGCCCTGGAAAACTGGGTTCGGTTACAAAATGACCCCACGTACGACTGCTTCTACTTCATCGCCGATTGGCACGCCCTGACCAGCGACTACGCCGACACCTCCGCCGTAGCCCAAAACACCATCGAAATCATGACGGACTATTTGGCCGCTGGCCTCGATCCCGCCGAGTCTGTCATCTTTCAGCAATCCCTGGTCCTGGAGCACGCCGAACTGCACTTGCTCCTCTCCATGGTCACCCCGCTAAGCTGGCTAGAGCGCGTTCCCACCTACAAAGAAGCCCTCGAGCAAGTTAAAGACAAGGACCTGCACAATTACGGCTTCCTCGGCTACCCCTGCCTGCAAACCGCCGACATCGTCATCTACAGCCAAGAGGGCACCCCCCTCTTCGTCCCAGTAGGCGAAGATCAAGTCTCCCACGTCGAGTTAAGCCGCGAAATCGTCCGACGGTTCAATTTATTCAACGGATTCAAATTTCGCGACGAATTCTTTGCCCTGGAGGAAGCGCTTGCATACGTAAGAGCTCAAGAGGCGCTTGGGAACATCTTCCTTCAAGAGCAAGCAAAAGAAATTTTGGCGAAAAAGGGTAAATTGTCCTCGGAAGAGAAAGCCACCCTTGGTTCAGTTATGCGACGACGTGTTCTCGAAATGGGCGTGAAGAATTTCGTCGAAAACCTTGGACCAACACTCCGATTAGTTGATGTAACGGAGGTCTTGATCGAGCCAGGAGTGATGCTGACGAAGACGCCGAGGATACCCGGCCTCGACGGCCGGAAGATGTCGAAGAGTTATGGCAACGCAATTACGTTGAGCGAGACGGACGACGACATCCGCAAGAAAACGAAAGTGATGGTCACCGACCCGGCACGCAAGCGCCGCACCGACCCAGGAAATCCGGACGTGTGTCCCGTCTACGACTGGCATAAACTGTTCTCAGCAGGCGAGCCAGGCCGGCTCGATTGGGTGCGCCAGGGCTGCACCACCGCCGGCATCGGCTGCATCGAGTGCAAAGCCGCGATGGCCGAAAACTTGATCAAATGGATCACGCCCGTCCGCGAACGCCGCGTGAAATGGGAGAACGACCCGAAAGGCGTAGTCGACATGATTCACGAAGGCTCGAAAAAAGCCCGCGTCGAAGCCAAGAAAACCATGGAGCGCGTCCGCGAAGCCGTCTTTGGTTGGAGAAAGAAAAGGGAAGAATTAGCGAGCAGGTAGCTTCGAAACGGTTTTGATATTTGACAGATGCGCAAATCGCGACGACTTTGTGGTGGCACAGACTTCAGTCTGTGCTCCTGGGCCTGCGCAGAAACTTGGCATGGTGCTCTCAATGAATGAGATCAAAGAGAGTCGCAACGAGCGTTATTACGAGCGCACGCTTCCTCACTGGCAGCCGGAAGGCCAAGATTTATTTCTCACATGGCGACTGAGTGGAAGCCTACCGACAAAGGTCATGGCTGCTTTGCGCGCGAGCAAGACGAAGGAACTTGGGAAGCGTTTCAGAGAATACGACTTGGAACTGGATAAGGCTTCTTCCGGACCGCTGTGGCTCAAGGAGAGGCGCATCGCTTCTGTTGTCGTTGAGGCCATTAAAGCCGTTGAGGAAAAGCGCTTGTGCCGAGTGCACGCCTGGGTTGTGATGCCCAATCACGTGCATGTCTTGATGTCACCGCTTGCGCCCATGGCGGCCATCACGAAAGCAATCAAAGGAAGCACGGCGCGACAGGCGAATCTTTTACTCGGGAGAACGGGGGAATATTTCTGGCAAGACGAATCGTTTGATCACTGGATCCGCGACGAAGCGGAATTTGCGAAGGTGAAGAGCTACATTGAGAAGAATCCGGTTGCGGCGGCCCTTGTGAGCGAGAAATCAATGTGGCCTTGGTCCAGTGGGTTCAGCGTTGATTGTCGCAGGGATGTGGCACAGACTTCAGTCTGTGCTGCTCAGAGTGAGAAATGCAAGGAGAAGAGCACAGACTGAAGTCTGTGCCACCTAGAATGGCCACACCGAGTAACAAGATGACCGGGAACGCGGCTTACAAGGTGCACATTCCTTTGTATGAGGGCCCGCTCGACCTGCTGCTTGATTTGATCAAAAAGCAGGAAATGAATATCCACGATATTCAGATTTCGCTGATCACCGCGCAATATCTGGAATATCTCCACAAGCTCGAAGAGTTGAACGTCGACGTCTCCGCCGATTTCATCTACATGGCCGCGACGCTGATCTACATCAAGTCGAAGATGCTTTTGCCGCCGGATCCTCTCGCGGCTGAAGAAGGCGTGGATACCGATCCGCGCGCCGAATTGGTGCAGCGCCTCGTCGAGCACGAGAAATTCAAGAACGCCGCCCAGCTTCTCTACCAAAAACAGCAAATCGAAGAAAACGTTTGGTCGAAGCCAGACAAGTCTCTTTACAACGACGAAGGCACCGAGGGCGAGCTGGTCGTTTCGCTAGTCGATTTGGTGAAAGTCTTCCAGCAAGTCCTCGAGCGCCGCAAGGAAGTCTCCCGCATCGAACTGCAGCACGAGCAGTTTACCGTGGCTCAAATGATTGCGGCCTTGCGCGCCCAAATTCTCGCCAGCGCGGACAGCATGGTAAATCTGATCCAGTTTTTCGAGGCATGCCCATCGCGCCACGCCATGATCGTCGCGTTCCTCGCCGTTCTGGAGATGGTGAAACTGCAAGCGGTCCTGCTGGCGCAAGAAAAGCAGTTCGGCGAGATTGTGGTGAAGAGGGGCAAGGCCTTCGACGTGATTTTCGACGAGCAAGGCGGCCTGAAGCAGATCGATGAGGAATACAAATAATGATCCAGGTTAGCGTGCTGTACGCAAACAGCGAAGGAAGCAAATTCGATATCGCATACTACTGCGACAAGCACATCCCGATGGTTAAACAATTGCTCGGCGCGGCCTTGAAGCGCGTGGCCGTTGAGCAGGGAATCGCGGGCATGGAGCCAGGATCACGAGCTCCCTATCATGCGATTGGACAACTGCAATTTGAATCGCTGGAATCTTTTCAGTCGAGTTTCGGGCCGCACGCCGGGCAGATTGTGGGCGATGTACCAAATTATACGAACACGCAGCCGATCATTCAGATTAGTGAAGTGAAAATATGAGGAAGGCAAAAGTAGATTCCCCGTCATGCTCAGTTGACGACGGTCCGGCGGCGATACGGTCAGACAGGCGGGAAAGAGTGAGGCAGGAATGACGAACGAAGAGAGAAAAGCGGCGCTCGAAGCGATTATTTATGCGGCGGACGAACCCGCGACCATTGAGCAGCTCTCGAAGGCGCTGGGAGAAGAAAAGCTAGTCGTGCAATCGTCGCTCGATGAGTTGGTGGCGAGTTACGCAGTCGAAGAGCGCGGCATCGAAATTCGCGCCGTGGCCGGCGGCTACAAACTCTACACCAAGCCGCAGCAGCACGATGTCGTGCGGCGCTTCATCAAGAGCCTGCGGCCACCGCTGCGCTTGACGATGCCCGCGCTCGAAACGCTGGCCGTGATTGCCTACAAACAGCCCGTAACTTCGCCTGAGATTTCTGAAATTCGCGGCGTCAATACTTCCGGCGTCATCAGCACGCTGCTCGACAAGCGCCTCATCACCACCGCAGGCCGCAAGGAAGTAATTGGCCGGCCGATTCTCTACAAAACATCGAAAGAATTCTTGATGCGCTTCGGCCTAAGTGATCTAGAAGAGCTGCCCAGCCTGAAAGAATTCGAGGCGCTGGCTCGCGAAGCCCTGGGGAGCGATGAAGGAATGGCGCCTTCGAGTGAAGACTATCGCGAAGGGGACATTGCTATCGCCGAGAACTCCGTGCCCGGGAGCACATTCCCTGAAGAGCACTCACATGACACCGTGACTGAGGCCGTCGCGCATGTAAAAGAAGAACTCGCGGAAGCAGAAGCATTTCGGGAGCACGAAGCCCTCGCCACCGCCGAAGGCATGCCCTCCGGCCAACTGGACGAGGACCCGCCACCACCGGTCGTCAAATCCACCGCTGCGGGGGAATAGAGGAGAACGTCGAGACGCGACCGATATCACTCGCGGGGATGCAATCGCCATTCCACAGTAGGGGCACGATATATCGTGCCCCTACACCACAACACCAGCGCACACGCAAACACGATATGCAGGAACGATTACAGAAGATTATTGGGCGAGCAGGAATTGCTTCGCGGAGGCACGCGGAGCAATTGATCCTGAGCGGACAAGTGCGCGTCAACGGCGTTGTCGTTCGGGAACTCGGGACCAAAGCCGACGTGTCGATGGACAAGATTGAAGCAGCTGGGCGCACCGTCGGAAAGGCTGAGCAGAGAAAGATTTATTTGGCGCTTCACAAGCCGCCCGAAGTAGTTTCGGCAATGGCCGATCCAGAAGGGAGGAAGACACTGCGGAATTTGCTGCGAGGATTGCCGGAGCGTGTGTTTCCCGTGGGAAATTTGGAATATGGCGCGGCTGGACTGGTGTTCTTGACGAATGACGGCGACCTGGCCGCGGAGATGTTGAAGAATTGGGCGCAAATCGAGCAGGTGTATCACGTCAAAGTGAAAGGGATGCTGACCCTGGCGGATTTGGACCGAATCGGAAAAGAGGTTGGACTGCGGATGAAAACGGTGCGGCAGCCCGACGCCACGCGTGGGCGCGCGGCGAATTTCTGGTACGAAGTGCGCATGCGGGACTCGAAAAAAGAAGAGCTGCGGCGCGTGTTAATGAAGGACATGCATCCTGTCGAAAAGTTGATGCGCATTGGATTGGGAAGTCTGACGGTCGAAGGCTTGCCTCGCGGACGATACCGATTGCTGCCGGAGAAAGAAGTGGCAGCCTTGCGCGCGAGCTTCAAGAGTACAAGAAAAGAAAAAGATAACGCACAGCCGCAGAGTGCGCCGAAACACCGCAGAGAAAAGAGAGCCTCCACAAACAGCCGCAACTGATATGCAGGAACGATTGCAAAAAATCATGGCGGCTTGCGGGATTGTGTCGCGACGCAAGGCGGAGGAAATTATCGCCGCAGGACGTGTGACGCTGAACGGCGAAGTGGTGCGGGAACAGGGAACGAAAGCCGATCCCCAGAGCGACGTGATTTGCGTGGATGGAGACCCCATCGGAAAACAGGAAAAGACCGTTTATTTTTTGCTGAACAAGCCAAAGGGCTACGTGACGACCGTCAGCGATCCGGAGGGACGCCCGACGGTGATGGACTTGCTCGAAAGGCGCGTTGGTCGAGTCTATCCAGTCGGACGGCTGGATTATGCCAGCGAAGGTTTGATCTTGATGACCAATGATGGCGCGCTCGCGCAGAAGTTGATGAAAGCCGGCTCGCATGTCCCGAAAACGTATTTGGTAAAGGTGAGCGGAAAGCCCGACGAGAAAAGCATCCAGCAATTGCGCGAGGGAATCACGATTGAACTGGAAGATGGGCGAAAAGTGAAAACTTCGCCTGCGAAAATACGGCTGGCGGAAGATGGCGGTAATCCGTGGTACGAAGTGGTTTTGATTGAGGGACGAAACCGGCAAATCCGGCGAATGTTTGAGAAGGTGGGACATCATGTGGAGAAAATCCGGCGGGTTCAATTCGGCCCGCTGGTCTTGGATCTTGAGCCGGGGAAATACCGGGAATTGAGGAAGGCGGAGATTGAGCAGCTGAGGAGAATGACGGGGACGAAGTAAAGAGGTAATGAAGTAAGGAAGCGATGGAAAAACGCGACGTTAGCTGGTGGGGCACGCGAATTTCGGGGAATGTGCGCCGGATGTTTCTTGGTGCGAAGATAGAAAAGAGTTAGGAATATAGACAGAAATCGCAGAGAGTTCAGAGTTCACAGAGAAGACCGGATACGATGACACGGACCATTGAAGAGCTGATACCGGATTACATTCGAGGGCTGCCCGTGTATGTGCCGGGGCGGCCAATCGAGGAAGTCGAGCGCGAGCTGAAGATTCATGCGGTGAAACTGGCGTCGAACGAGAATCCGCTGGGGCCTTCGCCGAAGGCGGTGGAAGCGGCGAAACTGGCGCTGGAAAACGCACACCGATATCCCGATGGAGGGACGCACCTGCTACGCGAGGCGCTTGCGTCGCGAACGGGGATTTCGACGGAAGAGATCTTTGTGGGACTGGGTTCGAGCGAGATCATTGATTTGGCGTCGCGGGTGCTTTTGCGGGCCGGATTGCAGGGGATGACCTCGTTCGGGAGCTACGCGCCATTTTCGGTGGCGATTCGCGCCAGCGGAGCGGAGCTGAAACTCGTGCCGCAGCGGGGTTTCGCGTTTGATTTGAAGGCCATCGCGAAGGAAATTACGCCAAAGACCGGCGTAATTTACCTGGCAAATCCGAACAATCCAACGGGGACGGCGTTCGGCGTTGGGGAATTTGCGGAGTTCCTGGCGAGCGTGCCGGAAGGCGTGCTGGTGGTCCTGGACGAAGCGTACATTCATTACGCGCCGAGTCTGAACCGGCGGAAGTCTGAAGAGATTTTTCGCGCGCACAAAAACCTGCTGATTCTGCGGACGTTTTCAAAAGTGTACGGATTGGCGGGAATGCGCATCGGTTTTGCGCTGGGACAGCCCGAGCTTCTGGCCGCGATGAACAAACTGCGGACCCCGTTCAATACGTCGGGCGTTGCGCAAGCGGCGGCGTTGGCTGCACTGGATGACCGCGAACATGTCACCAGGTGCATCGAGACGAACGCGAGAGAGCGGAAACGGTTGAGCGAGGGATTGAGCAAACTGGGATTGCGGCCGGTGCCAAGCGAGACGAATTTTATTTTCATGGAAGTGGGACCGGAAGCGAAGAAAATCTGCGATGAGTTGCTGCACCTGGGAATCATCGTGCGGCCACTGGGCTGGATGGGATTTCCGGAAGCGATTCGCGTTTCGGTCGGAACGACGGAAGAAAATGAGAAGTGCCTCGCGGCAATGGCGCAGGTTTGGACGAGGCATGCGGGAAAAGGACAGTTGGCGGCGCGATGAGAGTGTTGTTGCCGGATAGCGCGAGCGCAACCGCAGATCCAATTTTGGAAATCCTGAAAAAATACAAGACGATTGGCGTGGTGGGCTTGTCCTCGAACCCTTTGCGGCCGAGCCATGAAGTGACCGAGTACATGCAGAACGCCGGGTACCGGATCATTCCGGTAAATCCGAACGAGAGGGAAGTCCTGGGAGAGAAGAGTTACGCGCGACTGGAAGATGTGCCGGAGATGATCGGGATTGTGGATGTGTTTCGGCGGGCGGAGGATGTGCCGCCGGTGGTTGAGAGCGCGATACGCGTCGGCGCAAAAGTCTTATGGATGCAGCTGGGGATTGAAAACGCAGAAGCTGCGGAGCGGGCGCGTGCGGCGGGATTGATGGTGGTGGAAGATGCATGCATTTTGGTGGAGCATCGGAAGAGGGTGAAGCAACTGAACTGAAAGGAACGTGGAAATATACGGAGAAGGCGACCCGCGCGGACTTGAGCGCGGAATTTTTATTTAAATCGAGGAATTACGACAAATCGAAGACGAAGCCGCGGACTTGAATGCGGAACCGATTAATTTGGAAGCGGGAACACCATGAGATTGCGTTTTCCGGGAAGAACGACGCCAAGAAGGCGGCCGTCGGGCGAGATGGAAAATTCGCGGAACGTCAGATCGTGAAGAATGGGCTGCGGAGTGGGTTGAAGGATGGGAACTTCCTTTCCGGGTTGCTGCGCGGGCAGCGACGGAATGCCGATCCAGACGATGTCGGCGGTTTTTCTTTCCGTGGCGCGCTTGAGCAGGATGCGCTGTTCATCGGGCGCCCAATGAAAAACGCCGAGGCCCACGCGCAGGCGGACGAAATGATCGGGCGCGGCGATGTCACGAACTTCCAGAATTTCGCGGTCAATGAAATAGGCGACTTTCGTGCCGCTGGGTGAAACGGAAAGGCCGCCTTGGTAGCCATCGAGCGTGGCGACTTCGGTGGCGTCTTGCGAGAGAAGTTCGAGGCGCTGAAGGCGCGGAGGACCGGTCATTGCACGGTTGCGTTCGACGGCGATGGCGGCGTTGGTGCCGGGGATGCGATCGGAGTCGATAAAGGTGCGGCCTTCAAACGCGGGCCCGGCGGGCCCGGTTGCGACATTGTAATAACGGAACGAAAAAAGCATGCGCGGCTTTACGGTTTCCGTCATGTAGACAATCGTGGAGTTGTCCTTGAGCCATGTGGCGTTGAAGCAGTCCGGGATGGTGTTTTCGCTTTTGCCAAAATGGATTTCTTTGCCGTTGTCTTCCAGGCCGAGAGTCATGATGGAGTCCTGAGTGCGGCCGGAGTCGTCGATGACGCTGGTGGTGAAAAGTTGCGCGAGAATTTCGCGGCTGTTTGGCGACCAATGAAAAGCATCGACGGCGTATGAGAAGGGCAAGTTTCCACGATTGAATTTTTCGCCCTGGAGAAGGCGACGGCGCTTGCCGTTGGATTCCATCAGCCAGATGTCGTCGTGCTGCAGATCGTACTTTTTGGTTTTGATGGTGCGGCGTACGGAGTAGACGATGCGACCGTCCGGAGCAAAGCTGAAAGCAGTGATTTCTTCGTCGATGTTTTGAAGCGGCTTGTCGAGGTCCTGCGCTCGGGCGCGAGGAATGAGGCCGCCGCTGAACAAAAGAAAAAGCAGCGCGCATAGCTGCGGAGCACGGGGAAGAGCGCCTGGGGAGCGGAAACGGATCATGGCCTGGGGTGGCCCGCGGTGTAAGGATGACAGCAAGGCTTTTGCACGGGTCTGAACTCCATGAATTCGATGCGCGTGCCATCGGGATCGTAGGCATCGAGAGACCATTTGCCATCGCGCCCGATTTCCGGGCCATCAAATTTCTCCAAGCCATTTTTGCGGAGTTCCGCAGCGGTGGCGTGAATATCCTCGACGCCGAGCGAGAAGTGATTTTGTACGCCGAGTTCCTGCTTGCCGGCGTTGGCGGGAATATTGAGCATGTACTCAATCCAGTTGCTGCCGTTGGGGACCTGGATTTCGTACCAGTCCGTGTCCTGATCCTTGAAACCACCATACCAATAGAGGCGAAAACCGAGCAGATCGCCGTAAAAATGATTTTCCGCGGCCATGTCGTTGACCACGAACCCCGCGTGAAGCATGTGCCTGCTGATTTGGCTGGACCAGCTAAAGAAAGTGGTTGGCAAAGGAGGGGAGACGAAAGCGATACGATGGTTTTCCGGGTCGCGCAACTCGAATCGTTTACGTCCGTCGTAGCCGGGGAAAATATTTCCAACGCCGGCGTTTTTGGCTGCCAAATAGCGCCGCATGGCGTCCAGGTCATCGGTCCAGAAACCAAGTTCTTCCAACATAGAGCCCCCAGGCGCCACGTCTGCGTGGACAAGCTCGATCGTTGTGGAGGGAGTCAGCCGAAAGCAAACGGATTGCGCTCCCAAGCAATCGTTGATGTGATTCCCAAGCTGAAGGGTTTCCTCATAGAACCTGCGCGAGGCGGCGAGGTCCGAAACGTTGAGGCGAACAAAGGCCAAGCCCAAGATCTTTGGTCGCGATGGCCTGGCTTGCACTGCAGGCGATGCGAGAAAGCACAGCGCAAGGAAAACTGCGACGACAATTATGCGCATCGTGCTGGATTTTGGCACAGTCCCAGACCTTTCTGGAAATCGTTCACTGCGCCGGTCCAGGGTGCGCGCCAGTGAAATCCGAACAACAGGGTTTTTCGACGGGCTTGAATTCCATGAATTCGGTACGCGTGTCGCTGGCATCGTAGAGGTTAAGCTGCCACTTGCCGTCGCGGCCGATTTTTGGTTCTTCGCCGGGCTTCACGCCTTCCGCAATCAGTTCTTTCTGGATGGTGTGAATGTCCGTAACGCCGAGAGCGATGTGGTTCATGACGCCGAGAGTATGTTTATCGGCGTTCGGCGAGATACGCAGCATGTATTCGACCCAGTCGGTGCCATCGGGAACCTGCATGGCGACCCAGTCGGTTTGGTCGTCCTTCATGCCACCGTGCCAATAGGGGCGGAAGCCGAGCAGATCTTTATAGAAATGATCCGTGGAGGCGCGATCCTTGACGACAAAGCCTGCGTGGATGATGCGGACAGGATTGGAGGGACTAGGGGGCGGCAGCCCTTTGTTTAATTCTTCGGCGTTCGCCAAGTTGTAGGAATCCGTGAGCGAAAGGTGGTGACCTTCGGGATCCTGGAGCAAGAGGCGGACGAGATTTCCAGTATGCTTTTGCTTTACTTCGGAAAAATCGATCTTGTTGTGGTCCAGGAATCTTTTGAAACCTTCGAGATCGTCGGTTAGGAAAGAGATGTCGGCGATCAAATCAGAAGGGGGCGGAGTGGGCGCTTGTTTGAGAGTGATGCGCTGGCCGCTGGGTAGGAACAGGTATTGGTCAGGCGTGCTTTCGCAATAGTTGCAGGTGTGCTGCGGATCGATAAGCTGCCGGTAGAATTTGCGGGAGACTGGAATATCGGCGACATAGATGGTGACTCCGGCGATGCCCAAAATGCGCGGGCGTTTGGGCGGTTTGCGGCCTGCAAGAGCGGGAATGCAGAAGAGCAGGCTTGCGAAACATAAAGCAGCTTTTTTCATGCGGTTACCTCACGGTTTCGATGCTGAACGCGATTTTAGCTTACGAATTTCATCGAGGCGAGCGCGAAGGCGCTGCTCGAAGCCCTGATCGGTGGGTTTGTAGTAAACGCGATCCGAGAGATTTTCGGGAAGGCAGGTCATGTCGGTGACTTTCTCCTCGAAATTATGGGCGTATTTGTAGCCTTGGCCGTAGCCTACGTTTTTCATGAGGCCGGTAACGGCGTTGCGGAGGTGCAGGGGCACAGGATCGGCCTCGGTTTTCTCGACATCGTCATTGACTTCGCCGTAGGCAGTGTAAACGGCATTGGATTTTGGAGCGAGCGCGAGATAGACGGCGGCTTGGGCGAGAGCGAGATGGCCTTCCGGAGCGCCCAGAAAATCAAAAGCGTCCTTTGCGGCTAGTGTGACGGCGAGCGCGCCTGGTTCGGCGAGGCCGATGTCTTCACTGGCCATACGCACCATGCGGCGCGCGAGATAGAGCGGGTCTTCGCCGGATTCGAGCATCCGAACCAGCCAATAGAGCGTAGCGTCTGGATCGGAATTGCGGACGGATTTGTGGAGCGCGGAGATGAGATTGAAATGCTCCTCGCCGGCTTTGTCGTAGCGAAGAAGCTTGCGTTGGAGAACATCCTCGAGCAATTCACGAGTGATCGAGCGCCCGCCGCCCTTCTCCGACGAGCCCGGCTTGGCGCTGCGAGCCGCGAGTTCAAGCGTGTTGTAGGCTGAACGTGCATCGCCATTGGCGAAGGACGCGATGCGGAAGAGTACCTCCTCGCCGGCCTCGACGTTTTCGCCTCCCAAGCCTCGTTCCTTGTCGGCGATCACGCGGCGAAGAAGTTCGACGATTTGCGGCGTGGTGAGCGGATCGAGAACGTAGACCTTGGTGCGGGAGAGCAGCGGAGAGATGACCTCAAATGAAGGATTCTCGGTCGTCGCACCAATGAAAGTGATGTGGCCGGCTTCGACATACGGGAGAAATGCGTCCTGCTGTGCTTTATTGAAGCGGTGGACTTCATCCACGAAGACAATGGTGCGCTGGCCGGCATGGGATTTGTATTCAGCGGCGGCCATGACTTCCTTGATTTCCTTGATCCCCGCGAGAACCGCGCTGAATGCAACGAACTCCGAGCGCGTAATGCGCGCAATCATTCGCGCCAGCGTCGTTTTGCCGCAACCCGGCGGACCCCATAGAAGCATGGAGGTGATCTGATCGTTTTCGATTTGCTGGCGGAGCGGTTTTCCGGGGCCGAGGAGTTTTTCCTGTCCAATGAATTCATCGAGTGTGCGCGGGCGCATGCGCTCGGCAAGAGGCTGGTGGGCAAAGTCTTCCTGAGCGGGTGCCGGCAATTTGGAGAAGAGGCTCACGGCTACAGTGTGCTCTTTTCAGAGAAGGAATTCCTCTGGCGGGCGGCTTCGTAGAACAGAACCGCGGCGGCAGCGGCGGCGTTCAGCGATTCGATGCCGCTGGCCATGGGGATGCGGATGCGCGCATCGGCGCTGCGTTCGATTTCTTCAGGGAGGCCGGCGCCTTCGTTACCAACGAGCAGCGCGACGGGCTCGCACCAATCCACTTCCCAGGGCGAGAGAACGGCCGGCTCGCCTTCTTGCGGTTCGCGCAGACCGGAAGCGAGCGTGCGAACGTTCGCGATACGGAGTTGCGTGAGGAGAATTGGCAGCGACATTCCGGGAAGAATCGGTAGATGCAAGGCGGCGCCAGCAGAGGCGCGAAGTGCTTTTGGCGAAAACGGACTGGCTGTGCCGGATTGGCCGGAAGCGGCGGTGACCGCACCTGTTGCGCCGAAAGCGGCGGCGGTGCGCAGAATGGTGCCCACATTGCCTGGATCCTGAACGCCAGCGAGCACCACTAGAAGCGGCGCGCAGACGGAAGCTGGAGCTTGCAACAAATCATCGAGAGAGGCGTTGCGCGGGTGGACAAGTGCGGCGACGCCTTGCGGGTGCTCGGTGTCGGCCAGGCCCTCGAACAGCCGGTCAGTGGTGCGCAGAACAGGAAAAGCCATCTCGGCCTTGCTAACGAAAGGAGCGAGGCGTTCGCGATGGCGTTCGCCGGATTCACTGAAGAGCACAGCCGCGATGCGGCATCCGGAGCGAAGTGCTTCTTCGACGAGGCGCACGCCTTCTACGCCAACGGCGCCTGACTCCGTCGGCAAGCCGCCGCGAAGCGCCAAGCGGAACTCTTTAAGCCAGCGATTATCGCGGCTGGTAAGAACTCCGGGCGCGGCTGCGGACGTGGCATTGCGGGCGGGTTTGCCTGGCGTGGTCATTACGGGGAGCGTAGCAAATTTCTGGCGCGATAGGTTAATGCCAGGGCTTCCGGGGCTGTCTCGCGCTGATTTACGCCAACTTTGCCGAGGAGGTGAGGGGAGCAGTCTCTCGAGCTTCTGCGTCAACGAAGCGCGCGCGAATTTGCGAGAGCAGCTCGAAGGAACGGAGGCGCGCCGCGTGATCATAAATGTGCGCGGTGGTGATGATTTCGTCTGGACGCGTGACTTCGAGAAAATTGAGCAAGCCGCGCTGAACCGTTTCGGGCGAGCCCACCACCGAGCAGAGGAGTGTGTGACTGGCAGAAGCTTTTTCCGCGGGCGACCAGAAGGAGTCGATATCGTCGATGGGTGGAGGAATTTGACCGGGCATTCCGCGCCGAAGATTGGTGAAGGACTGCTGGACGGAGGTGAAGAGGTACTGCGCTTCGGCGTCGGTTTTCGCAACGATAGCGTTCAGCCCGAGCATTGTATAGGCGCGATCAAGCTGTTTGGAGGGTTTGAAGTGCCGGCGATAGAGATGCAGCGCGGGCATCATGTCGGCAGGCGCAAAATGCGATGCGAAAGCAAAGGGGAGGCCAAGAGCGGCCGCGAGCTCCGCGCTGTACGTGCTCGAGCCGAGCAGCCAGATCGGCACACGTAGTCCCGCGCCGGGCACGGCGCGAACTTTTTGGTGTCGTGCCGCTGGCTCAAAATAGGATTGCAGCTCTCCGACGTCTTGCGGAAAGGTATCGGCGCCGGAAGATTTGTCGCGGCGCAAAGCGTGGGCCGTCAGCATGTCCGTTCCTGGAGCGCGGCCGAGGCCGAGATCGATGCGGTCCGGAAAAAGGGAAGCGAGCGTGCCGAATTGCTCGGCGATCACTAGAGGCGAATGATTTGGCAGCATGATGCCGCCGGAACCGACGCGGATCGTCTTCGTACCGCCGGCCACGTGGCCGATTACGACAGATGTGGCCGCGCTGGCGATGCCGGGCATGTTGTGATGCTCCGCCAGCCAAAACCGGTGATAGCCCCAGGTCTCGGCATGCTGCGCGAGTTCGAGAGAATTGCGCAGAGCGTCGGCAGCGGTTGCGCCCTGGGGAATGGGTGAAAGGTCCAGAATGGACAAGGGAATCACACCGATTGGATGCATGGCCGTTGACCCAAGTTACGAACTGCAGTTGCGCGGCTGCGCGGCGCTGAGACGCGACGCCGCGCAAGGTTTCGACAGGCTGTTATTGCATGCGCTGGAGGGGTATGGTAGCGTCGCAAAATTAAGCCGAGCGCGGGCGAAGCGCATGTATTTACCTGATTCTGTAGGTTTTCGCCAAAGGGCAAAACTTTGCCGGCAGAACTGTTGCGTGTAAATGCGCAGACCCCTGAAGTGGAAGTGCTGCGTTATGCGTCAAGTTTTCTTACGCGCGGAAGTGTCCTTGCGATCCCTACCGATACTTTTTACGGTTTGGCGGCCGATCCATTCAATCTTTCCGCCGTCGATGAGATTTACAAAGTGAAAGGCCGCCCGGAGACGCGTGCGTTGCCGATATTGGTGCGGTCGCTGGACCAGGCCATGCAGCTGGCGCGCGAAATCCCGCAGAATTTTCTGAAGCTGGCGCAGACATTTTGGCCAGGCGCGCTGACGCTGGTAGTGGATGCGGCGAACCGGCTGCCGCTGAAAGTCACGGCCAACACGGGGAAAGTCGCGCTGCGCTGGCCGAAAAACGAAGTGGCGTGCCGTTTGATTGAGGAATTTGACGGGCCGATCACGGGAACAAGCGCGAATATCTCGGGCTTTCCATCCTGCGCGAGCGCGGAGCAGGTGATGAAGCAGCTGGGCGGTCGGCTCTCCTTGATCCTGGATACGGGAGAAACCGGAGCGATGCTGGGCTCGACGATTGTCGAATTGCGCGGCGGCGCATGGAAAATTATTCGCGAAGGCGCGATCCCCGTGGCGGAAATTGAGAAGGCGATGAAGTAGCGCATCGCCTTTGCGGTCATTGAGCGGGCTTTAGCGTAGCCAGGAAGTCGTAATCGCCGGTGGGCGAGAGTTGGAGTTCGCCGAGCGAGCGGCGATGGACGGAAACGACGTCGGTGAACCAAAGCGGCAAATAGGGCAAATCGACCGCCAGGATTTTTTGAACCTCGCTGCAAAGTGCCTTCCTTTTTTCGTGATCCATTTCAGCGCGAATCTGATCCACCAGTGCGTCCACGCGCGGATTGCGGTAGTGGCCGCGGTTAGCGCCGTCGGGCGGAAAACGCTTCGATGAGAAGACAAATTCAAAGACATCGGGATCGTTGTTGGCTCCAACCCAGCGCGAATAGGTGATCTGGAAATTGCCTCGTGAAGCGTCGGAAAGAAGCGTGGCGAGCTCGAGGGGACGCAACTCGAGTTCGACACCGACGCGATGCCATTGTTCCTGCAAAACCGCGCCAATGAGGCGCGCCTGCTCTTCGGTGGAAGTTTTCAGCGTGAGATGAAAGCGTGTGCCGTCCCCCTGACGCGGATAACCTGCCGCGTCGAGAAGTTTTTCCGCGCGCACAGGATCCAGCTCATATTTCGCGACATCCGCTTCGTAAGCCCAGTGATTGGGCGGCAGGATGCCACTGGCGATGCGCGCCTCGCCGTGAAGGAGATAGCGAATGAGCGCTTCGCGACCGGTGGCGAAAGCGAGCGCCTGGCGAACATCTCGTCTTGCAAGAATGGGATCTTCGAGATTGAAGCCGAGATAAGCGAAATTCGTGCCGGGACGCTCCGTAACGGCGAGATCGGGCTGGCGCGCGAGGACCGGAATCATATCCGGCGAAAGAGAACTCATTTCAATGTCAGCGGAGCCTTTGCGCAATTCCAGCGCGCGGACGACGGCGTCCGGCACGACGCGGAAACGCACGCCGGCGAGTTGCGGCGCGGCGCGAAAATAATCTGGGTTCCGTTCGACGACGACGTCTTCATCCTGCGATTGCGAAACGAAACGAAATGGCCCAGAACCCATAGGATGGCGCGAGAAATCCGCGCCCGCGCCGCTGGGAATAATTCCAACGGCAGGCCGCGCGAGGTTCCAGAGAAAGGAGGCGTAGGGCTGCGTGAGGTGAAAGACGACGGTCACGGCGTCGGGCGTATCGATGCTCGCCACCATGCGAAATGCGCCGCGCTTCGGCGAATGCGTGGCTGGATCCAGAATCGAGTCGAACGTGTACTTGATGTCGGCAGAGGTGAGCAGCCGGCCGTCGTGGAAATGTACGCCGGAGCGCAAATGAAAAATGTAGGTGAGCGGATCCGGCGTGCTCCAGGAATCGGCAAGGTCCCCGTGGAAGTTCATCTGGTCGTCGCGCTCGAGCAGGCTGCTGAAGAGCAGGCTATCGATTTTTTGCGATTGCGAATCGGTGGCATAGCGCGGATCGAGATTCGTGGGGTTGGACTCGATCAGAAAGATCAGCGTCGAAGGATCTTTTGACCTGTGTCGTCCGCAGCCAGTTACAAGAAGAAGAATAGAAGTAACACAGAGGGTGCAAAGAATGGGCAGAATCCGCGAAGAAGTTGACGTGCTAACGAGGTGGGGCATAGGCAATTTTACCGAGAATGGCGGGGCCGCGGGCGCCGGTGGCGCTCGGCAGGTTGCTCGGGCGTCGATGGAAGGTTTCGTAAGCGAGCACGGCGAACGCGAATGCCTCTTTGGCATCTTCGGCGACCCCAAGCAGGGGCGAAGAGACGATCTCGATCGTCGACGCGTTACGGCCTCCGCCCTGTCGGAGCGCGATAGATCGTGCCCCTGCAGCTGAAGACGGTGCGGTCAATGCGGCGGAAAGCTGCGCGAGAATCAATGGGTTGTGAGCGCCGCCGCCTGAGACGATGAGTTGATGGATTGTCGCTTTGAAAAGGACGAAGCGGTTTAACGCATCGACCACGGAGAGCGCCGTGAAAATCGTTGCGGCGCGAATTAGGTCGGCGGGCTTAGCGCGATGCTTTTTGCCGAGAGCAAGAATCTTTTTTACATAGGCACGGCCGTAGTATTCGCGGCCAGTGGACTTCGGTGGAGGCAGTCTTAGATAGGGATCACGCATCAGTTCGTCGACCAGCGCGGGAATCGAGCGGCCGCTTTGTGCGATGCGCGCGCCTTTGTCGTAGTGATGGCGACCGTGTGTGAAATGTGCGACGAGTGCGTCGATGAGCATGTTGGCGGGGCCAGTGTCGAAGGCGACAATTTGCCCGGGCTTTGCAGCGGCGGGAATCACGGTAATGTTCGCGATACCGCCGAGGTTGAGCGCGACGCGGCCAAGTTTTTCGTGCCGATAAAGCAAATAATCTACGTAAGGAACGAGCGGAGCGCCTTGTCCGCCGAGCGCGATGTCCGCCGGCCGAAAATCCCCAACTGTAGTGATACCCGTGTGCGCAGCGATTACAGATGGCTCACCAATTTGCAGGGTAGACGCGGTGCGGTGGCCAAGATACGGCGCAGGTTTGCCCTGATGAAAAATCGTTTGGCCGTGCGAACCGATAAGTGCGACCTTGCGCGGCGAAACGCGAAATTTGCCGCATGCCTTGAGCGCGGCTTTTGCGAAAGTCTCTCCGAGGCGAAAATTCAATTGGCTAAGTTCACCGGCGGCGATGGGATTTTGCTCGGCAACGCGAAGGATCTCGCTTCGAAGTGCCGAAGGGAATTTGCTGGAAGTGTGGCCAACCAGCGTCGCTTGCAGATGCGGCGGCGCGCCTGAGATCCGCGCGAGCGCGACGTCAATACCATCGGCAGAAGTGCCGGACATGAGACCGAGAACGAGCATGGGGCGCTGTTTCACCGGAGCAACTACACTTGTAACACAAGGAACGACGGAAACGCGGAGAACGCCACGCTCATGTGATTTGTTTCTTAAGTTCAGCGAGAAGATTGAGGGCATCGATGGGCTTGAGCTGATCGAGATCGGCGCCGCGGAGCTTGTCGAGAACCGCGCGGTCGAGCGCTGTAAAGAGGATCTCCTGATGGCCGTTGCGCCGATGCGGGAAAGCGGTCGCTGCGCCGGGCAAATTTGCGGCCGAACTTGTCGCTAGTTCGTCGAGTGCGCCGGGAGAGAGGGTTTCGCTCAACTCGTGCTCGCTCTGCTCGTGCTTTTTCAGGACCTCGCGCGCGCGTTCGATGACGCTGCGGGGAAGTCCAGCGAGCCGCGCGACTTCGATGCCGTAACTTTTATCGGCGCTGCCCGGTTCGACGCGTCGCAGAAAAATAATCTCGCTGGGCGTCTCCTTGACGGAGACATGAACGTTTTGCACGCCGGTAAGGAGATCGGAAAGCTCGGTGAGTTCGTGATAGTGGGTCGCGAAGAGAGTCCGCGCGCGAGTGTGCTTCTGCAAGTGTTCGACCACCGCCCAGGCGATGGAGAGACCGTCAAACGTCGCGGTGCCGCGACCGACTTCATCCAGCAACACGAGGCTCGAAGGAGTGGCATGATGCAAAATAGCTGCGACTTCGCTCATTTCGACGAGGAACGTCGAGCGCCCGCGCGCGAGGTTATCGCTGGCGCCGATGCGCGTAAAGATGCGGTCCGTGATGGGAAGTTTGGCCTGGCGAGCGGGAACGAAGGAACCCATCTGTGCCATCAGAACGATCAACGCAGCCTGACGAAGATAAGTGGACTTGCCGCCCATGTTTGGCCCGGTAATGAGCAGGAGCTGCTGGCGGCCGGGATCGAAGCAGAGATCGTTGGGGACGAATCGCTCGCCGCGCTGTCGCAAGAGCTCTTCGATCACTGGATGCCTTCCTCCGACGATGAGCAACTCCCCGGCGGAATTGAATTCGGGCCGTGTGTAACCACGATCCGCGGCCAGCTTCGCAAAAGACGCTAGAACATCAAGCTGCGCGACTGCGGCGGCGGTACCGCGCAATCGCGCGGCCTGGGCCGCGATGCTCGCACGAATCTCGACAAAGAGTTGCCGTTCAATTTCGAGAATGCGTTCGTCGGCGGCAAGAATCCTGCGCTCGTATTCTTTCAACTCGGGCGAAGTAAATCGCTCGGCGTTCACCAGCGTTTGCTTGCGTTCGTAGTCGGCTGGCGCGAGATGGAGATTCGGTTTGGAAATCTCCATGTAATAACCGAAAATTTGATTGAAGCGTATTTTCAGCGATGCGATACCGGTACGTTTGCGTTCGCGCTCTTCCATTGCGGCGATGATTTGCTTGCTGTGCTGGCTGAGATTGCGCAGCTCGTCCAGTTCGCCGTGATAACCGCTGCGAATCATGCCGGGATCGGTGGGGAGCGCGGGCGGCTCGTCGGAGATGGAGCGTTCGAGGCGCTCGCGGACGTCCGTGAGTTCGTCAATTTCGCCGTAAAGATGCCGAAGCAGCCCGCTGCCACCCACCGGTGGCGGCGTGACAAAATTCCTGAGCACGGGAAGCTGCGCCAGCGATTTGCGCAGTGCAACCAGCTCGCGCGGAGTGGCCAAGCCTAACGTAATACGGCTCGTGAGCCGCTCGAGGTCCTGGATACCGCGGAGCTCTTTCCGAATTTCGCCCCGAACCACGGTTTGCTGGACAAAATGCGCCACGGATTCAAGGCGTGCCTCGATGGCATCACGATCGATGAGAGGGCGCAGCAGCCACGAACGCAGAAGCCGCGCTCCCATTCCGGTGGCCGTCGCATCCAGTGCGGAGACAAGCGTCACTGGCCCGCTTCGTGAACTTTCTTCCGTGAAAATCGGCGCAATCAATTCAAGATTGCGCACAGTAACCGGGTCAAGGACGAGCGCGTCATGTTGCTCGTAAAAGCGCACGCGCTCCAAATGCCTCAAGGCCTCGATGCCAAGAGGCTGCGCATTCTGCGTGCCAGGTGCGAAAACTTCCGAGCCGCGCGCGGCGTTCTCCCGCAGGTAGTGAACGATGGCGCCCGCGGCGGCCAGCGCCTGGGGATGTTCGTCGAGTCCGAAACCGGTCAGCTCCGCGACGCCAAACTGTTCGCGCAAAATCCGCTCCGCGTAGTCGCGCTGGAAAATCCAGTCCTCGAGGCGGCTTTCCACGCCGCCAACTCCTTCGAGAAGAGAAGTCTTCGCCGTTTCAAAAAGTTGCTGCGGCCGAGGGAGAAGCGTTTCTCGGGGGTGGACAAGCTGCAGTTCATCGCGGAGGCTTTCGTTGGCGTCGGGGCCGGAGAATTCCGTGGACTGAAATTCCCCCGTGGAGAGATCCACGAACGCCAAGCCGATGGGCGAACCGGAGGGGTCTGTGGCGACGGCGGCCAGATAATTATTTTCGCGCGCGTCGAGCACCGAGCCGTCCGTGGCCGTGCCGGGCGTGATGACTCGGACCACCTCGCGCCGCACCAACTTTTTTCCCGGCCCGGGCAGTTCCATCTGATCGCAAATCGCAACTTTGAATCCGCCGCGAATGAGCCGCGCGATGTAGCCGTCCGCCGCATGATACGGCACTCCGCACATCGGAATCGGCTGGCCTTTTTCGCGATTGCGCGAGGTCAATGTGATTTGCAGTTCGCGCGAGGCGAGGATGGCGTCTTCATAAAACAGTTCGTAGAAATCACCGAGGCGAAAGAGCAGTAGAGCGTGCGGATAGCGCGTCTTGATCGCGTGATACTGCTGCATCAGCGGCGAGGTAGGTTCGCTCATCGCATCGCAACCAGCGTTGGGAACTGGCTTGTCCTCACTCGCGAATTCCCAGCTCGCTCAAAAGAAACGCATAATCGAGCGCAATTTCTCTCAAATAGTCGTACCGCCCCGAAGCCCCGCCATGCCCCGCGCCCATATTCGTTTTCAGAAGCAGCGCATTGCAGTCAGTTTTCAAGGTGCGCAACTTGGCCACATATTTTGCCGGCTCCCAGTACATGACCTGGCTGTCGTTCAACCCCGTCTTCACCAGCATCGTGGGATACGCTTTAGTCGCAAGATTCGTATAAGGACAATAACTCTTCATGTAGAAATAATCTTCCGCGACGCGCGGATCGCCCCACTCTTCATATTCCCCCACTGTAAGAGGCAGCGAAGCATCCAGCATAGTGTTGAGCACATCAACGAACGGCACGTGGCTGATCACCATACGAAAAAGCTCGGGCCGCATGTTAGCAACGGCGCCCATCAAGAGCCCACCCGCGCTGCCGCCTTCGATAATCAGGTTCCGCGCCGCCGTGTAGCGTTCCGCGATCAGGTGTTCCGCTACGGCGATGAAATCCGTAAAAGTATTTCTCTTGTGGTGCAGGCGGCCGGCGTCGTGCCACGGTTTTCCAAGTTCGCCGCCGCCGCGAATATGCGCGATGGCAAAAATCACTCCGCGATCGAGCAGGCTGATGCGGTTCGAGTTGAAGCCGACAGGCATCGAGATGCCGTAGCTTCCGTAGCCGTAAAGCAGCAGCGGCGCGGAAGCGTCGCGTGGCGTGTCGCGGCGTGAGATCAGTGAGATCGGCACTTGTGCGCCATCAGGCGCCGTGGCGTGCAGCCGCTCGGTCACATATTGCGCGGCATCGTAGCCGCCTAGTACGGGCTGCTGTTTGCGCAAAACGCGCTCGCGTGTGCGCACGTCATAGTCAAACACCGACCGCGGCGTAACAAGTGATTCGTATTGAAAGCGTACAAACGTCGTGTCGAACTCCGGATTGTTGCTGATCGATGCATTGTAGGCAGGCTCGTCAAACTCGATTCGATGCGAAGCCGAAAGCGCGTCCGGACCACCGGCTGCCAAGTCGACAACCCTAAGAAACGGCAGCCCGCCTTCCCGCTCGAAAAGCACAAGGTGCGAACGAAAGACATCGAGTCCGGCTACCATGACGTCAACCCGGTTGGGAATAATCTCGCGCCAGTTATCGCGCTCAGAATTCGCAACCGGCGCAGTCACCAGCCGAAACGTCCGCCCCCCGCTGTTCGTGCGAATCAGAAAGTAGCCTGCGACGTCATAGGGGTTCGCTCCGCGATTTTCGCGTGTGAGAGGATTCGGATGATGATCAACGTAATATTCATGGTCCGCCTCGCGTTCGGCGACAACGCGAAATTCGCCGTAAGGGGACGCCGCAGGCAGAAAGCGCACCTCGCTGGTGGTGTGGCTGGCGATTACCAGCAGGAGGAACGCACCGCTGCGCGTACGCTCGATCTCAATGCGAAATCGCTCGTCGCTTTCTTCATAAATCAGCGTATCCGGTTCCGTCGACCCGGCAATATGGCGATAAAGCCGATGCGACCGTTTTGTCGTCTCATCCTCAACCGTATAGAAGAGCGTTCTGCTGTCCGCCGCCCAGGCAGCGCTGGTGACGCGTTCGATCGCTTCCGGAAGAACCTCTCCGCTTTGCAGAATCTTTATGTGCAACGTGTACTGCCGGAATCCAGTGGTATCGATCGCGTAGGCCAGTAGCTGATTGTCTGGGCTTACGTCGAAAGCGCCGAGGCCCAGAAACGAATGGCCCTCCGCGAGGCGGTTCAGGTCCAGGAGCACCTCATCCAGTGAACCGCTCGCATCAACGCGCCTGCAATGGATTGGATACTGCTTGCCCTGCTCCGTGTACGTGAAATAGAGATAGCCGCGCAGACGGTAGGGAACGGTGAGGTCGGTCTGCAAGATTCGTCCCAGCATTTCCTGATACAGGGTGTCTTGAAGCCGCTCCGTGGACCGCAGCATTGCGTCCGTGTAGGCGTTTTCCGCCTCAAGATAGGCGATCACTTCGGGGTTTTCTTTCTGGCGAAGCCATCCGTAGTGATCTATTCGGCGATCTCCGTGCAAAACTGTTTCGATCGGTTCGCGCCGGGCTAGCGGCGGTGTAACGGGATGCGTGCTTGCCGAATCGATTGAAAATGGAGCTGCTGCCGTTTTGGCGTCAGGATTCATGAGTCTCTTGATCTGGTGCGCTCGGCGCGCGGTCGTCGAGCGCCCGCCGGGTTCAGCCGGCTGCACACTGACTAAGGCGAAATACGTTCGTCCGCTATACTAGCGGAAGTCTCCGGCAGGAGAAAGCCGGGGCAATTCGTATCAAGGGTCTCGATGCCGCAGGAAATCGAAATCAAGTTGAAAATCGACGACGTGAAGACGCTCAGGCGTGCGTTGAAGCGGCTCGGTGCACGTCCCGTTGGCTCCGCCTCAGGTCGCGCGCATCAATGGAACGTCATCTTTGACACGCCCGATGGCGGGCTTGCCAAGCATGGGCAATTACTCCGCATTCGCACGGAAACGCCGCAGCTTGCCGGCAGACGGCTCAAATCGAATAAAAAGCAGCGCACCCTCCTTACCTTCAAAAGGCCCGTTTCCTCTGGAAAAGCGCATTCCGGCAGCGCCGGAGAAAACCATCGCCACAAAGTACGGGAAGAACTTGAACTAGAGTTCGCCGACCCGGTTACCCTCACCAGAATTCTCGAGGGCCTCGGTATGCGAGGCTGGTTTCGCTACGAAAAGTACCGCACTACGTACCGCTTGCCTGCGTCGTCGGCGTGGGCAAGAGGTCTGCTCATCGAATTGGATGAAACCCCAATCGGTGTATACGTCGAACTCGAGGGCCCCTCGACAGCCATCGATCGGGCGGCCCAGGAGCTCGGTTTCTCCCGGCGCGAGTACATTCTGAAAAACTACCTCGTGCTCTATGTCGAAGCTTGCCGCAAGCAGGGCAAAGAACCTCGCGACATGGTCTTCGCGCCCGAAGATTAGCCCTTGCCCAGGAAAAAACAAAAAAAATCGTCCGCAAGTCCATTCTGCACTTGACTTTGAAACGCAGCCAGCTTATCACTTCACCTGCGGTTGCTAATTGGCACTGTAATTGCCTATTTGGTGGCCGAGTTTCACGCGGCCCATGTCCGGCTGAATCGTTTGAGGTGAATTCTCTTCCGATGAGTTTGTCCGACGAAATGGAGCCTGGCCCTAGTCGCCTGACCAACGCGCGAATCTTTGGGCAAGTGCTGGAGACCAGCGGTTGGGCAGCTACGCGCGAGGCGACAAGCTTCTCGCCAGCGGCAGGGTGGGGAGGGTTCGCCACCGGTTGAAGGTAAGTCCATTCTTCTTAGGCACTTGCCCGCAGCCGAGGTTATATCGGTACGCGGGCTTTTTTATTGAAGTTCACTGCACTGGCCTGCCGCGGGCAATCATCATTTGGGCCCCCGTTGGCCGATCTGGCAACACTTGACGGATTTGAAGAGGAAGCATTATGGAAATCTACGCAACTGAGCTAATGGGCGCGGAAGCTTACGACGCCCAGGGAAATTTCGTAGGGCGCGTCCGCGAGTTCTTTATCGAGCCGGCGCAGGCGACCAACCGTCTCTCGCATTTCCTTTTGTCGCGAGGCCGCTTCCAGCCTCTTATTGCCCGATACGATCAAATCGCCACCGTGGCCCCGGGAACGATGAGGCTGAGCGTCAGCGAACGCGCGCTGCGACTCTATGAACCGAACGAGTCCTTGCTCGCAGTGCGCAAAGACTTGCTCGACCAGCAAATCATCGACACGCGCGGACGCAAAGTCGTTCGCGTGAATGACGTGGACCTGGCGGAGCTACGCACCAACGGCAACGTGGAACTGCGAGTTACGCAGGTTGACGTGGGCTTGCCGGGAGCGGTGCGCAGACTTCTGCAGGGCGTGGTTTCCCCCGGCATGATCCGCAAGCTGCAACGCAAGCTGCCGCAAAAAGCCATCCGCTGGGAATTCGTGAACCTGATCGAATCAGACCCTCTTCGGCGCGTCAAACTGCGCATCACACACGAGAAACTGGAAGACCTGCACCCCGCGGACCTGGCCGAAATTATCGAACACCTGTCTGCGGCCGAACGACAGAGCATCATCGCTTCGCTCGATGAAGAGATGGCGGCATCGGTTCTAGCCGAGCTGGATGAACGGTTGACGACACAGATCGTCGAGAAGCTGGATCCCGAGAAGGCAGCCGACATTCTGGAAGAGATGGCGCCCGATGCCGCGGCTGACCTTTTGGCCGACCTGCCGAAGGAAACATCAGAGGAACTGCTGGAAGAGATGCCCGGGCAGGAAGCCGATGAAGTCCGCGAGCTGCTCGCATTTGATCCTTCGACGGCTGGCGGGATGATGAATCCGGAGTTTGTTTTTGCCGGCGAAGGGTCACGGCGAGAAGAGGTGCTCGCGTGGATTCGCGGCCTCGAACTAAACCTCGAGCAGCTCGATACGATTGTGCTGCTCGACAGCGAAGCCGAGTATTCCGGGACCGTCTCCGTCGCCAGATTGCTGCTCGCCTATCCTGAGCAGAAGATGTCGGACCTCCGCAGTGAACCGCTCTTGAGCGTCCCGTCCGATGCCGATGAAAAAGAAGTCTTCGAATTGTTCGACAAATACAATCTGAGAATGCTGACGGTAATCGATGAAGAGAAGCACCCCATCGGGACGGTCACGGTGGACGATGTGGTTTCTCGGCTGGTGAACAAATAAGAGGAATTCGGAATCGGCGCATGAACTGGGCGTCTCTCAAATCGAGTTTTGAAGGCCTGCAATCGCGGGGTTCGGATTTGCAGCACAAGATCCGCGGCTTGCGCCACCGCTTAACCCTGTTGCTCGCCGTCATCGGTCCCGGGCTGATTACCTCCAACGTCGATAACGACGCCGGCGGCATCGCCACGTATTCTCAAGCGGGCGCGCAGTATGGTTATGCGCTGCTGTGGTCCCTGATTCCCATGACCATCGCACTCTATGTAACGGAGGAGATGTGCGCGCGCATGGGCGTCATCACCGGCAAAGGGTTATCCGATCTGATTCGCGAAGAGTTCGGCTTCCGCCCCACGTTTTTTGTGATGATCACGGGCTTCTTCGTCGATTTGGCCAACGTCGTGGCGGAATTTGCCGGCGTAGCAGCCTCAATGGAAATGTTTCACATTACCAGGTACATTGCCGTGCCGGTTGCTGCAATCCTGGTCTGGATCCTGGTGATGCGCGGAACCTATCGCCAGGTTGAAGTCATCTTCCTGGTGGCTTGCGGTTTCTACGTTACGTACATCGTTTCCGCGGTTCTGGCCAAGCCAAACTGGCTGGTGGCGGCGCAGCATGTTGTCATTCCGAATCTCCATTTCAATTCGGGTTATCTGCTCACGCTGACGGCGCTGGTGGGCACGACGATCGCACCGTGGCAGTTTTTCTATCTGCAAGCGGGATTCGTGGAGAAGAAAGTCGGTCCCCGGCAGTATCCGCAGGCACGAGCCGATGTTTTGGTCGGGAGCATCAGTTGCATGGTGATCGTGTTTTTCATTATCGTCGCGACGGCCGCAACTTTGTATGTCTCAGGGCAACGCAACATTAATGACGCCGTGGATGCGGCGCGAGCATTGATTCCGCTGGCCGGGAAGTGGGCTGGATTTACGTTTGCCTTCGGTCTTTTGAATGCGTCTCTTTTCGCGGCTACGATTTTGCCGCTTTCCACTGCGCACGTAATATGCGAAGGGCTTGGTTTTGAAGCTGGGATTGATCACAAGTTCAACGATGCGAAAATTTTCTACGGCCTTTACACTCTCCTGATCGTCATTGGAGCGGGAATCATCCTGATCCCGCACGTTCCGCTGTGGAAGATTTTTATTTTCTCGCAGGTCGGTAACGGAATCTGGCTGCCGGTGGTCGTTATTTTCATTCTGCTGCTAGTCAATCGGCGGGATCTGATGGGCGAGCACGTAAATACCCTCACATTCAACATCGTGGCGTGGGTCACGGCCATTGCGATGATTATCCTCACGCTCGTTCTGGTCTACACATCGCTTTTTCCAGCCTCACCCACTCCCGGCGGATGATGCCCAACGCGAGCGAATAAGGAACGGGGATGTTCAACACGGCAACCCGGCATTGCGCCGTCCCCGAATCGTATGTTAACTTTGCGGCGTAAAGAAGAATCGTCCAGAAACGCCATGTCACAAACTCACGCACACAAAACACTTCAAGTTTCCGCCTCCCGCGCTCTGGGTCCGCTGACTCCCGAGGAAGCTCTGCTCTTTGAAAAGCTTGATCTGAAACGCCTGCCGCGGCATGTGGCCGTCATTATGGACGGCAATGGACGATGGGCTCAGCAGCGGCATCTGCCGCGAGTGGCAGGACATCGCTCTGGCACCTCGACGGCGCGTTCCACGATTGAGACCTGTGCGCGGCTGAAAATTGAAGCGCTCACGCTCTACGCGTTTTCGGTCGAGAATTGGCGGCGTCCGAAAACAGAAATCGACTTCCTGATGCAATTGCTTCGCGAATATTTGCGCCGGGAAATGCCGCTCTTGCAGAAAAACAATATCCGCATGCGGTTTTTGGGGCGCACGGATGAGTTGCCGAGAGGCGTGCAGGACGACGTTCGCGACGCCATGGAGCGAACGGCCGGCAACCAGGGCATGGTGCTTTGCGTTGCGCTGAACTATGGTGGCCGCGCGGAAATCGTGGATGCCGTGAATTCCATTCTGGCCGAGCAGAAAGCTCACGCGAGCCGGACGGGGATCACGGAAGAGATGCTCGCCAGACACATGTACACGAGCGGCTTGCCGGATCCCGATCTGCTGATTCGCACGAGCGGCGAGATGCGCGTCAGCAACTTTCTCTTGTGGCAAATCGCTTACGCGGAAATATTCGTGACGGAAACGCTCTGGCCCGATTTTAATCGCGCGCGTTTGCTGGAAGCGCTCGTCGAATTCCAGAAACGCGAGCGCCGCTACGGCGGAATCCGCGAAGGCCAGCCCGTAACGGAAAATCCCGCTCGCGTTGTCGGCGAGTGATGTCGGCTTCTCCTTGGACCCCAACCGCGTCTACTCATCTTCGGAAACCTTCCTGCCGAAATTGTGACTCCGCCTCGTGATTTATTCCTCTCGATATGATGAGATGGAAGGATTGCTTCATCAGGGGATGGCAGTTCTATGACTTGGAAGCGCGTCGCGACGGCGGCCTTGTTGATTCCGTGCGTGGTCGGCCTGGTGTTGTGGGGCTCGACAGAGGTTGTGGCCGTCGCGCTTGCAATGATTATCCTGCTGGCCCTTTTTGAATATTTCGCGTTGGGCGATGCCATCGGCCATCGCGCCTACCGTTTCTGGACGGCGACATGTGCGTTGCTGCTTGTGTTTGTGCAGTGGTGGGCAGTGCGAGGCCCGCAATTCGGCTATCTGGGGACGCCGCGCAAGTGGCTCCCCGTGCCTCAATCCATTGACCGCTATGCTCAACTCACCGCGGTTTTCCCGCCGAGTGTTGGGGATGTATTTTTTGTTTTTTTGCTCGGGATCGCAGCGCTGACGCTCTGGACGAAAAGGCCCATGGTCGAGGCCTTGCCCGCCGCCGGAATGAGTTCCAGCGGACTGATTCTGGTGGCGCTCCCGTTGACGTTTGCCATCCGTTTGCACGGGTTCTCCCTGCAAGGCCCCGCGATTCTGTTCTTCGTCCTGGTGATAACCTGGGTTGGGGACTCAGCCGCGTATTTCGTTGGAAGAGCTATCGGAAAACACAAGCTTGCGCCAGTTTTGAGTCCGAATAAATCCTGGGAAGGCACTGCCGCGAGCCTTGTCGGCGCGCTTCTCGTTGCATTTGTTTTTTCCAAGTATGCGAACGTGCCATTGCCGCACCTCCTTGCGATGGCTTTTGTCGGCAATCTCGCTGGCCAGGCGGGCGATCTACTCGAGTCGGCCTATAAGCGAAGCGCCGGAGTCAAGGACTCGGGCTCTCTTTTGCCGGGGCACGGGGGTGTGCTTGACCGGATCGACGCCTTGATTCTGGCAATCCCGGTTGTCTGGTACTATTGGATTTGGATTTACCTTCCCAACCGGTAGGTCCACAGGTCCTTCCACTCATGGGGCGTGAGACGGACAAGAGCGTCTGTCCCACCAGTTCGACGAAAAGCGGAGAAGAGATTCGTCCTTGAAGCAGCTTGCTATTTTGGGATCGACGGGTTCGATTGGGCGGCAGTGCCTTTCTGTTGTGGAAGCGCTGCCCGAGCGCTTTGGTGTCGTTGCGCTGGCCGCCGGCGGTAATCTTGAGGAACTCATCGGCCAGATCAGACGGCATCGCCCTGAACTGGTCTCCGTAAGTGATGAGATAAAAGCGGATGAACTTGCGTCCATGCTTCGCGCCACGGGAATTTCCCCCCTGCCAGCCATTCATCACGGCCGCGAGGGAATGCTCGCAGTCGGAACGCATCGTGGAGCCGAAATTGTGGTTTCCGCTGCCGTCGGTGTTGTGGGCCTCGAGGCCACCTACGAAGCCGTCAAGCTTGGCAAGATCGTGGCGCTCTCCAACAAGGAAGTCCTGGTGGCAGCCGGCGAACTGGTGATGGCCGCCGCCAAACAAGCCGGGCGCGAAGTGCTCCCTGTGGATAGCGAGCACAACGCCGTTCATCAGTGTTTGCGCGGCGGCACGCACGGCGAAGTGAAGCGCATCGTGCTCACCGCGAGTGGTGGCCCGTTCCGGAAGACGCCGCTTGCCGAGTTGGAGCACGTGTCCCCGGAGCAGGCGCTCGCGCATCCAAATTGGAAGATGGGCAACCGCATCACGATTGACTCTGCGACGATGATGAACAAGGGTTTCGAGGTCATCGAAGCGCGCTGGCTGTTTGGCGTCCGGCCCGACCAGATCGACGTCGTGATTCATCCACAGTCCACGATTCACTCCATGGTGGAATACGTGGACGGTTCGGTTTTGGCGCAACTCGGTCCAACGGATATGCGGATGCCCATCCAATATGCGTTAACCTATCCGGAGCGAGTAGCGTCTAATCAGGTAGCCCTGGATTGGCCCAAGCTGCGGCGGTTGGATTTCCAGAAAGTTTCCACCCGGCGTTTCCCCTGCCTTCGTCTGGCGCGCGAAGCGATGAAGAAGGGCGGGGCGCTGCCCTGCGCGCTGAACGCCGCGGACGAAGTTGCCGTGGCTGCATTTTTGGAGCGGCGGCTGCCGTTCCGGGGAATCGCGGAAGTGATTGAACGCGTGCTGGCGCGAACGCCGCGAGTGCGCTTTGAAAAGATGGACGATGTGCTGGCGGCAGATGCGGAAGCGCGGCGCATGGCAAAAGAAGAAACAAGTCGTTTGGGGATGGCGGCGGTAGCGGTTTCATAAGGCTGTAAGAAGGGGAAAAGACAGACATGGGAGCGGTTTACCTTATCGTTGGCATCAGCCTCGTGCTCGGCGTAATGGTTCTCATTCACGAATGGGGACATTTCATCGTCGCGCGGATGTGCGGCGTGCGTGTGGATGTGTTCTCGATCGGATTTGGACCGCGGCTCTTTGGCTGGAAAAAAGGGCCGACGGACTATCGCGTGAGCGCGCTGCCCCTTGGCGGGTATGTTCGAATGGCTGGCCAAGACCTTTCCGAAGTCGATTCGGGAGATAAACCACCGACCGGTGCGCCCGACGAGTTGATGAGCAAGGCGCGGTGGCAGCGGGCGCTGATTTCCTTTGCGGGCCCGGCGGTCAATCTGATTTTTCCCATCTTTTTGCTTACCGGCCTCTACGTCGCCGTAGGCGTCCCTTATTCCGCCTATCTCGACGCCCCCGTGCGCGTCAACCAACTTCCCGACACCAAAGCCGCCGCCTCCAATCCTCTCAAGCCGGGCGACCTCGTTCTTTCCATCGACGGCACTCCCACCCGTGATTGGGAGCAAGCTCTCGTGGCCCTCAGCCAAGTCGCTCCTGGCGCGAAACTCACCATGCAGATCGACGCCTCCGGTAAGCGCCAGACCGTCGACTTCACCTCCAAAGACTACTCCGACTACACCCAAATCCTGGGATTCGCGCCGATTCGTCCAATCATCGATCAAATTGCGCCCGGGACTCCGGCTGAACGTTCTGGCCTGCACGAAGGCGACCTCATCACCGCGGTGAACGGAAAGCCGATCCAGTATTGGGACCAATTCCGCGAGGCCGCGCAATCTTCCAAGGGCCAGCCCATGACCCTCGACGTCGACCGCAAGGGCCAGACCGTCCGCGTCGTGGTCACCCCCAAAAAAGGCGCCGCCGACGCCGACGACAATACCTATCAAATCGGCGTTCTTCGCGCCGACGTCCCCGCCTACAAGAGAGTTTCCTTCAGTGAAAGTGTCCGTTTCGCCGGCCTCAAGACTTACGACACGATCTCGCAGACCGTCGACGTCGTAGGCAAGCTCTTCAGCGGCCGCGTCTCCATCAAACAACTCCAGGGTCCCGTCGGCATTTCGCACATGGCCGGCCAAGCCGTCAAGCGCGGCCCGCTCGACGTCATCTTCCTCATGGTTCTCATCAGCGTAAATCTCGGCATTCTGAATCTTCTGCCCATTCCCATCCTGGACGGCGGCAATATTCTGCTCCTGGCCATTGAAGGAATTATGCGCCGCGACCTAAGCCTCAGCTTCAAAGAGCGCTTCGTTCAGGTCGGTCTCGTCTTCCTCTTGGTCATCTTCGCCGTCGTTATGTACAATGACATTTTGCGGCGGATTACCAGCCATTCCTAGCCGCTCTGCTCCGCCCCGCAGGAGGGCGTCCATGTCCGTATCGCCGACCCACCGCGTCTCGACCGGCGAGCGCCTCAACACCGCGGAAACCACCGGAAAACTCCAGCAGTCTATCCGCGAGCGCAAAATTCGCCTCACGCGCCAGCGCCGCGTCATCCTTGAAGTCATGGACGCCGCTGAGCAGCACCTGGACGTGGACCAAATCCTCGAACGCGCCCAGAAAATCGATTCCGGCGTTCACCTCGTCACCGTCTACCGCACCATCGACCTCCTCAAAAAGGAAGGTCTCATCGACGAACTCGACCTCCTCCATCTCCGCGGCGACCGCCACTATTACGAAAGCCACGGTCCACGAGACCACATCCATGTCGCCTGCCTCCGCTGCGGCAAAGTCCGCGAATTCGAAAGCCGCCTCTACGAGCAGCTCAAGCAGCAAATTGCCCGCGACTTCAAAATGAAAGTCACCGTCTCCCGCACCGAAGTCGGCGGCTACTGCGAAGACTGCCTCGCCAAAATGCCCTCGTGATTCTCCTCGCTTTGTCCTAATTCTCCTCGTGCGTGAGCGCTTGTTCTCTCGGCTTGCCCCGGTCTTGCCCTTTTATACGCTGATAGCGTATGATACTGAGCATACGCCAACGGCGTAGAGCGAGCGGAAATGGAATTCTTTGAAGCTCCGGCATTCACGCGCCGTGTCTCTGAATATCTGGACGATGAGGCATACGGGAAGCTTCAACAGGAACTCTCGCGCAAGCCGGAAGCAGGCGACCTTATCCCCGGCACCGGCGGATTCCGGAAAATTCGCTGGGCCGATACGAGGCGTGGCAAGGGCCGGCGAGGCGGCCTCCGAGTCATCTACTACTATTTCACTGCGGAACATCAGCTTTGGCTGATGACGCTGTACGGAAAGAATGAGGCGGCGGATCTCACGCCCAAGGAAAAGAAACTGCTGAAGGGAGCTATCGAAGCCGAACGAGGCGCCCGGGAAGCGGCCAGGAGGAATTGCTAATGGCAAAGAGAAAAATCTTCGACGAATTGCTCGAAGGCGTAAATGCGATGAAAAAGCACCGGGAAGGGCAGTTGACCTTGCGCAGCTACCAAGTGGAAGCCACGGCGCTCCCGGCAGTGAACTCCAGGTTCATCCGCGAGACCCGCAAGCGGATGCGCTGTTCGCGCGCCGTCTTTGCGCGGAAGCTGCGCATCAACGTCCGAACGCTCGAGAAGTGGGAGCAGGGTCGCGCCAAGCCAAATCCTCAGGCCGCCGCCCTCGTCCTCCTCGTCCGCAACTATCCCGATACCCTCGACCGCCTCGATAAGCTAGCGGTGCGCTGAGCCCCGCGGAGCGCGGAGGCGTCTCCGCGCGAGACAATCTGAACTCCCCGCACGCCAATCCGCTCATTCGCGGTTTGGTGCCGCACCCCAAGGATTGGCAATCGAGCAGTTGGAGTTTCTACTTTCAGGACCGGTGATATCCAGAAAGTCCGTGCGGGTACGATTGCTTCCGATGGATTCGCTGATCGACTAGAGAGAACCCAAACGCAAGACCCGCCCTCAAAAACCGAGGACGAGGTGCCCTTCGCATAACTGAGAGTCCGGGCCACCCGTCCTATATCTCGCGCATGACGATCATCAAAACTTCAACTTCTTATTTCGCTTTCGCTAGCCCCGCAACAACTCCGGCAAGTTTTTCGAGTATCTCAACCCAGCCCTCTAGTTGCCCGCTGTTTTTTGCGCTCTCCAGGGGTTCACTTCCAATGAGGGTGAGTTTCGTCTGGCCGTTTCCAAAATCCTCAAAAATAACCACGTCGTGCGCATCGTCAATGGCCTCATGTTCTATTCCATACTCCTCAGGCTCGACCTTGTTTCCCTTCGAGTCGGAAAAGTACATGGAGTAAACGATCTTCTCGTGCAGAACAATCTCGTGGTATTCCCCGGCATTCCAGCCCTCCTGCCCATCCGGCGTTCTCATGCAGCAGAGAAATTTTCCTCCTACGCGAAAATCGATCTCGCAAACCGGCGCAGTAAAACCCTTCGGCCCCCACCACTGCATCACATATTTCGGGTCTGTCCACGCCTTCCAAACCAATGCGCGCGGGGCGTCGAAAACTCGAGTGACAACCATCCGCTCTGTCTCATTAACCGTGTTTTTTGTCATCTCTGACCTCCTCTTTTTTCATTTGATGCAAAACCACATCCAACTTGTCGAAACGCTCTTCCCAGAGTCGCCGATAGTTAATTGCCCAGTCGCTGACTGTCTTTATCGCCTTTGGCCTAAGCGTGCACACGCTCTCTCTTCCACGCTTCGTCTTGATCACAATCCGCGCCCGCACCAGGTAGGCAATATGTTTTGAAATCATCTGCTGCGAGAGCGCAAACGGTTCCGTCAATCCATGCACAGAGGCAGGCCCATGGGAGAGCCGTTCGATCATCGCCCGGCGGGTTGGATCAGACAGAGCCGCAAATGTTGTATCTAACTTATCCACAACCGTATGGTAGTGGATTATCCGCCGTTGTCAAGCGTGAATTTTGCAGTTTCCGATTTCAAAACATGGGGACAGACAGGAAGTGTTCTCATGTTTCTCCTCGCACGAATCAAAAATTACAGGGAACGTTCCGTCCGTCCCTAGCCTTCCAAGCTTCGCCCGCCAGGGAGTTAGGAACGCGGGCTCATTTCAACGCCGTAGCGAGCCCCCATGCGATAAACAATCTCCGTTGCATAACCGGCGAGTGCCCCGGCGTATTCACCAAGTTGATTGTGCGTGATCGATATTTGATCGCCGATGTTCAGTCCCAATTTAGGACAAGCACCGATGAATGTCCGGTCCGCACGCGAACGGCGGTGAACGACCGCGTTGCGGATGTGGTTCATTTCCCAAATACGTTCTCTGCAATCCTTCTTAACCTCGCCCGACAGTCCCACCGCCCCGAGGATTGCTTCGAAAGCGCCCACCCCGTTTCTCTGGTCAGAGCGCAAGGTTCTTTGTAGCTCACGCAACAAAATTCTCATGCGCCCTTCGTTGTCAAGAATCTCAAATTCTGCCAACGGGATCCGAATCTTGGCGAACGGCTCGGCACGCAATAATTGAGGCTCGTTGCAAAGGACACCGACCACTAGATCTTCAATGGCCACCTCGAACGCGCCCCAGGTCCCAACGAGAGTGAATTCGTGTAATAAAGAAAAACCGGTGTCACACTCGTTCTTCGCGAACTCGGCGTCGTTTTTTGCTTTTTCCAAACCTACGACGTGTCGTTGCTCATCCCAGTCCGAATCCCCCCTCGAAGCAGTGGCAATTGCCTCGACCATTTGAGGCATAGCTCGGGTCATGGCGATCGCGCGCATGCTGAGATGAAGGAGCTTCCCTGAGGCGTCTAGATAGTTGATAAAGGCCTTTACCGGGTCCAAAGCATACGAGGGCACTCGCTTGCTCATTTTATTGATTCCCCATAACGATAATATCGCAACGCGGCGGGTGGCGGCGCCTGGAGACGGCGAAAAGCAAAAATTACGCAACCAGCAGAGCTTTAGGATTTTTCCTGGCGATGGCAAGGAGTTTGAGCGCGGCTTGCCGAGGCCGCCGAGTGCCTTGTTCCCAGCTTCGCACCGCGTTAGGGCTCACGTTCAGGTAGCTGGCGAAAAGCGATTGGCTGGCATTCAACGCTTCCCGAATGTGGCGCACCTCTTTGGGAGAAATCGGCTTCGGCCGTGAAGGGACGCGTGTGACGCGCAGATTGACCGGCTCTCCGCGCTCGTAGGCCGCCGCGCCCTTCAGCGCCGCTTTCATGTCCTCAAAAATGTTCACTTTGATTTTCTTCGCCATTTTTAACCTCACAACTCACGTTTAACTTCCGCAGCCCACTGTCGAATCTGTCTACGCTGCTCCTCCGTGGCATCTTCTTGTTCATTCTTGTCCAGTAAGAGCAGCAGGTGAATGTGTTGGCGCGTTTCCAAGTACAAATACAAATAACGGTACCCGCCACGCTTTCCTTTGCCACGTCCAGGATTCGCGATGCGCGCTTTACGTACGCCGCCAAGGCCAGGAACCACCGCCCCTCTCTCGGGCTTCCTCTCAAGGTCGTCCTGGATCGCCCTCAGCACTGCGTCGGCGCCATCGCCGGCAATCCGGTGAAGCTTCCGCGTGAACGGCTGCGATTCAATGAACTCCACAATGTGATACTACCACAATGTGATAGCCAGCGGCAATGCCGGGTGGCCCGGACTCTTAGTTATGCGGAGGGTGCGCCGTCTTCGGTTTTTGAGGGCGGGTCCTGGGTCTAGACCCAAGGATTGATAACGACAATGTCGCAATCGGTAAAGTCGGGGCCGTTGCCTGTCGCAAGCCTGGCTCCATGCGCCTGAGTCGTGGCCGCAATCTGGGCGTCCGCGTGGCTAATAGGCCTTCCGAGCGCACGACGGCGTGCCGCAATCGCGGCAAAGTGGCGTGCAGCTTCGCCTTCGAATCCCAGAATACGTCCGGCGAAGTCTTCCGTAAACATTTCCTCCGCCGCAGCCAGCAGGCTGTCGCGTCGCTTGCCTTTGGCGAGCAATTCGATTCCGTAAAAGATTTCCGCCTCGGTGATCGCGGTTGTAAAGAGCTCTGCTGCCGGTTGCAGGGCGATCCAGGCCACCACTTGGGCGGAAGGTTTTGGCCTCATGAGTTCTGACAACACATTCGTATCGAGGACGATCATTCCTCGAATCCAGGGGGCCTGCGCAAGGCGTCACGCTTTGGCAAGGAAAGCTCGATCCCACCCAATGGAGCAAACCGCCGCCGAATCTTCTCGGCCAGGTTTCCGTTGTTCCGCGAGGAAGAGGTCAAAGCCGAGCGTAAGATCTCGCGTGCCTCCGCTTCCATCGAGCGTCCGTGGTTGGCGGCGCGAACCCTCAAGCGCGACTTGGTTTTCTGGTCCAGCTGCCGAATCGTGAGTGTGGCCATGACAGCAATGATATCATTGCTGTCATCGGATGCAAAGCGATTCTTCAGCGGCCTTCTGAGACCGCCCGGTCACGGCAGGCGGCGCGCTCCTACTTGAGTCCCGCAGAATATCCCGAACAAGATACTTGGAGTGCGGCAGCCTTGCTGCCGCTTCTCCGAGTGGCTCGCACGCCTCTATATTTGGCGAGGCTCAAGAGGGCTGGCGGGTGGGGATGGCTTGGGCGTTCGAACGGTGAATGCGGAGGCGGGTGAAGAAATTGTTGGCGGTGGCGATGTCGCGGGCAATTTGCGCTCGCAGTTCTTCGGGGTTGTTGAATTTTGTTTCCTCGCGCAGCCGCTTGCAGAAATGGACCTCGATGCGCGCCGGCGTGATTTCAGAAATGGGTTCAAGAATATGCGTTTCGATGCTGAGCGCCGACCCATTGAATGTCGGGCGCACGCCGACATTGGTGACCGATCGCCGCGTACGCGTTTCGCCTTCCAGCAGCGTCCGCGTGACGTACACGCCGCGCGCTGGCAAAAGTTCCTGCTCCGCCGCAAGATTCAGCGTCGGGAACGTAAATCGCCGCCCCGTCCCCGTTCCCGAGACGACGTTTCCGCTCAGTACGAAAGGCCGTCCCAGCAGCCGCGCCGCGTGCGCCACGTCGCCGCACGCAATTTCGCGCCGAATGATGGTGCTCGAAACGACTTCGCCCCTGTACAGTACCGGCGGCAGCACAAACACCTCGAAGCCGCGTTCCGCCGCGAGCCGAGCCAACAGTTGCGCGTCGCCGGCTTGCTTGTGCCCGAAGCGGAAATTTTCGCCGATAAACACCGCGCGAACATACAGGTCGCGAACCAGAATTTTCTCCACAAATTCCCGCGGAGAAAGTTTCGCGAGCTCGTGAGAGAAGGGAAGCACCACGGCCGCGTTGACGCCAATCGCAGCGAAACACCGCAGCCGTTGTGCGGTCGTCGAAATCCGCAAAGGAGCCGATTCCGGCCGCAAAACTTTCTGCGGCGTCGGATCGAACGTCAATACCGACGCGACCGCATCGATCTCCCGCGCGCGAGCAACACACGCGCGCAGAATCGCCTGGTGGCCAAGATGTATGCCGTCAAAATTTCCAATCGCCAGCGTGCTTCCCCGATTCGATTCCGCATGTCGAGCAGACCACGCCGCGGAAGTGGAGAAAACTTCGAGCGAGGCAGGCCCGGCCGAACTGGCATTCGAGGCTGCGTGCTGTGTCGGAGGCTCGTCCGCTTCGTCGACGTTCGCTTCGATTTCGAGCCCGTCGTAAGCAAGCTGCACGTTCGAGAATCCGAGTTTGCGCAGCCGTTCATTCGTCTCGGCATGCGGCAAATCGTGAGCGATGTGCGTAAACCACGCGCGCCGCGGCTTCAACTGGTCGATGAGCGCGAGAGCCTGATCCACGGTCTGGTGCATGGGATGAGGAATATCGCGCAGCGCATCGAGAATCAGCTCATCGAGATCGTTCAAGAGCGCCATCGACGATTCCGGGACCGAGCTGAAATCCGTCAGATAAGCAGCGTTGCCGAAACGAAAGCCCAACACTTGCATGTCGCCATGCAGAAGAGGAATGGGCGTGAAAGAGGCACCGAGAAGTTCGAACGCGCCGCTGACTTCAATGAGTTTGACGCTGGGGATCGAGCTTAGCTTGGGCTTGCCATCGAAAATGTAAGCAAACGCGCGCCGAACGATTCGAAAGGTTTCCTCGTTCGAATAAATGGGCAGGGCGGCATTTTGGCGGATGTTGTACGGTCGGATGTCGTCGAATCCCATGATGTGATCGGCGTGGCCGTGAGTGAGGAGAACCGCGTCAAGGCGTTCGATCCGGGCGCGCAGAGCCTGCTGCCGGAAATCGGGCGTGGTGTCAATGACCACATTATGGCCATCACGCGAGAGGAGCAGGGAAGGGCGAAGGCGGTTGTCGCGTGGGTCAGGGGAGCTACAGACCGGGCAGTGACAGGCTAGCGACGGAACACCCATGGACGTCCCGGAGCCAAGGACGGTGATTTTTAGCGGAACGTTGGACATGAGATCAGCTTCATGGAAACCGGGGAAAGCCGAGAGAATGAGACTCATCTTAAAGACGGACCGAAGCGAACCCCCGCAGCGGTCTAAGGCCGCGCCTTCGCTTTTGCCTGCGTGGCGGCCTGGGCCGCGACGGCCTGATTGACTTCCAAATAGGTCATTTTCAATTTGCCGAGCAGGTCGAGAAGGAGGCTGTCTTCCTGTGGCGCGAGATTGCCTTTGGTTTTCTCGCGTAGTGCATCGAGCATATCGATTAGCTCTTGAGCCGCTTCGGGATCGAGCATCGGCTGTCCAGTACGCGGATCCGCGTAGGCACCGAGAACCATGGCGGCATTGCTGCCGAGCATTCGAACCAGATTTTCAAAGGGTTGAGATGGCTTGGGAGCGTCGACGGGAAGTGGTGGCGCGGCCGGCGGGGGAGCTTGCGCGACAGGGTGAGCCTGCTCTTCGCGCTTTTGCTCGCGTTCTTTCTCCTCGATGGCTTCCTTGCGGAGTTCGCCATCCGCGGTGAAGGGGCGCCGGTCGATTACGCGAAAAGATTCTTCTTGCTTGTGATCAGTCAATGGGGCAAACCTCGAAAATGGTGCTCTGGACAAGTTTAGCACGGGTCGGAGATTTCAGCAGGGGCACCGGGCTAACGGATAAGCAGCCAGGAACTATTCGGGGAAAACCGTGTTTTACAAAATAAGATAGGATTTCCAGAGACAGCCCTTTAAAATTTATTGATAGGGGGAATCGAATGCGAGGATCGAAATTTACCGCACGAATGACGGGAGTGGTATTGGCTATCGGGATTCTTTTGACCTGGCTGCCAACCATGATGATGGCGCAGGACCAAGCGCCTCCGCCATACCTCGGGCCGGAGCAGCTAGAGCAAATGGTTTCGCGAATCGCGCTGTATCCGGACCCGCTGCTGGCGCAAATCCTGGCAGCGGCCACATATCCCGACCAGATACCGGATGCCGCAAGGTGGGCGGATGAGCACCATTACTTGAGAGGCGAACAACTGGCCAGCGCCATCAATGCGGATCAATTGCCGTGGGATCCCAGCGTGCAAGCTCTGCTGCCGTTTCCGTCAGTTCTGGAGATGATGGCATCGGACATGAATTGGACAGCGGACATCGGCAATGCGTTTCTGGCGCAGCGGCAGGACGTGATGGATGCAGTCCAGCGGATGAGGCAGAAGGCTAGGGACTATGGATATTTGAGAAGCAACGGGCAAATCATTGTAAGCGGCGGGCCTTATATTGCGATAACGCCGGCAAATCCTGAGTTCATGGTCGTGCCGTACTACAATCCCGCCGTCGTCTTTGTGCGCCCGCGGCCTGGATTTTTTGTTGGAGGAGCGATCCGATTCGGGTATGGCATCACGCTGGGAGTGGCATTCCGTCCATGGGGCTGGGGATACAACCGATTTGAATGGGGGCGCCATGAGGTCTACCTCAATGACCGGCCATGGGGTCGCGTGTGGGCAAATCGTCGGGTCTATGAGCATGCCTACCCTGATGTGCACCGCTGGAATAGCCCACACCCCGTGGAAGAACATAGATTAGAGCGGCGCAACGAGCATGAAAGGGAGGCAGCTCGTCAAGGGCGTGCCCGGGTGGAAGAACACAAACACGACCGTCCGCACGAGCGTCCTCACGACCACAGGGAGTAAAGGCCCAAGAGGAGCCATTTGATCAACCAGATCCGCATGAACCAAGTACAGTTCGCCTGCTCCGGTCCGACAAGTGGATCGGAGCAGGCAGTTGTATAACTTCATTTGAAGTGATATCCCTCAAAAAGAGACATCCCCTACCGGCAAGCTTGTCAAAGTGTGTGCAGGGCCGTAAAGTGTAACGTTTGTTGCAATATGGCTTTCACGGACAGAGTGATGCCCAACAAGAAGAAAAAAACAAGCAAGGGGCACAGGAGAGGCCTCCAAGGCACGGCTGAGGAGGGGCGGCTGACGGCTGGCCAGTGGTTTGAGAAGCTGGCGGAGGTGCAGGCGCGGCTTCGAGCGCCGGATGGGTGTCCCTGGGACCGTGAGCAGACACACGCAACGCTGAGAACCTACTTGATTGAGGAAGCGTACGAAGTTCTGGAAGCGCTGGAAGGCGGAGACGACAGCAAGTTCGCGGAGGAGATGGGCGACCTGCTGCTGCAAATCGTGTTTCATTCGCAAATCGCGAAAGAAGAGGGGCGATTCACGGTTTCCGATGTCATTCGAGAAGTTCACGACAAGATGGTGCGAAGGCATCCACACGTTTTTGGTGAAAAGAGCGCGAAGGATGCCGCGGAAGTGCTGAAGAATTGGGAACAATCGAAGAAAGAAGAACGGATCGCGGCAGAGAAGAAATCGGGGAAAGAGGGTAGGAAAGCGAACGAGACGGCGTCTCTTCTCGACGGAGTGTCGAAGGCATTGCCAGCGGCGCTGGAAGGATTTCAATTGACTCGGCGCGCGGCGCGAATCGGATTTGACTGGCCGAATATAGGCGGTGTGATCGAAAAGATGAACGAGGAGGCGGAGGAGCTGCGACAGGCGCTGGATTCGGAGAATGCGGGACGAATCGAAGAGGAAATGGGAGACTTGCTGTTTTCCGCGATCAATCTATCGCGGTTCTTGCAGATCGATCCAGAGATTGCGTTGAAGAAGGCGAATACGAAGTTTTCGGCGCGATTCCGGCGCATGGAAGAGCTGGCCAAGGAGAGCGGGAAGATGCTAGCGGACGTGCCGCGCGAACAAATGGAAGAGTTCTGGGAAGCAGCCAAACTCGCGGAAGAAGATCGGGCAATGCTGCCGGAGGGGGCGCGCAAAAGCCGATGAGCGAGGCAATTGCCGTTCGAAAATGCCACGAGATCGAGGAGTTTCATCGCTGCGTTGTTTTGCAGCGGGAAATTTGGGGCGAAGACGATTTGGAAGTGGAGCCGGCGACACTATTCGTGGTAGCTGCGGAAACCGGAGGCCAAGTGCTGGGCGCGTTCGACGGCGGGCGATTAGTGGGGTACACGCTGGCGATCGTCGGATACCGGGACGGCGTGGTTTTTCTGCACTCACACATGACTGGAGTGCACCCGGATTATCGCGATCGAGGAGTGGGGCGAGCTTTAAAACTTTTTCAGCGCGAGGAAGCACTGGGGCGGGGAATCCGGCTGATCGTCTGGACGTTCGATCCCCTGGAAACAAGAAACGCCCATTTCAATTTGAACCGGCTGGGAGCGATCGCGCGGAAATATTCGCCGAACCTGTATGGGCTGACGACAAGCCCATTGCATCGAGGGCTTCCGACCGACCGGCTCGTGGCGGAGTGGCACCTGGACTCGGCACGAGTGGTAGGCGCAATTTCGGATCTGGTGAAGGGAGTGGACGAAACACCGGCGACGGTGGAGCTGCCGAAGGAACTCGACCGATGGAAGCTGAGCAACATCGCCGAAGTGGCAAAAGTGCAGGCACGCATCCGCGAGGAGTTCACGTCGTGGTTTGCTCGGGGATATGCGGCAGTGGGCGTGACGGCGACGTCTACCGGAACCGCCTACCAGTTGATTCCTTGGAGCGATTTCTAGGAAACAAGTTTCAGTAGACGAGATAGGAAAACTGCAAGATCGCGCGAGGGAACGGATCTCTCGTCCGTAGAATGTGGAAGGGGAACATGCGCATACGAGAAGTCACGTTGCGAGAATTGCGGATGAAGCTGTTGGCCCCGTTCGAAACCAGCTCGGAGCGCACCGAAGAGCGGCGAATTATATTGGCTGAAGTGTTGGCGGACGGGGTGATCGGATGGGGCGAGTGCGTGGCTGGAGAACGGCCGTTCTACAGTCCGGAGACCACGGATACGGCGTGGCTTGTGATGCGCGATTTCCTGTGGCCGATGATCAAGCACAAGGATATCGCAACGGCGTCGGAGGCGTGGGGCCTGATGGAGGCAGTTCGCGGCCACAACATGGCAAAGGCTGCGCTGGAAGCGGCGTTGTGGGACGCGGAGGCGAAGCAGAAGGGAGTCTCGCTATCGAAACTGGTAGGTGGAACGCGGGAAGAAATCGCCTGCGGGGTATCCATCGGGATCAAGGAATCGCTGGACGAACTGGCGGAAGCGGTACGGAAGGAACTTGCCGCCGGCTACCAACGAGTAAAAATAAAAATCAAGCCGGGAAAAGAGTTGCCGCAAGTGAAGCGGCTGCGGGAAGAGTTTCCAAGCATCAAGCTGATGGTGGACGCGAACTCGGCGTACCGGATGGAGGATTGGGAGCTCCTAAAGCAACTGGAAGGCTTTTATTTGATGATGATCGAGCAGCCTCTGGGATGGGACGATTTGTACGCGCATGTCGAGTTGCAGAAGAAATTACAGACAGCGATTTGTCTGGATGAATGCATTCATACAGAGGAGCAAGCGCGGGCGGCGATACTTCTGGGGGCCTGCAAAATTATCAACATCAAGCTCGGGCGCGTGGGCGGGTACACCGTGGCAAAGCGGATTCACGATTTGTGCGAGAAGGGCGGGCTGCCGGTGTGGTGCGGGGGGATGCTGGAATCTGGAATCGGGCGGGCCCACAACATCGCGCTGTCGTCGCTGCGAAACTTTACTTTGCCGGGCGATGTGACGGCCAGCAAGCGGTATTGGGCCGAGGACATCATCGAGCCGGAAGTGACGGTTTCGGGGCAAGGGACGATTCGAGTCCCAACCGGGCCGGGCATTGGCTTTGAGCCGAAGCGCGGGCGAATCGACAAGCTGACGGTGCGAAAAGAACGGCTTGTCTAGGAATGCGGCCTCTTGGTTCGAGGCAGACGGGAACCAGTGGATCGACAAACGAGGCGAGATTTCCGGCGTCTAAAGAGTCTCGGAAGTTAAATCGTGGTAGATTCGACCTGATACGGTTGAGAAGAAGAGATTTGCAAATTTCATACTGGGAGAGAAGCCCGATGCGAATGCCGATGCTCATGATTGCCGCTTTAGCGATGACAGTCTCCGCGCTGGGAGGCCAGGCTGTTCAGGCGCAGACAAAGGACGAGGCCGCGCCAAGCAAAGCGGCGGCGGCAAAGGAGGAGGGATTTAAGCCCGAGCAGCAGGAGAGCAAAGGCTCGGTGACCGTTGGTGGACATCTGATTAATTACGATGCTTACGCGGGGACGCTGGTGGTGCATCCGAAGGGTTGGGACGATGTGCCGCAGAATGCGGACAAGGATGAGAAGAGCCAGCCGGCGGAAGCGAGCATGTTCTACGTCGCGTACATCAAATCCGACGAGAGGGGCACGGCACGGCCGGTAACGTTCCTTTATAACGGCGGGCCAGGGTCTTCGACGGTATGGCTGCACATGGGCGCGTTTGGGCCGAAGCGAGTAGTCACGGCGGACAATACGCACACACCGGCAGCGCCGTATCCGGTGGTGAACAACAATTTCAGCCTGCTGGATGTGAGCGATCTTGTGTTCGTGGACGCGCCGGGAACCGGGTTCAGCCGAGTTGCGGGAAAGGACCGGGACAAAGCCTTTTACGGAGTTGACCAGGACGCGCATGCCTTTGCTGATTTCATCGTGCAGTTCCTGGCGAAATACGGGAGGTGGAATTCGCCGAAATATTTGTTTGGCGAGAGCTACGGAACGACACGATCGGCGGTACTCGCGAACGTGCTCGAGACAGAGCGCGACGTGGACTTCAATGGCGTGATTTTGCTATCGCAAATATTGAATTTTGATTTGAGCGCGGATTCGCCGGAGTTTAATCCAGGGGTTGATTTGCCGTACGAACTGGCATTGCCGACTTACGCGGCTTCCGCGTGGTATCACCACAAGTTGGCCGACCAAAAGCAAGCGTTGGACAGTTTGCTTGCGGAAGTCGAAAAGTTTGCGATGGGCGAGTATGCGCAGGCGTTGGAGGCCGGGTCCGAGCTGACTCCGGAACAGAGGAAGGCGATTGCGGCGAAGCTGCACGACTATACCGGGCTGCCGGTCGAGTACATCCTGAAAGCCGATCTGCGGATTAACGGCGGCGAGTTCGAGAAGAACCTGGAAGATTCCAGCGACATGACGACGGGCCGACTCGACACGCGGTTCTCCGGGCCAACGCTCGACCCGCTGAGCAAAGAGGCGGAGTACGATCCGCAATCCGCGGCGATCAGTTCGGCATATGTTTCCGCCTTCAACGACTATGTGCGGAAGGAATTGAAATTCGGAGAGAACAAGACTTATAAGCCGGAAGTGAACCTCGGATCATGGAACCTTTTGCACCAGCCGCCGGGAGTGCCGATACCGCTGCCGCAAGCGGCAAACGTGATGGTGGATTTGGCGCTGGCAATGAAATACAACCCGGACCTTAGAGTGTTGTTGAACGCGGGGTACTTTGACCTGGCCACCCCATTTTATGAAGGCGTCTACGAGATGCACCACCTGCCGATTCCGGCCAACCTGCAGAACCACATCGAATTCAAGTTCTATGAATCGGGGCACATGGTCTATGCCCATGAGGCCTCTCTGAAAGAGCTGCACGATAATGTGGCGGCGTTCATTTTGAAGACGGAGAATGCCAAGACGAAGTAGAGCTGACCCTAGTACTCTTGCCACTAGCCGGGAATTCAAGCTTTTCGAATGACAACCAAGCCGACAAATCCAGCTGGCAAACTTCCCCTCCGGTGGGGCGGGGAACACGCGCGCATTGCCGTGATTCCCGGCGATGGGATCGGGAAGGAAGTAACGCCGGAGGCGCTGAAGGTGCTGCGGGCGGTGACCTCGCCGGCCAAAAGACCGATTGAGTTCGTGGAGTTTGACTGGGGCGCGGATAAGTACTTGAAAGAGGGCGTTAGCTTGCCGCCGGGCGCGGTCGAGATGCTGCGCGACGAGTTTGATGCCATCTTGTTCGGGGCACTGGGCGATCCGCGGGTGCCTTCCAACCAACATGCTGCGGACATTCTGCTGGGGCTACGATTCAAGCTGGATCTCTATGTGAATGCTCGACCTGTTGAGCTGCTGCACGACCGGCTGACCCCGCTGCGCGACCGGACTGCGAAGGATATCCGGCTGATGGTCTTCCGCGAGAACACGGAAGGACTCTACGTCGGGGTGGGAGGTTTTTTTAAGAAGGGCACTGCGGACGAAATCGCGATGCAGGAGGACGTGAACTCCCGCAAGGGGGTCGAGCGGATCATTCGCTATGCCTTCGACTATGCGCGGGAGCAAGGTCTGAAGCGCGTGTGCATGAGCGACAAATCGAACGCGATGACCTTTGCGCATGACCTGTGGCAACGAGTATTCAAGGTCGTGCGGCAGGAGTATCCAGCGATTGAATCGCGCCACCTCTACATCGATACGCTGGCGATGGAGATTGTCCGCGATCCGTCGCAGTTTGACGTGATTGTGACCTGCAACCTATTTGGAGACATCATCAGCGATTTGGGTGCGCAGCTGGCTGGCGGACTTGGGTTGGCGCCTTCGGGGAATATTCATCCGGACAGGACATCGTTGTTCGAGCCGGTTCACGGTTCCGCACCGAATATTGCCGGTAAAGGGATTGCGAACCCTTTCGGGTCAGTGCTGGCATCGGCGATGATGCTCGATTTTCTGGGATGGAAGCGCGAAGCAGAAGTGTTACGCGAGGGCGTGAGGTCTGGGCTGAAAGAGAATATCGTGACTCCTGATCTTGGCGGAGTTAAACAAACTGTTGAAGTCGGAGACTGGCTCGCAAATTTTGCTTTGAGGAAGGCGCAGTAAGTATAAAGGATAACTTTAGATGTTCCTCTGGCCTTCCTCGATAGTTTGAAACACCCCTTAAGCGCTACTTTCGATCCTTAAGAGTCAATATCGTGACCAACATTCCCAACAGGAATCCGCCGATATGGGCCCACCAGGCAACTCCCCCGGTCGCCGCCCCGCCGACAGTGGTAACGCCGGCAACGAATTGGAGCAGAAACCAGTAGCCGAGGATGATAAAGGCGGGGATAGGCAAGAAAAAGATGAGGACCAGCGTGAGAATTTTTGCGCGGGGATAAAGCACGATATAAGCACCCATGACCCCAGAGATGGCGCCACTGGCGCCAAGTGCGGGAGCGGAAGAATGTAGGTTGAAAATGATGTGGGATAGGCCGGAGCCCACGCCACAAAAAAGGTAGAAGACCAGGTAGGGGAAATGGCCGAAGTAGTCCTCGACATTATCGCCAAAAATCCAGAGGAAGAGCATGTTCCCGGCAATGTGCAAGAGGCCCATATGTAGAAACATGCTGGTCAGCAGGGGGAGGAAAGCGGCTTCGAAGCTGATATGGCCGCCTAAGAAAGCATTCACATGGGAAGGAATTGTGGCGTTAGCAAGCAGAAATACTTTGTACTGCGCAGGCGTAAGGGTGAGCTGGAACAGAAAAACGGTAACGTTCGCCAAAATGAGGAGCGTATTGACGACCGGGTAGGTGCGGTGCGGATTCAGGTCTTTGAGAGGGATGAACATTCGTTTTGGTGAGGGATTCTTTGTGCCGTGTCGAGAGTCGCCCTCTTGACCTGTTTGAGATTAGCCGCGATGGCCCCCGAGCGCCCGTGAAGCGGCGCGAACAAGCTCCGTTCGGGAAAAGAGCCTTCGATTGCGGCGTCCGTTGCGCTGCAATCTGTTCACTCTAGGCAAGCTGCGGATGCCTCCGCGCGCTCCCAGCGCTTCGCAATTCAGACCCGCGGCGGCACACGCAAAATCCAGAACGCGCTGCATGTCCCAACTACGCAGGATCCCGTAAGAAAACGCGGCATGGAACAGGTCACCTGCTCCGGTGGTGTCTGCGACGTGAACCTTATAGGAGGGAGCATACCAGAAGCGATGGCCGTCCCACGCTAAGGCTCCATCTATTCCGATTGTCGCGCAAAATGCGCGGAAATTATATTTGCGATGAAGCTTAGGAAGAGCTTTGAGGAGATCCGTTTCACCAGTGGCAGCGGCAGGGAATTCGCTGGAAGTGACCGGATAATCCACGAACGGAAGCAGCCGCAGCAGTCCAGGATTCACATGGTCCAAATCGGCTACTACGGGGATTCCCGAGGCGCGAGCCCAAGCGGCGGCGACAGCGGTGGTCGCGGGGTCATGCCCGTCTATGTGCAGAAGGCGGGCGGAAGTGACCCAACTTCGTTGAAGGAAAGAGGGAGAGACAGTTAGGCGGCGGTCGCGTGCCCAGGCGATTGTGCGTTCTCCGGAACTGGTGTCGAGGAAGATAAAGGAATGTTGGCTAAGAGAGCGCGGAACCTGGACGAGGTCTGCGTGGACGCCGGCACGGCGGAGCTCGCGACGGTGGATTTCGGCGGCAAGATCATCGCCTACGGCTCCGACGTAATGAGTCTTTAGGCCCCAGCGCTGGCAGGCGATCAGGGCAGTGGCTACCTGACCGCCGGGAAGGATTTGGGCGCCGAGCATTTCTACCTTGGTGCCCAGGGCGGGGAATTGGGCTAGCCGCATCACCGTGTCGGTGACGTTTTCACCGATGCCCAGAATGTCGAATCGCCGCGTACGCATAGGGTAGTGGTGAAGGGTATCGAAAGAAGGGAAAAAAGCAAGCGAGTTGAGAGCGCTGGTTGGGTCCGATAATGTTCAGGGTGAAAATCGGCTAGTTAACAGAATCCAGAATGAGCGATTTTAGGCTATCGGAGGCACGAAATGCGCTGACCTGGCCCGGATCGTGGAACGCCAAAAGGCCAAATTTTCCGGAGTCATCATCGGCGGAAATTTTTGTGGCTGATTACGTAAACATTGCGCGGCGCAAAAGTGTGTGATAATTAAAATGGTTCTGCGTATGCGCGCGCATCGGACGTGACTTTCGAAAGTGTCCGGCGAAGCGTCGGCGCGCCGACAGCTCATGCCTGCCAGAGAAACGGAAGCCATCATCTTGAAGACCTTTTCGCTGGGAGAGGCGGATCGCCTCGTGAGTTTTTTCGGGCGAACTTCAGGGCGCATGAGAGGTGTGGCCGCGGGTGCGCGCCGCATCAAGAACCGCTACGGATCGACGCTGGAAGTTTTGTCGCATGTCCAGTTGTGGTATATCGAACGAGAGACGCGCGATCTGGTCCGCATCCAGCAATGCGAACTGCTGGAATCGTTTCATAAGTCCCAGAGCGACTACGCGCTCAGCACCGGACTTGCGGTGATCAGCGAAATCTCGGAGCAAGTGCTTCCGGAACACGAAGCAGCCGAGGCTATGTTCCGGTTGCTATTGCTCGCCGTCCGAGAGATAGAGCGAACTGGCGAGTGGCAACTGCCATTGAGTTATTTTGCATTCTGGACGGTGCGGCTGGGTGGGTACTTGCCGCCGCTTGATCGATGTGCTTCCTGCGGCGCGATGTTCGGAGCACATACGGCCTTTCATGCACCCTGGGAACCAGGGCTTTTTTGCGAGAAGTGCCGGCGAAGCGGAATGAAGCCGCTGCAGGCGGAAGGCAGGCACTTGGCCGAGCGGTTCGCGAGTAAGAAGCTCGACAGGATTACGTTCTTGCCGGGGATGCGTCAGCCCGCCGCTGAATTGCGTGAGACGTGTTTGAGCTGGATTGAGCACCACACGGAGAAGAAATTGTCGACGCGAAAGCTTTTGGAGCCCACTTGATAGCTAAAGTGAAACTTGAGAAAAAACAGAGCGGCCTAACCTTTCAAGATTTAGTTTTGAAACTCTCGCACTTCTGGGTGAAGCAGGGATGCGTGTTGCAGCAGCCCTACGATGTGGAAGTGGGCGCGGGCACGATGCATCCGGAAACGTTCTTGCGCGTGCTTGGACCTGGCGGCTATCGCGTGGCGTATGTGCAGCCCAGCCGTCGGCCCGCCGACGGTAGATATGGCGAGAATCCGAACCGGCTTTATAAGCACACGCAATTTCAAGTCATCTTGAAGCCTTCGCCTTCTGACGTTCAAGACGTTTATCTGAAGAGCCTCGCAGCCATCGGCATCAATTTGAAGGAGCATGACATTCGCTTCGAGGAAGACAATTGGGAATCTCCGACGCTCGGCGCTTGGGGAATTGGGTGGCAAGTGTTACTCGATGGACTGGAAATCACACAGTTCACTTATTTTCAGCAGAGCGGGGGAATCGATCTGGATCCCATTTCGGTCGAGCTGACCTACGGACTTGAGCGCATCTGCGCATTCCTGCAAGACGCGGAAAGCGTTTACGATCTGCGCTGGTCTGCCGACAAGACCTATGGCGACATTCGGATGGCTGAGGAGCAGCAGTTCTCGGAATACAGCTTCAATCGAAGCGATGCCAAATCCGTTCGGGCCGAGTTTGATCTCCATGAGAAACAAGCCAAGGAACTACTTGAAGGATTCGCGGGCACGGAAGGGAAGGAGCGTGCGCGTTATCCGCTGCTCCCGGCATACGATCACTGTCTCAAGTGCTCGCACCTTTTTAACTTGATGGACGCTCGGGGAGTTATCTCCACGACAGAGCGCGCGGCGTTGATGGCGAGGGTGCGCGGGGTGGCATGCAAGGTGGCAGCGGCGTATCTGGAACAGATCGGCGGACCAGCGCTACGCCGCGAGGTGCGGGGATGAACCGCGCAAAAGACAAAGTCGTCGAAAAGAGAGTTGAAGTATTGCTTGAGGTCGGCGTCGAAGAGATTCCGGCGGGGATGTTGCCGAAAGCAGAAGAGGATCTGAGGACAAATTTAGAGAAACTGCTTGCGGCGGAAAACCTTTCTGATGGCGTGACGGTGGAGACGTTCAGCGCGCCGCGCCGACTGGCCGGACATCTGAGTGGACTGCGGGAGAAGCAAGCGGATGTGGTGAATGAGGTGACTGGTCCACCAAAGTCGGTGGCCTATGATGCAGTCGGCGAGCCGACACGTGCGGCGCACAGCTTCGCTGAGAAGCAAGGCCTGACTTTGAAAGAGCTGTATATCGTGAAGACTCCGAAGGGCGAATACGTTGCCGCGAAGCAAGTGAAGCGCGGACGGACCGCCGAACAGATTTTGATCGAGATCCTGCCCCGTGCGATTCATGATCTGTCTTGGCCGCGGTCGATGACTTGGACGGGAATTGATGGCGCCCGATTCATCCGGCCGATACGCTGGATTCTTGCGGTCGTGAATGGCAAGCCACTGAAATTTTCCTTTGCTGGCGTGACAGCAGGAGACACGACGTACGGCCATCGATTTCTAGGCAAGGGGCCTGTCCGCGTCAGGGACTTTGCAGACTATGAGAAGAAATTGCGAGCGAATGGCGTGATCGTTCGCCCCGAGGAACGCCGAGAGAGGATTCAGAAGGAGTTGGCCGCCCACGCAAAGAGAACGGGATATCGCATTCACGAAGACGCGGAGCTCCTGCGGTTGGTGACGTACTTGAATGAGTGCCCGAGCATGCTGGAAGGGGATTTTGACCCGGCGTTTCTCGCCCTTCCGGATGAGATTCTGATCACCGTCATGCGCGGGCATCAAAAATATTTTGCAGTCGAGAAACGGAACGGGGAAGTAGCCCCGCATTTTTTGGCAGTGATCAATCTACCGAAGGATCCCAAGGGGTTGGTGCGCACAGGGCATGAGCGGGTTCTGCGAGCCCGACTGGCGGATGCACAATTCTTTTGGGAGTCGGATCAAAAATGTCGGCTCGCCGACTACTTGCCGAAACTGGAGCGGGTCACGTACGAGTCGCGGCTAGGGAGTTATCGCGACAAGGTTGAGCGTACGCGCGCAATTGCCCGGTGGCTCGCGGAGCAATGGTTCAACAGCGGACTTATGCAAGCACATGTCGCGGAAGCCGACCGCGCGGCGGAACTCTCCAAATGCGACCTGGCCACGGAGATGGTTCGAGAGTTCACCGAGCTGCAGGGTGTCGTGGGCGGACTTTACGCAAGGGCGCAGGGAGAGCCGGATGACGTCGCCGATGCGATCTATGATCACTATCGTCCGGTGGGAATGGACGACCCGATTCCCAGGAACTTGACCGGTTGTGCCGTAGCCCTTGGCGACAAACTGGATTCTATCGTTGGCTGCTTCGCCGTGGGACTAGTGCCCACCGGTTCAAGCGATCCTTATGCACTGCGCCGGGCGGCGCTGGGGGTCGTGAAGATAATATTGGAGCGGAAGCTGCCTGTTTCAATTTCGTTGGCGGTCGGTGCGGCAGCGAAGGCGCTGCTCACCAATCCTCCCAAGAGAGGCGTCACACCCGAGCAGGAGACGCAAGTTTTGGAATTTGTCCTGGACCGCGCCAAATTCGTTCTTCGAGAGAGGGAGAAGTTCAGTTATGACGAGGTCAACGCCGTTTTCCGAGCGGGAGTTGATGACCTGGTGGACGCGCAAAAGCGGCTAGCCGCCCTGAAGTCGATTCGTAAATCCAAAAACTTCGAGCCACTGGCGGTGTCCTTCAAGCGCATTCGGAACATTTTGGAAAAGTCGAATTTTAAGAAGGAAGCGGCACAGGGTATTCAACCGGACCTATTCGAAAGCGGGGTCGAAAAGGAATTGTTCGCAGCCGTGCGGTCGGCAGCAGCGAAAGTGCAGGCGGAGAAGCGTGCGGGAAAATATCAAGAAGCACTTGAAGTGATCGCAGGACTGCGAAAAGCAGTGGATGATTTCTTTGAGGGCGTCATGGTTATGGCGGAGAACGAAGCGGTTCGCAAAAACCGGCTGGCGCTGCTTTCTGAAATTCTGCGGGAGTTCACGACGATAGCGGATTTTTCCGAACTGGGCGGAGACGAACGGCGTTAGAGGAGATAAAGTTTTGCTTTAAGTTCTACAAGCATGTGTCAAGTCGGCGTGCCGACAGTTTTTTTGAGGCCGCAATGTGGCAGGCACCTACTGGACGATTTTCCAAATTCAAAGACAAGCGAGGAGCACAGTGAATAAATGGGTCTATTTTTTTGGCGCAGGTAAAGCGGAAGGCGACGGGAGTCAGCGCGCGCTCTTAGGTGGAAAGGGATCAGGTCTTGCGGAGATGAGCAGGATAGGCCTGCCGGTGCCGCCGGGCTTTACCATCACGACGGAAGTGTGCACCTATTATTACGGGAAGAAAAAGACCTACCCAAAGACCCTCGACGCGGAAGTCAAGAAGGCTGTCGCGCGCGTAGAAAAGATCATGGGCACGAGATTTGGCGATAACAAGGCCATGCCCATGCTGGTATCCGTCCGTTCCGGCGCCCGCGATTCGATGCCCGGCATGATGGACACGATCTTGAACCTGGGTCTGAATGATGAAACCGTGCTGACCCTTGCCAAGGCGACGAAGAATGAACGGTTTGCCTGGGATTGTTACCGGCGTTTCATCCAGATGTACGGCGACGTTGTCATGAACGTGCAGAAACGCCCGAACGAGGATCACGAACCGTTTGAGGTTGTGATTCACGGGCTCAAACACGAACGGTATCACGCGGATGTGGACGACCCGAAGCTGAGCGTAAGCGATCTTCAGGAGCTTGTTGTTCGTTTCAAGAAATTGATCCATGAACGCACCGGAAAGGAATTCCCCCAAGACGCCTGGAAGCAACTGTGGGGAGCGGTGGGCGCCGTGTTTGGTTCGTGGATGAACGATCGCGCCGTCGTTTATCGGCGCAAATACAACATTCCCTCAGAGTGGGGAACTGCCGTAAACGTCCAGGCCATGGTGTACGGAAACACCGGTGACAAGTCTGGATCGGGCGTGGCGTTTACGCGCGATCCCGCGACCGGAGAGAAAGTTTTCTATGGCGAATTTCTGATCAATGCCCAAGGGGAAGACGTTGTGGCCGGTGTGCGCACACCCGAACCCGTCGCACAGCTCAAAAACTACATGCCCAAGGCATTTCACGAGTTGGAGAAGATCCGACAAACCTTAGAGAAACACTTTAAGGATGTCCAGGATTTCGAATTTACGATCCAGGATGAAAAAGTCTTCATGCTTCAGACGCGCAACGGCAAACGAACAGGGCTGGCGGCCGTGCGTTTCGCCATTGAGATGGAGAAAGAGAAACTGATCGACTGGAAGACTGCCATCAAGCGGGTCCCGGCGGACCAACTCGACCAAGTGCTGGCACCAATTTTTGATCGCAAGGCGGTGCAAGCCGCCAAAGTCATTGCGAAGGGGCTGCCCGCTGGCCCCGGAGCGGCTGCCGGCAGGATGTACTTCAATGCGGATCGCGCGGCTGCGGCTGCCGAAAAGGGAGAAAAGGTCCTGCTCGTCCGCAATGAAACCTCGCCCGAGGATTTGCGAGGAATGATTGCCGCCGAAGGCATTTTGACGGCCAAGGGCGGCGTCAGTTCGCACGCGGCACTGGTCGCTCGACAGATGGGGAAGGTATGCGTCTGCGGAGCCGCGGCGCTCGAGATTGACTACGCCGCGAAGACGATGACTGTCGACGGCGCAACTTATAAGGAAGGGGATTTTCTGTCCATCAACGGCACCGCCGGAGAAGTCTATGCTGGCCAAATCCCGACGGCCGCGTCCGAAATCGTTCAGGTGCTGATCGAGAAATCGCTCGACGGCAATAAGAGCCAGACGTATCAAAACTTCAAGAAACTCATGGAGTGGTGCGCGAAGGCTGCACGGCTAGCGGTCCGCACCAACGCCGACACCCCGGAACAGACGGCCCATGCCATCGCGTTTGGCGCAGTTGGCATCGGCCTATGCCGCACGGAACACATGTTCTTTGAAGGCAACCGCATCGACGCCATGCGTGAGATGATTTTGGCGGACGCCAAAGAGCACAGGAAAGCAGCGCTCGCGAAGATATTGCCCTATCAAAGAGAAGATTTCGCTGGGATGTTCAGGGAATTGAAGGGATATCCAGCGACAATTCGCTTTCTTGATCCGCCGCTGCATGAGTTCCTGCCGCACGAGGGGTCCGAGCAAAGCAATCTGGCCAAGAAAATGGGGGTGCCGGTTGAGAAGGTCAAGCAGAGGGTTCAAGAATTGCATGAATTTAACCCCATGCTGGGCTTCCGAGGCTGCCGACTAGGGATCGTTTATTCGGAGATTTCGGAGATGCAGTCTCGTGCGATCTTCGAAGCGGCGGCGGACGTTCAAAAGGCGGGCATTAAAGTGAACCCCGAGGTCATGATCCCGCTCGTGGGGTTTAAGAAGGAACTGGATCTGCAGGTTGAGGTGGTCCATCGGATCGCAAGCGAGGTGATGAAGGAGAAGGGTGTAAAGCTGAATTACCTGGTTGGCACCATGATTGAAGTTCCTCGCGGCGCGCTCACAGCGGACGAGATCGCGCAAACGGCGGAGTTCTTCAGTTTTGGCACCAACGACTTGACACAGACTTGTCTAGGCATGAGCCGCGACGATTCAGGTTCCTTCCTTGGCCCTTACCAGGAATTGGAGATCGTGAAAAAGAATCCCTTTGCCACGATCGACCAGGCTGGCGTCGGCCAACTGATCGAAATGGCTGTGGCAAAGGGAAACAAGACGCGCCCTGGAATCAAGCTAGGCATTTGCGGCGAACACGGCGGCGATCCGGATAGCGTCAAATTCTGTCATCGCGCCGGGCTGACTTATGTAAGTTGTTCGCCCTTCCGTGTGCCGGTGGCGCGACTTGCCGCAGCTCAAGCAATGGTTGAAGAAGAGGAAGGCAGAAAAAAGAAGGCAAAGTAGCCGAAAGGGAACCCCCGCAAAAATATAAAGTAACACTTGAAGCTGTCGGCATGCAGACATCTTTAGCGATGCTTGCACTTCCGACGGCTTTTCTTTTCAGGTCGGTATCTTGAAGAAGAAATAGAGCCCCAGGAAGAAGAAGGTGATGTCCGTGGACCACGCCGCGAGAAATGGCGGCAGTTGTCCAACCCCTCCCATAGCTTCCAACAAGCGCGCGGCGGTCCAGTAGACAATCCCGATCGCGACGCCTAGCGCCACGCCTCCGAGCGCGCCGCGCGTGCCCACCAACAGCGCGAAGGGAATCGCCAGCAGAATACTAACGGGAGCAATCAGCGGGAACGCCAGTTTGACGTGCCATTGCACGGTGAGATTGGATACGTCAAAGCCGGCCTTGTGAAGGTCAGCGATATAGTGCCGCAGGGCGCCCCAATTCATTTGAGAGGCCTGGCGCACCTCTCGATTGAAATAGCTGGGCGGCTCGGAAAGCTCTGGCAAGGAAGTGACCTTGAACTGCTCGTATTTCGTAATAGTTTTGCCGGAAAAATCGCGCACCCAGCCGCCTTCGAGGACCCAAACATTCTCTGAGTCAGACCATTGCGCGCGAGTTGCGAAGACGCGCCGCTTCATCTGGAAAGTGGCAGGATCAAGCTCGACGACACTGAGTCCACCGAATAGATTCTGAGTCGGGTCAAACAGGTCGTAGTTGTATATCTTTTCGTTGTTTCCGAAAATCCAGCGCTCGGGATGTGTATAGGTTTGCGGCGGGCGGCCTTTGATCTGGTTACGTAGGGCGTCCTGCCGCTGATTCGCATAGGGGAGATAAGTTTCGTCGAGCAAGATCATACTGGCGGCCAACGCCAGCCCGGCGAAAAGCAACGGCACGGCCAAGCGGTAGAGGCTGATGCCGCTCGCCTTGCAGGCTACAACTTCGTTGTTTTTGCTCATCACGCCGAGCGTTACAAGAACGGCTACGAGAGCAGCGAGGGGCGCGAGGTTATAAAGCAGGTATGGAGTCAGGTAGCGGAAGTAGTCGATGACGACGAGGAAGGGTACACGGTGACGCGCGATGTCGTCGAGCAGCTCAAAGAATGTGAATGCTTCAAAGAGAAAGATGAAGACAGCCATGAGTAGAGCAAAGTAGAAAAAAAACCGGCGCAGCAGATAAATGTCCATCAAACGCGGAAAGCTACCGCTGGATTGGACTCCATTTTCTGGCGATTCCAGTTGTCCATCAGGGATATGCGCTATGACGGCAGCGCGTGCACGCGATTTCCTCCGCCGAAGCAGCCTGGCCCAAGTCCGGAAGCGAACGGAGGGCTTAAACCAGCGGTTCTCGCCCCGAAACTGTTCCATTCGAGGAAGGAACGCCAATCCAAGAGCGGCCAACACGATATTCGCGCTCCAGATTCCCAAGGCGGGTGACACGGCGCCTTGCCGCGCTAATCCCGCTCCGATGACTGTCAGCAGGTAATAGCAGGCGATGAGGATGACCGCAATGAGCGATCCCGCAGCGCGTCCGCCCCGGCGTGGCTGAGCCCCTAACGGCACGGCCACCAGAGCAAATACGAGGCACGCCGCGGGGAACGCGAGACGGCGATACAATTCAACGCGGGCCTCGCGCCAGCCGGCGTCGTTTGTGGCGGCCAGCTCGCGAAGAGAGCGCTCCGTATTGCTAAGTTGCCTGGGCCTATTGGGAACGAGACCGCTCATCTCGATCGGCCAATCACTCTGGCCGAACTCCGTGACGGAATACCGGTCGGGATCGTCTCTGGAAAATTCGTGCGTAGCGCCGCCGCGAAGGTGCAGCTCAAGCTTGCCCTCTTTGGGTTCGGCAATTACAATCGCATCCTCCGCCAGGGTGAGTTGTGAGCCGCTCTCTCCATCGGCTTGAGCGACGAAGACGTCGTGCCAATGAGTGCCGCTGGCCGACACATCGTTGACGTAGAGAACCATCTTGGGGAAGCGTTCATCAAAGACGCGGGGTTGGACGGCGAAAGAGATTTGAGAGGCGATCAAATCGGTTTCCAGCGTGCGGTACGTGCGCACGGCCTTCGGGCCCAGCCAAACTGTCATGCAAAGCGTTAAGCAGGCGCCGACCATCGCGAGCACGCCGACGGGCAGGAGGATCCGGCGGCGGCCAATACCCAGCGCTGTCAATGCGATAATTTCACTGTCCGCGGACATGCGCCCGAGGCCGAGGAGCACGCCAATCAGCACGGCCATGGGGATCGTAAACGTGAAGACGTTCGGAAATATGCAAACGAACAGTTCGAGGATCTGAGCTCCGGAACCGCTATGGCGGACGAAGAGCTCCATTAATTGAACGAGTTTCGGGACGAAAAAAACAAAGGTAAATACGGCGAGCCCGAGGAATGCGTGACGAAACACTTCGCGAACGATATAGCGGTCCAGGATGCGCATGACGCGAACGGTGAGTGTAACACGGCAGCGCAGCGGTTACCGGAAAGAGAGCCGCGATGAACCGCGTGCATTTGTCGGTTTTGTGGCATATGCATCAGCCGCAGTACCGCGACCCGGAAACTGGCCGCTACGTCCTGGCTTGGACGCGCCTGCATGCGCTGAAAGACTACTGGGGAATGGTAACGATGTTGAAGGAGTTCCCGAACTTTCATGCCACCTTCAACATTGTGCCGTCGCTGGGGATGCAACTCGAGGAATACGCTAGCGGGAAATTCATTGAGCCGTGGTTTGACCTGGCTTTCAAAGCCGTCGAGGAGCTAACCCGCGAGGACAAAGCGGAAATCCTGGGGCGAGCATTTCAAGTAAATCATGAACGTCTGATGTCGCAATGGCCGCGTTTTGTCGAGCTTCACGAATGGGCGCAGCCCGCCAGCGGAGCGCAGGCGTTAGTTTCCTTCACCCAACGTGACTGGCGCGATCTCCAGTTGCTCTCTCAACTTGCCTGGATGGAGCAGACGTGGCTCGAAAAGGATACGGTGATTAGCCGCCTTGCCAGCCAGGGAAAGGACTTCACGCATAAGGACAAGGCCGCTCTGAGAGCGAAACAACTGGAGTTGCTCGCGCTGGTTCTGCCAGCGTATCGCGAAGTTGCGCAGACTGGCCAGATTGAATTGAGCACCACGCCGTTTTATCACCCGATCCTTCCCCTGATCTGTGATTCGGACATCGCGCGCGTGGCCAATCCAAGCACGCCGCTGCCGCGCCGGGCCTATCGCCATCCCGAAGACGCCCGCGAGCAATTGCGGCGTGCTCGCGAATACCACGAGCGAGTCTTTGGAACCACGCCGAAAGGGCTTTGGCCATCGGAAGGCTCCGTTTCCGATCAAACGTTGACCGTCGCCGCGCAAGAGGGATTCCAGTGGTTTGGAACGGATGAAGGCGTCCTCGGCAGAACGCTGAACGTGGGATTTTTTCGAGATGCAAAGGGCGTTCCGGCGAATGCGGAGCGCCTGTACCAGCCGCTGCGCGTTCAACTCGGCGAAAAGCCCATTACCGGGCTCTTCCGTGATCATCACCTGTCCGACCTTATCGGTTTTGTCTATAGCCGCATGAACGGCAAGGACGCGGCTGCGGATTTGCATGGGCGACTTCGCGATCTTGGCGAACGGGTGCAAACTTCGCAGCCACTCACGGTTTGCCTGTTCCTCGATGGCGAAAACGCCTGGGAATACTATCCAGGAAATGGCCGGGAATTTCTGCGCGAATTTTACGGGCGAATCCAGGCGGATCAGGATTTTCGCGCGCTCACGGCCAGCGAAGCGATTGTTGCTGCGGGAGATATCCCTTCCAACGCGGGAATTTTCCCGGCGTCCTGGATCAATGCGAATTTCGACGTGTGGATAGGGCATAGCGAGGACGTTGCCGCGTGGGATTTGCTGTGGGATGCTCGCGAAGCCTACGGGCGGGCTTGCGAGGCTCAGCAACAAGGCCGAGACGGAGCGCCAACGAAAGAAGCTCTGAAAGAAGCCCAAGAATCGCTCTTGGCCGCAGAGGGAAGCGACTGGTGCTGGTGGTTCGGTCCAGAACACAGCACGGCGAATGACGCGGAATTCGACGCGCTCTATAGAAAGCATCTGACGGCTGTCTATCTCGCGCTGGGACAAGTTGCCCCGCAAGAGCTCGCGAAACCCATTAAGAAGAAGCCAGAGCACGCCCTGCAACTCGCACCCTCTGGTTTTCTTAAGGTTGCAGTGGATGGACGAGACACCTCCTACTTCGAATGGCTGGGCGCCGGCCTTTATTCCCCGGAGCGGCGGGGCGGCGCGATGCACGGGCGGACGTTTTATCTCCACGAATTGCGCTACGGATTTGAAGACGGACGCTTTTGCGTTCGTGTAGACCCATTTCTGGACCTTCTAGGAGAACTTGAAGATCCGGAGTTCCGCATCACCGTGGCGGGAACCGAGGAGACAACCATCGTCGTAAGATTAGTGCGCGGCCATCTGCTGGAATTTGCTGTCGAGAAAGGCCGCTTGTGCCTCCTGAATCCTAAAGACGTGGCCGAAGTCGCCTTTGAACGGATTCTTGAGGTCGCCATCGACCGCAACGAAATAAACCTGGCCGGTCAGACGAAGTTGAAGCTGGGCGTGGCGCTTTGGCACGGGGGGCTGCCAGTGGACGTCCTTCCCGCGGAAGGATTCCTCGAAGTGAACCTCGGCGAAGAGAATTTCGCCTGGTCCATCGAAGAGAACGCATAATTCAGGGACAATTCTACCCACACTTTCGCCGAAGTGCGCCTCAGCATGGGTTACGGCGCTGCTCACCTTGGGGGCGGACTTTGTCCGCCTTGCTGCTGCCGCTTTTTCTCCTTGACAGTCTAGGAGAGGCGGGCTACATTCCTAGTGCGTCTAGGAGAGGCAACTTCCGTGGACAAACAACTCGACCTCCTGCAAGGCACCTTGGATATGTTAATTCTCAAGGCCGTGTCCCTGGGGCCGTTGCACGGATACGGCATCCTCCTGCGCATCCAGCAAATTTCTCATGATCGTCTCGAAATTCAGCAAGGTTCGCTTTATCCAGCCCTCTACCGCCTCGAACACCAAGGGTGGATCGCGAGCGAATGGGGTGAATCGGAGAACAGGCGCAAAGCAAAGTATTACCGGCTCACCGCGGCAGGGAAGCGCAGGCTGCAAGCAGAAGCAGAAAACTGGAACCGCATGGCGGATGTTATCGCAGGAATTCTGGGCACGAAACCGGAGGAAGTATGACCCTTTGGAGCCGCGTTCGCTCTTGGTCACACACAACCTTCCACCGATCTCGCATGGAAAGCGAAATGGACTCGGAGTTGCGTTTCCATGTCGAATCATTCGCCGAAGATTTGGTCGGCAAGGGAGTGCCGCGCCAGGAAGCGCTGCGGCGGGCGCGCATTGAGTTCGGGGCCATTGAACGGGCCAAGGAAGAATGCCGCGAGGCGCGCGGTGTAAGCATCCTCGACGAGATCATCCAAGACTTGCACTATGGCCAGCGAGTGCTTCGCAAAAGCCCCGGCTTCGCCACCGTCGCTGTGCTTACGCTCGCTATCGGTATCGGCGCCACCACAGCAATCTTCAGCGTCGTCGATGCAGTCCTGCTAAGACCGTTGTCCATCAAGGATCCCTCCAAGGTGATGTATTTACAGGAACACTGGCAGGACATCTTCCCGGGCTTTTCCGTCGGCAATTTTGTTGATCTTAAGAGACAGAGTACTTCTTTCGCCGCACTCTGCGCTTCGAATCTCGCAAGTTTCAATCTCGATACGGGAGAACTGCCGGAACGCGTGGACGGAGAAATCGCCACGGGGGATTATTTCGCAACCTTCGGAGTGCCTCCGATCGTGGGTCGCGTTTTCAGCTCAGAGGAAGACCAGCCGGGGCAAGCGCAAGTTGTCGTCATCAGTGAGCGACTCTGGCGAACGAGGTTTCATGCAGATCCATCGATCGCCGGAGGGGTGATTCGCCTCAACGGCCTTCCCACTACTGTGCTTGGTGTCATGCCCGCTAGCTTCGATCCCCTGCTCAACAAAACGGAAATGTGGGTCCCGGCGCGCTTCACCGCCGAGCAGCGAGCCGATCACGATGATCATTATCTTAATGTGATGGGCCGGCTGCGGGCAGGCGTGACTCCCGCACAAGCGCAGTCCGAGCTCCAGGTGATCGCGCAGCGTCTACAACAACTGTACCCGCTCGATGATGAGGGCCGGACCTTTCAGTTGCAACCTCTTTCCGCCGTTTTGTTGGGAGACCAGCGCTTGGGCTTGCGATTGATGCTCTCCGCGGTGGGATTTCTATTGCTGATCGCGTGCGCAAACATTGCGAATCTGCAGCTGGCTCGATCGCGCACACGCCAGAAAGAGATTGCGATGCGCGCTGCACTAGGAGCCTCACCGGGCCGCATTGTCCGGCAACTTCTCGCAGAAAATGTCGTGCTCGGTTTGGCAGGGGGAGTTGTTGGAGTTTTTCTGGCGTATTGGGGTGTCTCCTGGATCATCGCCCATGGGCCGGCGGAGATGCCCCGCCTTGACCAGTCGCGGATGGACGCGGGATCGCTGGCTTTCGCCGGCGCCATGGCGCTACTGTGCAGCTTTTTGTTTGGACTCGCTCCCGCCGTGCGCTCCGCCTCGGCGCGTCTTAATGAAGCGTTTAAATCAAGTTCAGGCATTTCGGGCGGCGGCCGCGATCGCATCCGCAGCCTCCTCGTTGTAGGTGAGGTCTCCCTCGCACTCATTCTGATGGTTGGTGCCGGTCTACTGATTCGAAGCGCGCTACTTGTGTCGCACGTGGATCCTGGATTTGATGTTTCCAACATCGTTGTCGGGCGTGTCGGTCTTCCGGATCCTGGGTATCACGATCCCAATCTCGCGCAGCACACATTCGAACGCATGATCGCGGCCGCCTCCGCCTTGCCTGGCGTGGAGTCGGCTGCGGTGGTTTCGCGCGCTCCACTAGCTGGCGGAGGCAGCAGCAACGGCTTGCTTCCCGAAGGTAAACCCTTTGACCTGGCGAATCTGATTAACTCGCAATTGCAAATTGTTTCGCCCAACTATCTTTCTACCGTCCGCTTGCCGCTGAAAGCTGGCCGCGATTTTACTCCGCAGGACACGCGTGACAATACGCTCGTTACCATAGTTAACGAAACACTCGCCCGCACCATGTGGCCCGGTGAAAACCCCATAGGCAAGCGCTTCGCGTGTTGTGAGTCCGGTCCCAAAGGACGCATGGATCCCGTCTGGCATCAAATCGTCGGCGTGGTGGCGGATGTCCGAGCATGGGGGCTCGACCGTCAAGTTCAGCCGGAATTTTATATCCCGATGGCTCAGATGCCTTCGAGCGCGTGGGATTGGATCGGGCGCACCATGGACCTGGTCATACGAACTCATGGTGGCGCGCTTCCGATCCGCGAGGTGCAAAGCGCCGTTGCCTCCGTGGCGCCGTCCGTGCCGATTTACCGCCTCTCGACCATGCAACAGAAGATCTCGAGCACGCTCGAACGATCGCACTTCGACACATTTCTTCTGACTATTTTCGCAGCGGCCGCGCTCCTCCTCTCGTCGGTTGGAATCTATGGCGTCCTCTCCTATATGGTCGCGCAGCGGACACGGGACATCGGCATTCGGATGGCGCTTGGCGCGTCGCAAAGCCGGATCGTCTGGAATGTGCTTGGCCTTGGAGTGCGCTTGGCGCTTGTTGGCTTGGGGATCGGCCTCCTCGGCGCACTAGCCGCCACCCGTTTGCTTTCTACGTTGCTCTATAACACTTCGTCCGACGGACGCAATCACCTTTGCTGCTGTGTCGTTCATCCTGCTCATGGTGGCGCTGTTGGCCAGTTACCTTCCCGCTCGGCGAGCGACGCTCGTCGATCCGATCGTTGCGCTGAGGTACGAGTGAAGATGGAGGTGGTCGTGGGAGTTCGTATCAGGCGGGCGGAAGTATGACTCAAGGCCCACGGTTGCGTTCATGGGTCAAAGCGCTGTTGCGACGACCCCAGATGGAAAGCGAAATGGACACGGAGCTTCGCTTTCATGTCGAAACATGCGCCGAGGATTTAGTCCGCCAGGGCGTGCCGCGCGAAGCGGCGATCCGGCGAGCGCGGGTCGAGTTCGGCGCCATCGAACGAGCGAAAGAGGAATGCCGCGAAGCCCGGGGCGCAAGAATCGTCGAAGCTCTTCTTCAGGATCTGCGTTACGCCGCGCGAATGCTGCTCAAGAACCCTGGCTTCACCGCTGTTGCCGTTCTCACACTCGCACTCGGCATCGGCGCAAACACGGCTATATTCAGCCTCGTCAATGGCATCCTCTTGCGCCCGCTTCCGTTCGCGGCGCCGCAAAATCTCGTCAGCATCACGGGCACTTACCCCAAAGGGGCGTTTGTGGCGCTCCGTGAGCAAATGAAATCGATCGAGCCCGCAGCTTATTTCGAAGGTCACGAGTTCAATCTCACCGGGCGCGGAGAACCCATTCGTCTCTCCGGAGTCCTCGTCTCTGCCGATTTTTTCAGTGTCTTAGGCGCCCGTCCTGAGTTTGGCCGGCCGTTTTATCCGGGCGAGGACAAAGCAGGCCAAGACAACTACGTCATGCTGAGCCACACTCTCTGGCAGCAGCGCTTCAATAGCGATCTCTCCATCATCGGTCATTCGGTTGAGCTTGAAGGAGTCAGCCGCGAAGTGGTCGGCGTGATGCCCGCGGATTTTCATTTTCCCTCCACGAAAACGCAGGTATGGATTCCTTTGCACAACGACCCGCGCGACACTATCGCCTATTGGGCGGGCGATTTCATGCCGGTCATCGGGCGCCTTCGTCCAGGCTCGACAATTGAGCAGGCTCGTGCCGAAATTCACATTTTCCAGTCGCGTGTTCCGAAGCTCTTTCCGTGGCCCATGCCCGCCGATTGGAACGCCGATATTAGCGTCATTGCATTGCGAAGCGGCATGGTCGCCGACGTGCGTGGGCGGCTACTATTGCTCCTCGGCGCGGTCGGATTAATTTTGCTCATTGCGTGTGTCAATGTGGCCAATCTCGCGCTTTCTCGCGCTGCAACCCGCGAAAAGGAGATCGCAGTGCGCACCGCGATGGGGGCGGAGCGCGGCCGCGTGATCCGCCAACTTCTTACCGAAAGCGTATTGCTCGCTCTTCTCGGTGGCGTGCTCGGCGTTATCCTTGCGACGGAAGGACTGCAGTTGCTGAAAGCTGCGCTTCCAGCAGAGACACCGCGCCTCGCCGATGCTCATATTGATTGGCGAGTTCTCGCTTTCACCGGAGGCCTTGCCATACTCACAGGTTTGCTCTTTGGCCTCGCTCCGGCGCTTCATTCGGCCCGCGCCGCTCTGGTTGAATCGCTGAAGTCGGCTGGACGGGGTGCGTCCGCTGGTGTCTCCCAGCGTCTGCGCAGCGGCTTGGCTATTGCCGAGGTCGCGTTCGCTGTTCTTCTCGTCATCGCTGCCGGCCTGCTGATTCGGAGTTTCGTGGCGCTTTCGCACGTCGATCCTGGCTTTCGCCCCGAGCGCATTTTGACCGCCCGCGTCACTCCCAACGAAGAATTCTGTAACGATTCCACTCGTTGCATCTCATTCTATCGCGAGCTTCTCGATCGCCTGCAGGCCCTACCGGGAATCAAGTCCGCGGCGTTCGTCAACACTCTCCCGCTTGACGGGCGCGTCGCCAAGCGTTCTCTCGAAATCGAAAACGAGCCAGTCTCTCCTGGCAAGGCGATGCCTCTTTTTTGGATGGATGTCGTCACGCCGAACTATCTTCGGGTCATGAGCATTCCTGTCGTTGCGGGGCGCGGGTTCACTCTCTCGGACGATTCAGGCAATCCGCCGGTCGCCCTCGTGTCTGCGTCCACGGCACGTCGCTTTTGGCCCGGACGCACTCCAATTGGCGCGCACGTACGTCTAAGCGGCGATAAAGACTGGCGCACTGTCGTCGGCATTGTCGCCGACGTGCGCGCTTATGATTTACAACTGGATGTTCCGAATTGGATCAACGGTACGATCTATTTTCCATACACGCCAAATGCGACTCTCGAAGGCGGCCGCGTTCCATCCGATATGACCGTAGTCCTAAAATCCAGTCTCGATGAGCTGCAAGTCCAGAGCGCCCTTCGCCGCACCATCGCCGCGCTCAACCCGGAAGTGCCCGCCAGCGAAGTCAAACCGATGCGCTCCGTTGTATCAGATTCGGTTTCGACTCCTGCCTCTACCACGTTGCTGTTTGTTTCTTTTGCTGGGCTCGCAGTCGTGCTGGGCCTCATCGGCATCTACGGCGTGCTCTCTTTTCTGGTCTCTCGTCGCACACGAGAAATCGGCCTTCGCCTCGCTTTAGGCGCGCAACGCCGCGACGTTCTCTGGCTGGTGATGAAGGAAAGCGTTAAGTTCTCATTGATTGGCATCGCTTTCGGGCTGGCGTCAGCCCTCGCCATCACGCGTCTACTCGCCAGCGAACTTTATGGCGTCAGCCCTGCCGATCCCGCGACGTTCCTGTCCGCTGCCATCCTCATGGCCGCGGTCACGCTGCTTGCATGCTATATGCCCACCCGCCGCGCGATGCGCGTCGATCCTTTGATCGCTCTGCGCGACGATTAGTGCAGAGCATCCCCGCCCGTTTTTAAAACAACTTCACCGCCAAATCGCGAGGCCCATCGCCAACGGGAATCATTGTCAGGAGACTGTTCGTGCGCACGCGAATGACGGCCACATCCCCTGAACCTTGATCCGCCACGATCAGCAAATTTTCATTGGGATCGAAACGTAGCGCCCCGGGTGACTGACCTGCGGTGATCGGAAATTCCTTGCCTGTGCCTGGGTCGCGAATCACCCGGCGATTCGGCAGGTCCACCGGAATGATATGGCCTGCCGCGGTGTCCGAAACATACAGCGTGCTTCCGTCAGCGCTCAAAACGCCGCGCGAGGGCGCCGACCCAAGCACCATGTAGTCGCCCAACTCATGCATCCAGGTATCAACGACTTGCAACCCGTGCGCCTCGGGCGAAATCATATACAGCTCGCCGCCGTCCGGCTTCAACAGCATGTCGGAAGCCTTTCCTGCCAGTTCGAGATTTGTCACCAGCAGGCTTCTCCGCAAATCAACGACGGAAAGCAACTTCACCGAGCGGCTCAGCACAAACGCCAGGCTGCTGTCCGGAAGTATCGCGACCTCTTCAGGCTGATTTACGACACGCACCGTGCCGTGCAGCGCAAGCGTGGCCGCGTCGCGAATGGCCAGCGTCCCATCGCGGCGGTTCAGCACTACAACGGTCTTTCCGTCGGGCGTGACACGGGCCAACACGGGCTCGCCGCCTGTCCGCGCGCGCCCCAGGACGGCGTGTGTTTGGCAATCGATCGCCAGCAGCGTGTCGGATCCCGCCGATGTTGTGTACAGCCGGCTGCCATCCGGCGAAAAATCAATCGCGTAGGGAAGTGGTCCCACTGGAATTCGCGCGCTGACCTGGTTGGTACGCGCGTTGATCTGCCAAACAAATCCCCCTGCCGTGCTCACGCCCCAGATTTCCGACCGCATCGGATGCTCGCGCATGCCGGACAATCCTTTGCCAACGGGAATCCGCGCAATCGCGGCGAGCTTCACGAGATCGATGACCGTAACGCTGCCATCGGCAGTCGAAACGTAGGCGCACAATCGTAATCCGGGTCGCAGAAATGACGGCTGGTGCTCACGCAAGATCTCTCCCGCGCCCAAAATCAGCAGGATAGCAAGCAGGAAAAATACACGAAAGTTGCGTGGCCGGTTCATCAGTCCGATGAATTGTTACATGTAGTGCGCGGAATTAGCCACAAACGGGAGATCCGCCGGGATGCAGAAGAAAGCAATCCCCTATCGAATGCTCTCAATTCACTTCGCGCCGTAAAACAGCCGCAATCTGACGCACCTCTTCGACGAGTTCGCCGAACTCTTCCGGTAAAATGGATTGCATGCCGTCCGAAAGCGCCTTGTCCGGTTCGTGGTGAACTTCGACGAGCAGACCGTCCGCCCCAACGGCAATCGCCGCGCGCGAAAGTGGCAACACTTTGTGCCGCTTGCCGGTGCCATGCGAAGGATCGACCAATATCGGCAAATGGCTGCGCTTCTTCACTGCAGGCACTACGGCCAGGTCCAGGGTATTGCGCGAAAAATCCGAAAACGTCCGCACGCCGCGCTCGCACAACATCACGTTGTAATTTCCCTCGGACAATACATATTCGGCTGCCATCAAAAATTCATCGAGCGTTGCAGACATCCCGCGCTTCAGGAGCACCGGCTTCCGCGCACGCCCCGCGCGTTTCAATAGTGAAAAATTTTGCATATTCCGCGCGCCAATTTGAATCACGTCGGCGTATTCCTCGACCAAATCCAGGCTTTCATTGTCGATTGCTTCGGTGATGATCCCGAATCCGTAGGACTCACGCACCTTCGCCAGAATCTTCAATCCCGGTTCGCCAAGTCCTTGAAAACTGTAAGGAGAAGTCCTCGGTTTGTAAGCGCCACCTCGAAACAGCCGAACACCCGTTTTCTGCAAGCGCTCCGCGATCGCCAGACACTGTTCTTCCGTTTCCACCGCGCATGGCCCAGCTACCAGTGCGATTTTCTTCCCCCCGACCAGCACGTCTCCCGAAGGCGTGGGTATCCGCAGTATGCTGTCTTCTTCTTTCGCGTCGCGGCTCACCAGTTTGTACGGCTTGCTGACAGGAATGCATTCGACGACGCCCGGCAGCGACTCAAGCACGCCTAGATCGACTGCTCCCTTATTTCCGGTGATCCCAATGGCCGTTCGAATCGTCCCCGGAATCGGGTGAGCCTTCAGTCCGAGGCTCTCAATGCGTTCGCACACACCCCGAATCTGCTCTTCCGTAGCGTGTGACTGCATGACCACAAGCATCAGCGGCTCCCGTATGTTACGCGCGATAGCGTAGTCTACGGCATGCTCCGCAACGCCGCAAATCTGCGCCGGCCCGAGCCTATTAGCCGCGTGTGGTAGAATAACTGGTTTAAGGATGGGCCGATTTTTCCATGGGAACGCCTGAACAACCTCTAACTCACGTTTCGGAGTTCGATCCCGAAGATGAATACCGCCCGGAGCCTGAGCCAGAGCCGCTCCCGCCCGTCTGGATGGATGGCAGCCTGCGCATCGGCATCCACGCCTCCATCGCCGGAAGCTATCTCAATGCGCTCGAATCCGCCCGAAAACTAGGCTGTAACGCCCTCCAAATCTTTTCCGCGAGCCCGCGCATGTGGCAGGTCGGCTCAGCACGCATCCCGGAAGCAGACGCCGCGGCCTTTCGCGCCCGCCGCGCCGAGCTAGGCCTCGGCCCGCTCGTCATTCACGCGAACTATCTGATCAATCTCGCCGCCGTTCAGCCCATGCTGCAAACCCGCTCGATCCAAGCGTTTCAAGACGAACTGATTCGCGGCGTGGCGCTAGGCGCGGATTTTCTCGTCGTGCATCCCGGTTCGCGCGGTGATGCCTCGCCCGAGCAAGCCGTTCGCACCGTCATCGAATCCGTCAAGCAAAGCTCCAAGCGCGTCCCCCTGGGCAATCTGCGCATCCTCATCGAAAACACGGCAGGGATGGGTAGCGCCGTCGCCTCCCGTCTCGAAGAACTTGCGGAAATCCTGGCCGGCCTCACGAACGTCCCCGCGGCCGCCTGCCTCGACACTGCCCATCTTTTCGCCGCAGGCTATGACATCAAGACCGAAACCGGGTTGACCTCGACGATCGATGTGATCGATTCCACTATTGGCCTCGATCGCGTTCCCGTATTCCACGCCAATGACTCGAAAATCCCTCTGGGCGGCCGAGTCGACCGCCACGAAAACATTGGCGAAGGTAAGATTGGCTCCGAGGCATTTCATCGCATACTGACCCATCCCCGCCTCGGCGCGATGCCTCCCGATGGACTAATTGGCCGGGCCTTCCTTCTGGAGACGCCCATCGACAATCCCGGCGACGACCGACGCAACGTTGCGAAACTTTGGGAACTAGCCGGTTTGGCCGATCAGGCCCCGCCGGCCGAAAAGGGCTTCTCGATGCTCACGACGGCCATCAAGAAATTCCAGGCAAAAACAGCCAAAGCTGCTAAGGCCAGCGTAAGAAAAACACAGGCGACCGCGAAAGCAAAAGCAACAAGAGCGAAGTCCAAAAAATCGCGCAAGACCAAGAGGGGATAGCGAGGCGTGGCGGACTACAACCCACAAGAAATCGAAACCAAGTGGCAGAAGCGCTGGGCCGAAGCCCGCGTGTTCGAAACCGAAGCTGATCCTGCGAAACCAAAATACTACGTCCTGGAAATGCTGCCGTATCCTTCCGGCACGATGCACATGGGCCACATGCGCAATTACGCGATTGGCGACGTCGTCGCCCGCGTCAAGCGCATGCGCGGCTTCAACGTGCTTCACCCCATGGGTTGGGATGCTTTCGGTCTTCCAGCGGAAAATGCAGCGATCAAGAACAACACGCACCCGCGCGTCTGGACCAACAACAACATTGCTGAATTCCAGCGCACCCTCCGCCGTTTCGGTTTCAGCTACGACTGGCGCCGCGAAATCTCCACTTGCGAGCCCGAATATTACCGCTGGAACCAGTGGTTTTTCCTCCGCATGCTCGAACGCGGCCTCGCCTACCTCAAAAAAAGCCGCGTGAACTGGTGTCCCAAATGTTCCACTGTTCTCGCCAACGAGCAGGTCATCAACGGCGGCTACTGCTGGCGTCACGAGGACACCCTCGTCGAATCCCGTGAACTCGAGCAGTGGTTTCTCAAGACAACCGCTTATGCCGACCAACTCGTTGACGACCTGAAGCAGCTCGAAGCCAGTTGGCCCGAACGCGTCATCACCATGCAGCGAAACTGGATCGGCCGCTCGCAAGGTGCGCGGCTGAAATTTTCTGTCCTCGATGTGCAGGGCGCTCCTCCGATTGAGATTTTCACGACGCGCATCGACACCATCTACGGCGCGACCGCGTTGATCCTCGCCCCAACCCACCCCGCCATCGAGCGGCTCCTGAGCTGGGCTCCCCCGGACAACATCCATTGGACCAGGCTGACCAAGATGCGCCAGGCCTCCGTAAAAACGGAAGACCTGGCCGCAATGGAAAAAGAAGGCTTCTTTACGGGGCGCTACGCTGCAAACCCTTTCAATGGCGAGAAAATCCCCATTTGGCTCGGCAATTTCGTTCTCATGGAATATGGCACGGGAGCCATCATGGCGGTCCCCGCGCACGATCAGCGCGATTTCGAATTCTGCCGCAAATATGGACTTCCCGTTCGCGTCGTCGTTCAACCTCGCGGCGCCGAGCCGCTCGTCGAAGAAAAAATGACCGCTGCCTTCGACGATCATCAGGATGGCGTGCTTGTCAACTCTGGCCCTTTCGACGGCCTTCCCGTGGACGAAGCCATCACAAAAATGACCGCGTTTGCCGAGCAGAATGGTTTTGGCCAGGGCGAAGTTGTTTTTCGTCTACGCGACTGGGGCATATCCCGCCAACGTTATTGGGGCACTCCGATACCGGTCGTCTATTGCCCCGATCACGGCCTGCAACCTGTCCCGGATAAGGATCTTCCAGTCCTGCTGCCGCCCAATCCCAAACTCACCGGCGAGGGCGAATCGCCGCTTGCCTCGACGCCCGAGTTCGTCAACACCACCTGCCCGAAGTGTGGAGGCCCGGCGCGCCGCGAAACAGATACGATGGACACCTTCGTCGACTCGTCCTGGTATTTCTACCGCTACTGCGATCCGCACAACGCCGAAGCGCCCTTCGATTCCGCGAAAGTCGGCTATTGGTTTCCCATCGACCAGTACATCGGTGGCATCACGCACGCGATCCTGCACCTGCTCTACTCCCGTTTCTGGTGCAAAGTCATGCGCGACCTTGGCCTCGTCACGCATGACGAGCCGATCACTCGTCTTTTCACCCAAGGCATGGTGCAAAAAGGTGGCGTGGCTATGTCCAAATCGCGCGGCAATGTCGTCGGCGCCATCGATATGGCCGAAAAATATGGAGCCGATACCGGCCGTCTATACACCCTCTTCGCCGCTCCTCCCGAAAAAGACCTCGAATGGAGCGAGGAAAGCATCGAAGGCTCCTGGCGCTTCCTAAACCGCGTTTTCCGCCTCGTGGATAAGCACGCCGCTGCCATCCGCAAAGCGGAAAACTGGAATTTCGACCCAAAGGGCATGTCCGACAAGGAACGCGATCTAATCCGCGTCACCTACCAAACGATGCTGCGCGTGACGCAAGACTTCGAGAAACGCTGGCACTTCAACTCCGCCATCGCCCAGATCATGGAGCTCACCAACGAAATCTATTTGGCCGAGCCTCTCGAAAACGGTGTCCGTCCCGAGATTCGCAAAGAGGTCCTCCAAATCCTTACCCTCCTTCTCGCGCCTATGACCCCGCACATCGCCGAGGAAATGTGGGAAATGCTGGGCAATTCCGGTGGACTATGGGCCGCCTCCTGGCCGGTCCTTGCGTATGAACAATTAAGCCTCGCCAAAGACGACGAGGTGGAAATCCCGGTCCAGGTCAATGGCCGTGTCCGCACCACGCTTCGCGTTCTGACTGGCCTCGGCGAGACCGATGTGGTCGCCAAAGCTAAAGCCGATCCTGCGGTGGCTCGCCACATCGAGGGCAAGACTATCGTCAAAGTCATTTTCGTCCCCAACAAACTCCTAAACCTGGTGGTCAAATGACCCCGCCGCCCTTTTGTTATAGTGGCGCAGCAAGCTGCGCTCCGTTCCTCTTGGCCACCCATGCGAAATTCCGCCCACCCTCGTCCCTCGCATCCAACAAAAGAGTTCGCACCGATTTTGTAGTGGCGGGAATTTAGACCCGTGCTTTTTTCTTGACCGACCACTGAGAGGCACAATGGCAACAGGAGCCGCAATGACGGAACCACAAAAGCCCAAATCCGAACTAGGCGGCGTAGTCGTCCTGGATTTTGGCGGCCAGTACACCCAACTCATCGCGCGCCGCATCCGCGAACAGCAAGTCTTCTCCGCAATCCTCCCGTGTACTGCGAGCATCGACGAAATCCGAAAGTACGAACCAGCAGGCCTGGTCCTCTCGGGCGGCCCCAGTTCCGTCTACGACTCCGACGCACCGAAATGCGACCCCGAAATCCTAGCCATGGGTTTGCCGATTTTAGGCATTTGCTACGGTATGCAGTGGATCACGCATAACCTCGGCGGCAAAGTCGAAAAAGCCGAACGCCGCGAATATGGACGCGCCCAATTAAACGTGGAGAAGGGAATCGGCTCGGCCGAATCTGCACTTTTTGCCGGAGTCCCAACCTCGCTTCGAATCTGGAACAGCCATGGCGATCACGTCCGCGAAGTGCCCGCGGGCTTTCGCGCCACCGGCCACACCGACAGCGCCATCGCCTCTCTCGAAGACCCCCAGCGCAAAATCTACGCTGTTCAATTCCACGTGGAAGTGAATCACACCGAGCGAGGCACCGACCTCCTCCGCAATTTCCTCTTCCGTGTCTGCGAAGCTCAGCCCAAATGGAGCGGCTCTGCCTTCATCGAAGAGACCACCGAAGCCATTCGAAAGAAAGTTGCCCACGGGCGCGCCATCTGCGCTCTCAGCGGCGGCGTCGATTCGACAGTCGCCGCAGTCCTCGTTCACCGCGCCATGGGCGATCGCCTCACCAACGTCTTCGTCAACACCGGCATGCTCCGCAAGAACGAATTTGCCGACACTCTAGACATGCTCCGCAATCGCCTGGGTCTCCGCGTGATCGGCGTGGACGCCTCGGATCGTTTCCTCGGCAAGCTCGCCGGCGTCACCGACCCCGAGCAAAAGCGCAAAATCATCGGCAGGGAATTCATCGCCGTGTTCGCCGAGGAAGCCCAAAAACTCCAAGCAGGCGAGGCCCACGGCCAAATCGAATGGCTCGTCCAGGGCACTCTCTATCCCGATGTCATCGAATCCGTTTCGGTCAAAGGCCCCTCCGCCACCATCAAGTCCCACCACAACGTCGGCGGCCTGCCGGAAAATATGCCCTTTGCCCTCATTGAACCGCTCCGAGACCTGTTCAAAGACGAGGTCCGCCGCATTGGCAAGGACCTGGGTCTTCCCGATGAAATCCTTTTGAAACACCCGTTTCCCGGCCCAGGATTGGCAGTCAGGCTCCTCGGCGAAATCACCAGGGAGCATCTGCACACCCTTCAGGAAGCCGACGCCATAGTAGTCGATGAGATACGTCTCGCGGGCCTCTATAGCAAAGTTTGGCAAGCCTTCGCCGTTCTGCTCCCGATCCGTAGCGTCGGAGTTATGGGCGATTATCGTACCTACGGCCTCACCATTGCCGTTCGGGTCGTCGAATCTGAAGATGCCATGACCGCCGACTGGGTCCGCCTGCCGGGTGAAGTCCTTGAACGCATTTCCACCCGCATCGTAAACGAAGTTCGCGGAGTCACCCGCGTGGTCTACGACATCAGCTCGAAGCCACCTAGCACAATCGAATGGGAATGAGTTTGAAGCGGGGACGCGAAACCGGAACAGAGGGAACTGAAAATGTGAGGACGTCGGGAACTGCGCCCCGCGTCCTTTGGCCTGACCCAAGTAAAGGCCGCGTAGGGACGGCACGCGGCCCATCCAGGAGTGCCTATTATTTTGACCTCAAGCTCTGATGAAAAAACCGCGGAACTAGCGGTTCGCCATCTTCTGCGCCATGTACAAGATGAGCTTGCGGTCCCCTTCTTCCACTTTGCCCAACAGCCGGCGAAGCTTGTTCAGAAAACGTGCATCTTTGCCTACGCTGCCCCACGCGATGTCGTCAGACGACTTCCTCTTGGGGAGATTCGGCAACTGCGGCGGCTCCTCGCCGTCATAAAAGAGTTGATAGAGTGGGCACTCGAGTGCGCGCGCAAGCTTTTCCAGTGTCTCGATGGCCGGTACTGTATGGCCATTCTCAACGCGGGAAATGTAACAACGAAGCAAACCTGTTCGCTTCTCGATATCGCCCTGGGAGAGTTTCTTCTCTTCGCGCAGAGCGCGAAGACGGTCACCTATAATCATGGCGGCATTATTCCATGTGGATAAAATCTAAGCAAGTAGAAACTTGTCACCCCCGGGAACTGAAACAATTGATGCTGCCCGGCGAAAGCACGATACATTAGACGTAACCGGATGGACATGCCACGCGTCCCAAAAGTAGCGCCCTCGGCGCCCCCTGCCACATCGGGGGGTGCTACGGCGTCTGCCGCGAAGTCGGCTGGCGCCGCTGATGATCGCGAGCTTGTACGGCGCGCTCAGCAAGAGGACCAGGCGGCTTTCGAGGAACTGGTACGCCGCCATCAGCACCGTGTCTTCGCTGTTGCCGGTGGCATCTTGCGCCGCCGCGAGGACGTGGAGGACATTGCGCAGCAGGTTTTTGTTAAGGCCTACTTTTCGCTGAAGCGTTTCGATCAGCGTGCGGCCTTCAGCACATGGCTCTACAAAATCACCGTGAACGAGTGCTGGGACCTGTTGCGGAAGAAAAAAGTCCGCCCCTTGGTTTACGAGGCGGACCTCAGCGAGGAGCAGGCTCGGCAGATCATCTCCGCCGAAGAAAAAGGCGGTGGCGGGCCGGACATCAGCGACAGGCTCGAAGCCAGGCAGCGCGTTGAGCGCCTTCTGGACGGGCTCGACGAGCGGGATCGCCTGATGTTGATTTTGAAGGAGGTCGAAGGCTTTGCCGTCGAAGAGATTGCCGACGTCTTGGATCTCAATGCGAATACCGTCAAAGTACGGCTGTTCCGCGCGCGCCGCCGAATTGTTAACAAGGCGCGCAAACGCGGAGAATGACGCCGTGGAGTACGCGCAATTTGGTGATTCAATGGTGTTTGTTAGAATTTGCGAGTGATCGTAGGAGGCTGAATAATGGGCCCTTTCAGGAAGTACCGAGCGCAATGCCGCGAATTCCGCGGTCAACTCGAGGACGCTGCAGGCGTTGCGTCGGATGCAAAAATAATGGCCGAACTGCTAGCGGCAGTGCCGGCTCGGCTGAGGGAACATACGGTTGCGTGCGCGGATTGCCGCGCGGCCGCTGAACATGTTCTTTCCTCGCGTGTCTTGCTGTCCGGGCTGTCTTCGCGTGCTGCGATCGGTGGGGAGTGGTTCCCCACGCGCGTGATGGCCGCGATTGCTGCGCGCTCTTCCGAGCAGGCCCGCACTGCGGATACCTGGACTTTCCTCCCGAAGCTCGCCGCGCGGCTGACTTGGGCATCCGCACTGGCGCTGCTTCTGGCCAGCGGCTGGCTTTATCAAAAACCGGCCGTGGATATACCCTCGACAAAGTCTGTGGCCACGGACATCACCGGTGAACCTTTGCGGGATAGCGCAATGCCGGCAAACAACGATGAAGTCCTGGTTAGCTTGGCTGAGCGGCCCCGATGAATGAATCTTCAGCAAAGCGTAAGGCTGCTTTGTGGGTAGCCGTTGTCTTTGTTCTCGGCGCTGCGCTGGGCGTCGTGTTTGGCTATTTTTACGGCCATCGCAGCATCGTGGCCGCTTCGAATCCCCCGCTCAGTGAACCCGCCAGGCGGGCCAGGCGCGTCGAACAGATCACCCAGGAGCTCGGCCTTACCAGCGCGCAGAGCGCCCAACTGAACACGATTCTTTCGCAGCTCCACGCCGAGTACAAGGCTATCCACGACCAAACAGACACGCAAATGAGCGCAGCTCGGCAAAAAGGCCGCGACCAAATCCGCGCCATCCTCACTCCCGAGCAAATGCCCAAATTTGATGAATTCCTGAAGCGAATGGACGAAGAACGCAAGCGAAACGCTTCACAGCCTCCTCCGCCGCGTTAGCGCACACTCCGCTTACACTTTGACGAGCAGTTTGCCGATGTTCCCGCCGGTAAACAGCATATTGATCGCTTCCGGCGCCTTTTCCAGCCCTTCCACGACCGTCTGTCGGTCCTTCAATTTTCCCATCATTTTCCATTTGCCCAATTCCATCGCGGCTTCTGTAAACCGCGCCCCATAATCCAGAATCAAGAATCCCTGTACTTTCAGCCGTTTCACAATCAAAAGCCCCAGGCTGATCTGCTCGGGAACCTCTTTCGTGTATCCGGAAATAAATCCGCACACCACCACGCGCCCGTGCAAATTCATCCGGTCCAGCACCGCCGCCATGATTTCGCCGCCAACGTTTTCGTAATCAATGTCGATTCCGTTTGGCGTCGCTGCGGCTAGTTTTTCTTTCCAATCCGGGTGCTTGTAGTTGATCGCTGCGTCAAATCCGAGTTCGCCCGTCAGCCACGAGCATTTTTCATCCGTCCCCGCAATCCCCACCACGCGGCATCCGTGAATCTTCCCGATCTGCCCCGCCACGCTTCCGGTCGCGCCCGCCGCCGCCGAAACAACCAACGTTTCCCCCTTCTGCGGCTTGGCTATCTCCGTCATCCCGAAATACGCTGTCAGCCCGGTCATTCCTAGAGCCCCGAGAAAAACCGTCTCCGAAACGAACGGAATCGAAGGCACCTTCTGAAACGGCAATTTCGATTGTCCCTCGATCACCGCGTATTCCTGCAAGCCCGTCAACCCGACAATCTTGTCGCCCTTCTTGAATAGCGTGTGTCGCGACTCAATCACTTCCGCCAGCCCGCCAGCCCGCATTACGTCGCCAATTCCCACCGCTGGCAAGTAACTGTCCATGGCCATCCACACGCGCATCGTCGGATCGACCGAAAGGTATTTCACTTTCGCCAGCGCCTGCCCGTCTTGCAACTCCGGCACCGGCGATTCGCTTAACACCAAATCCCCGTCCGCGAGCAGCCCCGTCGGGCGCCGCATCAGTCGCCACTGTCGGTTCACGTTATCCACGTCTGCGGACCTTGGCCGCGCTCAGCCTTCCTGCCGGATGACTTTTCCATCGGCGCATTGTACCGCGTTGCGCGACTTACGCGGTCCCCTCGTCAACGAGTCCAGCCGAAACTTCACCGGCACCGGTGTTCCATTCCGCCATTCCTCAGTTAAAACAATATTGGGAGGTTTCAATCTGAAGCTACCACCCGATATTCCAGAGCTGGTGGTGTAGTCGTCCAGTCGACGAATCTTATTGTCTCGAGGGCTGTAGAAGAGTGTAGGGGAGTGCCACGCCTGGTGTCCGCCCGAACTGGTCAGGCTAAATACAAAGTAGTGGCCGTCAGGAGTCCAGGCTGCCTTGACTATGCCGAAACCGTGCTCGCCGTCCTCCGACGAATAGTCCAAGGTGCACAGTCGTTGATTCTCGGGTGAGTAGAACTCGAGCACGCTTTCTGGGGTAGCCTCACGATGCGATTTGGAAGCCGCCACCACCCGCGACCCGTCTTTCGCTTTGTACTCGATCCGGGTGCCCTCTTTCCCGCACAACGGTACAACTGCAAAAACCGCGACCGCAATAGTCGATCTGAGCGCCAATAATTTCGTCATTTGTCTAGCTTTTGTCTTCGACTTCCCACTGTGGACTGTCAACGTCTAGAACGGAATATCCTCGTCGGAAATTTCTGGACCGGATGGGCCGGGACCGCCCATCGGCTCTTCGCCGCCGCTATGTGGCGCGCCAAAGTCCTCGTCAGCACTTCGAGAAGCCCCTCCCGCGCCTCCGCCGGCGCCAGCTGCGGCAGCATCGCCGCGTCCGCCAAGCATCCGGAAATTATTCGCCACAATTTCAAAACTGGTACGCTTCTGGCCTTCCTTGTCTTGCCATTCGCGCGACTGGATCCGTCCCTCGATAAACACCAGCGACCCCTTCTTTAAATACTGCTGCGCAATCTCCGCTTGTTTTCCCCACACTACTATCTTGTGCCACTCCGTCCGTTTCTGCCGCTCGCCATTCTTATCCTTATACGATTCATCCGTGGCTACAGAAAAATTCGCTACCGCCTGCCCGCCTCCCGTATACCGCGTCTCCGGATCCCGCCCCAATCTCCCCACCAAAATCACTTTATTTACAGACATCACATCCCTCCATCAGTTCCGCCCGTGACGATAGCAGAATCCTCTCACCGAGGCAAAACTCAGCTTTGGACCCGTCATCGAGTCGTCTCGTTCGAATTCAAGTCACCATCCGGAGTCGCTTTGGCCGGGAAAATCGACGGAAGCCACAAACTAATTCGTAGGGTTCTGCCTAATGTTGATTACTGCCGAGCCTTGGTCTCGCACTTAGTGACGACGCCTCAAGCGCAGATCCGAAAGCTTTTCGAGGAGAGGCGTAATTCCTCCAACGATCATCAATATGACGATTGCAACGATTATCATGGTTCCCATAACCGTTCACCCGCAATCCCATGCTACGCCAGGTCCCGCAGCGCCGCAGTGACAAACGCTATGCACCGCTGTGACTTGCGTCACCATCCTCAGCACCGATGGAAATCACCTGCTTTTCCTCCTCTTCTTCCGCAGCGAGAATTGCAGTGCTCTGTTAGAGTACCTCAGTGCGTTCTGCAAACCGGCAAATCAGGAGAATCGGCGCATGTCCGGACCAACAGATAATCTCGCCCTGGCAAGGCAATACCTCCAAGCCGTCGAATCGGTTGCGAAGACCGCAGAACTTGCGCAATTTTTCGCGCCCGAGGTCATCGTCGAGATTTTCCCAGCCTGTTTTTTCCCAACGGCAGCCGGTCAGACTTGGCAGGAATTCGCGCCGCCGCGGAGCGCGGCAAAAAAGCCATGTCCAGCCAGACTTATCAAATCCGCAACGCCCTCGCCAGCGGCGATCAGGTCGCTCTCGAAATCGATTGGACCGGCACTCTAGCCATGCCCTTTCAGGGCATCCCCATCGGCGGCCAACTGCGCGCTCACTTTGCTGCCTTCCTCGAATTCAAGAACGGCAAGATCATCTGCCAGCGCAATTACGATTGCTACGAACCTCTCTGATTCTCCACCCACATCCCGCAACCGCCGCGCTGGGCCGTTTGGTCTTTCCCGTTGGTAGAGGCACGATACATCGTGCCCACTGCGGCCATTGCGCTCCCTCATCTCCTCTTTTGCCATCCTGCGCGCGGCGCTCGCAAATTCCGAACCTCTCTGGATTGAAGCTTCCGACTTTCTCGGAAAGGTTCTCTGCGGCACCGGGCTGGCGCCACACCGCAGAGGACGATTGAGACTCTCGGACAGTACATTCCAGCGGTTGTTCATTACGCGGTTTCTGACTTTTCCGGATTTCGCTCCGAACTGACAACTCCAGGCTGCCTACGAGCTCCCTAACTCTTGCAGTTGCAACAATTACAAGAAACCGAGAGAGGTGATTATGGTTAACGAGTCAGCCTTATTTCGGTGCATGGTTGCACTGCTTAGTTTGACTCCTCCGGCGGTCTCGCCGACTCGCATGAGATCTTGCCTATTTCGAGCCGACCCGTAGTAGAGTGCTGCCACATAAATTCGCCCTGCAACTGAAGCGAGGAGAGAAAATGGCAATGATGAAGGAGTGCAAATTGTGGGTTTCGACATGTAGGTCGGCGGTGCTCCTTTGCGGCGTTGTCCTGGGACTTGCTTCATGTTCCGGATCGGGATCGGCTCTGCGCGGAGGAGATAATGCCCCGGCGCCGAAGACTTCAGCCGCTGCGCCTAACGCTCCTGCTTCAGCTCCTGCCGCAACACCAGCGTCGGCAACAGCATCGACGGCGGCTCCTGTCTCCGCGCCGGCGGCTGTGCCTGCCGTTCAAAGAGCTGCCGTGTGTACCGGCCAGCCGTTTTGCTATGAGGCGGGCGATTTTGCAGCCATGGTCACCGGATTTCGCACCAGCATTTCTGGCGGCTATCGAGTCATCGACGCCACGGTTCGCTTCCAAAACAAAACACCGAAACCGCTGATTCTTGGTTACGCGCTCGCTTCCGGAATAGCCGTGGACGAAAAGGGAAATCGCTACGCCGTCGGCGGTCCGAATGGCTATCGCGGAATCGGATATGTGAACGGACAAAGTTTTGATCCGAAATTTGTGGTTCAGCCGGGAAGTTTCGGCGACGCGAGGTTCGAGCTCGTCTGGGCGCCCGGTAACGCGATCGTGGGTTCGACTTTTGAACTGGATCTCACCGTGAACGAAATCAATACCGTCGAAGGAAATCAGCACACGTTAGGCGGGGAATTCCCGATGGAGTTTCGAGGATTGGCGAATGAGCTCCCTGGAGCAAAATCCGAAAAGCCCGCCCAACCCTAGCTCTGCTGCTAGCCCCGTGGTTCCTCCAAGCCGGGGCAAGGCGTTTCTGTGGATAGGAACGGCTACCCTGACAGGCGCGATCGTCATGGCGATGGAGCTGGCCGCGTTCCGTTTGTACGCGCCGTACTTTGGTAACTCCATCTACGTTTGGGGCAGCCTGATTTCCGTGGTCATGCTCGCTCTCGCCACCGGGTACAGCTTCGGCGGCTCCCTCGCCGACCGCAAACCCGACGACGCAGTGCTATTCCTGATCATCCTGGGAAGCGGTATCTATCAACTTGGAATCGTGTTCGTTGTGCGCTCCGTGCTGCTGAAGTTGTGGCAGTCGGGGGATTTTGTCGGGCCGACGCTCGCGACAGTGATCATATTTGTTCCGCCGATGGCCGCGCTGGCGATGACCTCGCCGTTTGTGATCCGTCTGCTGGTGCGCGCGGGACATGTAGGAAGCATGGTTGGGCGCGTGTTTGCGCTGTCCACGGCAGGCAGCATCGCGGGCGTGCTGGGAACGAGTTTTTATCTGGTCCCGAGATTTGGGACACGCGCGACGATGGAAATCTTGTGCGGGGCCTCGATTGTGATCGGAGCGGCGGGATTGATGATGCGGAGGAAGTGGGCGGCGGTTGCCGTGCTCCCGGCGCTGCTCCTTGCATTTGCCAGGCTGCCAGCGCCGCCGCCAACGCTCGTTTGGAGCGGCGACTCGGCGTACAACCGGATCGTAGTGCTGCAAAAGAGTGATGGGCTGCGGTATCTGGTATTGAATGATTCCCGCTTCGCTCAGTCCTACGAAAAGGTAGGGAGTTCGCACTCAGGATTTTATCTGGATGAATTTGCGCTCGGGCCTGTGATTGTGCCGGCGAAGAATTTGCTGGTCCTTGGCATGGGCGCGGGTGGTTCGATCCAGGCGAGCAGGGCTGTAACGCCGGAGATTGAGATTGACGCGGTGGAGATTGATCCGAAGGTAGTGTGGGTGGCTCATGAGTTTTTTGGATTGCCGACGAACGACGCGAAACTGCACGTGCATATCGCGGATGCGCGGCCCTGGCTTGCGGCGCGCGCGGCGAAATACGATCTGGTGCATATCGATCTTTTTCAGGGCGGGCCATATGTGCCATTTTATTTGACCACCGTGGAATTTTTTCAACTTGTGCGCTCGCGAATGACGGATGGCGGCGCGCTGATGGTGAATGTGCTGGATACCAGCCTGCAGCAGGAATTGATGGAAGCGATGGGCGCGACGTTGAAGCAGGTGTTTCCTTCGGTGGAGCGGCTCTCGACGGCGAAAGGGAACCACATTTTGTTTGCGTTCGCGCAGAAACATTTCGTGGCGGACACTTTGGCGCGACTGAAACAAAGCAAAGGACCTCCTTGGGTACAAGCGCTGGAGCAGGAAGCGGCGGAACGAATGACGGAGTTTGAACCGCGCGCGGGCGCGGTGATATTTACCGATGACCGCGCGCCGATCGAGGAGATGACGCGGCGGATGCTGGCGGAGTCGAAAAAATAAATTGGAGAATTGCGGTTGAACTCATGAAAAAACAAAACAGAAGAAAGTTCTTGCAGAAATCGGCAGTGGCGCTGGCGGCGGGATTTGGCGCGAGTCACGCAATGACTATTGGAGCGTCGGAGTTGGGTGATGGAACGGGAGAGCGGAGCATGGGAGAAACATTTCAGAAAGCGTTTGGAAACGAGGGCAAGAAGCCGCTGCGCATGGGATTGATTATTGGGATTGGAGATGATCCCGATGCGGCGATGGCGAAGGTGCATTCGCTGGGGCTGCCGACCTGCCAGGCCTATCTGGAGAAATTTGAAGATGGGTTGGCGGGGAAGTTGACGATGGCGCTGGAGAAATATGGGATTGAGGCGACGTCGATTGTGGTGGGCGGACCGGGAAAAGAAGTCTGGGATTTTTATCAAGGGCCGCTGACGATTGGATTGGTGCCGCGGGAGACGCGAGCGGCGCGAATTGCGCATACCAAAAGGGCGTCGGACTTCGCGAAGGAGTGTGGCGTGGCGGCAGTGCAGACGCATTGCGGATTCATACCGGAAAATCCGAATGAGGAGTTGTACAAAGAAACGGTCGTAGCGATGCGCGAGGTCGCGGAGTATTGCAGGAAGAATGGACAGAATTTCCGGTACGAGACGGGGCAGGAGACGCCGATCACCTTGGTACGGGCGATTCAGGATGTGGGGCTCGATAATCAGGGAGTGAATTTTGATCTGGCGAATTTGATTCTGTATGGGAAAGCAAATCCCGTGGATGCGATTGAGATTCTCGCGCCGTATGTGCAGGGGATTCATGCGAAGGACGGGCTGTGGCCGACGAATCCGAAGGAGTTGGGCGAGGAAGTGGCGATCGGAAAGGGCAAAGTGGACTTTCCACGGATTATTGCGCGGCTGAAGGAGATGAAGTATCCGGGGGCGGTGACGATCGAACGGGAGATTTCCGGGCCGCAGCAGATGGAGGATGTGCGGAGGGAGAAGGAATACTTGGAGAAGTTGATTGGATGAGGAGGAAGTGGCGAGTGGCTGGTGGCGAGTGAGCCATGCGGAAGCCACGAGTGAAAGATGGGAGAGCGGATCTTGGAGCGGCGTGCGCGGGGGGAAAGGCGGGAGCAAGCTCCCGCACTCCAAAGGGGATACGCCACCCCGGGTGTTTTGCGCAAAGAGTGCGGAAGCGTTTGAAAAGATTGGGGATAGGGAAATCGGCGGTGCAAAAGAGTGCGTAAGAGTATGAAAACAAAGGAAACGTAAGTGGCGTGGAATGATATTGATGCGGACTCTTTCGGGGAAGGTGCAGCGGGGGAGGCAAGTTCCGAAATGGGAATGAGAGGCGGGCTGACGAGCGAAAAGCATGTAACATTGTAGTATACAATATAAATGTTGTCAAGAGAATTATAAATGGTTTGGGGAGAAGAGGTTAGCGGCGACGAGCGCCGCGGCGCTTTCCGCAATTGAGTTGTAGGAATCGGTCGCGGGAGTTAGGATGAGCTCATGGGCAAGACCAAAGAGTCCTACATTGAGAAGCCTGTGCCGGCTGAGGACGAGGAAGACGAAGCGACCCTAGCTGCGATAGATGAAGGGATTGCGGACGCCAAGGCCGGGCGAACCGTGCCTGCCGAGCAGGTTCGCAAATTGCTGCGCAAGTGGACTTCCGGCTGTCTACTCGGAAAGATCGCTAAGCTATCTGGCTGAAATCGTTGGCCGCATCGCCGAAGATGATGCCGAGGCTGCTCGACGTTTCGGCGACGCCCTTCTGGACCATCTGGAGTTCCTTGAGAAGTTTCCCCTCATAGGCACGCCCATTCGCAAACGCCCAGAGGTTCGGAAGCTCATGCACAGCCCGATCGTGATTTATTATCAGATTCACGAGGCCAGGCGGATGATTGAAATCCTGCACTTGCGGCACGGGGCAAGAAGACTGCCCAATCTCTAATTGGTAATTCCAATCGACGAACAACGGCAAGCGCTGCGAAAAGAACAGAGCACAGACTGAAGTCTGTGCCACTGTTTAGGCGCGGGGCTTTTTGGGCTTTGGGTGGTGGGGTGGGCGCATGGCTTGGCGAAGAAGGGAATTGATGCGCGTTTGGTAGCCTGGGCCGGCTCGCTTGAGCCAGGCGAGGACGTCGGCGTCGATGCAGACGGTGACGGGGCATTTGATGGGGCGGTAGAACTTGCCGATTACGGCGTGGGTCCAGTCGGGGAGTTCGGGGGCATCGGAGAGGTCGATTTTGTCGTCCGGGAGACGCGCGAGTTCAGAGAGTTCTGCTTTCCGTTGTTTCGTCAGCTTTTTCTTCATTCGAGTTGTGGCGACTCAGATCAGCCAAATAGTTGGCGCACGAGATCTTCGCGCGTGAGATCGAGATAGGTGGCTACGTCGGTAAGGATTTGGGCCAGGGTGCCAATTTTGATTTGTTGGTGATTCGGGACCGTGACGTGGTGCTCGGCGCCTCTGAGGGTGGATGTGAGGCGAATGTGGCTGCCGGTTTGGCGAGTCGGCGCGTAGCCAAAACGGCGCAGGGAACGAACAAGGTCGTCACCGCTAACATCGCGGGGAAGCTTCAAGCGGGGATCACCTCATCCCTGACCAAATGAAGGCGGATTACGCTGGGTTTGTCGGGCGGAGCGAAATGGCAGTTAACCGCATCGCGAATATTGGCCTTGAGTTCCTCGAGGGTGTCAGCCTGGGTGAAGATCGAGAAGCCCAGGGCGCGGGCCTCGTAGCCACCTTCAATGGATTCTTGGATGGAGAAAATGATCTCGGATGCAGGCATCACTCGATTCTACATGGAAACTGCTTCGGGCGTTCCGAAGAATTAGGATTTAACACAGAGGGCGCAAAGGTAAGAGCACAGGGGGAACAGAGGGGGATGATATCTCGCGGGGAGGCGCGGAGACGCGGAGGTCAGAGAGAAATGAAGGACAAGAAACCCAAGATTTGTACCGCGGGGGATTTGGCTGAGGCGCTGTCGAAAACACATTTGAGCGAAGGAGAGGCTCGGGCGTGGCGGAGGGATTTGAAATGGGCGCGGAAGAAGCTAAAGCCGCCGGTGGATAAATGGCGCAGGAAATGATGAGAGTGCAGAGAGGGAAAAATTTGCATTGAGAGCATAAGAGCACAGACTGAAGTCTGTGCCACGGCTTGTTAGTCGTGGTGGAAATAGAAGAGGTTGCCGTCGAGATCCTGGACGGTGAACTGGCGGAGTCCCCAGGGCTTTTTTTCGAGAGGCTCGACGATGTTTGCGCCTGACGACTGGAGTTCGTGGTAGGACGCGTCGATATCTTCGGCGAAGACCCAGTGAATGGCGGGTTCGAAGGGCGGCGTCCTTTTGCGAAAAAAGATTACTGCCTTATCGCGTGAGACGCTGCCGATGCCTTTGCCGGGGTAAAGCCATCCAATCTCAAAGCCGAGGGCATCCCGGTAATGCTGTTGGGCGCGTTCGACATCGGCGACCGGCAGCTCCGGCACTGGCGGGCCCATCGAGGTCAATTTCTCTTTTGCGGCCACAGAGCTCCCTTTGCTGTCCTTTATGCAACAAGACCGTGCACGCGTCAAACTAGGACACTACCGCCGCGAGAGCAGGCGCGAACGAGATCAGCGGGGTCAAAAGAGGTTCGTTTCACAAAAGTCACCTCAATGGCCTGGGTTCCGAAACAAGACTCGGGGCACTCGGCTGCAGCTGTTCTTGTATCTCCTTGAGCGCTGCTTCAGAGTTCGAGAAGACTTGTTCGTGAGAATTACGAGCGACGAGAAGATTGTAGTGGTACACCTCTTGCTCGCTGACTTCGGGCCATTTGGCGCAATTATTCTTTGAAGTTTTGTTTAAGAACATGGCCCTCTGCGGTGAAAGCGGGTAGTAGAATTCAAGTTCTGCTGGTCTTGCATCTCTCGAGGGGGGCGCGTGCACGTTTATGACTGGCTGATCCCCCGCGATGAAGGGAGTTTCGGTTCTGTTGTTGGCAAGTGAAATCCTAAAGTCGTATCTTTCTGAAAACAGGGTGTAGGCGACATTCGTGGCATAGATGTGGCTGAGGACGTTCCAAACCCGGCGGATGTTCTTGAAGCGCTCCTCGGCTAATGCGATGACTGATTCTTTCACTTTTTTTGTTCGAAAGTACTGGACCGCAGTGGCGTACAAGAAGGTCGTTAGCTTCTCATCGTCCGCGTAGAATCCTGCGTCGCCCGCCAGCATAGAGTCGAGAAATGGCTGCAGTCTGGTTTCGATCATCATTTGGTAGTCCTCTTCTGTATTGGCAACGGCTTCGTCTATTGTCGGTAGCAAATTCTCGGCGATGCTGCCGGTAGATTCAGCGGCGCTCTTCGCCTTGAACGGTACGGTAAAGGCTCTCAAAATATTTCTGTGAAGTGGGCGAAGCCCCTCTGGAGATTGCGCGATGGCGAAATTCTCGATAAACGAAACATCCTCTTGTGTGAGTTCCTGCAGTTTGTAGAAATGTTTTTCGTTTGCGACCTTCATTAGGTTTGCAGAAAAGACTTTTCCCTTCCTGAGGCACCAGACTTTTCCCTCTTTTGCCCAAGGTCGCAGGTAGGCGCGGTGGACATAGTGTTGGCGGCGTTTTTGCATTAGCTTCGTGTTCGTCTATGGGGTGTGGACCAGTCCGCTAAAATTCCCTAGTGGTGTTAGAATGCCGCCGGATGCAGTCTGCACTTGCAAGCCATCCGTTTGTATGAGAGCGCTCTCACGCCATCTGCGGTGGCTAGAGAGGCCGGGCAGGCTCGTGCCCCAATTCTGGCTGCTCTTGGCCATTGTTTTGCCGCTGGTTTCAGTGATTGCTGAACCAATAATGGCCTACGTGGTCGCATTGAAAGATGGCCGCATGGTCCACTTCAAACAGTATCATGTGGCGGACGGTAAGCTCTACTTCACGAATGATGGGGGACGGGACGATTCTGTCCCACTCGACTCAATCAACTTAGATCTCACAGGACAGCTCAACAGGGATGCGAAGCCTCCATTGGAGTTACCGGGCCTCTTGAGGGGGGACGAAAACAAAGGTGCTCCACAGAACTCTTTGGGAGAAATCGCTCGGCGATTACGGAACAAGAAGCCTGTTTCGGCAGAGCGAGTCTTCACAAACGATGATGTCGAGGCCGCGACTGACGAAGATAGAATTCACGATTGGATAAAGGCGGGAGGAACTTCTTCATCCGACTCGGCACAAACGGCCCAAATTAGAGAGAAGGCGGTCGCACTAGCGAAAGTCAGTCAACACCTGACCGAACAAGAGGTTGCTATCATGGCGCTGGGGGCGCTTAGTGAGATTCAGTTTCCAGGTCGCGATAACTGGCAGGTACGTCTCTACGCGGCCCACCAGAGGGTTTACGCGTTACTCGAGACGTGCGAGGAGAGAACCGATGAGCAAAGCCAGCTTGCATGTTCCAAGATCGACTACGCACAAACTGAACTGAAGTCCCTCAAACTGGAGGGGATTAAACGCGCGAACGCATGGAAAATTGATCGAGAGAAATAGGATTTCGATAACGGAGGAATGATGAAAGAAAAAGTTGGGCGTCGGGAATTTATTGGAGGGGCGGCGGCGGTGGGAGGGGTGATGTTTATGCCGGCGGGACGGGTTTGGGGGACGGAGGCGAACTCGCAGGTGCGCGTGGGTTTGCTGGGATGCGGAGGGCGGGGGACGGAGGACGCTACGAACCTGGTGGATACGGGCGGGGCGCGCGTGGTGGCGCTCGCAGACATGTTCCAGGACCAACTGGATACGGCGCACGCGGCATTCGACAAAATGCAGGCAGCCAAAGGGTATGCGGCGATCGATGCGGGACAGCTTTTTGTGGGGCCGCACGCGTTTGAGGAGATTGCGCACTCGAAGGAAGTGGACGCGATTGTGATTGCTACGCCGCCTTATTTTCATCCGCAGCATTTGGAGACGGTGGTGGCGGCGGGGAAGCACGTGTATTGCGAGAAGCCGGTGGCGGTGGACGTGCCGGGGGCGAAGAAGGTGCTGGAGATTGGGAAGCGGGCGGAAGGGAAATTGAGCCTGGATGTGGGATTCCAGATACGCGATTGTCCCCCGTTTGTGGAGCTGGTGAAGCGGATTCACGGCGGGGCGCTGGGGAATATCGTTTGCGGAGAGGCGCATTATTTGTCGGGGTATCTGGACCGGCCGGCGTGGCCGGGAGCGTCGCCAGTGGAATGGCGGCTGAGGAATTGGGTGTATGACCGCGTGCTGTCGGGAGACATCATCGTGGAGCAGAACATCCACGTGATCGATATTTGCAACTGGATCATGCAGGCGCATCCGCTGAAGGTGTCGGGAACGGGCGGGCGGCTGGGGCGGCCGAAAGACGGAGACGTGTATGGGAATTACAACGTGGTGTTCACGTATCCGGGCGAGGTGGACGTGACGTTCAGCTCGACGCAATTTGCGAAGGGCTGGTGGGACGTGACGGAGCGGTTTTTCGGGACGAAAGGGACTTCACAATCGCCGTACACGGGGCCGCTGGGAATTTGGGGAGACGAAGCTTGGCAGGCGCCGCTGATTCCGGTGAAGGATGCGCAGGGATTTTCGGCGACGGGGAAGTTTACTTCGAATCTGGAGCAAGCCGATCCGGAGAAGAAGAGATTGTTCGTGGAGAGTATTACAAGCGGGCAATTTCATAATCAGGCGGCGAAGGGAGTGGAATCGGCGGTGAGCTGCATGATGGCGAGGACGGCGGCGTATACGGGGAAGGAAGTGACGTGGGAGGAGCAGATGAGGTCGAAGGAGGAGTGGAAGTCGGGGATTGATTTGGAGAGGATGAAATAAAGAGGTAAGGACGTAATGAGGTAAAGACGGAAAGAAAAAGCAATCTCGCGCGGAGACGCAAAGGCGCGGAGAAGAGAGAAAGAAGAATAGAAGAAATGAAAAGGACGACGCGGCGGGAGTTTATCAAGGCGGGGGTGACGGCGGCGGGAGCGGCGGGTGCTTTGGGATTGGGGATTGGCGCCGGAACGATTGTGGACGATTTGAGGGCCGGCGAGAAGGGAACAGCGGTTAGTGCGGAAGCCGCTGCTGCGGCGGCGAACGGGAAGCTGGCGATCAAGAAGGGGCTGGTGTGGGACATGCTGCCGGAGAAGCTGACGGTGGCCGAGCGGATGAAGCTGGCGAAGGATTGCGGATTTGAGGTGGTGCAAGCGCCGACGACGCCGGAGGAGCGAGACGCGGAGGAGTTTAAAAAAGCGGCGGAAGCGGCTGGAATACGGATCGATTCGGTGATGAACATGGATCACTGGAAATATCCGCTGTCGTCGGGAGACGCGGAGGTGGTGGCGAAAAGCATGGCGGGGATGCGGACGTCGCTGCGGAACGCGAAATTGTGGGGGTCGGATGCGGTGCTGCTGGTTCCGGCGGTGGTGAATCCGCAGACGAGTTATCTGGAGGCGTGGACGAGGTCGCAGAAGCAGATTCGCGAGCTGATTCCGATGGCGGCGGAGCTAAAGGTGGTGATTGCAATTGAAGAGGTGTGGAACAAGTTTTTGCTGAGCCCGCTGGAGATGAAGAGATACATCGATGAGTTTGGGAGCTCGCGGATCAGGGCGTGGTTTGACGTGGGGAACGTGGTGCTTTACGGGTATCCGCAGGACTGGATTCGAACGCTGGGGAAGAGGATTTCGAACGTGCATTTGAAGGATTTCAAGAGGAAACAGGATGGATATGCGTGGGTGAATTTGGGAGACGGGGATGTGGATTGGGCGGCGGTGAGGGAAGCGTTTGCGGAGATTGGGTATTCGGGGAGCGCGATTGCGGAATTGGATGGGGGCGATGAGGCATATTTGCGAGACGTGAGCCAGAGGATCGATCGATTGCTGATTGGATCGGGTTAGAAGCGGTAGTCGCCGGATGACTGAAACCAAAAAGAAGGCGTGCTGGGCGTGGAATTGTAAAGAAAAGAGGATTGAAGCGGTGGAGAATTAATCTGCCGCTGCGGTCGTGACGCCTAATTCCTTGAGCTTGGCGCGGGCGCGGCGTTCCTCTTCCGTGCCGGGATAACGGCGGACGACTTCGCGGAGATCACGGACGCCGGAAGTTTTCTGGCCGAGCTCGATGAGCGCCATGCCTTTTTTCAGAAGGGCAGGAGCGAGTTTGAAGCTCTTGGGATAGACGGTAAGAACTTTGTCATATTCCGAGACGGCGTCCTGATACTGCTTTTGGGAATAAGCGATTTCGCCGAGATAGAATTGCGCATTAGAGGCGAGGTCGGTGGTGCTGTAGTACTTCAGGTAGTCCTGAAATTCCTGCCGAGCGAGATCGTACTTGCCGCTGGTGATGTCACGGAGGCCATTCGAATAGAGCATGTCGGCGGACGGCGCGGGCGAACTCGCGTCAGTAGATGGTGGAACGGCCGATGAGACACTGGAGGAGGCACTATTCGATGGGCGAGGAGGCAGGCTGGAGGTTGGAGTGGAGCTAGTCGTGGGGGTTGTGGTGGCCGGGGCGTTACCAGAGATTTTGGCGTCGACGGATTGGACGGCGCTCTGCAAATCGACAAGTTGCTGGTTGAGTTTTCCGAGGCGGGATTTGATTTCCTCGAGATTGTCGGAAAGTCCCTGGACTTGGGTGGACATGGTGTCGAGACGAGCGCCGGAATTGGCTTGAACGTCCTGCACGGACTTCTGCACCGCGCCCATGCTGGCGTTGAGCTTGCCAACGTTGTCGCTGGCTTGCTCGACGAGAGTCTTGAGGACGGTATGATCCGTGGTCATCTGCGTGGTCATGTCCTTTTGGCCTTGAAGCAACGTGGTAACGTCGCGCTGAAGGTCGATAATTTCGCGGGCGACGGCCTCTGCGGGGCGCGGCCCGATGATGCTGCCACCAAGCGCGCCGGCAAAAACAGCAGCGGCGAAGATGGCGATGTTGCGGAATCGCATGGAAAAGCCTCCTAGAGTGCGTCTACTGCTCAGACTTTTCGTCAGGCCAGGGAAGAACGCTCTTAACGGGGACCGCGGAGCAGAAAAGCCGGACGGCTGCCGCGCGGGCCTTCTCTCACTTTAACGGCAAGAGCCGCGTGCGAGCAAGAGATTGCTCGGCGACGCGGCTCTGCTGATCATCGAAACAGTTACTGTGTGGACCGCACGTTACTTCGCCATGACGAAGTGGCCGCGGCGGTTGGACTGCCAGCATTCCTCGTTGCTCTCGGTGCAGAAGGGCTTTTCCTTGCCGTAGCTGACAGTGTTCATACGGTCGGCGGAAATGCCGAGCGAGACGAGATAAGCCTTGACGGCGGCAGCGCGGCGATCGCCGAGGACGAGGTTGTATTCGGTCGAGCCGCGCTCGTCGCAGTGGCCTTCGACGGTGACTTTGACTTCCGGATGAGCCTTGAGGAAGTCTGCCGTGGCCCCTAGAGCCTCGCGGGCATCGGGACGGATGTCGGCTTTGTTGAAGTCGAAGTAGGCATCCTTCACGTCGCGCAGGAAGAGTTCCTCAATCGTGGGGCCAGCCGCAGGCGGCGGAGGTGGCGGCGGAGGAGCTTCGACGGTGATGCGGGCGCTGGAATCGGCAGAGCCGCCGGGGCCGCTGGCGGTGATTGTGTAGGTAGTGGAATCGGACGGCGAGACTTTTGTCGAGCCTTGGGCCGTCACAGCGCCGACTTCCGGAGAAATCGTGAGCGTGGTGGCGTCCGTGGAAGTCCAGCTGAGGGTAGCAGAATCGCCCTTGTTGATGGAGGTCGGACTGGCTGTCAGCGAAACGGTCGGCTTCGCAGGTGGAGGTGCTGGAGCCGGCGGTGCGGGAGGCGGCGCCGGCGGAGTTTTGTGGCAACCCGCGACGAGAGCGAGAGCAAGAATAGAGGTGAAAAAGGCCCCGCGGTACACAAATCTAGAAACCCGAATCATTCGAATCCTCCTCAGTCAGCGTAAAGAAATCCTTGTTGGTCCCACCAGAGCCGTGAGCGCATCACTAGCGGGCTGGGTAAAGGCAAATACATCGTACCACGATATAATAAACATCGTACACGGACAAATGCCAGAAAAAAATCCAAAGAAGCAACACCATACCAACGGCCAGTTTTAAGGGAAGACAGCAACCAAATCGTGAGATGCACGCCAAAGGCCTCAGGTTTCTAGGATTTTCATATTAGCCTGAATTTTTACTTGGACGACCAATTGGGAGACTCGTTGTGGCCAGTGGTGGTGAGCTGGCGAGCCTGGGAGCCATCAGCAAGCATGGTCCAAATCTGGCGGGAGCCGTTGCGGGTGGACTCGAAGACCAGGTGGCGGCCATCGTGAGCCCAACAGGGGCGCTCGTTGCGAGCTTCGTCGCGGGTCAGCTCGATGATTTGCTGCGAGCCGGGCTCCATGATGTAGATATCGTAGTTGCCTTCGGGCCGGCGCCAACTGAAAGCCAGCAATTGGCCGTTGGGAGACCATGCGGGATCGATCAGATAGCCCTTATCCGGAAGATCCAGGGAGGTGGTATTGGTGCCGTCAGCGTTCATCATGTAGAGCTTGGGAATGCCGCCACGATCGCTGACATAGACGACGCTCTGGCCAGTCTTGGGGTTCCAGGCAGGGGAAGTGACGCCGCCATTGCCGGAAAAAGTGAGGCGCTTGGGCTTGCCTCCGTTGGCATCGGTCACGTAGAGGTCAGGAGTGCCCTGCATGGAAGAGGAAAACATGAGCTGGGAGCCATCGGGGGACCAGGCCGGGGCGCTATTTGTGCCGCGAAAGCGTGGGAAGGCAATCAGTTTGCCGAGGTCCATCGAGTACATGCAGATTTGGGCGCTGACGACGCGGTTGAGCGGCTCGTAGCAGGTGAAGGCGATGCGGGAGGCGTCGGGAGACCAGCGGGGAGTTAAGGAGATGGTACGGAGGTTGGTGAGCTGGTGCTGGTTGGCACCGTCGTAATCCATGACCCAGACTTCCTTGAAGCCGGAGCGGGAGCTGATGAAGGCGATTTGGGTAGATGCTACGCCAGGAAGTCCGCCGGAGAGCATTTTGATAATTTCGTCGGCAAACTGATGGGCGAATTTGCGGACTTGAGCGTCGGTGGGCGCGCCACGATAGACCTTGCCGATGACGGCCGGAGAGGAAGGATTGGTGACGTCATAGAGCCAAGCCTGGATGGCGACTTCGGAAGTGGTTTCGGAAATGTTGCCAAAGGCGACGTAATGAGCTTTTACCTGAGGGTCAGTCCAGGCGGAGTACTGAAGTTCGGAAGGCATGGTAATGAGTTGGGTGGGATAGAAGCTGGGGCTGACGAGCTCGACGATGCCGCTGAACTGCAAGTCGTCGCGAACGATTTGGGTGAATTGCCCGGCGTGAGTTTTGGCGTTGTCGGCGCGGGGGCCAAAGCTGGCAACGGCGATTCGTGGCGGGCTGGCTTCGCCAAGGCCCGTGCCGGCCCGAAACCAACCTTCTGTTTGCGCGAAACTTAGTTGTGGAAGGAGTGCGAGGAAAGCAAGAAGCGCGAAAAAACGTAACAGCCGGGAAAATAAATTCAACTGAACCTCCGAATGTAGTTTGGAATCAGGCTTTGCAATGGATTCGTCTCCTCACGGGCTCTGTGTATCGGGGAAATCCCAGAGGACGGATACTTCTGGCGCAGGCCAATCGCTGGGGAGTGGCGAAAAGGGGTTTGAACTTTCAATCGCCCGCAAGCCCGAATTGTCCCAGGAAGAGTTGCCGCTGGATTGCGCTATGCGGAGATTCTTGATGCTTCCGTCGCGCATGATTGTAAAGGAAATGACGCAGTGTAGAGTTCTCGAATTGCGAATGGCAGGGTCGAGCATTAGGAGATTCCAGTTAGGGGCTACCCGGCGTTTCGCGGCCGCGATGTACCAGGGGTAGCGTGCCTCAAATTCTCCTCCGGCTTGCTGTTGCGTCGCGACTCCACCTGCAGAGCTTCCTTGAGTCTGTTGAAGGCCTGAGGGAATGTCCGGTACGCCGCCGTGGCCAGGTACGGCATTCGGGGGAGGGGGAGTTTTGTTCTCAAAGATCTTTGACTTCGGAGATGGAGGAAGCGGCTTTTCCCTGTCAAATTTGGGTATCGGAGTGTCTACGGTCTTGGGTTCGGGAAGCTTGGGAGGTTCTTCCTTGTATAGGGTCTTGGTGGGATCCGCAACCTGAGTGGGGGTGACAATTGCGGGTTTGGGAAGCGGGAGTCCGGCGCTGCTTACCAGCCCAACCCGGGCGGGGTCGCCAAGGCTGCCAGTGCCGGACCACTGTTGGCTGTGCCAATGAAAATAGGCAGAGGCAGCGATGAAAATCACAAGCGAGGAATGCATAACGATGGAATAGACAAGAAACCTTCGGAGATCGGCTTGGCCGTCTTGAGCGACTCCGAAGCGGTTGGTCGGATTGGCGATGGCGTCGGGCATGTCTAGCGCGTCCGAGCACGTTCAGTAATGGGCTCCGTGACAATGCTGATGTTGTCGATTTTGGATTGGCGAAGGGCGTCAACCACGGAAGCAAAAATCCCGAACGGGACTGTTTCATCGCAGCGAAGGAAAACACCTTCCTTTTTGCCATTCAATTCACTCTTAATTCTGGGGCCCAGATCGTGAATATTGATGGGTTCATTACCAAGATAAACGCGCTGCGCTTTGTCCACAGTGACCACGAGGCGCACCTGGTTAATTTCTTTGACCGTGTGGGTTTTGGGGACGTCGACTTCGATGCCGGACTGGAGGATAGGCGCGGTGATCATGAAGATGATGAGGAGCACGAGAACAACGTCGATAAACGGGACCATGTTGATCTCGGAAAGATTACTCTGCGTTTGTCTGGAGAGTTGCGGCATAGGTTTGAGAAGAGGCCCCCCGGAGAGGGCGGCACACTACGTAAACGTTTTTTCGATTTGAGCTCCTACTTCCAGCGCGAACGAATCGAGGCGCTGGGCCAACTCACGGATGTTCTGCAAAAATTGATTGTAAAAGATCACCGCAGGGATGGCCACAAAGAGGCCCGCGGCCGTGGTGATAAGCGCTTCGGCGATACCAGGAGCGACGGCACGAAGGCTGGCGGCGCCGGCGCTGCCGAGGCCCGAGAAAGCGTCAATGATGCCCCACACGGTGCCGAAAAGACCGATGAAGGGAGTTACAGAACCGGTGGTGGCGAGCCAGGCCATGCCTTTTTCGACGCGCCGAACTTCTTCGGCGGAGGCGAGTTGCATGCTGACGGTGACGGCTTGGAGGCTCTTCAATTTGCCGGTGGGCTGCGGATTGCCGGTGCCAACCTGGCTTAAGAGTTCGCGATAGCCGGCGGCGTAGACGTAGGAAAAAGGAGAGCCGGCGGAAGCAAGCGCCTGGGGATTGGCTACGCCCTTTGTGGCGCGAAAGATGCGGAGAAATTGGTCGCTTTGACGGCGAACGCGGCCGAAGAGGCCAAGCTTCTGAAAAATCATGGCCCAGGAAATGATGGAAAAAACGCCGAGCAAGACCAGAATGCCCCGTGCGACCCAGCCGGTTTCTCCAAGGATGCTGCCGAGATCAGCAATAAAAACTACGGAGAGCAGGAGAATGTTGCAACCCCTTGATGAAAATTTAAAATTTTGCCTACTTCAGGAACGTAGCACACGCCTACAGGGTGGTCAAACAAATGAGATGCAGAAGATAAAAAAGGGGCTGCCTTTTTGGATACACGATTCGAACGTGGTTCGAGTGTGGCAGGGGGTGCGCTGAGGGCCTGTGGGCCACGGATGAGACGGAAGCAGGTGTGTTAAACTGCGAATTGGCATGGGCAAAACCTTCGACATCGGGTTGGAGAGGCTGACTGGGGGCGAAGGATTCCCGCTGGGAAACAGCGAGAGAATCCTGAGCACCGGGAACAGCGCGAACGTCAATGCGCCTGGAATGCAGCGCGGGACGTTTTTTCTCGAGACGTTTGGCTGCCAGATGAACGACCACGACTCGGAGAAGGTGGCAGGAGTTTTGCTTTCGCGGGGTTACCGGCAGGTTGAATCTCCTGAATCCGCTTCGCTGATTCTTTACAACACCTGCAGTATCCGGGAAAAAGCGGCGCAGAAGGTCTTCTCGCGGCTGGGGGAATATCGCGCCAAGCAGACGGAGGGGCGGATTATCGGTGTGCTGGGGTGCGTGGCGCAGCAGGAAGGTGAGGAAATTTTTGAGCGTGCGCCATGGGTGAGCCTGGTGTGCGGTTCGGCGAGTTACCGCAAGCTGCCGGAACTTCTGGAGCAAGTCGAGGCAGGAAACCAGCGGGTGACCGGGCTGGACAACAACACAGACGAGACCTTTGAGACGGAAATGACGCGGCGGGACAATCCCTGGCGCGCGTATTTAACGATCATCGAGGGATGCGACAAGGCGTGCTCGTACTGCGTGGTTCCGTATACGAGAGGGCCGGAACGAAGCCGCGGCAGCGATTCGATATTGCGCGAAGTTCGGCAGTTGGCAGAGACGGGATACTCGGAAGTGCAGTTGCTGGGACAGACAGTGAATTCGTACAAGGACCCAACAGCGAGGAAGATGCGGTTCTCCGAATTGCTACTGGCGGTGGCGGATGAGCCAAGGATACGCCGCGTGCGGTTTACAACCTCGCACCCGAAGGATTTCACGCAAGACATCGTGGATGCGATCGACACTCAGCCGAGATTGTGCAATCACGTACATCTACCGGTTCAATCAGGTTCGACGAGAGTGCTGCGAGCGATGCAGAGAACCTACAGCCGCGAGGAATATCTAGAGAAGATCGCCATGATTCGAGCAGCGAGGCGGCCCATCAGCATTACGACGGACATTATCGTGGGTTTCCCCGGCGAGACGGGCGAAGACCTTGCGGAGACCTTGAGCCTGCTCGAAGCGGTCCAGTATGACGGCATGTTTTCGTTCAAGTATTCGCCGAGGCCGCATACGCCATCATTGGCGATGAGCGATGTGATTTCAGAAGAGGAAAAGAGCCGGCGGCTGGCCGTTCTCCAGGAAAAACAGCGCGAGATTCAGACGAAGAAACATGTAGCGATGATGGGGAAGAAGTTTGAAGTCCTGGTGAGCGGAAAATCGAGGCGGGAAAATCAGTGGTCGGGCCACAGTTCGTGCCATCGAGTCATAAATTTCACTTCCCAAGAAACGGCGCTTCTGGGAAAGTACGTGCAGGTTCGGGTGACAGGAGCAACGCCGAACAGTTTGGTGGGGGAGCAGGCGCAATCGAATTGAGAAAAGTGGTAGACGCCGGCGTTGCGGCGGTAGAAAATCCAGCGAGCACAGACTAACGTTTGTGCTACGGGAGGTCACATGGAAGTGGAGATGAAAATCCGCGGCCTGATGATGGATCCCGTGACCAACATGCCCATCGTGGTGCTGAAAGATGTGCAGGGCCAGGCGATCCTGCCGATTTGGGTTGGTGTGTACGAGGCTAATGCTATCGCGCTGGAGATCGAGAAAGTGCAGACGCCTCGGCCGATGACGCACGACCTGCTGAAAAATGTGCTGCTCGGGCTGGAAGTGCAAGTGCACAAGATTGTGGTGAACGACCTTAAAGATGATACGTTTTACGCGCTGATCTGGGTCGAGCGCGACGGACAAATGATGACGATAGATTCGCGGCCGAGCGATGCGCTGGCCCTGGCTCTGAGGGTGGACTGCCCCATATTTGTGGATGAAGAAGTCCTGAAAAATTCAAAGGTTTCCAGCGCCATCACGGAGCGCAGCAGCAGCGAACAACTTCGAAATTACCTCGAAGGCCTTTCTGACGACGACCTCGGCCGCTACAAGATGTAATCTCTGCGGACGACTTTCTTTCACAACCTTCAACGGGTCTCCGAGGTGACTTAACGCGTAAGAACGGCGTTTGGTTCGTGCCTGGTATTTTCGCGGTGCGATGCCTCGCGCGGGCTATTGCCAGGACGCTGGTTCATCGAGGAAGCAATCGTAACGATTGCCCGGTCCTTATACCGAAGCATCGGAATCATGGTGATCAGACGCATGACGACGGCAACCGCGACAACATACCATCCGGAACCAGGGGAGCGAAAGAAGGGAAGGCCAATCCTTGCGAAGTTGGGGTTCATAGCCGAGATTAGGTAGGTCATCAAGTGGAAGGGAAGGCCGCAGAGGACGGCTCCCACGGCCGCAAGACCTGCGGTGTTAAGAAGGGCTCGAAGGACCTTGCCGAAGTTCACTCCCTTGCCAGGGATGCCGCCGGTCACGGCGCCAATTTCCGGAGAAGTCAAATTTATGAGTGGGTCCGGAAGGGGCTTGGAGGTGCCCGGTGATTTCCACCAGGCTTGAAGTCGGGCGGCAAGCTTCGCAGTTTCCTTACGGAGTTGGAGCGTGGATGAGCCGTCGATGCAGCCGATGTTGAAGACGCCGCTTGTGCCACGCTCGTCGTCTTTCCAAGCAAAGTAAATCCGCCACGGCGGAAGCATGCCCGGCATGCCGGGCGCGAGCTGGATGGCAGTGAGCTGGCCGGAGCGCAAAGAGAACTTAGTTTCTTCGCCGCAATAGCAGATGCGGTCGGCGCGGACAAACAGGCAGCCGAGATCCCAGTTGGTGTTCGCTTCGTAGACGCGTGGCGCCGCGGCAGGTGAGAGGCCAACAGGAATGCCAGCCCAGGATTCGGCGAAGGCACCTTCTTTGGCCAGCTTGGTTTTCAGCGCGGAGGCGAGCGTGCGGAGCCTCATGGGAGGCACGAAGTTCGCAAAAAGGTAGTACATCCCGATCGTCGCCGCAAATCCTGCCAGGTAGAGTGCACCGCGAAGGCGGACGTTCGGACCCGAGTGAGCAGCGAGGAGAGCGAATACCGCGGGCGTGAAGATGATGACCGCGAACATGGAGAGGAGGGTGCGAAGGCTGCCGGATTGCTTGCCACGAGTCGAATGAACTTTTGAACCTGGCTGAACTGTAGCGGGAAGGACGTAGTAGGAATCAGCCGAGCCAGTGGCAGCCTGGGCGATGGTCTGCACGTGCTCGGCGGGGATACCCGCTTTCAGAGCGATGGCTTGAGCGCGGCGCAACGAAGAGGGATGCGTGAGCCACTTTTCACTCCAATTGCTCCAGTGGATCGGGAGCATATTCAGTTGGGCAAGTTTGAAGAGCGCGGAAATAGCGGCTTGCGGGTCGCCCGTCAAGCCGATTGCGCCGGCATCGGCAGAGTACTCAAAACGGCGAGAACAGAAATATGGCGCGAGAGTTACGATGAGAACTATCAAGGCGTAACGAGCGACGACAGAGAGATGGAGGAAGGGATCCGCAAAGCCCACGGCGGCTAGGGCGACAAAATAGCTAACGACGCTGGCTAGCGCGAGTTTTCCGGGATGTCCGAGCTTCAGGTGGGACAGTTCGTGGCCAAGAACGTAGTCCACTTCGCGCCGGGTCATGCGCTGGAGAAGGAAATCGGTAAACGAAATGACATTGCCGCTGCGAGCGAAGGCGTTGGCCATTTGACCTTTTCCCGAGGGGATAACATAAATCTGTTGAAGCTTAACGCCTAGCTGCCTAGCCATCTCAAAGGCTCGGTCGCGCAAGTCACCCGTGGTAAGAGCGTGGGGCTGCATTCCAAGAAACTTCAATTTGGCGCGGACAGCAACAATTCGAACCGCATAGGCACCGAGGAACCACAGCAGGGCGACTCGCACGGAACTCGTGATGAGGCTAGTGATCCCCGTGATCACCATGGCGAAGGGGGCCAGGGAAGCGCAGCAGGAGTAAAAAGCTTGCAGAGCCAGTTCTCGGCGCGTCCACGTAAGGCCGCGCAGTTTCTCCTGGACTGGATGGGACAACGCAAAGCAAAGAATCCACACCAACATGGGAGGAACCCAATTGACGAGGACCGGAGTTACGGCGTAGCCCCAGGCGGGCGCGAATCGAGTGCCTGTGGACAGTAGTTTCAAAATGTTATCAAGATGAAGCGAGTCAGCGGCAACCCACCAGCCGATCAGAGCGATGTTGAGGGTCCACTGCAGATAACGCATGTAGGTAAACCACACGACAGTTTTGTCTTGCGCTTCGCTGGAGAGCGCCTTGCGACTCATCCAAAAGATCAGGAGTGCAGGAAGCATCAAAATCGCGAGCAGGATTCCTGCCGCACGCGAAGCGGCTTCGGAAGAAAGGCCGAAGCGGACGATGACCACGTCTGGAATGGGGCCATCGGCTTTCCAAAAGTAGGCGCGATTGAGTTCCGAGAGGCGTCTTAGCGAGGTTGGGAACCGACCGCCACTGATGATAGTCGTTTTCAGAGGTGGCTGCGTTTCAGCAATTTCATCGTTGGGCATGCGCACGAATAGGTTCAACTGGCCGACTTGGTGGTCTCGGGCGATTTTTCGAAGCGGGGCAGTGGCGATACGAAATTCGCGAGCCATCCGGGCGCGGGAGAAAGCCGGGTGGCAAAAGCCGCTGTAGCCAAAGGAATTTCCCCGCGGGTAGGGGCTGTCCTTTAGACTGCAACCCAGGGATGATTCGACGACGTTTTTGATCTCTGTGGCCGAACTCTGAAACCCAAAGGTTGTGAACGCGACTCGAGCGGTGCCATCCTCGGAAAAGACTACGCTGAATTCGAGGAATGCAGGAGCGTTCGCATCGTCGTCACTGTCCTTGGACGACGATTGTGCGTGCCCGGTGAGGGATGCGCTAATAATTGCGAGAACGAGCACCAGTAGACGCAAAGGAACACTCGACTTTGCTCCATTGAACACGGCTGGCCGCCTTTCTTGCAACGAGGAATCGCTGCTTCGTCGTGACACCGCAGGACTGGCTTTTCCACCAGTCTGGGGCCGTTTTCGGAAGCTCTCACCTTGCTGGTGCTGAAGTGTGGTGTAGTGAATACGGGGAGTATGGAAACGTCAAAGCTGTCCCGCCGGGCTATTGACTGCAAATCCGCTCTTCTGGGGGGGTTGAGGTAATTGACGAACTCTATATCTCCACACCAGCAGCAGAACGATTCCGATCAGGATGAGGGCAAGGCTAAGACCGGACCAAAGGCCGAAGGCGCCCCAGCCACGGCGGAAGCAGAGCCAAGCGCCGAGCGGGAGGCCAATAATCCAGTAAGCAGTGAAATGGCAAAACATGGGCGTGCGGGTGTCTCCGAGGCCGCGGAGAGCGCCGGTGGCGACGGTCTGAATGCCGTCGAACAACTGGAAAGCCGCGCCTGCCGCTAGAAGAATGATCGTGCTGTGAATGATGGCTTCATCGGGCGTGTACGCACGAGCGATCCAGCGAGGAAATACAAGTAGAACGACGCTCATGCAGGTCATAAAAGAAGCGCCGAGAAAAATGGCAGTGCCGCCAGCGTCAGCAGCGCCTTGGGGGTCCTTACGTCCGATAGCCTGCCCCACTCGGACAGCCGCGGCTGAGGAGATGCCGAGCGGAACCATGTAAGTGAATGCCACGGTATTGAGGGCGATCTGATGGCTGGCGAGGGCGACGGCACCGAGGCGGCCGATGAGGGCCGTAACCAGCGCAAAGACGCCGATTTCGAGAGTGATTTGCATGGCTGTGGGCAAACCGAGAGCAATCAGGCGCCGAATGCGGCGCAAGTCGGGCTCAATTGGGGTGTGGAGCAAACGAGTGCGGTGGCGATGGTCGTACCACAAGAGAAATCCGACGAGTACGACAGAAAGATAGATTCGTGACCAGGCGGTGGACCAGCCAGAGCCCACCGTGCCCATCGCCGGAGCGCCGAGTTTGCCGTAGATCAGAATCCAGTTGCCGCCGGCGTTGATTAAATTTGCTGTGATGAGAGCGAACGCGATGGGCCGAACCATGTTCATGGCCTGCATGCAACGGCGAACAGCGAAGTAGAGAAGAAGAGGCAGCGTCCCCCAAGCCAGGGCCTTCGAATAGGGATCCGTCAGGGCTATGACCTCTGGCGCGATGCCCGCGGCTCGAAGAATAGGTCTGAAGAACCAAACGGGCGCCATCAATAGCGGTGTGAGCGCCAGGCTCAGGTAAATGCCGTGAAGAAGAGAGCGATGGCAGTCTTCTCGCTGGCCTGCGCCGAAGGCTTGAGATACGAGGGTGTCGAGACCGATGAGCAGGCCTCCTCCAAATAGCGATAGCACGTTGACCAGGATGCCGCCGAGGCTGACGGCGCCGATCGCCGCGGCGCTGTTGGGAAGGCGGCCGACCATCATGGTGTCCACGATGGCCATAGTCATCCAGCCGAGTTCGGCCAGTACGAGAGGCAAGGCCAGCCGCAGAGTGGGCCGCAATTCGGAGCGGAATGTCGCGAGTCGGATCACAGGCAGATAGGGATTCGAAAGAGTTTACGGGTGAGCAGGGGATTGGAGCAAATGGGTGATGTGCGGTTAGAGGTCGGGAGAGGGTAACTCTGACAGCGTCCTAGGCCCGAAGTTCCATTGACCGAACCTATGAGCACCCGTAGTCTGCGTAACGGGCCGCCAACTCGTTGTGCGGCAGACCTATTGATCGGACTTCAGCGGTAAAATCTCGACTGCAAATTACCGGGACGCTAGCGGTCCGGCAAACTCAGGAGACAGCCATGGGCTTAGGAAGCCTGTCCAGCTTTGAAGACCGCATTGAAAATAACAGGGCGGCCGAGCGCGTAAATTCGCGGGTGCCTGTGGCGGTGGAATGGGCGGAGTCGGGCCGCGCGATGCGCGCAGAAGGCTACACGAAGGACACGAGCACAAAGGGGTGTTTGGCGGTGATTCCGCAGAACTTTCCCGTCGGACAACGCCTGGTCTTGGTGAATCTCATCAACAAAAATGCCTGCGAAGCGGTATTGATTTGGCGTGGACACGAGTGCCGTGGGGGATGGGAACTCGGAATTGAGCTTCAAGAGGCTTCGATGGATTTCTGGGGCCTAGACTTTTAGCGATGAAAAGTGATTGACTTGCGAACTCCTTTCGCGTGTCATGTGGGCCACGCTATTCTTCGAATGATCGAACACTGAGGATTCGACGCTGGTTGGTTCGTTCACCCTGGAACAGAAAACCTGAGTTTTCCACTGGCACCTTCCGGAGCCTCCACTTTTTCCTTGCGCAAGAATGGGCGACAAACGTAGAGTGAGCCTAGGCCTAGGGGGCTTTCTGCAAGTTGTACCCACATATTGGGACCTGGTTGCCGGATTGCGTCGGCGCAAATTGTCCTGCGCATAGGCGGAGGCAGAAGAATATGACTGCCATCATCACGGTTGCAAATCAAAAGGGTGGAGTCGGGAAAACGACGACGGCCATCAATCTGTCCGCTGCGCTGGCACACCGCGGCAAGCGGACGCTCTTGATTGATCTGGATCCGCAGGCCAATTCGACGATTGCATTCTACAACGCTGGCGAAATCAGCACTTCAATGTTTGAAGTGCTGAACGAGAGCCGCGCGACGATGGCGACGGTGATCAAGACGACCAAAGATCCGATGCTATTTCTTGGGCCGGGAAGGCTTGCATTAGCGAAACTGGAGCAGGTACTGGCAGGCCAGTTTGACGCACCTTACCGGTTGAAGGACGCGCTGGCTCCCGTTTTGAAGGAGTACGATTACATTGTATTGGATACCCCGCCATCGCTGGGAATTCTGACTGTGAATGCGCTGGTGGCTTCGACGCATTTGCTGGTGCCGATTCAGGCGGCTTACTTTGCGATCGAGGGAACGGACGATTTGCTGGAAACCTATGAGCGAATTCGCGCTCGGCCCAATCCCGGACTAAAGGTTTTGGGTGTAGTAATCACGCTGTTTGACAAGCGCACGAATATTTCGCGGGATACACACGGGCAGATTCGCACCGTCTTTGGGGAAGTGCTCTTCAAGACGAAGATTAGCAAGAACGTACGCCTGGAAGAGAGTCCAGCTTATAAAGAAACGATCTTAACGTACGCGCCGAAATCACCAGGCGCCGTCGAGTACAAGAAACTGGCTGCGGAGGTTATCCAACGTGTCGAAGAGAATCGGGCTACCCATCACGCTGAAGATGCGGCATGACGCGCACTACGTCGAATCACTAACGAGCTACAGTGGCGCGGCGGTGGGACGAATGATCCCCGTGGATCAGATTCGCCCCAATCCGGATCAGCCGCGAAAGGCGCTGGGAGATTTGCGCGAACTCTCGGAATCGATCCGCGAAAAAGGTGTGCTCGAACCGCTGCTGGTGCGGTTTGTGCCGCGCGAGGATTGCTACTACATCATTTCAGGCGAGCGCCGCTACCACGCGTCACGCGCGGCGGGCTTGCGCGAGGTTCCGTGCATCGAGAAGATGGCGGACGACGCGGAGACTTTGGAAATCGCGCTGATCGAAAATATCCAGCGGAAGGATCTGACACCTTTTGAGGAAGCCGATGGCCTTCATCGGCTGGCGACGCAGTTCGAATACACGCATGAGGATGTGGCCAAGAAAATTGGGCGCGCGCGGTCTTCCGTGACCGAAACTTTGTCACTCCGCAATATTCCGGAATCGCTTCGAAAGAAATGCGTGGAGCACGGAATCATCTCAAAGTCGTTGCTGCTGCAGATTGCCAGGCAGCCCACCGAGAAGAAAATGATCGAAATGATGCACCGCATCCTGCAGGGCGGACTAACGCGCGACGAAGCGCGGCGGGAGCGGCGCGATGAGCAGGGCGGGCCACAGAGGCCGCAACCGTTTATTTTTCACTTCGAGCCTCAGAATGAAAGTTTCAAGTTTCGCATTCAATTCAAGAAGAGTCACGTTTCGCGGGACGAGCTGATCGTAACGCTACGGGAGATTCTTTCGCAGCTCGAGGGATCGTCATCGGAAGCGGATTCCACAGCGGCTTAAGCAACCTTGATATAACAGCTCAAGAAACAAGCAGAATTCTGCCCCAGCTGGACGCATGGTTGAGCTGACGCCAAGACAGATGCAGACGATGGAGAAATTGTTCGAGGCTGGATTTCGGCCTCTGGCAATCCCTCCCAATGAGAATGTCTTGTGCGTGCGGCGGGGCGATTGCGTAGCGGTCCTCTCCCCGGTTCCGGATGGCGGCCTGAAACTCTTTGCAAGCCCTTCCTACCTGATCGAAGGAAATTTCAGCGTGCGGCTGAAGCGGGGAGCCAACGAAGTGTTCGTCTGGAAGAAAAGCGAACTGGCTGCCACACCTGAACGCCTGCAGGAATTGGAATTATTCCGGCAGGAACTCTCTGAAGTGCTAGCTTCCTGGCAACTGCAATAAGCGCGGCGAATTTGCAATTTTTGCGGACTCTCGGCAAACTGAAAATCCCATGAACACATACGACATCATTTCTATTGGAGCGGGACCTACAGGCCTGGCCTGCGCGATTGAAGCGAAACGCGCGGGGATGCGACCGCTGGTGATCGATAAAGGCTGTTTGTGCAATTCAATCTACCACTACCCGGTGAACATGGTGTTTTTCACCACACCGGAACTGCTCGAGATCGGGGACTTGCCGCTGGTCAGCCCGGCGGAGAAGCCGGCGCGCGTGGAAGCATTGAAATATTACCGTAAAGCAGCCGAACACTATCAATTGGAATTGCGTTTATACGAACGCGTGCTCCGCGTGGAAGGCCACGACGGGAACTTTACGGTGGTGGCGAAGACGGAGAATGGGAGCGAAGAAAAGTACCGCTCAAAAAAGATTTGCGTAGCGACGGGCTATTACGATCTCCCGAACGAGATGGGCGTTCCTGGAGAAGATTTGCCACATGTTTCCCACTATTACACGGAGCCGTTCGAATTCTGGAACCAGGATGTGGTAGTCATCGGTGGCAAGAACTCCGCCGCCGAGGCCGCTTTAGATCTTTTCCGCAATGGAGCGCGGGTCACGCTGGTGCATCGTCATGCCGTTCTCGGCCAATCCATCAAGTACTGGGTCAAGCCGGATATCGAGAACCGCATCAAGGCAAATGAAATCCGGGCACTGTTCGAGACCCGCGTGGTGCAAATTGAAGCGGGCCAAGTGGTAGTGGAGAACGGGGCAGGCAAGCGTGGTCTGCGCGCACGCCAGGTGTTTGCATTGACGGGATACCATCCCGATTTTACGTTTATTGAAAGCCTTGGTGTGAAATTAGATCCGGTGACGCGGAAACCGGCGCTTGATCCGAATACCCTGGAGAGCAACGTACCTGGAATTCATTTGGCGGGCGTCGTGATCGGTGGACGCCACACTGGCGAGATCTTCATCGAAAATGGCCGCTTTCATGGCAAACAGATCATTGAGTCGTTGAAAGGTTAAGACGCTCGGCGCGCGCGGCAAACGCTCATTTGCCGGGGCACGAGGCCTTTGCTAAACTCCTAGCTTATGCCATCCATCCTACGAGAAGTCGGCGAGACGTTCACCACTCTGGTGCAGGGCTTCAGCGTGACCTTCCGTAATATGTTTCGCAAAACGGTCACGGAGAACTATCCATTCGAGCCGGTCCATTTTCAGCCCCGTTATCGTGGTATTCACGTCCTGCATCGCGACGAATCGGGCCTCGAGAAGTGCGTGGGATGTTTCCTCTGCGCGGCGGCGTGCCCAGCGAATTGCATCTACATCGAGGCTGCTGAAAATACGGATGCCAATCGAATCTCGGCCGGCGAACGCTACGCTAGCGTCTACAACATCGATTACTCGCGGTGTATTTTCTGCGGCTATTGTGTTGAAGCATGCCCCACCGATGCGATTACTCACGGTCACGGGTTCGAGCTGGCAACCTACGACATCAATTCGCTGGTTTACCGTAAGGAACAAATGCTGGAAAAGCAACCTGTCGCTTCCACATCCGCCCGCTAGCCCAATTCTTTCTTAATTTATTTTAGCCGATCAGTTTGGGAGCGTCCGCTTTCTTGCTCTCGGCTATTTTTTACGTTCCTGCCGCCCAATCCGCCTGTCCCGAAAAAGCAGTGTCTCCTAATACATATAACGCAGCCAGAACGTAAGTCTGGCTTTGGCACGGCGTGAGAGGCGGCAGGATGAAGCAGGGAAGAGCAGGCTGGACGCACCAGTGGAAAGCTCTGGAAGTGGAAAGCCCTGGGAGGGTGGACGGCTCGCTGGCACGGGTTTCGCCAAACACACGTGCAGGAAAGGCGGCGAAACTGAGCGTTTGCGAGAAATTGAGCGCCAGAGTTGCGGTCCGCATCCATTCCAAGCACAAAAACCTAAAATCCGCCGCCATTTGCGGGCTGAGAGACGGCTCGATCCGCAAGAAAGTTATCGGACACGAGATGTGCCCCATTCTTGCCCGATTCGGCAGCCGAAAGCGCCTCCGGAACCTTGGCGGAACGTTCGCGCTGCTCCATAAGCCATCGCGCCAGCATGGCCGCGGCGCTCTCGTCGACCCATTGATTCAACAAGGCGCCAATTTCCTTTCGGAGATTGGCGGCATGCTCCAGCCGGGAGAGTTCAAAGCTCTGCAAGGAATTCCGCGAAGCGGAGAGAAGGAACTCCCAGGGCGGCTGAGAAGAACGAATCGGCATATGGCCTCCGTAAAGAGAACGCTGCGAATAATACAGCATAAGTAAATCATGTCAAGAATACTGATAGATAATAGACTGTGGAAAACTGTGGAAAACTTTCACGTCCTGGTGATGCCCGCGGGGCAGGCCGAACGAGCGCTTTCGCTTCCTCCTAGCCGCGATCCGGAAATTGTGTCCGAGGCAGTCCGGGCGTGCAGCGCCTGTGCCGGAGACTACGAAGACCCCGACCGGACTGCGCCCGATCCGGATGAGGAAGACGAATCGCAGGAAGAGTACGCGTTTGAATAGGCGAACGGAACGTGTACCAAAGACGAGTTTCCCGCGCTTGAAGCACGGCATGAAAGGCGGGGAAGGAGGCGATAACGATGCGGAGGACGAAACAAGATGACGCAACTCCAGTACAAGTGCGAAAGCAGCGGGAGGTGATTCGCGATGTGATGCTGAGTGCTGGGCAGTGCGCTACATGGCTGACGCTCGATGAGCTAGCCAAGTTGACGCACTACCCGCCCGCGAGCATTTCCGCGCAACTGCGACATTTGCGGAAGCCGAGATACGGGTCCTTCCCAGTGGTGAAGCGCTGCAGGGCCGTGGACAAAGCCATGCGGGCGGATGGTTTCGGCGCCGTATGGGAATACTCGGTGCAGCGCGATCGGTACGGAGCGGTTCGACGCACGCGGAAGCGGCGCCGAGAAGCGCGGCCGCCAATGCAGATCGCGAGCTGCTGAAAAAGACGCGGCAGCGGCAGCAGTGAGCGGTTAATAGGGGGAGCGAAACGCACCAAGCGTGCGTTTCGGCGGAGGAGCCATGAGCGTAAAGCCGGAGCTGGCGTTCGATGTGTGCTGGGAAGTATATCGCGGGGCACGCGAAGTGCTGGAAACAAAACGCGGCATTTCCGCGTTGAACTGGAAGGATACGGGGAAATTTCTGTGGCGGCCGGACTTTCGTCCGCGGCTGAATGAATGGGTTGCGGACTTCGCTTTGGCGGGGCAGAAGGCGCTCGAAGCGCCGGACTGCGCATCGCGAATGGTATTGTTCCGGCTGTACTACCTTGGTCTTGCGCCCTACGAAAATGCGCGGCACTTTGTTGGTTTAAGTGAGCGTAGCTGGGTGAACTGGACGGAGGAGGTGCGGCGCCGCTGCGGCAAGGAATTGCTTTTACGGGGCATGTTTCCGCCGCGGAAGTACTTCAGCAATGAACCGTGATGAATTCTGGCTTCAGCGACTCAGTTTCGTCTGCCCGTACCGGACAGTAAGCAACTAATTCAAGCGCCTGAGATCCCTTGAATCATGAGAAGAACGCCGAAGATCGCGGGGGCATAAAGAACCATTCTGCTGGAAGACGCGGCAAGGGAATATACGAGTAACGCGATTCCAGCCAGGACATAGAATGCGCGCAACGCAACATTCACCGGCGCGGCCATCAGGCTAGCTTTCTCATTCAACCATGCTCTCCCAGCTCGCAAGAAATCTCAAGTGAGCGACAGCGCATCGCCAACACGCAGAAGCTTGCCGAATTCGGTGCTGGGAACGCGCGTGTTGGTGGAAAGGCGATAGAAGTGGTCGAAGCGCTCGCGGGGAGCCCATTCTGGCAGATGCTTGCGGCGAAGTTCGCTGAACTGCAATTGAAAGCTGGCATTCACGACCTCGCCGGAGCTGGAATCGCGAGAGGGAACCGGGCAACGCGCGCAGGGATTGCTGCCCTCGAAGGCAATCTCCCCAATTCTGAAGCGCACGATACTCGTTTCGCTTGCGGCGAAGAGCTGATCTTCCCAGAACGCGGGAACGCCGTCGATTTCGAGGGTCGCGCGGAAACGGCGGCGGGCCTCGTCCAGCGCCATCCCGGGGAACCAATCGCAGACTGCTTCGAGTGAAGCGGTGGAAACAATGGTCGGGCCAGAGGCCAGGCCATCGTCCGGAAATCCATCGCGTGTGTAACGGACTTGAACGGCTTGCTCGAAGTACATGCTGAACCACTCCGATGCGCCATCCGTGTCCAGGGGAAAAGCAAACGTCATCGGAGGAATCTCGCGGCGATCGCCGGGGACGGTGAGTGTAACGGAATTGACTTCTGAAGAATATGCCGCGCGAATCAGATGAATCGCGGGAGTGCGTTTGCCATTCACCCAGCGGCCATCGGCGGAATAGAGAGCCCAGACGCGGTCCAGTTCGAGGCCGCCATTAGGCCCAATGCGCGCTTCGCTCATGGAAACCGGATCGAGCGCTTTGATCGGATGCAGCCGGATATTCGCCAGCCGCGGAACTGCAGTCGGATTTTGCACAAGGAAAGTCTAGCAGACCGCTGATGAAATCCGTTGAGGCGCGGCAGATTTAACTTGCAGCGGCCTTTTCCGCCGGAGCTTTCTTCCGTTTCACCATCTGCTGAACGGTGAAGAGCAAAATGGATCGGTCCTGTGGCTCCATCTTGCCGAGCAAGTGTCTCAGCTTGCGCATGAAGCGCAGTTCCTTGCCCGAACTTCCCCAGCTAGGGCCGCGGGATTCGGTCCATGCGGGTGGAACATCGCGCTGGGGTGGCTCGTCGCCATCGTACAAGAATTGGTAAAGCGGCATATCCAGTGCTCGAGCCATTTTTTCAAGGGTTTCGATGGCAGGAATGGTATGGCCATTTTCCACACGCGAAATGTAGCAGCGCAGCAGGCCGGTCCGTTTCTCAATATCGCCTTGGGATAGTTTTCTCTCTTCGCGCAGCACGCGCAAGCGTTCACCGATGTTCATGCTTTGCTCCTCGGCGCCGATAGTCCGCTTCAAAAGGCCGTGCGGGCTCTCGAGCAGGAATAACTTTAGGATAAACTATCGAATCAATGTAGTCAAGAACGTTGCATGGCATCGCCCGGTAACGGCTTTGAGAGGGCACTTCCGTGCCGCTTTCTGGAGTCCCGGCTATGCGCATGACTGCGATGGCCTGGGCCGTGGCTGAGATAAATTTCGGCGTTCTAAGAGGCCTCCAAGTTTGTGAAAACAAAGGGAGTCGAGAAAAAGTAAAAATAATTGAAGATTTCTCTTGACAAAAAAGTAGAATGTAGTACACTTCCTCTCGTAGAAAAGTGCGTCCCGATCCAATCGGGACGTTTTGCTTTTTAGGGCCCGAAATTAGGCGCTCTCCATTAAGCGCCAGGTCTGGTCAAGTTTCAATCCTCACAATGTCAAACCAATTCGTGCGCCACCAGCGACGCGGGCGCCGAAGTGTCTCTGTGCGGACAGCTTTCCATCGACTTTCAACGATGTAGCGCCCGAACAATCGTGCGCAAAAAAGGAGCTAAGATGCCGAGCTATCAGAATGTGACTCCACCGTTTTCGCTCATGCCCGGTGACGTGGGCTTTAGCTTCAACAACGAGACTTTCCCGGGCAGCGCGCAGGCGGGCAGCCAGTTTGCAATCCCTGGCTATGCAGGCCAACCGGATACCGGCACAGCCGTGCGCTGGCAAACCATTTTTGGGACGTCGCCGACGGCCGTAAGCCTATCGCTCCAAGGCGCCATGGCCGATGTTGACTCCGAGTATCAGACCATCGACACCACGACCATGACGGCGGGCGAAGCGCGCACCGTAACCGGAGTGCAGGCAAAATTCTTGCGTATTAAGTTCACGTCCTCGACTGGCGGCAGCGGGCTTACGGCGAAACTCCTCGTCTAAGCGACTCGCGTCACTGAGTGGAAATTCTTCATCCGTAACCAACGCATCATGCGCTGCATTGCCTATCGCGCGTCCAGGAATTGCACCAACGCCTGGACACCATGCAAGAGCCGGGCAGCGAAGCACTCTCAGCTTTGCCGGAGACATCTGCGCGCGATCTGCGGCATCTATCTGGGCGTCTGCGTAAGCGGTTTCCCGGAACGCGTGCATGGTCAACCATTCGTGGGCCGGCCTCGGCCTGGCAGGACGAAACATCAGTGAACTCCGCAACGCTCATTGAGAAGTCGCCGGGGCGCTCGAAGCGCTCCGGGTTGACGCTCGGCCCCGGATCTCCGGGGAAGATTCGCCGGACGCGCGGCGTTTCGGCAAATCGGAGAGGAACTCCGAACATGAAAGCCAACGGCCATGATGCGGGCGCAGGCAAAGTGAACGGTCATGGTTCCGCTTCACCTCCCCATCCGGCGCAGGAAATGGAAGCGCCGCTGGAAAACAGCAGGGCTGCGTCTGACGACGCACGCGATTTTCCCTCTGCGGCCACCGCGTCCTCCGCCGTGGCCGGTAAGGAACGCGGTGCGTGCGCTGAGGTGGCTCTGCTTAAGGCAGGTGAAGAGAATGCCAGTGTGGAGGAAAAACGCCACGCCGGCACGGGAACGCCGCGCGGCCCAAGCGAAAAGGACAAAATCGACGTAGTGGATATTCCTCCCGGCTCCGAACCTTTGCCTAAGGATGGGCCGGGCTTTGTGGACGCCATGCACACACGTGTGGACCTATACCTCGCTTGCGCAAGGCTCGTGAAATCCAAGGACGAGAAAATCGCGCAGCGCATGGTGGAACGCCTGCTGGAAATGTCCTACGGCAAGAGCCCCGCGGCGGCCGGAGACGAAGTGCCGCAACAAATTGTTTTTGATATCGACAGTGCTGTCGCCAGACGCGCAGCAGAAGGAGCCGGGAAATGAGCAGTGTGACGGCAGTGCCATCTTTCTTTGAGAAACTGAACAATGCAATTCACCTGGACTACCTGTTGAAGATTGCTGGCGTGGGCGGCTTCGTTTTTGCGTTTCTCGCATCCTGGCACACCCTCGGGCTGGGCGTGAAATTCGGGATGCTGGCGTCCGTGGCGGCCTGGCTTGTGGGCAGCCGGTTCTCAAAGATATATCGTTAAGTGGCCCTCAGCGATCATTATCGGCCTTTTGCGCGTCAGCAGATTTTCCACGACAGTACCGCAAAGTACCGGCTCTTTGGCGGAGCTGCAGGCCCCGGAAAAACCAAGGCGCTGCTTTGGGAAGCGATTTTTCAGGCGCGGTTTTGGCCAGGGGCAGACACGCTTCTGCTGCGGCGCACGTACCCGGAACTGGAATCCTCGTTGCTCGCGTACTTCCGGCGAGACGTGCCCCGCCGTTACTACAAGAAATACAACGAGTCCAAGCACATCGTGACTTGGCCCAACGGCTCGACGACGCGCTTTGGCTATTGCCGCAACGAAAACGACGTTTACCGCTATCAGGGCGCGGAGTTTCTGTTCATCGGACTCGACGAGCTGACGCACTTCACGCTGAAGCAATGGCAATTCTTGACTTCGCGCAATCGCTGCCCTCTGCCAGGCAGCCGTCCGTGCATGGCGGGCGCGACGAACCCGGGCAACATCGGCCATGCGTGGGTGAAGGCGCTGTGGGTCGATCACAAAGCGCCGGCGGGATTTGATCAGGCGGCTCTTTACAATCCGCACGATTACGAATTCATCCAAGCGCGCCTCGAAGACAATCCGATCTATGCGAACGACGCGGATTACCGGCACACGCTCGAGGTTCTCCCCGAGCATCTGCGCAGGGCGTTCCTCGACGGCGACTGGAACGTTTTTGCCGGCCAGTACTTCGACATTTTCGACTACGGGCGCCATACCGCGCGCCCCGAAGAAATTCGGCTCGAACCCTGGTGGCCGCGGTGGATTTCGATCGACTGGGGCTTCCAGCACAACAGCGCCGTCTATTGGCACTGCGCGGTCCCGATCGGCGGCGGCCCCTCGCGGATCGTGACCTACCGCGAGTTCGTGCAGAACGGTTTGTCGTCGCGCATGCTCGGACAGGGAATTGCCGAGCGCAGCGGCCGCGAAAATATCAGCGAGGTGTTTCTCTCGCCGGACGCGTTTGCTCATCGCACCGCGGAAGCGTCGATCGCCGAGCAGCTCAGTGAAGTCCTGGCGGCAAATGGCTTCCCGCATCCCGCGCCCGCCGATGACGACCGCGTCGGCGGCTGGCAGTTCATGTACCAGTTGCTGGAATCAAACGCGTGGATCATTACGGAGAATTGCGCAAAGCTCATCGAGTGCATGCCGACTCTGGTGCGCGACACGGCCCGCCAAGAGGACATTCGCAAGATGGACGGCGATGATCCTGCCGACTCGGCTCGCTATGGATTGGTCTCCGGCGGAAGAATCGCCGGTGTTGGGACGGCCTTTACGCCGTTCAGGGCGGGGCAATCCCCGCCCTTGAATCCTCCGGGAAGCGGTGCGCACTTCGTCACCGGCATGCCGCTTGGCGAACAAATCGCGCGGCGAGTGAGCGCAACCGATCCGACTTCGCAGGCGATTCATTTCCAACGCCTAGAAGCCGAAGCGCGCAAACAGTTTCGTCCCAAGCCGCTTCTGCGCCGCCGCTGGTGATTCGCAGCGAACTAAGGCGCGTCGGGATCAAAGCTGCGGCGGATTGCTACGGAGACCTCACGCATTCGGCGACTTGAGAGTTGGCGGGGCAGCCTTTCAATGAGCTGAGACTTGGGCAGTGTCGTAATGAAATGGCCGCGCAAACAAGAAACGCCAGGCAGACCAGTCTCGCCGGGTGGAAGTACCAAAGTGCTTGGAGAAACTGCAATCCGTGAAGCAAAGGGAATCACCAGGACGGTAAATGCGTTGTTGCTGAGGTTTCGTTCGTCCAAGGAGACGATCAAGACCGAGTGCCGTTGGCTGGCAGGAGCGGCCAGGTAGGCGGTCCAGATCTCGCCGCGGCGGGGGGCCGGGTGCGTGGATCGCGGACTACTCGCCATCGAAATCCACGTCCGACGAAGCGCCGCCGACGGCCAATTCGAGCTTCTTTTCCTCTTCGAGGGCCTCGCCGGACAACGATGCGTAGTAAGCGGCAGTAGCGGATGCGAGGTTCCGGCACGATTCAGTGCGCCTGGCCACTGCAACGGCACGGTCGACGGCCTCGGCTAAGTTAGCGGCCTTTCCCCGACGAACGAGTGAACGCAAATAGGCGCCGGTTTCCGGGGCGACGGTAGTGGAAATCTTCTGTCGATTGGCTCTTGGTGACATGAGAATTATCTCTGCTATTTCAGAACTACAGCATAAATGTATGAATTATGTCAGACAATCTGTCCTCCATATTATGGGACATGGTCCGCTCAAATGAAAGATTTTCTGCAACGGCTCTTACATAGCAAGTACGTCGGCCTGCTTGAGGGCGAGGTTGCGCGCCTGCGGGCGGAGAATCGCGCGCTAACCAATTCGCTGCTCGGGACGGCTGGATTTCCTCCAGTGGATTTTCCAGTGGAGCAGAAACCGCAAGCCATGCCGCGATTGCGGAAACGCTCGTGGCACCAGATGCAAGCGTGGCGTGAAAACGGCGCGGTGCGCGACGCGGCCGCGGATTTTGATGGCACAGGCAATGCGAGGACGAATGGACCAGTACCCCACAGTTGATTTTCTTGCTGGAACGCCTGGCGCAATCGCTCCGGCGGATGGAAATTATGCGCCGGGCTTGCCGGTCGAAATCGGGCCGAACAACGAGCGGCTCGAGGACTTGAAGCCGGAACTAGTCAACGCACTGCGAGAACTTGTGCGGCAGTACCGCCAAGAAGGTATCGTCGCGCGCCGCAACGAAATCCGGCGAATTCGCCAGGCGCGGCTCTTCTGGCAGGGATTGCAATACGCGTGGTGGAATCCGAACGACATGAACTGGCATTTGCCGTACGAGAACCGCTCCACCGACGATCGCCAGCTCGAGGAAATGCCTCGGTATCAATTCGTTACGAATTTTTATCAGGGATTCGGGTTGTCGTTTATCGCCGTGCTTTCGCAGGACGTGCCCAGCGTGCGCTTCTATCCGCAATCGGCGCAGTCGCTCGAGGACATTGGCTCGGCGCGGGCAGCCAGCGACGTCGCAGAACTGATCGAGCGCAACAACGAAGTCGAACAGCTTCTCACGACAATCGGATATTTTCTATGGACCGACGGTAAACTCGGCGCCTACGTGCGTTATGTTGCCGACGGGCAACGTTTTGGCTTTCACGAGGAGCAGTTGCTTGCGGCGCTCGAAATTCCCCTCGGAGAAGACAAATATGTTTGCCCGAATTGCGGAAAAGAAACGCCCGTAGTTCCCGAGAGTTCCGACGACCAACGCACAGAAGATCAAGCAACTGCAGGGGAACGATATATTGTGCCACTGCAGCCGGCGGCCTGCCCCAGTTGCGGCGCAGAAATGACGGAATCAAATCTCCGCAAGGCCGAGCGCGTCACTGTACCGCGTGTCATCGGAACGCGGCGAGTACCCAATGGGCAGGAAGTCATCTCCATCGCTGGCGGCCTGGAATTGAACACCCCCGTCTGGGCCAACGAGATGCATGAGTTTCCCTATCTGCAATGGCAGGCGGAAGTGCACCGCGCGAAACTGAAGGCCGCTTATCCTTATGTGGCGAATAAAATTGAAGCGGCTCCATCGCAGGGACCCGACGACGTTTACGCGCGGGTCTCGCGAATCAGCGTCGAACAAGGGTTGCCGACAATCCATCCCGGCGACGCGCTGATGAATTTGATTACGTTTGACCGCACTTGGCTGCGGCCATGGGCGTTTTATTCGATTGAAGATGAAGCGGTGCGCAGTGAACTGCTTGCGATGTTTCCCGACGGCTGCTATTGCGGATTCGCCGGTGATGTCTACTGCGAGTCGCGCAACGAATCGATGGACGATCACTGGCGCGTACTGCACGCGCTGCCCGGCGACGGGCAAAATCGCCCAAGCGTCGGCGATTCGCTGGTGCAAGTGCAAGAGCGCTACAACGTGCTCTCGAACATGCAGGCGGAGACTTATGAGTACGGCATTCCGCCGATTTACGCCGATCCGCAAGTCCTCGATTTCGACGCGCTCGCAAATCAAACCGCCGAGCCCGCCGCGCACTTTCCGGCCCGGGCGCGGCCGGGCCAGCCGCTCGCCGCTGGTTTTTTTCAGCCCGCTCCCGCGCGCGTTCCTCCCGATATGATCGAGCATCAGCAGGATTTGATCGGCCCCGTCGCGCAATTCCTGACCGGCCTCTTTCCCGCGATTTTCGGCGGAAATATGGAGGATGTGAAGACCGCCTCGGGCTACGCGCTGGCCCGCGATCAAGCCATGGGCCGTCTGGGACTCGTTTGGCGTCGCACAAAACAATTTTATGCCGATGTTCTGCTGCTCGCGGTCGATTGCTTCCGAAAAAATCGGCCGGACAACGCGGAGATTCCGCTACTGGGTCCGGATGGCGTGCTCGATGCCCGCACGATCCGCACCGCGGACTTGAAAGGCAACATCTGCGTGCATCCCGAGGCCGACGAAACATTTCCGCGGCTGAAGTCACAGCAGCGCGGCGTGCTGCAGCAGCTTTTTTCACTGAACGATCCGCTGATTCAGGAAGCGCTTGCCGAGCCGGCAAACATCGGCTACATCAAGAACGTGCTGGGACTGACCGAACTGGTTGTGCCGGGCGAGGATTCGCGAAATAAACAGCTGCGCGAAATTCAGCAACTCCTGGCCAGCGCGCCAATCGTAATTTCGATGCATTCGTCAGGCGCAGCACACGCTGGGCCAAGCGAAGGCAACAGCACGATGGGCGGGCCAACTCCTGTCTCTGCGTCGCCTGTAAGCACCGGTGTCCTCGAGTCACAACCCACGAGTCACCAGTCTCATGTTTTAGTATTGCCGTCAGTGCCCGTCGATCAGTTGCTCGATGATCACGCCGTCGAATTCGAGGAGTGCAAACGCTGGGCGAATTCGGAAGCAGGTCAATCCGCGAAAATCACGAATCCCGCAGGCTTCGCAAATGTCCGGGCCCACACCGAGGCGCATCTGCGGGCCATGAGTCTGGCCGTGAACATTGCGTCTCCTGGCACGGGCGCCACGACCGTGAAGAAATCGCCAAAGCAGAGTGCTTCCGCGGCGGATCAGGCGGAGGAACAGTAATGCAGACCGCAAACCAGAGCAGCGCAACGAGCGATCCTTCTCGCGCGAATGGGGACGCACAGCTACACGAATTCTTCGCCCTGACGGACGAGCAGATTCTGGAGATCGATCCGGAGCCGCAGGACGTGTATGTCACAGACAGAACGCCGGAATCCTTGCCGGCGTCTGTTAACGCTCGCCCGCAAGATGGCAGGCTGGAAACGGGCGCTGCCAATGATCCCGCGCGGGGTGTGGGCACTGGCGCGGAATCAACACAAAGCGCACAGACACAAGATGCACAGGCCAGCGAGCTGCCCGCGTGGCTCGCCGAGACAATGAACGATCCGCAGCGCGGAGCGGAGGCGCGGGCGCTTTGGGAAGCCTCCCAGCAGGCGAACAGGGAAGTAGCCTCGTATCGCGAAGTATTTGCGAAGCCGGAAGAAGCGCGCGTGGCGGCAGAGCGCGCGCGAGCTCTCGATGACATTGACCGCGCTTATTTCGGAGGCGATGCGGCCCAGCGTTCGCAGCTCGCAACGATGATGCTCCGGGAAGATCCCGTCGCGTTTCGTGAAATGGTTTTTGCGGGATTGCGTGCACTCGAAGAAGCAGGGAAGCCGATCCACGGCAGAAGCGTCACGGATGCGCTGACGCAATTGAGAACGGCGGCGCCCGATATAGAGAAAAACATCGCGGCAACAGCCCAGCAGAACACCATTGCGCAGCACCGGTCCGACGATTCCGCACAACACGCGCATCTTGCGGCCTATGCCGTGTTTGAAAAGGCCGCCAATGAAGAGCTCGAGCGCAGCGTTGGCGGCGCGATAGAGCGCACGCTGGAGCAGGCTCTGCCTGCGGCGGGCCGAGCCGATGGCGCGGCGCTGAAAAGTCGCATCGCGGGTGTCATCCGCCAGGACATCGAAACAAAATTGCAAAGCGATCGCCAGCTCGGCGAACAGGTTGCGCAGATTTTGTCGGCGAAACAACTCGACCCGGAGACGCGAGCCCAAGTGGTGCGATTAATCGGCGAGCGGGCCCAGCAACTTATTCCAGTAGCTACAAGGCGTGCGCTCAACGAATGGACGCAAACAACTTTGGCTGCGCACCGCGGCAAGAGCGCTCACCCCCAAGCAGCATCGGGAAGGGAATCGCCAACCGCGGCTCCCGTTCCACGCGATCTGCCGCCGAACAGGAACGATGCGGCTCGCGTTCCGCAATCCGCCACGCGGCCAAACTTCAAGAACCGCGTGAATTACGGCAAGTTGAGCGACGAACAAATCCTTGAACTCTAGAGGCTGCTCTGATTTCAGTGCAGCGGCCCGATCAATCCGAGCACGGCGCACAGGACTGCCAGCGTGATTAAAGCTAACGAGAGTATGCCGCCGACTCCGTACAGATATGGCGTCATCGATTTTGACCGGCGCAGCATCATGAAGCGCTCGGAGCAAAACCGCAGCGCGTAAATGCCGAGACCCGTAAGCACAACAAAGAAGATAAGACTAGGAATTTTCATTTGCTGCGTGGGCCGGAGGATTTCCCCTGCTTCCATTGAAGCGAACTGTGCCAATGCGCGCAATCAAGAGTTCCTGAAGCCCATTCAATGAGTACACCAAGCTGATTTTCGGCGCCTTCTCAAGAGACGCCTGCGCGATTCCGGAATAACGCATGCCTGTGAATAACGTGCCGTCGTAGAGACGCGATTTGTCGTGCCTCTACCAGCGATGCACCACGCGGGTGATCTTTCGGAACGCAATTCCAAGGAGAACAACAGATGCCAGCACAAGCAAACGCGAACGTCGTCGCGTTGCAGCTCGAGAAGGTGCGCGACAAAGTGCCCCTGCTCTATGAACGGGACGACATTTTACTCACCATGATCCAGCAGCGCGGAGACGTGGAGAAAGTTTCCAGCCGGAACATGCGCCTGCCCTTGCAGGTGAATCCGGGCGGCAAAGCCGGTTCTTACAACGCCGACGGCGGCGATCTGGGCCGCGGCTCCGGCACGCAGTATGACGTCGCGCAGGTCTCGCCGATATTCTTCCGGTTCGCGATTGAAATCACGAAGCTGGTGGAATACGCGACGACCGGCCGCGAGCGCGCCATCGAAAACGCCACCAAGCGGGAAGTCGCCAACGGAATGAAACAGTTCCGGGCGTTCCTCGACAAGCTGATGCAAACCGCCGGCAACGGCGTCCTCGGCACGATCAACTCCATCGCCAGCACCACCTTCACCATGGCGGTACCCAGCGGCGCCGCGCTCGTCTATCCCGGCCAGACCATCCAAATCTACGACACCACGCTGACGACCAACCGCAACGTCGCTGCTGGAGTAACAACGACAGTCCTCAGCGCCGATCCCATCAGCGCGCAGACCATCACGGTGGACAATGTCCCGGCCGGCACCGTGGCCAACGATGTCATCGTCCACGACGGCCTCACCGGCGCGCAGCCTGTTTCGCTCTTCGGCATCAAGTATCACCAGAACAGCGCGACCACCGGAACGTGGCTCAACCTCAACCGCGCGACGTATCCCGTGCAGTTACAGACTCCGCGAGTCAACGCCGGAAACGCCGCGCTCACTCCCTCCAACGTTCGTCTGGCCATCAACAAGGTCCGCAAATCGCTGGGCATCAACCACGTCTCCAAGCTGATTGCCTACATGGCCGTCGAGCAGGAACACGCCTGGGAAAATCTCGGCATCACCATCAGCCAGATCATCAAGGAAGGCGGCGCCAGCGACGGGAACGATCTCGATCTACTCTTCAGCGGCCGCAAAACGATGAGTGGCGTCCCGATCAAGTCCAGCGTAAACGCCGACCAGACGCGCGTGGATTTTCTCGACCTCTCGCATTGGGGACGCGCCGTGCTCAAGGACATCGACTTTTACGAAGTCAATGGCAACACGGTGTTTCCGATCTACGGAGCCAGCGGCGGCATCGCGGCCAGCTACATCTTCTACTTCGACACCGCGTTTCAGGTGTGGGATGACTCGCCGCGAACCGGCGCGTTCATCGACACGCTGGCGCGGCCCAGCGGCTACTAAAAAGGTGAGGTAAGGGAGGTAGAGGAAGTAGAGGAGGTAAAGGATAAAGAACCCGGCGTACGCCTCAGTCGCATGCGCGGGGATTCCGAATCCTTTACCTCGTTTATCTCCAAAACTTCCGTTACCTCAATCTCTGCCCATCGCAAATGATCCAAATTCTTCGCGAAACGCATGAAACACTGGAGAACGTCGCCCACCGTCTCGAACGCGCCGGCGGCACCAATCGTTTCGGCGAAGCGAACTATCGAGCAGTTTGGGGTTGGAACCGGTTGGCGTGGATCGGCGGAAAATTCGCGGAGCACGATTCCACAACGGGGTCGCTGCTTCGCGAAGTCATCGGACTGCGGCAGGAGCCGAAGTATCCAGCGGTGAATCGCTGGCACATCGAGCGGTGGGTGCCACCGGAAATTTATGGTTCGCCGCGCTTGTGGTACGCGCAAACCATCGAACGCGAAAACGGTGTAAGCATTCCCGCGCTCGGACCGTTTCCTTCGCGCGGAGAATACGAGCATTGCTTCACGCTCGAAGGCCCCAGCGGCGAATTCATTCAGCTAACGCCCACAGCGGCGGAGCACATCGCGCGAGCAATCGAGTTCTCTCGGCGATTTTCGCGCTCGCTCACGAAGCGCTCGCTCGATGATAGAGCGCGAAACGAAGAACGCGCCTACGAATCGTGGGCCTACGACCAGCTCGACGACGCCGTGCCGGCGTTCCACAAGCAACCTTTTGTAACGGTGGCCTGACTCATGAGGCGTCTAGAACTCAAACAA
>DATJXZ010000104.1:0-51696 GCA_035499815.1 Candidatus Solibacter sp. | reverse complement strand
GCCGCCATGGGAATCGCCTTTGCCAGCACTCTTGCTCCAGGCGAATCCTTCACCACAATCGAACTCAAAATCAACTTTTTCCGTCCTGTCTGGGAAGCAGTACTCAAAGCCGAAGGCAAAGTCGTGCGCCGAGGGAACAGTGTTGGCTACGTCGAGTGCGAAATCACAGACGACGACGGGAAGCTGGTTGCCAAAGCAGCTTCGACTTGTATGGTCCTGAGGGGGGAAAAGGCCGGCGGTCGTTAGGGACACGACTCTCACGATCTCCATCCTGCTTGTCTTGGGGTTGTAATCAGGAATGGTTCGCTTTGCGATACACTCTACGCTCACGTCCCAGGGCGAGCCGTCGAAAATGCCAATCAGATTGAACACGAGCGGCCCGCCAAACCGTATGCCCCTTGCCGTTTCCTGGATGCGCCTACGCTTCCGCAAGACCGAGGCAGTAAGTATTCTTCTCCTTACTTACCTCTTGTGTTCCTGCCGGCCACCTTCCCATCAACCAGTGACGGTTACCTTCCTAGATGTCGAGTGGGATACCTCTACACTGAACCCCTCATTGGCAAAAGACTTGCAGCAATTCACGAAGCAGACAGGCATCCAGGTCAAACGTCTTCCTCGTCCCGACGGTTCTCTCAATCAACTTGCTCTCTGGCGGGAGCTGCTCAAGAAAGGCGAGCCCACTCCCGACGTTCTCAGCATTGACGTGGTTTGGTCTGGCATATTGAATCAGTATCTGATGGATTTGAGGCCGTACTTTGCCAACGACCTGGCCTCGCAAAATCCGATGGTGCTCGCAAGTTACATGGTTGGTGATAAGTTGGTGGCTATTCCTCATCACGCCTACATTAGTCTTCTCTATTACCGCCCTTACCTACTTCGAAAGTACGGCTATCGCGAACCTCCCAAAAGCTGGGATGATCTAGAGAAAATGGCCGCCCGCATTCAAGCTGGGGAACGCGCCAAAGGCAACAACGATTTCTGGGGCTATGTCTGGCAAGGTGGCATTAACGAAGATTTGACCTGTAGCGGCTTGGAATGGCAGTTCAGCGATGGCGGCGGACGAATCCTTGAGGACGACAAAACCATCAGCGTGAACAATCCTCAGGTGATCCGGACATGGCAGCGGGCCGCGCGCTGGGTGGGAACCATTTCGCCGCCCGGCGTGACAGCTTACGGATTGTGGGACGCCCAGAACCTTTGGGGCGCCGGTAAGGCAGCCTTCCTTCGGGGCTGGCAATCCGATTACAGTGTTCTGACCGGCGGCTGGCCCTTTTCGACGTCGCCTTCGTCAACTTCTCTGGATGAGGTTACCCAGATCGGCGTGACCAGTGTTCCGGGTGGCCCTGCGGGGCGAGCGGACATCTTGGGAGGAAATGGTTTGGCCATTTCCCGAACCTCAGCGCACCCTCGCGAGTCGCTCGAGCTGATCCGATTTCTCCTGCGCACAGACGACCAGCTCATGCGCGCGAAGGCCCATTCCTTGCCACCTCCGGGGCTGGAGCTCTACGAACTCCCCCAAAACTTGGACCCGTATCCGAAGCTTGCCCAATCCACGCAAAACGGAGGGCGTCTACTGGCGCGTCCATCCATAGTTTCTGGCGACAAATACGAAGAGGTCAGCAGAGCGTACATCCGCGCGTTGCATTCTGTTCTTACAAAGGAGAAGACTTCTCCAGCGGCGGTCGCGGACTTAGAGAACGAACTAATTCAAATAACCGGTTTCGGGCCGGGACCGCCCTCCAGGTTCGTTGTTCCGTCGGGCGAATAAGCTCTTTGAAATATCTGGAGGTTTTTCGATACGCTTTGGTTGACTCTCCACTTGTTAACGGGAATAGCTCCAGGTAACCAGGGCGAACGATAAGGAGTCACCAGTGTTCGGGAAAGTTGCCGGATGGGCGAAAGAAGCTGGCGAGAAATCCTCTTTCCTGCATCGCCTAAATATAGGTCGTCGTTTGACCCTCTGCTTTGTCTTTATCATCGCCGCAATGGCGCTGGAAAACTCAGTCTTACTCTGGCAATTCCATCGGGCTCAGAATCAAGTGGAGCGTCTCCGCGGTGTCGACCAGGAGTTGATTCTCCTGCTGCAAGTTCGGACCAACTTAATGTCGTTTTATGACCGCGTGGATGAGCTCGCGCACTCCGAAGACTCCGCCGAACTCTTGGCCGAAGCAGCTCCCCTTCGGAAGGCGCTCCTTGATGACAGTTTGCGCACCAGGAATGCCCTCGACCGATTGCCGCCCGAGGTGCAGCTTGACCCCACCCTGGAGCCCGCCCTTCAAGCCATTCAAGACGCTCTCCCGGCAGAGCTTGATGCCATTACAGATTTGGCCAAATTGAAGGAGTGGCAAGCGATTCGCTTGCGCTTGGAGAACCAAATCCGGCCGCTCGAATTAAGCACATCGAAACTGGTTGAAAATATCGACCATGAAGTCAGCGAAGGCCGCACGCAAGCCCTCCTAACGATCCGCCAAGCTCAACGGCGAATCCTCTTGATCGTCGCGATAACAGCCCTCTTGACTCTCCTCTTCGCCGCCTTTCTGGGCCTGGTCATTACGCGCAGCGTGACTGCTCCGCTCCATCGGTTGATGGAAGGTTCGAAAGCTCTCGCGGGAGGCGATTTCAGTCATCGGGTGCCCGGGAGTGGAAAGGACGAGATCGCTCTTCTCGGCAACGTTTTCAACGACATGGTTGTCAAGCTCCAGGACCTATACCGGGAGCTCCAGCACCGCGAGGCTTACCTAGCCGAGGCTCAGAAACTGAGCCACACCGGCAGTTTCGGCTGGCACGCCTCAAGCGGCGAAGTCTTCTGGTCCGAGGAAACTTTCCGGATATTTGAGTGCGATCCGGCGGTCAAGCCCACGGTTGGGTTCACCCTCGAGCGAACTCACCCCGCCGATCGGGATCTTGTCCAGAACACCTTTGAATGGGCTGCGAGGGAGAAGCGCGGTTGTGAATTTGAACATCGCCTGATCATGCCTGACGGTTCCCTTAAATATGTTCGAGTCGTGGCTCACCCCTCGCCGGGTGACGAACCTGGCGCCATCCTTTATTTCGGTGCCGTGACGGACATCACGGAAAGCAAACGCGCGCAAGAGGCCTTGCGAAAGAGTGAGAGCTACTTGGCGGAAGCACAGAAGCTTACGCAGACAGGGAGTTGGGCGTGGGATGTTCGCACCGGCGCTATCTTCTGGTCGCAAGAGAACTATCGCATCTATGGCTATGATCCCGAGAAAATCACTCCCTCCTGGGCGCACATCCTCGAAAGGGTCCACCCAGAAGATCGCGCGGAAGTCGAGCGCCGAGCAGAAAGGGAGTCCACGCAAATAAAAGGGGGCGATTCCGAAGGCGGCTATCGAATCACTCTTCCGAGCGGAAAAATAAAGCATCTGCACTCTATCGCCCATCCGGTGGTCAATGAGTTCGGCGAAATTATCGAAGTCGTTGGCACCACGATGGATGTTACCCAACAATACGAAGCCAAAGCGGCCCTTGAGACTGCCTTTGAACAAATTAAGCAATTGAAGGACCAGCTCTATAAAGAAAATATCGCGCTGCGTGAAGAAGTGGACAAAGTTTCGATGTTTGAGGAAATTGTCGGCTCCTCAGAACCCCTGCGACGCGTTCTCGTGCAGGTCGCAAAAGTGGCTGCGACGGATTCCACTGTCTTGATCCTAGGCGAGACCGGCACAGGAAAAGAAATGATTGCCCGCGCCATCCACCGGCGATCCAAGCGTTCAAGTCGCGCGTTTATTCGAGTGAACTGCGCGGCGATTCCACCGACATTGATCGCTTCCGAGCTGTTTGGACATGAGAAAGGCGCTTTCACTGGAGCCAATCAACGGCGTCTCGGCCGCTTCGAGCTGGCGGACGGCGGAACAATCTTTCTCGATGAAATTGGCGAGCTTCCAGCCGAAACGCAGAGCGCTCTTCTCCGCGTTCTCCAGGAACGAGAATTTGAGAGGGTCGGCGGGAGCCAATCGGTTTCAGTCGATACCAGAGTACTCTCGGCGACCAACCGGGATTTGCACGCCGCCGTTGAGGCCGGCACATTCCGGCAGGACCTTTTTTATCGGCTGAATGTTTTTCCCATTCAGGTACCATCGCTCCGAGAGCGCGCCGATGATATCCCTGTTCTCCTCGAGTACCTCATCGAACGCTACGCCAAGAAAGCCGGCAAGAAGATCCGGAACATCGACAAAAAAACAATGGCGCTGTTCCAAGGTTACTCTTGGCCTGGAAACATTCGTGAACTTCAAAATGTGGTTGAGCGGGCTGTGATCCTCTGCGATGGCGATAGATTTACCGTCGATCAAACCTGGCTTAAGCGAGATCTTCACCAGGAAATCTCGCGGACCTGCCCCGTTTTGAAGGGACTGGGTCGTCTCGACGGAGCCCAGGAGAAAGAGATGATCGAAGCCGCTTTGGCGGAAACTGGTGGCCGAGTCTCCGGCCCCTCGGGTGCCGCGACGCTACTCGGCATTCCACGGCAAACCCTCGAATCCAAAATACTCAGCCTCGGCATAAACAAACATCGTTTCAAGTCTGTCTAGCTGGTCCAGAGGGCTCGCCCCCGAACTACACTCTCTCACGGTCCAATTAAGCGGCGCTAGGGGTCCCGCTCGGGTCAACCCTTCCAATACTGTCGTGTAGCTTCGGGGCCATTTCTTGCGATTGACGCGCGGAGCTGCCACAGCATTTGCCGAAAATCGGCATTTGCTTGATTTAGGCACTCCGAATCATCACTAAGCCTTTTCATATCAATCGTATAGTTGCGGCCACAAATCTGCATTTCCACCCCCCGGATGTCGGAAATGACTCTCAGAATCGAAAAGGCAGTGAGCGGAAGCAAGACTATCTTCCGAGTCAGCGGTCGTATTTCATCCGAGGGCCTTGAGGAATTTCAAGCAGAGATCACGGGCTTGGGAGCCGGCACCGTCTTGGATTTGGAGCATGTAACCCTGATAGACGTCGACGGGGTGCGCTTTCTAGGCGACTGCGAGATGCAAGGGATGGAGTTGGTTAACTGTTCACCTTTCATTCGCGAATGGATCGCAAGAGAACGGCAAAGCTAAGCGAAACACTTGGGGGTGAGGAATGGCATGTCAATGCGTTGTTCCCTCGATGGAGGGGAACTTAGCAATAGGGAGCCTGTTGGCAAGGGATATTTGTCACGGAGATAGCGAGAACACTTTGGTGCAAGCCGCGAAGAGCGGCAACAACATCGCGTTCGATGTGCTCTGCGAACGTTTGGCCCCGAAGATTCTGCGTTCTCTCTATCGCATAACCAGGAATCGCGAGGACGCGGAGGATGCACTCCAGGACTCCTTTCTAAGAGCTTTCGTTCACATCGCGGAATTCGACGGCAGATCGACCTTTTCGACTTGGTTGACACGAATCGCAATCAATTCCGCATTCATGATTTTACGGAAGAAGCGTGCTTGTATCGAAATTTCGATGGATGGTAGCACCGATTCCGACGAGAAATGGGCAAATTGGGAAGTGCCCGATCACGCCCCGAACCCTGAGAAACGATACGCTCAGCACGAGCTGGCAAACATCCTTCGCGGCGCCATCAGCATGCTTCGGCCAGCCATCCGCAAAGTTATCGAACTGCAGCAACTGGAGGAGCGCTCGATGAAGGAAACCGCTGGTGTGATCGGCATCTCGGTTTCCGCGGCCAAAGCACGTTTGTTTCACGGCAAAGCTGCGCTTCGCAAAGCGCCAAGGCTCCGGAGAATAAGGGCAAGCCGGGCCAACCAGTCGACTTTAAGGTGTGCAACCAGATCGGCCGCGGGCGGGGTGAATTAGCGATTTCATGTTAGCCACCTTGCGGCGGAGTTTGTGCTAATCGGGGCCACTAAGGGCTGGAGTGTCTTGAACCTGCTTTCTGTTCATCCATTTGCCCATGCTGGACATCCAACAAAGGGTGGCCAGGATGAGGTGAGAAGGATAAGGATGGCAAAGAATTGCCTATGGGCCGGCCACATCCAGTTTGGTCGAAAACTGGATCGATTAGAGTGAGCGCCGGACTTGGTTTTTTGTAGGAATCCATCAGTGCTTTTTAACTGTTCATAAGAGGCCCGTTCCAAGAAGATCGGTCACGGATCTCAGAATCGAAAGATCAGGAAAAAGGAGAACAGCACATGCCTGCAATTACAACGAAAGACGGGACGCAGATTTACTACAAGGATTGGGGCAAGGGTCAGCCCATTGTTTTTAGCCACGGCTGGCCGCTCTCGGCCGATGATTGGGATGCACAGATGTTGTTCTTTATGGACCGGGGTTACCGCGTCATCGCTCACGATCGACGCGGGCATGGCCGTTCCTCGCAGACAGGTAACGGCCACGACATGGATCATTATGCCGACGACCTGGCGGCGCTCACCGAACATCTTGACCTCAAGGAAGCAATCCACGTCGGCCACTCAACCGGCGGCGGAGAAGTGGTGCGCTACTTGGGGCGACACGGAGAAACTCGGGTGGCCAAAGCGGCGATCATCAGCGCAGTTCCGCCGCTGATGCTGAAGACAGCAGCCAATCCAACAGGGCAGCCCAAAGAGGTCTTTGACACATTCCAGGCGCAATTGGCCGCCAGCCGGTCCCAGTTCTACTACGATGTGGCATCAGGACCGTTCTATGGCTACAACAGGCCTGGCGCTAAACCTTCTCAGGCGGTGATCTTGAATTGGTGGCGCCAAGGCATGATGGGAGGCGCCAAAGCGCACTATGACGGCATCGTCGCTTTCTCGCAGACAGACTTCACGGAAGACTTGAAGAAGATCACCGTGCCGGTCCTGGTCATGCACAGCGAGGACGACCAGATCGTGCCGTATGTTGCCGCGGGACCGCTATCAGCCAAGTTGCTGAGGAACAGCACGTTCAAATCTTATAAGGGCTTTCCGCACGGCATGCCCACGACAGAAGCCGAAACGATAAACGCGGACCTGCTGGCGTTCCTGAAAGGCGCGGCAAGCAGCGCAAAGGCATAGCTGGGTAAAAACATTCCTTAGGGATGGGGACATTTACACAGGCCAAATGTGACGAGCTTGGTGTGTGAGGCAGGACGTGGTCCGAGCCGTTTCCTGCTGTCACACGACCTAACGCGCGGGAGAATGCGCGGCGCACAACTTCTTTGTTCCTTCGGAGGAGTCCATGTCTTCAACAGCAGCGCCAGTGCCTGACGACGGCCTGGTGCATCTCAGCAGTCCCTACTCCGTTCCGGAGACGATTCAGCGAGTCGAAGCCTTGCTGCGGGAAAAGGGCCTCACGATTTTTTGCCGCGTCGATCACAGCGGCGAAGCCGAAAAGGTGGGATTGAAGATGCATCCTACTCAACTGGTCCTTTTCGGCAGTCCCAAGGCAGGCACGCCCGTAATGGTGTCTTCGCCCACGGCCGCGATCGACCTGCCCCTGAAGGCTCTGGTTTGGCAGGACGCGGGAGGCAAAGTCTGGTTGTCCTACAATAGCCCTGAGTATCTCCAGCAGAGGCACAACGTCCCCGCTGACCTGGTCAAGAACATCGGCGCTGCCGGGACGCTGCTTCAACTGGCCGTCAAATAGCCCGTGGGGAAATCGCCAAGGGCATTAAGAAGAAAGAGGAAGCTGACAGCGGCTGCACAATGAGCCGGGAAAGAGTTTTTCGGTGCCCACGCCTGAAATTCCAGCGACGAATTCGCAGCCGACAACCATCCAGAATCCCAACCTTGCGCGCGATCACCTTGCCAATGAGCGCACGTTTCTAGCGTGGATACGCACAGGCGTCGCCGTGGTGGTGTTTGGATTCGCCCTCGGGCGATTTGCCATCGCTATCCGGCAATGGATTCAATTAGAAGGTCAAGGACGTGCCATACCAACTTCGGGAGCATCCGTTTGGTTCGGCACGGTGGCGATTTTCGCCGGTGTTACGGTTTGCCTAACGGGACTGGCGCGCTACCGGCGTACGCGCGACCAACTCAATTCCGGAAGATTCGAGCCGGCTGGGTTTGTTATCGACCTAGTGGCGATCTTGACCGCGCTGTTCGGTTTGGCGCTTGGAGCCTACCTTGTCTACATCGAGCTGCACTTCTAAGTGCAACCCTAGGTGCGTCTCAAGCCGCAATTCTGGTTAGAGCCTGCAGATCAGCAATTCTCTTTCGTACACCATTTCCTTCGGCAAATGATCATGCAGCCCGATGAACAATTCTTCATGTTCGATGACTTCCTTGCGCCACGCTTCGCGGTCAAACTTCTGTAATTCGTCAAATCTCTCTTTCGAGAGGTCCATGCCTTTCCACTCCATATCTTCATGGCGAGGCATCCAACCGATGGGCGTCTCTCTTGCGAGCGCGCGGCCTTTGGTGCGATCCACTATCCATTTGAGGACGCGCATGTTTTCCGAAAATCCGGGCCACATGAATTTTCCTTCAGCGTCCTTGCGGAACCAGTTCACATGAAAAATTCGCGGCGTTAGCGTAAGCGACCGCTGCATCTTGATCCAATGGCGGAAGTAGTCGCCCATGTGATAACCGCAGAAGGGAAGCATGGCCATGGGGTCGCGGCGGACTTTCCCAACCGCCCCAACAGCAGCGGCGGTGGTTTCCGAGCCCATCGTTGCCCCAATATAAACGCCGGAGCTCCAATTGAACGCTTGGAAGACCAGGGGCATGGTGTTCGCGCGACGGCCACCAAAAATAATGGCACTGAGGGGCACGCCGCTGGGATCTTCCCAGGCTCGGTCAATGGTTGGGCACTGGGAAGCGGGGGCCGTAAAGCGGGCATTGGGATGCGCGGCTTTAGCGCCGGTTGCCTTTGCAATTTCCGGAGTCCACTTCTGGCCTTTCCAATCAAGACATTCCGCGGGCGCCTCGTCCGTCATGCCTTCCCACCAGACACCGCCTTCCGGAGTGAGCGCGACGTTCGTGAAGATAGAATTTGTCGCGAGCATGGCCATGGCGTTGCGGTTGGTTTTTGTGGAAGTGCCTGGTGCCACGCCGAAAAACCCGGCTTCCGGGTTGATCGCGCGCAGAAGCCCATTCTCGTCAGGCTTGATCCATGCAATGTCATCGCCGACGGTCCAGACTTTCCAGCCTTCGAAGCCTTTGGGCGGGATAAGCATGGCGAAATTCGTTTTGCCGCAAGCGCTCGGAAACGCTGCCGCCACATACGTCTTTTCGCCGGCTGGATTTTCCACGCCGAGTATCAACATGTGTTCCGCCATCCAACCTTCGTCCCGCGCGATATTGGAAGCAATCCGCAATCCGAAACATTTCTTGCCGAGAAGCGCGTTTCCGCCATACCCGGAGCCGTAGGACCAGATTTCGCGTGTTTCCGGAAAATGGACGATGTATTTTTCCTTATTGCAGGGCCACGGAACATCCGTCTGACCGGTCGCGAGCGGCACACCTACGGAATGCATGCAAGGGACCACACGGGGTATGCCGGTATCGATTTTCTGGAAAACGGGCAACCCGATACGCGCCATGATGCGCATATTGACCAGCACGTAAGGTGAATCCGTCAGTTGGACACCGATCTGCGACATCGGCGAGCCGATGGGTCCCATGCTGTAGGGAAGCACGTACATCGTTCGCCCGCGCATCGAGCCGTTGAAGAGGCTCTTTAGCTTCTTGCGCATTTCATATGGGTTTTCCCAATTGTTGGTGGGACCGGCGCTGTCTTTCGAGAGAGAACAGATGAAAGTGCGATCTTCGACGCGCGCAACATCATTTGCATCCGACCTCGCGTAGTAGCAGCCAGGCCATAGTTCTTCATTCAGCTTGGTGAGCGTTCCCGAAGCCACCATCTGCGCGAGCAGGAAGTCGTTCTCTTCCTGCGAACCATCGACCCAATGGATCGCCGCAGGTTTCGCGAGTTCCGCCATTTTTTCGACCCACCGCAAGAGGTGTTCGTTTTTGCTGAGCGGCACCGCCGGATTTCGGCCTTTCAGGCTTGCTGTGTCTTTCGTCGCTGTTCCTAGCATGGAAATAATTAATCTCCAGTATTAACTTTACTAGGAGTGAAGGACAAAGTGAACTGGCTCAGGCGGCCTTGGCTCCTTCCCGGGAGACCGCTTCTATATCGCTGCTTCTGGCGTGGTCGCGGGAGCTACATCACGACCCAGAAAATAATGAATCGCGGGAGTAAACACCAGTGACAAGACCATGGAACTAAGCAGGCCACCGATCACCGCGATCGCCAGTGGTTTGAGCATTGCGGATCCCGAGCCGATACCAAAAGCCAGCGGAGCCATGCCAAAAACAGTGGCCAGAGCCGTCATGGCGATGGGACGGAGACGGCGTTCGCCTGCCCGCATCATGGCCTCTACGGGAGAAAACCCTATTTCGCGGAAGCGGTGCTCGGCATCGAGCAACAAAATTCCGTTTTTGGCGACGATGCCGATGACCATAATCATGCCCATGAACGAAGCGACGTTAAAGGTGGTTCCCGTCACCAGCAAGGCGAGGAAACCGCCGAAAGTGGAGAGCAGTGCCGAGGCCAGGATCGCAGCTGGCGCGGAGAAGGTGCGAAACTCGAAAAGCAGTACGGCGAACAAAAGCACGAGAGCGAGGATGAGCACGACCAAGAGATCATGAAAGGATTTTTGCTGCTCCTCATATAATCCGCCATACTCGACGCGGATAGAAGGAGGAAGATGCAAATCGTTCACTGCTTTTTGGACAGCCGCAATGCCTGTGCCAAGGTCCACTCCTTCAAACCGGGCGGTGACCTGAACCAGCCGCTGTAGATTTTCGCGCCGGATTTCTGTTTCGCCAGGATCCATTGCAACTGCAGCGAGGGAACCAAGCGTGGCCGTGCGTCCGGTGGGGCTAGCCAGCAGGGTGTTGGTCATGCCGGCGAGAGAAGCGCGATTTTGTTGGGGGAAACGAACGCGAATGGTGTACGCGCGGTCGCCCTTAACAAGAGTAGTCGCCGAGGGTTCGCCCTCCAGAATAGCAGAGGCATCGAGCGCCACTTCTTCAGGAGTAAAACCGGCGCGCGCGGCGACGGCGGGATTTACTTGGAAGGTGACTGCTGGCCCGCTGACGGTGTTTTCAATGCCGTCGAGCACGTCCACAACACCCTTCAACTTGCCGATGTCGTCCGCGACGCGCGGAGCGGTGGCGTTCAGAAGAGCTCCGTCCTGGGAGAACAGTTTTATGACGACGGGTTCGGGAGCGCTCGTCAAGTCGCCAATCATGTCCTGTAGTAGTTGGACAAACTCGACGTCGGCGGCCGGCTCACTCTGCTTAATTTTTGAGCGGACATCAGAGATAACTTCTTCAATTCCGCGGCTGCGGTCGCGCTTTAACCTTACGGTGAAATCGCCGTTATTTGCTTCCGTGACGGCTGCGAGGCCGAGTTGCAACCCAGTGCGGCGCGATGTGTTTTCGACTTCCGGAGTGGAACGCAGAATCTTCTCAATGTGCTGAAGAATGCGATCGGATTCTGCGAGAGAGCTGCCGGGAGGCGTGTAATAGTCCAGAATGAACCCGCCTTCATCCATCTCCGGCAGCAGGTCGCTGCCAAGCAGCTGATAGCCGACGACTGACAAGATGATGATGATCACAGAGCTGGCGGCAAGCGCCCAAGGGCGTTTCAAAACTGCCCGCATAGTCCGCAAATAGAATTGAATGATGCGGCCAAAGAAGCCGGAGACGTGGGACTCCTCAGCCGCCAGAAGCGAGGCCATGTCGGGGCCAGTCTCGGAAGATTCCGCAGCGGGCTCAGCTATGTCCTTTCGGCGGACGAGATACTGGCTGAGAGTCGGAGTCCAGGAAAGGGCTAGGAGAAGGGAGGTGAGGAGAGATACGGTCATCGTGATGGCCAGTGCGCGGAAGAATGTTCCGGTAACTCCGGTGATGGAGATGAGCGGGAGAAAGACGACGATTGGCGTGATCGTCGAGCCGATCAAGGGGACCGTTAATTCGCGAAGGGCACTCTGAATGGCCTTGAAGCGGCTCTGGCCTGCGTCGCGGTGCAGGACGATGTTCTCCAAGACGACGATGGCGTCGTCGATCACGAGACCGACGGCGGCAGCAAGCCCTCCGAGCGTCATCAAGTTGAAGCTCTGGCCGGTAATCTTCAGAACGATGAAGGTAATCAGAAGCGTGGAGGGAATCACCAGTCCAGCGACAAGCGAAGTTCCCCAATCGCGCAAGAAGAGCACGAGAATTATGGAGGAAAGAACGAGTCCAAGAAGAACGGCGTCGCGCACGCTGGCAATCGAATCGTGCACGATGGTGGACTGGTCGTAGAAAGCTTCCATGTGCACGCCGGGAGGAAGTGTGGGAACAAGCTGATCGACAAGCGCGTGGACTTCGTTGGCCACTTCAAGGGTGTTGCTGTCCGGCTGCCGGTTAATGTTCAGGAGAACCGCAGGTTTGCCATTCGCCATCACCATGGTGTAGACAGGCGCTTCGGATGGCGCGACTTTTGCAATATCACCAATACGAATCGGCACGCCCGCTGCAGAAGTTTTGGCGACGATCTCACCGATCTCTTCGGCGCTGTTCACACGCCCGCTGACGAGGCCGAGGGCGAGCTGATGCTCGTTTTCGATGAGTCCCGGGGAATCGATCAAATTCGTACGGCGAATGGCATCGAGGATCTCCGTGACCGTAACTCCGGCAGCCAGCAGACGGGCGGGATCGGGCGTGACTTGGTATTCCGGAACACGCCCGCCTTGAATGATCACCGTGGCGACTCCGTCCAGCCGGTTCATGCGTGGCTTCAAGTCGTACGTTGCGATTTCCCAAAGCTTGCTTTGCGGCACCGTGTCTGACGTCAGGCTGTAGCCAATGATGGGGAAGACGGCGAAGGTAAGGCGATGAGTATCGACCTTTGCGGTCGGCGGTAATTCGGCTTGCAAACGAGCCACAACGGCATCAACGCGTTGGAGGGTGAGAATCATGTCGCTCTTCCAATCGAAGAACAGATCGACCTCCGCGGAACCGCGACTGGTGATGGATTGGACTTTTTGGAGGCCTGGAACGCTGTTCACGGATTCTTCAATCGGGCGCGTGATCGTGACGAGCATCTGGTCGATGGGCATGACGCCGTTGTCTACACCGATTACGACGCGCGGAAAATCTGTGCTTGGAAAAACAGATACGGGAATCGAGAATGCGAGATAGCCGCCGACTAAAGTCAAGCTGACGATAATAAACAGAATGGGGCGAGAGAAGCGCTGGAACCAGGGCAACTTTTTCTGCTCGGACTGCGCAGATTTTTGCAGTTCGGACCGGGGCTCCATGCGCAGCTAGTCCTTATCCTTCTGGTCTGGTTTGTCGGAATCTCCGGCCTTGCCCTCTTTTTCCGCTGGTGCCGGCGCCACGATCTTGATTTTGGTAGTGTCCGGAAGGGCATAACCACCGGAGGTGATAACGGGATCGCTCGCTTTGAGGCCACTCACGATTTGTATTTGATCGCCATTGCGAATGCCGACCTGCACTGGCTGCCAGTGAGCTTTCTTGTCCGAACCCGCGAGCACAACGTAGTCAGCTCCACCATCGGGGTTCTTAAATACTGCAGCCGTCGGAACAACGATGGCATCTTTGACTGTTTTGGCTGTCATCGAGACTTCGACCGTCATGCCTGGCTTTAAAACTGCATTTGATTTGGTGGCTTCGACCCAAACTTCAACCGTGGTGCTGCCTGGATCCAACGCAGGGCTCACAAGCGTCACGTGGCCTTTGACGGGCTCGTCAACGCCAGCCACTTTCAATTCCGCAGCGTCTCCGACTTTGAGCGCGGCTGCTTCCGATTGTGGAATGTGAGCCTTTGCGATCAGCCTGCTCAGATTCATCACAGTGAGGATGGGCTGATTGGCAGTTGCGAGATCGCCAGCATACAGCGGACGATCCGTAATCACGCCGTCGATCGGGCTTCGAATCTCGGAGTAGCTGAAGAGCGCTTCCGCGCTGCGCATCTGGCCCTCGGCGGAAAGCCGCGATCCATGCGCGGATTTCAGCGCTTGCTCTTTTCCGATTCGCTGGAGGTCCGCGAGCTGTTTCTGTGCCACGTCGTTCACGCTGCGCGCCTGCGCCAGGGCCACAGAGGCCGCATCCAGGTCGCGGCGTGGCAGAGCCCCCTGCTGAAATAGTTCTTTGCGGCTGTCGTACATGCGCTGTTGCGCTTCGAACGCAGCCTTCGCCGCTGCGGCGTCAAGTTCCGCTTTTTGAACTTGCTGCGGAATTGTGGAATCCACGGAGGTGACGTAGCCGGCGTCGGCTTGCTCGAAATTTCCTTTGCTCGCTTCCGCTTGGCCGGCGAGGTCCTTATTCTCAAGGACAGCCAGCAACTGGCCCTTCTTGACGTGGCTGCCTCGTTGTACCTTGAATTCCGTAATGGGCGCCGTGATCTTCGGCGAGACGGTCGTCTGCTCGAGCGGGAACACGACGGCTTCCGAAGAAATCACTTCCGAAATGGGGCCGCGTTGCGCAGGCGTGACCTGCACGGAGACCAAAGGCTCTGGTTCCTTTTCGGAGGAATAGCAGCCGGCCAGTAGAAGCGCACCGGAAACGATGCCAGTAAGCGTCTTCGCAGTAATCGAGTGTCGTGGAGAATTCATGCTTGTAAGTTTCATGGAGTTGTCAACGCGCCCGTGAGAGTTTGCAAATTGGCTAGCGCGACGCGGTAGCGTACAGCCCCATCCTGATATGCGTTGTTCGCCAGCGCTGCCGTCGTTTGCGCATCGACGACCTCAAGCACTGTCGCTTCGCCTCCCTTATAACGCAGAGTGGTGAGCCGCAGGCTTTCGGCCGCGAGTTCCGCCGAACGGCTCAGACCGGCGAGTTCGTTTTCGGCTGTTTCCGACTCTGCGTAGAGGGATTGGATTTCAGCGAGCAACTTCCGTTGAGTGAACGAGAGTTCGCGCTTCGCTTGCGCGCGCCGAAGTTCGGCCTGTTTGACTCGGCTTTGCGTCGCCCCCCAATTCCAGATAGGGATGTTGAGGGTAGCGCTGATGGAAGAGCCCAGGTTTGAGTATGTTTGTCCATTGAACCTTGTTGGGAAGTTCACTCCGAAGTTTTCTGCATCGATTCCATACCAGTAATCAAGGCCGAGAGCCGGGAGATAACCGGCGCGCGCGACCGTGACATCGTCGCCAGCAGCCCGGGTCGCTTCCAGGGCGGCGCGGACATCTGGATTTTCTTGAGCAGCGCGCTGCTTGACTTCCTCCAGCGTCGGCAGAGGAATACTCGCATGCAGATCGTCGGCAAGTTCGAAATTGTCATTAAAATTAGGAAAGATAAGAACCGCGAGGTCCAGCTTGGCGTTTAAAAGGGCGAGTTGCGCCTCCTGCAATTGTCTAGCACGTTCTCGCGACTGCAAATCCGCTTTAATCACGTCGGAGTGGGCGACCTCGCCGCCTTTCTCCAGGTCTTGCGTCAGCTTCAGAAAATCTTCGCCTTCCGCTGCGGCTTTGCGCGCCGTCTCCATTTTCTGCTGGGCCGCGGCCATTGCGTAGTAGCTCTGAACGACGGTGACGACCAGACCACGAGATGCAATCTCCGCACGCGCACGGGCAAGAGCCGCGTTGGCGGATGAGCGGCGAAAAGCGGAAATCTCCGCGAGGTCGAGGGTCTCATGCACATTCGCCTGGCTGACGTATTCGTGAACTGCGTTGTTCGCAATAAATAGAACGGGAACTTTTGTCTCTGCGGCAACGGGCGCCGGCGCCGCTTGGGTATAGAGAGCCTGATTATTGTACGTCACACTCGGAAGCAGAGCTGTGCCAGCTTGATACCGATCCTGACGCGCGAGGGCGGCATCGGTCTGCGCAGCCTGGAACGTAGTGCTATTAATTCGTGCGCGGCGCAGTGCATCTTCTAGGGTCAGCCTCAGCGGGCTCTTGGCCGAAGAATCGCTCGATTGCGGATTTGCAGAAGTCTTCGCCGCCAACAAAGCGGGCGCGGTAACCTTCGGGACTGGGTTATCCGGTTCTTGGCCAGACGCGAGAAAAGGAAGGAAGACAAGAGCGGCGAGCGCAAAATACCCAGGTCGATTTGAACTGAAAAATTGTTTCACGGAAGTTCTCTCGAGCGGCCAAAACAGTGCATGTTCCGCTAAATTGAATGTATAGGCCTTGAGATAAACAGACGATTAATCCGTTCCGGCGCCTGCACCGGCTGGCGCAGGCAAATAAACAGCGAAGTGGCTTCCCGCTGCGTCGGAGCGGACCAATTCCAAGCGGCCTTGGTGTGCTTGGGCTATCCAGAGAGCAATGGACAGTCCCAATCCGGCTCCGCCTTCGCGTCCAGAGCGCGAGCGCGCCGGATCGGCACGAAAGAAACGTTCAAAAATGCGAGACTGCAGCTCGAGCGGTATCCCCGGGCCCGTGTCCGTGACGTGCACTTCGAAGCCCGCTCTTGCGGCGCGGCAGCCGATCTCGACGCGCCCGCCCTCGGCCGTATATTTGATCGCGTTATCGAGCAGATTCAGGATCATCCGCCGCAGAAGCGCCGAGTCCCCGCGCACCAAACATTCCGACGAGGCATCCACTCTCAATTCGATATGCTTTTCGCTTGCCAGCGTTCGCGCCGAATGCGCGCAATCGGCCACCACTTCCTCGAGATACACGTCTTCGGGCGACAATTGGTACTGCCCCGAATCCGCCCGCGTTAGCGTGAAGAGGTCCTCCACGATTTTGATTAATCGCGAAGTTTCTTCGCGCAGAATTCCTAGCGACTCGAGATATTCCTCTGCCTTGCGCCCCGGCTGCGACATGGCCACCTCCGCCTCGCCGCGCAAAATGGCCAGGGGAGTCCGAAGTTCGTGCGAGGCATCCGCGACGAACCGCCTTTGCCGCTCAAAGGATTGGTCAAGCCGATCCAGCAGATCGTTAAAGATGCTGGCTAACTGTCCGAGCTCATCGTTGGCGTTCTGCACGGGAAGCCGTTCGTGTAGGTTCGTGGCTCCGATGCGGCGGGCGTGGGCTCCCATGGCTACGACCGGCGCCAAACTCTTTCGCGCCAAAAAATAGCCGCCTGTCCCCGCCAGTAGCAAGCCCAGCAGGATCATCCAGGTAAACGTCAGTCTGATTGTTTCCAACGTTTCGTGCTGTGCATGCAATGAATGAAGAACGATCAGCGTGCACGTTTGACCGTTCGCGTTGAATTGCCGAGAATAGGCGCGCAACCACGGCCACTCCGCCCGAATTGTTTCGAAACGGACTGCCTGCCCCTCGCTCTTTTTTGTGAACTGTTGGACCGCGCCCGACGATATGGCATGAGCCATCCAGTCTTCGGGACTGGTTCCGGAAATTCCTGCATCGATTGAACTAGCGATGATCTTTCCGCCAGGGCCCAACACCATGAACTCGTCAGTATTCGTGCGATGCTCAATCATGGATTGATGGGCGGCCGCAACCATTGCTGGCGGCTGCGAACTTTGCTCATCTGCCAGTTCCGCGTGAAATGTGGCCAGGAACGAATCCGCAAGCACCGCCAGATCCGCGTCGGTCCGTTGCATCGAAGTATTGCGAACGATCAGATAAGTGGTTGCCGAAACCAGCACCAAAACCACAGCGAGAACCGCCGAATACCACACCGTCAACCGCACTCGCACCGAATCAAGCATGTTTCTTGCGGTCCGCAGAATTCGCTTTGCCAGCTGTCCCAGTGGACGACGCACGCCCTCCCGCATCCGCATCGTCGTCAGACATCAAGATGTATCCGGCGCCGCGCCGAGTTTGTAGCAGCGAACCCGTCCCATCGGGATCAATTTTGCGGCGCAGCCGGTTGATGTAAACCTCGATCAAATTGGAAAACGGATCGAACGTCTCGTCCCAAACGTGTTCAGCGATTTCCGAACGGCTCACCACGCGTCCCGAATTTCGTACTAGAAATTCCAGCAGCGCATATTCCTTGTGTGTCAGAGAGATTGCGTGCCCATCTCGGGTCGCATTCTGTGCCGCCGTATCGAGAACCAGCTCTCCAACGCTAAGCCTCGGCGGATGTAATTCTGTCGAACGCCGCAGCAGAGCACGCAGCCGCGCCAGCAACTCGCGAAACTCAAATGGTTTGGTCAGGTAATCGTCCGCGCCCCGATCGAGTCCGCTGACGCGGTCCTCGACCGCATCTCGAGCCGTGAGCATTAGGATGGGCATTCTCCGGCCTGACTTGCGCAGCCTGCGGCACACTTCGAACCCGTCCGGCTCCGGAATCATGACGTCCAGAATGATCAGGTCGTACTCGTTGATATCTGCTTGATATAGCGCCTCTTCGCCCGTCTCGGCGGTGTCCACCGCGTAGGCTTGTTCACGCAAACCTTTTACAACGAATCGGCGCACTCCCGGATCGTCTTCCACCAGCAGAATCCGCATGGCTGCATGATACGTGAAAGCTCACACCGGTGGCAGCCCCAACCTCTCGCGGAAAATTCAGTCTGGCCTTTGTTCTAGATTGAATCACTTCTTGGGGCTCAAACAGTTCACGAACAGCGCTAAATCGTTTTGTCTTTCGAATAGCAGTTCTTTTCGAGATTGCATTCCGCACACTTCGGTTTCCGCGCATGGCAAACGCGGCGCCCGTGCCAGATGATCTGGTGCGAAAACTTGATCCACTTATCTCTTGGAATCACCTGCATAAGGTCCTGCTCGATCTTCTTTGGATCCTCATTCCGGGTTAAGTCCAGCCGGTTCGAAATACGAATCACGTGCGTGTCCACGACGATTCCGCTAGCGATTCCATACGCAGTGCCCAGCACGACGTTCGCCGTCTTTCTCGCCGCTCCTGGCAGCGTAAGCATCTCTTCCATCGTTCGCGGCACTTGTCCGCCGAATTTCTCAAGAATTGTCTTGCTCGCTCCCATAATGGATTTCGTCTTGTTCCGGAAAAACCCCGTCGGCCGGATGTCTTGCTCCAACTCGGTGGGATTCGCGTGCGCGAACGCCTCCGGAGTCGGATATCTCTTGTAAAGCGTTTCTGCCACCTGGTTTACGCGCACATCCGTGCACTGCGCCGATAGAATGGTTGAAATGAGGAGTTGAAACGCATTCTCATGCTTCAGTTCGCATGTCGCGTTCGGATACGCCTCATCCAGCTTGGCCAAAATCGCGGCGACGCGTTTTGGGGCGGTCCCCGCCGCCGGCGTTTTCGAATTGGCCGCGCTCTTCGGTGCCCGCACAGGCTTCGCCGCTCTGGCTGTCTTCGCTGGAGCCTTTTTCTTCTTAATTATTTTCCTCGTTGGCATGACGCGAAGGATATCACACGCGCTGGAATAGACGTTCTTCTCTGACCCAAAGCGATTCAGCCCACGGGCTGCAGGAGCGCAGGACGCCGCGCCCTTACTTTGTAAACGTGGCCGCCAGCAGTTTCTGGAACGCCTTCCCGCGATGGCTGTACAGATTCTTTTCTTCAGAAGAGAGCTCCGCGAACGTTTTTTTCAAGGCCGGGAAGTAAAACACAGGGTCGTATCCAAATCCACCTTTTCCTCGCGGCGACTCCAAAATCTCTCCATCCACGCGTGCCGTCACAATCGCAATCGCTCTTCCTCGCTCCGCCAAAGCAATCGCGCACACGAAATATCCCGCTCGCGCTTTCCCGTTCATCCCTCGAAGTTCACCGAGCAATTTGGCAATGCGGGCCTCGTTTGACGCGCTAATCCCTGCATAGCGCGCCGAGTGCACTCCCGGCGCTCCACCTAGCGCAGGCACCACTAGCCCCGAATCGTCCGCGAATACAAGTCCCTCCTCGAGCCGCGAATAATGCAGCGCCTTTCCCGCCGCGTTCTCCGCGAATGTCGGCGCATCTTCCTCAAAGGTGGGCAGGGAATCAAAGCCTGGCAGCAGCTCGATCTCAACGCGCGCGCCAGCACCATCCGTCGCCGCCATCGCGCGAAACTCTCCAAGTTTTCCTGGATTGGAAGACGCCAGAAACAATTTAACGGGCGCGCGCACTGAACTTAACCGGCAGCACCGCGCGTTGTTCGTCGGTCAATCGTCGAATCCCGGCCGCCGCAAGCGCCAATAAGTCCTGCATCTCACTTCCGCTGAATGGCCGCCCCTCTGCCGTAGCCTGAATCTCCACGAAGTGTCCGCTGCCCGTCATCACGACGTTCATGTCCACTTCCGCGCGCGAATCCTCTTCGTACGCCAGATCCAGCAGCGCGCGATCATCCACAATTCCCACGCTCGTCGCCGCCACCGAATCGATCAGCGGCGAACTTTTCAAAATCCCCGCCGCCACCAGCCGTTCGAACGCTAGCGCCAGCGCCACAAAAGCTCCCGTGATCGAAGCCGTCCTCGTCCCGCCATCCGCTTGAATCACGTCGCAATCGATCCATACCGTCCGCTCGCCCAGCGCTTCCTGATCGGTCACGGCTCGCAGAGACCGCCCAATCAATCGCTGAATCTCCAGCGTCCGTCCCGATTGTTTGCCCCTCGCCGCCTCGCGTGGAGTTCTTTCCTCCGTCGCCCGCGGCAGCATCCCATACTCACTCGTGACCCATCCCTTGCCGCTCCCCTTCAGAAATCCAGGCACTCCGTCATCGATGGTCGCCGTGCAAATCACTCGCGTGCCACCAATCTCAATGAGCACGCTCCCTTCCGCCGTGGAAATAAAGTCCGGCGTCATCTTCAGCTGACGCATCTGGTCCGGACCGCGTCCATCAACTCGCACTCTTCCTCCAGCACCTTGCGAAATTCAAATTTGGATCTGCCATACTTCTTGCATGCGTTGCGCCAGTTTGCCGGGACCGTAATCAGGTGTCAATGCGCCGCCCCAGGTCTCGATATTGGCGCCGGTGCCTGTGTAGGCTTGTCCGTCGAAGGCACAACCGGTTTCACCGCGCTCGGTGGATTAGCCGGCGCTGCCGTCGGCGCTCCCTGCACCGCCATCGTCCCAACCAAGAATGTTCCGGTGAGATCCAAATGCCCTGCAAGCGTCTCCACTTCCTGGCCATGAATCAAAATCTTCAGCCGCTTCACCTGTGATACATCGGCCCCAAGTGTTCGAGTGATCGAATCCACGGCCATCTGCTCGCTTTGAATCCCCGACGGCGTCTCCGTCGCCAGCGCTTCGGAAAAATCCGCAATCGCTGTTCCGTCCGGCAGCAGATAAAACGCCAGCAGCACCGCATCCGGCGGCAGCGTGCGCAGATCCGCATCCACCGGCCCAGCCAGCAGCGTGTTCAGGACTTGCTTGGCGCGCAACACCGGATCGCTCGAAAGCGGCAATTCCACCGTCGCACCCTTCAGCGTTCCATCGCCATTCCCCGAAGCCCAAAACAACTTCGCCTTCACCCGCGGCTCGCCAGGCGCAACAGAGATCGGCTGTACCAATTCTCTGCGCGCCTGCTCGGTACTTAGCTGTTGCAATCGCGCAGTCCGTTCCAAGTGTCGCCGCAGAATCGGAAAATAGATTACTCCCACCAGCACCGCTACACACAAAACGCCCACCAGCCATCGAATCCAGCGCGTCGTCACGGTGTCCCACCTGTCGGAGTCGGCACCACGTAGGAAGGCCGGAACTCCGCCACTCCTGTCGCAATCGCGTCCGCAACCCCCGGTGCCATTTGATCCAGCGCTGATCGGTCATCCACCACCACGCTCGAGACTTCCACCGCGATCGCCGGCGCCGCCGTCGTTCGCAATTGCCGAACTGCGGCGCTTTCTGACGTGCTCGGCGATCCCTTGAACTTTTGCGCCAGAAGCCCCTGCACCAAGTCCCCCAGTTTTCTGCTCAATCCTTCGAAAGGTGATTGCGCCCGGCTCCATGGAATCAATCCTCCTGCGTCGGACGTTGCAGGCAGATCCGAGTAGACATAGACCCGCACTGTTCCCGGCAGTCCCGTTGAACCGATGTGCAAGGTCACGAACACCGCGCCCGTTTGCGCGTTCGCCAGTGCTGAGCGGTCGTCAAAAGAAGGATTTTCATCGCCCTGCCGTGTTTGCAGCACTTGAAAACCCTGCGCCTCTAGCCCCTTTTTCACCTGCGCCGCAAAGTCCAGCACGATTTCGCTTTCGCGCATCCCGCCCGTTCCGCGCGCACCAGGGTCAGTTCCGCCATGCGCCGGATCAAGCACAACGATGTTCAGGCCCGGGCGCGGAGCCGCCTGCGAAAGTGTTTGCGGTATTGCTGAGGCTGCCTGCGATATCGCGGAAGTAGCTGTTTGTGGTGTGGCTTGTGGAGCGGGGCCGGCCGCCGGCGCCTGCTGCGAAGGCGCCAGCGATGTGAAGCTCAGGGCCACGGCTCCGACAATCGAAAATGAAAAAAGCGCGCCGGCTCGCAATCCACTCCCGAGCCACGCGCGCCCCTTCATCCGATCGTTAATTCCCACGTCGAGCAGCATACCAAATCTATTCGCCATTCCGAGCCGCGCAAATCTCTCCTCCTACGAAAAAGGGACGGCCCCATGGACCGCCCCTTCTCGGCTCGCAACTACGGCCTCGACATGCCCGATTGCCGTTGTTTTTTCTTGAATCGGACCTCTCCAGGCTTTGTCGCCCGATCAGCCCTGCGGCTGTGTTTGCGGTGGCTGTTGCTGCTGCTCCCGTCGCGCCGCGCGGATCGAGCGGATGTTTGCCCGCATCTGCTGCCGCTGTTCCGGCGTCAACAGTTTCGCCATTTGCACGCGAGCTTCGCGATGCAATTGGTGGATCTTCGCCGCTCTCTGATCCGCGGTCAGCGATTCATCTGCTTTCACGGCTTCCAGTTGCGATTTCGTGGACTCGTGAATTTTCTTCATTCCAGCTTTCTGATCGTCGGTCAGATTCAGTCCTTGCATCGCGCCATGCATTCTGCCTTCGTGCTTCGTTGGCGCGGCAGGTGCCGCCTGGCTTTGCTCCTGCGCCGGAGGCTGCGCCGCGTCCTGCGCGCGGCTGATTCCCGGCGCAAAAGTCAGCGCCAGTAATCCGGCGGCGATTGCGATTTGCTTCGTAACGCTGTTTCTGTTCATGGAGGGTCCTCTTCTGGGGCTGGTGTTCTTTTCTCTTACCCTCATCAAACCCGCCTCGCTCCAAAATGTCGCGCTCCTCCAAATCCCGGCCGTTGGACTTAATGCTTAGCCGCCGTACCTGTCCTTAAGGGCAATAGATGCGCTTTTTCCAGCATCGCATTCACTCGCCCTACGTCTTTCGCCTGAAGTGTCTCCCAACGCGCCATCGCGGCTTTTCCCGCCTCTTCCCATTTCAAGCTGGCTGCTGTGGCATCGGTAGTAGGCGCCGCATCTGCGATCTCGATTATGCCTAGCAACGCTCCATAGGCAGTCGACACCTGCCTTAGCGTCGTCGGTTCCTTACCCGGCACGGAAAATCCAAAAAATCCATATCCGCCGCCTGATGCAGAGCCCGCCGCCGCGCCAATTTTCTTCTGTAAGTCCGTCAATGCCGCCACAACCTCCGTGTTGCCCTCCGCCTCTTTGCTGCGTGCCGCAATCTGCTTCTGCAAATCGTCGGCACTCTGCGCAGCCGCCGAAAACTCTCCAATCCCCGCGGCCAGCTTCGATGCCAACTGGAACTGCCGCTCCAGATCCGCCGTGCTCGTCTTCACATTCGGATCCATCTTTAGCACCAGAGGCTCGGATATTGTTTTCCCCGCCGCCGTCAATTTCACTGTGTAGCGTCCCGGAACCGCCAGCGGGCCGCCTCCACCGCGCCGGCCCCGCCGCCGCCCGCCCCCCTCAAATGCATATCGCAAATCCCACTCGAAGCGGTGCATTCCAGGCTCCGCGGAAGGTGGCATCACGTCATGAAACCAGTACATCGGTATGTCAATCGTATCCGGATTCATCTTCTGTATCTCGTCCGTGCTCGCATACCGCCGCACCAGTTTTCCCGTCGCATCAAAAATCTCCAGCTTCACGGGTTCCGTCTGTTTCTCTTTCAGGTAGTAGTCCAGCACCGCTCCGGTCGGCGGATTATCCGCCTGCGGCTCATCGAGCGGAATTGGCGTCCCTTCATCCGATCCTGGCCGCACTCGATACGCTGTCTCCGGTTGAAACAGCCATGCGTCCGCGCTCGCCATCTTTGCGCTCCACTGCCGCACCGGCGTAATATCGTCCAGCACCCAAAACGCCCGTCCAAACGTTGCGATCACCAGATCATCGTCATGCACTACCAAATCCCTCACGGAAGTGGTCGGCATATTGAGCTTCAGCGATTCCCAGTGGTCTCCATCATCGTAAGAAATGTACACGCCCTTTTCCGTGCACGCATAAAGCAGACCCGCCACTTTCGGATCGTCCTTAACGCAATTTAGGAAACTTCCGTCGGGAATTCCATTTGTCACTCGCTGCCAGGTCTTCCCGAAATTCTTTGTGCGATAGAGGTACGGCTGCACATCATCCAGCCTGTGCCGGTCCACTGCCGCGTACGCCTTGCCTGCTTCAAAATGCGAAGCAGTAACGCGCGTCACCTTGCTCCACGGCGTCACATCCGGCGGCGTTACGTCTTTCCACGTTTTTCCCTCGTCCCGCGTTAGCTGCACAAGCCCGTCATCCGTTCCCACCCAAATTTCGCCCGCAATTTTCGGCGATGGCGCAATCGTATAAATTACGCCGCGCCGCTTCGACTCCGGAGCATCCGCCGCAGTCGCTGCATCAAGGTTCGCCGGCACGCCCGGATTCACCCGCGTTAGGTCCGGACTGATTTTCTGCCACGAATTTCCGCCGTCCGCCGTTCGAAACAGCACTTGCGAACTGAAGTACAGCGCATGCGGCTCGATCTCAGAAAACACCAGCGGCACTGTCCATGTTTTCCGGTACTCGTCCGGATACATTAGCGTCGGCGGCATGATCTGCACCTGCTCGTTGTGAAAATCCTGCCGCGCCACGGTTCCGCCATAAACGATCTCCGGATGCGCCGGATCAGTCGCCACGTAATCGCTCTCGCCGCCCGCTTCCATCGGCCGCCAATCATGAAAATTCAGCGCCCTGTACCAGCTCCGGCTCGGCGTCGCCGCGGATCCGCTGTCCTGCTCTGCCCCATACACCCAATAGGGAAACCGATTGTCGGTCGACACCTGATAAAATTGCCCTGTCGGCTGGTTGTACCAGGAACTCCACGTCTCTCCGCCGTTCCGCGTTACGATCACGCCTTGATCGACTCCCAATATCATTCGCTGCGGATTGTCCGGATCGATCCACAACTGGTGATAATCGTCCCCTCCCGGCGCTCCCTTGATCGCCGTCATCGTTTTTCCGCCATCGCGCGATCTGTATAACGAAGTATTCGGCACATATACCGTGTCCTCATCCTTCGAATCCACGCTCACTTCGCAGAAATACCATCCGCGTCCCCAGATCCGCGCGTCCTTCGAGACGCGCTCCCAATTCTCGCCGCCGTCGTCCGAGCGGTAGAGCCCGCCTTCCTTCGCATCCGCGATCAAATAAATCCGTTTCGGATTGCTCGGCGCAAACGCAATCCCCATCCGTCCCAACTCCTCCGAAGGTAATCCGTGTCCCGTCACCTGCTCCCAGTGATCTCCTCCATCCGTCGAACGATACAGCCCCGTCCCAGGCCCTTTCGAAGGCGGATAAATGCTCCACGGCGGCCGGCGCGTTTGCAGCAAAGCTGCGTACATCACCTTTGGATTTCCCGGCTCCATTGCCAAATCGATCGCCCCGGTGTTCTCATCCTTATAAAGCACTTGCTGCCAGGTCTTCCCGCCATCGTTCGAGCGATAAACGCCGCGCTCCTTGTTCGCCCCGTATGCATGCCCTAGCGCCGCCACAAAAACCTTGTCCGGGTCCGCGGGATCGATCACGATCCGCGCAATGTGACGCGAATCTTCCAATCCGATGTGTTCCCACGTTTTCCCCGCATCCATCGACTTGTACATTCCGTTCCCGGAAGAAATGCTCGAGCGCATATCTGCTTCGCCTGTTCCCACGTAAATCACATTGGCATTCGATGGCGCCACGGCAATCGCCCCAATCGATCCCACTGGCTCTGCATCGAAAATCGGATTCCACGTCCGCCCCGCGTCATTCGTTTTCCAGACGCCTCCATTCACCGACCCGAAGTAATAGACGTCCGCCTCCCCGCGCACTCCCGTTACCGCCAGCGCTCGTCCCGCGCGAAACGGCCCGATCATCCGCCAGTGTAAGTCGCCAAACAGCTTTTGATCGAATCGCGCTGCCGCAGCTGTCGCTTGTCGCGGCAGCGCGGCGCCTTTCGCGTGCAAACTCACAACTGCAACAGCTGCCAGCAGGAATAGCAGGGAACGCTGCAGATTATTCACGTCTGGTCTCCCGGTGAAAAAGGTTTGGAAAGAACTGTGGAGTATATCAGCAGCAGGTCCGCTGCGCCGTAGCTTAGTCGCCCAATGCCGCGTTCGGCGTTGCGGCGGGCGCAATCACCGATCGCCGCAAAGGTCTCGTCGCCCAATAAAGTGCGAATCCGCCGACAATAATAATCCCGCCAAACGCCAGCCCGCTGATTCCGAGGATCGTTTCCTTTGTACTCTCGACCATGGCCAGGCTCATCAGCAGCAGCGGAAATATTCCGCAAGTAATCGCTCCGGCCAATCCTCCCGGCACTTTGAATTCGCGCTTCAATTCCGGTTCGCGAATGCGCAAAACCACCAATGTCACGAACTCCAGCATCAGGCTCGCCCCGTAAAGCATAATGTCCAGCGTTACGAGCCTCCGGAATCCCAGGCCAAGGCATAGCGCCCAACATCCGGCGCAAACGAGAATCGCGACCCACGGCGCGCGCGTCCTCGCATTCGTCTTCGCAAAGACTTTCGGCAGCATCCCGTCTCGCGCCATCGCCAGCGGCAGCCTCGAATAGCTCATCACCAGCGCGTTGAACATTCCAAACGCGCTCATCATTCCACCAATCACGATAAGGAAGCGCAGCCATTCGAATCCCGCGATCTTCCCGCCCAGCAGTCCCGCAACCGCTGCCCACGATCCATCCGCCCCAAACGCGGAAGAGGGAACCCCGGTCAAGTACACTGCCACGAAGGGCAGCACATACGTCAGCGAAACCAGCACTACTGCTGCGATCATCGCTCTCGGATACGTCCGTTGCGGCCGCTCCACTTCCTGCGCGATCGTCGATGCGTTATCCCATCCCATGTAATTCCACAACGCCACGAGCACGCCGCCCATCAAGCCCAGCCCTGTGGCCTCAGATGTCGCGTGTCCGCTTGCGAACGCTCCAACCTTGAACGGCGCCATGACCACGATCACCGCAAACGGCGCCGAAAGCAGGAAGAACAGCCAAAGCGAAGTGATCCCCACAACGCGTATTCCCAGAACATTCAGAATCGCGCAAGTCACCACCACAAAAAGTCCCGCCATCACCGCATGACTACCCGACCCGAACCATGGCGACATCTGCGCAAGATAGAAGACGAACAATGTTGGGTAGATCGCCATGTCAAAAATGCTCGCCGCCAACGATAGCCAGGCCTCTTGAAATCCCCAGAAATTTCCCATCCCGCGCCGCACCCATTCGTAATATCCGCCCTCGGCAGGCAACGCGCTCGAAAGCTCCCCGATCATGAACGCCGTCGGCAGGCACCACAGCACCGGCAGAAACAGCAAAATCAAAATTCCGTGTCCGTAACCCGCCCCGCTGATGATCTCTTCCGTTCCATACGTCCCGCCCGACACCATGAAAAATGTCGCCGCCACAAGCGGCCAGAGCGTCAGCTTTGCGACTCTTTTTTTCGCTGTTGAAATTGCAGAGGAAGGAATCTGGGCGGGAACCGATATAGAACTCAATTTTTACTCTCGTCCTCCTAAGCGATTCTCACTCTCGCACTGGGTGAAGTGAGTTCGCGTTCGCAGGATACAAGGTTCATCCCCTCATGCAACAAAAAAATGCATTCTTTCGAATATTTTCCCCTCGTCCGCTCGGACTTGTAGGGGCACGATACATCGTGCCCCGCTGTTGAGCCTACGCCACCCATGCTCTCCTGCGACTCGCGTCAGCCCTCTGAGGATGACCGCTCTTCCCTCTGTGTTAAAATCCGCTGTTTGTCTCGCACCTAATTTGTGTCTTGGGGGTTCGCCGCATGAAGCTTCTCTCATCTAACCCTTTCTTCCGTCTCTGCCTGCTCAGCGTCTCTGCCTTCAGCTTCTCCTTTTCTGCCACGGCGCAATCTTCCACGCCCCGCCCCATCACCATCGACGACTACTTCCGCATCCTGGCCGTCCACGATCCTCAGCTCAGCCCCGATGGCAAGTGGGTCGCTTACGCCGTCGACACCGCCACCCTCAAGACCGACAAGAACGAAACCCGTATCTGGATGGTCCCCAGCTCCGGCGGCGACGCCATCCCCCTCACCGCCGAATCCGCCACGTCTACCCACCCTCGCTGGAGTCCCGACGGCAAATACCTTGCTTTCCTATCCGCACGCAATGTAGGCAAAACGCAAGTCTGGCTCCTCAATCGCCTCGGTGGTGACGCCCAGCAACTCACCCACACCGTTCAGGACGTCGATGACTTCGCCTGGTCTCCCGACTCCCGCCGCATGGTCCTGGTTCTAAAGGATCCCACTCCCGAAGAAATCCGCGCCGCCAAAGAAAAATCCCCAGCCAGTCAATCCCCCGCCTCAGACGACGAGGACGACGACCTCACCGGCAATGGCCAGGGCCAACCCACGAAATCCAAAAAGCCCTGGGTCATCGACCGCTTACAATTCAAGGTGGACACCGTCGGCTATCTCGATCGCCGCCGCACCCACCTCTATGTCTTCGATCTCGAAAAAAAGTCCCTAACCCAAATCACCTCTGGCGATTATGACGACTCCGAGCCCGCCTGGTCTCACGACTCCAAACTCCTCGCCTTCACCAGTAACCGCTCCACTCCCGATCCCGACCTCAGCTATAACACTGACGTCTGGACAGTCGACGCCTCGAACACCGACAAAGGCGCACATCTCACCCAAGTCACTACCAACCCCGGAGCCGACAATCAGCCCACCTGGTCCCCCGACGGCAAATCCATCGCCTACGTCACCAATCTCGACGCCAAACTTTTCGATTACGCCACCAAACATCTCGCCATCTCTCCCGCTTCCGGTGGCCCCGCCAAGGTCCTCACTCTCAAACTCGACCGCAACGTCTCCAAACCCCTTTTCGCGCCCGACGGCCTGTCCATCTACTTCATCGCCGATGACGACGGCACGCAAAACCTCCTCCAAATCTCTCCAACCGGCGAGAATCTCACTCGCCCCGTCTCCGGCCGGCTCATGCTCGACGACTATGCCCTCGCTCCTACAGGCGAGATCGTCGCCCAAATCGCCACCATCGATCGTCCCGACGAGCTCTTCACCATCCCTGCCGGCAAACTCACCCAAATCACCCACGTCAACGATGCCCTTTTCTCTCAGCTTCAAATCATTCATGGCGAATACGTCCATTTCAAATCTAAAGACGGCACCACCATCGCCGGCTACCTCTATAAGCCTCTCCACTACGCCGTCGGCCAAAAATATCCGACCCTCCTCATCCCCCACGGCGGACCTCAATGGGCCTATTACGCCGAATTCTCCCATCTCGCCCAGCTGTACGCCGCCAACGGTTACGCCGTCCTTTTCCCCAATCCCCGCGGTTCCACCGGCTACGGTCAGGACTTTTGCAAAGCCATCTACGCCGATTGGGGCAACAAGGATTTCCAGGACGACATGGCCATGGTCGATTACGCCATTGCGCAGGGCATCTCCGATCCCGATAAGCTCGGCGTTGGCGGCTGGTCCTACGGCGGCATCTCCACCGACTTCATCATCACGCAAACCACCCGCTTCAAAGCCGCCATCTCCGGTGCGGGAGCCGCAGAATTCATCAGCATGTACGGCCATGACCAATACCAGCGCGACTACGAAACCGAGCTAGGCCTCCCCTGGCAAACTCCAGCTGTCTGGCAGCATGTCTCTTCCTACCGCAACATCACCAAAGTCACCACACCCACTCTTTTCCTCGGCGGCAACATTGACTGGAACGTTCCCGTCCTCGGCGGCGAACAAATGTATCAGTCCCTCAAGCGCCTCGGCGTCCCTACCGAACTTGTCGTCTACCCCGGCGAGTACCACGAATTCACTCTGCCTTCACACCTCAAAGACCGCCTCCAGCGCGACCTCGCCTGGTACGCCCACTATGTCAAAGGCGATCCGGCTCCCCCCACGCCGCCCGACACCCCATCCAAATCCCCCGCTAACTAGGCGGCGGCTTCATTCCCTGAAATCAGTTTGCGGATGCGTCCGGCTCATCGTCTGTGTTCACATCTGTGGGGCCCCGCCGTTCGCGTTTTTATCTCCTGCTAACGGGCGGGAGGGATTCGAGGTAGTATTCAAGCGGAAAACCGGAGGTCGAAAGTGAACATCCCCGCTTTTTGTACCCTCTTCGGCGTATTGAGCTTCGCTTCGATTCCGGGGACTGTCTTCTGGCCGTATTTCGCGGGTATCGCGATTTTGGCGATCGGCGCTTTCACCGGCGCCAGGGAAGCCTCGCGCGCACACGGGATAGACAAGCTTCTGGCTTTTGGCCCGTTATTCTTTGCTCTTCCCATGGCCGTTTTCGCTTCGCAGCACTTCACGGAGACTAAGCTAGTCGCCACTATCGTGCCTCGCTGGCTTCCCGGGCATCTTTTCTGGACTTATTTTATTGGCGCCGCCGTCATCGCCGCATCCCTAAGCATCGTCCTGAATAAACAAGCACGATTGGCGGCCATTCTGTTGGCCGTCCTGCTGATACTGTTCGTGGTGTTGTTGCACATCCCCAGGATCTTGGCTCACCCAAAGAGCGTCATCGCGTGGGCCATTGCGCTCAGAGATCTTTCTTTCAGCGGCGGCGCATTGGCTATTGCCGCCGCTCAATCCGGGCAAAGCAAACCCGCAACCACGAATATCCCCGCAACCCTTGCGCGAGTCTTTCTTTCGGTGTCTGCCATCTTTTATGGTGTGCAACATTTCCTTCATCCCGAATTTATGCCCGGCGTTGACTTTGATCGAAGCGTCCCCATCCGGATTCCAGGACACTTCTTCTGGTCCTATCTGGCGGGAACCGTTTTCCTCCTTGCCGGAGCGAGCCTTTTTTTGAATCGGAAACCTCGGTTTGCTGCAACCTGCCTCGGTACCGTCGCCCTGCTTTTGGTTTTATTTGTCTATCTCCCTATTTTGGCTGCCCATCCCTCGGACATAAACGACGGCCTCAATTTTCTCGTAAGCACTCTGGCCTACAGCGGCGCCGCTCTGCTTCTTGCCAAAGCAATGCCCTGAGACGCATCGTGAATCATCGTGCGCAAGAGGTGTGAAACATGAAAGCGGCGGCCACGGCAAAATGCCGTCCCGAGTTGTGTGATCATTTTGTGGCTGGAGCCGAGAGAATTATTGCGGACAACGATTCTAACCGGTACCCCGGGGTCGCCAGCGATCCGCACGGCATCAACGGCGCGGTGAATTACACTTACGACGCGGTAGGCAATCGCCAGCAGCTTGCCTCGACGCTTGCTCCAGTGCCAGCGGGGCTGTGGAACTATGACGCCAACGACCGCTTCACCGCTGGCGATACCTACGACAATAACGGGAACACCGTCAGCTCCGGCGGAATCGCTGCCGTCTACGACTTCGAGAACCATCTCATCCAAAAAGCCGGAGTGAGCATCGTCTACGACGGCGACGGCAACCGCGTCAGCAAAACGGTGGCGGGCATAACCACCACCTACCTGGTGGACACGCTGAACCCCACGGGCTACGCGCAAGTGGTCTACGAGTCCTTCAGCGGAAACAGTTCCGGCAACCGCGAGCAGACCCACAGCTACGTCTACGGGCTGGACCTGATCGCCCAGGTGCGCAGCTACCTCGTCAACTTCAACAGCATCACCCAGCGCATCTACTACGTCTACGACGGCCACGGCAGCGTCCGCGCACTGACCGATTCCACCGGCGCGATCACGGACACCTACGACTACGACGCCTTCGGCAACTTAATCCACGGCACCGGAACTACGCCCAACAACTACCTCTTCGCCGGCGAACAGTTCGACCCCGACCTAAACCTCTACTACAACCGCGCCAGATATCTAAACGTGAGCACGGGGCGCTTCTGGACGATAGACACCCTCGAAGGGACCCCTCAGGATCCACTCTCCCTCCACAAATACCTCTATACACAGGGCAGCCCGGTGGGCCATTTAGATCGCAGCGGGAACCAGATCGACGACGTCGCCGTGGAGGAACTCGGCGATTTAACGCTCGAGAATATGGCGACTGAAGAGGAGTTGGGACAGACGATCCTTGAAGAACCACCACCAGCCCCCGCTCCCCCCCCAACTGGCCCGCCAGCGACAATTCCCAACGCTCCAGCACCAGTCTCATTTGGCAGTCTTATCGGCACGGTGGTCGTCACTCTGACCGCACTCGCTCTTGCGTCCAGCTTGGTTTCCGACAACCCGTTGCCTCCAACACAACCGCGAAGCGGTGGGGCACAACCTCTTACCGTATATCGAGATGCAAGTGGACCGAGCCCCTCCGACTTCAGAATAGACGCAACCCGATTCAGCACCACCGGGTTTGGCGTCTCGACGAGGCAACAGCCTCTGAGGAATCAGCGCTTCATCGTTCCCTTTCTAGTTATCTACGATGGGGACCAACCATTCAGTGAGGGGGCTATAGGGGTTGTATCTGACCCCGTGTTTGTATCCTGTATAGGGAAACCTGTTCCTATCGTTTATAGTCCAAGTGAAGGGCCCGGCGGGCATTGGAGCTTGCAAGCTCCCGCGGACCCGGCTGAGCAAATGTCTTATAAGCAGAGCCTAGCCGCCTATGGCAAAAAAGTGAAGGTAAATTCGAATTCGCCGACACCATGATGAACCCAAATCCTTGGAGGAGATTTCAAGAGCTTCTAGATGCCTTGGCCGAAGAAGGAACTCTTCAGCGAACGGCGACAGTTGAGGCTCTGGAGAAGTTCGCCTCATCGTTCACTGAGAACGCAGACCGGGATATGTACCGAGGCGAACTCGGGGTGAGCTTGGCGCGCGCAGGGAGTCTCGATGTTGCCGTGAAGCTGATCGGTGGCATGGAGAATCCCCATGAGAAGGCAAATTACTGGCGGAAATTGGCTGAGCAGCAATTCAAAAAGGACGATAGACGAAGAGCCCTTAGCTTTTTGCGCGACGCCGAGCAAGCTGCCGATTCCCTTGGGCCAGATTGCTTTTGGCAGCGAGCCGAAGTTCTTTCCATGAATGCGAAACTGCTTGATGATTTTAACCTGGATGGGGAAGCACGAAGCGCGTGGGACGGAGCAATTAGCATCGCGAGAACAGGTCAAGCCGCCGATCCGAACAGTTCCGACTGTTCTGCTGTGCTAGTTAACATTGTCCGAACGCTCGCGGAATTAGGCCAGGTGGAATTAGCTCAGTCAGCCGCCGATTCGATCGCGATTCCCGCGAGGCGAAAGTTTGCCCAGGAACTAATCGAGAGAGCATCGCCACAGAAGTGAGCTGAGCCCGTGAAACGTGGGTGCCAAGTGCAAGGCCATTTTTCAAGATTCGCCTGATGATTTCTCCGGCTCGTGCCGTGAAGCGTCCAGGCCCTTAATCGCTTGGCACGGACAGGGTGCAGCATCCAGTGCGTGCGGGTCTCTGGAACTACGACGCCAACGACCGCTTCACCTCAGGCGACACGTACGACGCGGACGGCAATACCGTCAGCTCTGGCGGTATCGCCAACACCTACGACTTCGAGAACCACCTCATCCAAAAAGCCGGAGTGACGATCGTCTACGACGGCGATGGCAACCGCGTCAGCAAAACCGTTGCGGGCGTGACCACCACCTACCTGGTGGACACGCTGAACCCCACCGGCTACGCGCAAGTGGTCTACGAGTCCTTCAGCGGAAACAGTTCCGGGCGGGTGGCCGCCCCTTAACGCCCGAGAGGGTTTTGACTCTCTTTCTTTTCCGGGGGTGCGGGTGCCCCATCCCTTGCGGGTTTGACTTTCGCAAGGGTGGGTCTTTCTTTTCCTCTTTTCTCTGCTCCGCCATCTCAATCCATCGGATCAATCTTCACCAATCCAGATTTTCCCTGCGCATAAAACGACCAACTGCTCCATGGCCAGTCCTTCGGATGCTCCACCAGTTTCCGCTTCACCGGATTCGCGTGCATGTACTCTAATTTCTCTTTCAGCTTCTTCTCGCTCCAAACGTTGAAGTCGTAAAATCTCTTTTGCCAGAATCGCCTCAACGCGCCAAGTTCGTTCGGAAACTTTAGCGCCAACTGTCCCGGTGAACCGCGCCTTTTCTTCCCGCGCATCGCCCGCGACACTCTCTGCTTCAACACCTGCACTATCTTGGAAGGCGTTCCTTTCCTCGGTTCGCTCACCAACAAATGCACATGCTCCGGCATCAACACATAACCCACTAGCAAGAACCCGTATCGTTCCCTCACTTCTCCCATTACTCTCACAAAAAGATTCCGCGCCCGAGCGGTCCCCAGGAGCGCCCTTCTTTCGTAACAACTGAAAGTAATGAAATGCAGATCGCCTTTTCCGTAATGTCGTTTCAGATTTCTCGGCATCAGAAGAGAAGTACAGCCCACCTTTTTTCCAAAAAGGGTGGGGCACCCTCGTCTTATCACCCCACGGTGAATTACGAAAGTGGTATCCTCTCCTCGTGCCTCCTCTTCAAGCTGAAAAATCAGGAGAATCGAAGGCGCCACCCGCCCGCATAGCGCTTGGCGTGCACGTTGGCTTCGCAGCATACGACGGGAGTGAGGCCTACAACGCGTGCATGGCAGACTGAAAGGAAAAAAAATTCGCAGCCGCGAGTCACTCAAGGGTTGGGCTATCACCCTCTTGGCTGCAGTGGTGACCTATGTGCTGCTCGTTGTTGCACACAGGAAAGGGATCCCAAGAAGGTGGGTCACCGCAATCATGGGAACTCTCGCTCCATTCTCCCTAGTGATTTATGCCTTTCGTCAATGGTTGTTCCGATGGACATTTTGGGTATCACTGGCCGTATGTCTCATCGTTCATATTGCGGCAGTTTGGATTCTCTTCCGATACGCTTTAATCGGTATCGAATCCCTGAGCATTTGGTTGTGGCTCCCGGTCATGCTCATCGAGGCATTCGTTTTGCTGGTTGTTGTCAAGAGAATAGAGGAGAGGCTGACAGGCAAGCACGAGACAATAAAATTCAGTCTGTGACGAGGACGATCTGGCTGTTGGAAAATCCGGGGTTAGGAACGGAAAACCCGGGGACAGACTGGTTGGTCGAACCAGATTCCACCGCTAGATTCATAGAGCAAGCCTTGGTCAAGAAAAAGGAAAGAAAAAAGATCCCATCAAGTGACGAGAAAAACGGGCCCTCGCAGCTCGTGCAGTCGAGGTTTTCCTTGACAGAGCCGACAACGTCATAGAGGAACGTTTCCCAGTTTTTCCAATCTGGGCGCCGACGGCGACGGACCGCAGGTTTCCTCAAGTCTTTGCCACCACACCGTCTCACCAAACTCCCAATTTCCCGCCAACCCCTTCCATCCATTCCACTTCCCGCGTCTCAATTCGAATGATACGCACACAGTACTATACCTTGACAGTAATTCAGTTCCATGCTACCCTTCTCCATGCTTCACGCGCTCACTTCGTCCGGTTCCACTGCTTCTCAGCTCTCCAAGACCGACCCGTGCCATGCGCCAGCTTCTTCCCCTTCGCGAGCCACCAGTCATGAATCAGACTACTCGGTCCAAATAACTCCTTTCGCTGCAACACTTACAAACACCTCTCCCGCAACCCTTTTATCCGCACCAGTTACGGACGCTGCGCAACTCACTGAAAATCCAGCCACTTTAAACCCTTCATCTGCAACATTTACAGGAAATGCAGCCGCAACTCCTTTAAATGCAACATTTACAAAAAATGTGGGTGCGACGATCCCCCTCCATTCCATTACCCCCTTTACTTCATTCACCTCCCCTATCTCCTTACACCCCGCCTGTAACCCATTCCACCCCTCCGCCGTCACACCCCATGCACGCGGTACCCTGTGCTCATTTCCCGAACCAAGAAGCGCGCGTAGAAAATCTGCGGAGGACGATAGTGCGAAAGCATGCGAGTGTGTTAGCGATTGCAGTTGTTTTTCTGGCGGTTCTGCCACTGGCCGCCCAGGCGCCCAACCAGGCCGAACTATCCGCGATTCACGAAATCAAAGACATCGGCTTCAATCATTCCGAAATCATGGACACCATCAGCTATCTTTCCGATGTCTACGGCCCGCGCCTCACGAATTCGCCGGACATCAAGGAAGCTGCCGCCTGGACCACGGAGCAAATGAAGAAGTGGCAGCTCTCGAATGTCCATCTCGAGCCCTGGGGCCCCTTTGGCCGGGGCTGGTCCAACGAGCGCACCAACGTCCAGGTCATCGCGCCACATCCGTTTCCGCTGATCGCGTACGCCAAGGCGTGGACTCCCGGCACGAACGGCCCCGTCACCGCCGAAGCAGTCTTCGCTCCCATAACCGCCGAAGCGGATTTCGACAAATACAAAGGCCAGCTCAAAGGCAAATTTGTCCTGACCGAGCCGATCCCCGAATCTCCGGAGCGTTTCGAGCCGCAAGCGAAACGTTACACGGACGCCGAGCTAGCCGAACTTGCGACCGCTCCCGTTCCCGGAGCGCGCAACGACTTTGAAACCCGCATCGCCCAATTCCGCGCGCGTCGCGATTTCCAGCTCAAAGTCCAGAAGTTTCTCGTCGATGAAGGGGTCGCGGTCTGGGTCGAACCTTCCCGAGGTGATGACGGCACCGTCTTCGTGCAGCAGGGCGGCGACCGCGACAAGGACAAGCCCGCGGCACCCTGCCGCATTGCCGTCGCCAACGAAAACTACGGACGCATCGTCCGCGTGCTTGAGAAGAAATTGCCCGTAACGATGTACGCCGACATCCAGAACAAGTTTTACGACGACGATTTGAACTCCTTCAACATCATTGGCGAAATTCCCGGTTCGGATAAAGCCAAAGCCGATCAAATCGTCATGCTTGGCGGCCACTTCGATTCCTGGCAATCCGGCACGGGCGCCACCGACAACGGCGCTGGCTCCGCCGTGATGCTCGAAGCGATTCGCATTCTCAAGGCCAGCGGCCTAAAAATGCGCCGCACCGTACGCATCGCTCTCTGGACTGGCGAAGAACAGGGCCTTCTCGGTTCTCGCGCGTACATCAAGCAACATTTCGGCGATCCCAATGCGGAAGATCCCTCCACTCATCTCATCAAAATTCTTCCAGAACAAGCCAAGCTCGACGCCTACTACAACATCGACAACGGCACCGGCAAAATCCGCGGCGTCTATCTCCAGGGCAACGAAATGGTCGCGCCAATTTTCTCCGCATGGATGGAACCGTTCCACGACCTCGGCATGACTACGCTCACCATCCGCAACACCGGCGGCACCGACCATCTTTCGTTTGACGCCGTGGGCCTTCCCGGCTTTCAATTCATCCAGGATCCGCTCGACTACGAGACCCGGACGCACCACTCTAACCAGGATGTCTACGAGCGCATCCAGGAACCGGACATGAAACAAATGGCCGTCATCGTCGCGAGCTTCGTCTATCTAACCGCGAATCGCGACGAGATGATCCCGCGCAAACCGCTGCCGAAGCCCCGGCCCGCAGTCAATTTCTGACGATGAGACACGCCGCCACGCCGGCGGCATTTTTCCAACTCGTTGTAGGGGCACGATATATCGTGCCCCCCTTTTCTCTTCCGCCTCCAGCCTGCAAAAAAGTTTCGCGCCGCTTGGGACCTTTACAGGTTTCGCTCGTCTTATCTAGCCATAGGGTGAACTATGGCCAATCTCCTTCGCGACCTTCGCCACGCCTTTCGTCTGCTTCGCCTAAGTCCCGGCTTCACCATCGTCGCTGTTCTCACCCTCGCCCTCGGCATCGGCGCCAACACTGCCATCTTTCAACTCATCGACTCCATCCGCTTGCGCACGATTCCCGTCAAAGATCCCCAGGATTTAGGCACCATCCGCATCGCCGATCGCCACTGGGGTTCCGGCCAGTTCTCCAGCGAATACTCCCAGCTCACTTTTCCCATGTGGGAGCAGATTAAGAAGCGCCAGGAGGGTTTCTCTGAAATCGCCGCATGGTCGGATCAACGCTTCAATCTCGCCACTGGCGGCGAAGTGCACTTCGCGAATGGAATTCGCGTCAGCGGCGATTTCTTTCACGTACTCGGTATTCAGCCCGTACTCGGCCGTCTGTTAGGTCCAGAAGATGACCAGCCCGGCTGCGCTCTTGGCGGCGCAAACCTCAGCTTTGCTTTCTGGCAACGGAATTATGGCGGCGATCCTGCAATTGTCGGCAAGCGCCTCACGCTGGAAGGCAATTCTTTCGAGATCATCGGCGTAACTCCGCCTGGTTTCAACGGGATTTCCGTAGGAGATTCGTTCGACGTGGCCGTTCCGCTTTGCGTCGAACCGATCCTCAGCCCGCGCAATAACCGTCTGACGATTCGTCATGCGTGGTGGCTGGCTACCATTGGCCGCTTGAAACCGGGATGGACGATTAAGCGGGCGAACGCGCAAATCGCCGCCGTCACCCCCGAAATTTTGCAAGAAACGATTCCGCCTTTTTATGATGCCGAAGGCGTCAAGAAATTTCTCGCATACAAACTCGGCGCCTTTTCCGCCAGCACCGGATTTTCTGAACTGCGTCAAGATTCCGAAACATCACTTTGGCTTCTACTTGGAATTTCCGGCCTAGTTCTGCTGATCGCTTGCGCAAATCTTGCGAACTTGATGCTTGCTCGCGCCGGAGCGCGCGAACGCCAAATCACCATCCGCCGCGCTCTGGGCGCAACACGATGGCGCATGATTCGAGAGCTTCTGTCGGAGAGCCTTTTGCTGGCGATTGCCGGATCGCTTTGCGGGCTCTTCCTGGCGTTTGCCGTGAGCCGCGGACTCGTGGCCTTCATCAGCACGCCCCGCAACCAAATCCTTCTCGACCTCGGGATGGATTGGCGAGTGCTGGCCTTCACCACGGCGCTTGCGGTTCTCACGACAGTATTTTTCGGACTCGCGCCCGCCTTGCGCGCTACACGCGCGGAACCTGCGACTTTGCTTCAAGCCGGGAGCCGCGGTTCTTCGGGAGGCCGCGAACGATTCAGCCTCCGGCGGATTCTGGTCGTTTCACAGGTCGCTCTTTCCGTGGTGCTTTTGATGGGTGCGCTCCTTTTCGTACGCAGCCTTCGCAACTTGACGACTCTAAATATCGGTTTTCAGCAAAATGGAATTCTCATCACCACGATTGATTTCGAGCATCTGCAACTCCCGGTCGAACGTTACACCGAATTCAAGCGCGACCTCGTCAAGCATGTGCAAGCCATTCCCGGCGTGCAATCCGCCGCGCACGCCATGCTCATCCCGTTTGGCGGCAGCGCTTGGAACGACAACATAATTAACGAAGGCTCTGATAAGGACGCGGGAGTCGCGTGGCTGAATTATCTTGGACCGGGATATTTCCAAACGATTGGAACGCCCCTGCTCGCCGGGCGCGATTTCAACGACCAGGATACTGCCACTTCCGTGAAAGTCGCTATTGTCAATGAGGCGTTCGTGAAAAAGATTCTCAAAGTGGCCGATCCTATTGGCAAACGGTTCCGCATTCATGAGCCGCCCGGGAAGCCGCGCCCTCTTTACGAGATTGTGGGAGTGGCCGCGGACAACAAATTCCAGGATATGCATGAAGATTATTTGCCGTTCGCCTATTTCCCCGCTACCCAGCAGGAAAAGCCAAATCCCGAAGACCGCATCCTGATTCGATCCGCGCTTCCGCTCACCAGCCTGATCGGCTCCCTGAAGGAAACCATCGCCGATGTGAATCCGGGAATCGATCTCGACTTTAAAATTTTCAAGACGCGCGTCCACGAGTCGCTTCTCCAGGATGAACTGATGGCGACTCTTTCCGGTTTCTTCGGTTTCCTGGCCGCGTTGCTCGCCGCCATCGGTCTTTACGGCGTCATCTCCTATATGGTGGTGCAGCGGACAAAGGAAATCGGCATTCGCATGGCCATTGGCGCGGAGCGGGTGGATGTCCTGCAGCTAATCTTGCGTGAAGCGGGACTTCTGACGGTGACAGGCCTGGTCGTCGGAGCGGGCCTTGCGTTAGGCGCCGCGCAAACGGCGAAATCGCTTCTCTACGGGCTGAAGCCTCGTGATCCACTTACTCTCGTCGCTGCCGTTGTGGTTCTGTCGGCTGTGGCTGCATTTGCAAGTTTTTGGCCGGCGTATCGCGCTTCCAGACTCGATCCGCTCATTGCACTGCGTTATGAATAGTGGCACCTAAGCGCGCTCCGCGAAGTCGACTTCGATCGGCTCAATCAAGGGCAGCAGCCAGCTCAATAATTTTTGGTGGACCGGGTGCGCGTTGTAGCGTTCGCAAGCCTCAGCACTCGCGAATCTCATAACGCCGCCAAGCTCATATCCGGCGCCGCGCGGCGATTCGTTGCGTCCCACCCAACAATCCAGCACAAGGGGAATTTCCTCCCGCAACTTTTTGATTTCCGCGACGATGTGCTCTTTCTGCTGCTCTGTGACTTCCGGCTTGAATCGAAACGCAAACATATGGATGTACATGGCACCTTCCAGATTGTGTGAAACATTCCAGGCTCGATGGAGCGGCGGGCTGTTGGTTGACAGCAACGCCGCAGTCTAGGTTAGAGTAACAGCCAAACGGAGGGAACACATGCCATCGCCAGTGCAAGCCCAAGGGCCGCAGCCCGTGGAACAACTCATACAGCTCGCGACGGGGTATATGGCCACCTCGGCGCTTTACGCGGCCACGAAACTCGGAATCGCGGATCTGTTGAAAGAAGGTCCGAAATCAACGCGCGATCTGGCCAACGCTACCGCGACCAATGAAAGCGCGCTCTACCGGGTGCTGCGTGCACTCGCAAGTGCGGGGGTCTTCACTGAGGTTTCTCCGCGAGCGTTCGCGCTGACTCCCGCAGGGGATCTTCTTCGAACAGACTGTGAAGACTCATTCCGCGACATGGCGCTCTGGTTTGGAGACAAGTTTCATTTCCAAACGTTTCCCGAGATGATGCATTCGCTGAAAACCGGAGAGACGGTTTCGGAGAAAGTCTTCGGTCTCTCGTGTTTTGACTATCTTGCAAGGGACAAAGAGCTATCGGAAGTCTTCAACAACGCAATGACGGGTTTCACCAAGACGCTCACGCCTCCAGTCGTCGAGGCTTATGACTTCTCCTGGTTGAACGGAAAGACTCTCGTGGATATTGGCGGAGGGCACGGCAAACTACTCACCATCATTCTGAAAAAGTATCCTGGCCTGTCCGGCATGGTTTTCGATGTCGATCACGTAGTTGCGGGTGCAGTGCCTCGAATTCAGGAGGCGGGACTCGCAGGACGGTGCGCTACCTGCAGCGGAGATTTTTTCGCCGCCGTCCCCGCAGGAGACGCTTATATCATGAAGAACATCATCCACGACTGGAGCGATGAGCGGGCGCTCACCATTCTCAAAAACTGTCATCGAGCCGGCAAGGGCAAAACCAGAGTCATCCTGGTGGAATGCGTGATCACTCCCGGCAATGAGCCGCACTTTGCCAAGTGGCTCGACCTCGAAATGCTGCTCCTTCCCGGGGGCCGCGAACGCACCGAAGAAGAATTCGCCGAACTCTTCCACAAAGCGGGTTTTCGATTGACTCAAGTCCTGCGCACGAAGTCGCCCGTTTGCGTCCTGGAAGCCGAAAAAGCTGTCTGAGCCACGCCGCATTGACCACGCCAATCCGCAAGCAGTTTGCGTAACAGCGCAATTTCAATCAAGGGATGCTCGTCCGAGAAGTTTCGTCCGTACTCAGGTGGCCGGTCTGGTAAACTTCGCCGGGTAGATTTCGAATTGGAATGCAGAGGAGTTTTAGGCATGAAAAATGTCCACAGACCTGTCGTTGCTGTTGCCATTGGAGTTCTTTTGCTCTGTGCGTGGCCGGAAGGATCCGCTGGGCAGCAGTCACATCCGTCCACTGCGCTTCGCAAAATTACGATTGACGATTACTTTCGGATCCACGACGTTGGCCAGCCCGAACTAAGTCCGGACGGCCAGTGGATCGCGTACAGCGTCCGCACAAAAATGCTCAAGGAGAATAAGAACGAGACCCGGATATGGATGGTCTCGACACACGGCGGCGATCCTCTTCCCATGACTGCGGAGGCAGTCTCTTCCGGCCACCCGCGCTGGAGCCCCGATAACAAGTATCTGGCTTTCACTTCGTCTCGCGATGGCGGCAAAAGTCAGGTCTGGGTTCTCAACCGGCTCGGCGGAGAGGCTGTCGTGTTGACGGATATTAAGCAGGGCGTCGGAGATTTTGAATGGTCTCCCGATAGCACCCGGCTTGTGCTGGCCATCCAGGATCCGAAACCGGAGGATTTGGAAGGCGACAAGGACAAAGAGAAGCCCGCTGCCAAACCCAAAGTTCAGGCGCCTTTCGTCATCGATCGTCTGCAGTTCAAGCGGGATACGATTGGCTACCTGGATCGGCGACGCACGCATCTTTACGTTTTCGATGTTGCAAAAAAGACTTCCACGCAAATCACGTCCGGCGACTTTGACGACTCGCAACCGGCCTGGTCTCCCGATGGGAAGCTGTTAGCCTTTACCAGCAACCGCAGTGTGCCCGATCCCGATGCCACTCGCGACGCGAATATCTGGGTTGTCGCGGCAGACAATACCGATAAGGGCGCGCACCTGACCCAAATCACGACCAATCCTGCGCCTGACGATCAGCCCGTATGGTCTCCCGACGGCAAATGGATCGCTTACGTCACGGAGCTCGACCCGCACCTTTTTTATTATTCGACGCAACATCTCGCGATTATTCCTGCAGCTGGCGGCGAAGCGAAGGTTCTTACGCTTTCTTTTGATCGCAGCATACGACGCCCGCGATTCTCCGCGGATGGTAATTCGATTTATTTTATCGCGGAGGATGATGGCACACAGAATCTTTGCCGCATCGCGGCGACGGGTGGCGAAATAACGCGCCCCATCGGCGGCCGATTGAACGTATCCAACTTTTCCATCGGCAAAGATGATGAGATTGCCGCGCAAATCGGCACGTTGGATCGTCCCGACGAAATCTTCCTGCATAAGGGGAACGAACTCACGCGACTGACGATGACGAACGACGCGCTGATCTCCCAGTTGCGGCTGGCGAAGGTAGAATACGTTCACTTCAAGAGCAAAGACGGAACCTCCATTGCAGGATACCTCTATGAGCCGGTGGGCTACGACGCCGCTAAAAGAGTCCCGGCACTTCTCCGTCCTCACGGCGGACCGGTAGGCCAATATTCCGCTTCTTTCGATCATCTTGCACAACTCTTGGCAGCCAATGGCTATGCCGTGCTGCTGCCGAATCCGCGTGGGTCTTCCGGATATGGGCAGAAATTCTGCGCGGCGATTTATGCTGACTGGGGCAATAAGGACTACCAGGACGATGTGGCCATGGCCGACTACGCTGTGGAGCAGGGAATCGCCGATCCGGATAAGCTCGGTGTTGGCGGGTGGTCTTACGGTGGGATTTCGACGGATTTCATAATTGCCCAGACGACGCGATTTAAGGCGGCCATCTCCGGTGCGGGCGTCGCGTTGCTCACCAGCTTCTATGGACATGACCACTACCAGCGCGAATACGAAATCGAACTCGGCTACCCATGGGGTCACCAGGCTTTGTGGGACAAAATTTCACCCTTCTGGCGAGTGAAGAACATCACCACGCCGACGCTCTTTATGGGCGGGGACCTTGATTCGAATGTGCCCGTGCTTGGTGGCGAGCAGATGTACGAAGCTATGAAGGCGCTCGGGCGGACGACAGAGTTAGTGGTCTATCCGGGCGAGTATCACGGATTCACGGTGCCCTCGCACATCAAGGACCGGCTGGAGAGGTATCTTGCCTGGTACGCGCATTACGTGAAGGGCGAATCCACGCCAGCTACGCCGCCCGCCTCGGCAGCAAAATCAGGAGGTGAATGATGCGTTTTCGTACCTGCTTTTTTGCGATTGCAATTCTGTTGGTGCCCTTCTGCGCATTTGCTCAGCGTTCCACTTTTACAGTTGGAACGGCTACGGCGACGCCGGGACAAAAAGTGGATGGGTACATTGAAGTGCCGGCGGGGGTGGACGCGGGAACGAATATTCCGGTGGTGGTGGTGAATGGAACCAAGCCGGGACCGGTTCTGGCGCTGGTGACGGGAGCACACGGGACGGAATACGTTTCGATCATTGCCGTCGAAAAATTGATTCGCGAGCTTGATCCCGCGCAGGTTTCCGGAACCGTGATTCTGCTGCCGCTGGTGAACATTGCTTCGTTTGAGCAGAAAGTGCCGCACGTGAATCCCGTGGACCACAAAAGCATGAACCGTTATTACCCGGGGAAGATTGACGGAACGCAGACGGACCGGGTGCTCTACTGGATTACGAAGGACGTGGTCGACCACTGCGATTATTTGATCGACTATCACGGCGGGGATCTGGACGAAAATTTGCGGCCGTACGCGTATTGGGGCGCGGTGGGCAAAGAGGAGCAAGATCGCGTTTCGAAGGATATGGTGCTGGCGTTTGGGCTGGATCACATCATCATCTGGAACGACCGGCCGAGCAATCCTGCGGATTCACGTTATCTGGACAACACCTCGTCGTTGAAAGGGAAACCGTCGATTGTTGTGGAAGCGGGGCATGCGGGAACGGTGGAGACGGATGATGTGGCGCTGCTGGTGAACGGGACGCTGAGCACGATGCGTTATTTGAAAATGATTCCGGGCGAGCCGCAGCTTATTGAACATCCAGTGTGGTTGGAGAAGACGGTCGAAGTGGTTTCCGAAGGGCCGGGGATCTGGTATCCGAAAGTGCAGCGAGGAACCTATGTTCAGGAAGGGATGAAGCTGGGGACAGTGACGGATTATTTCGGCAAAGTGATTCTAGAGCCGGCTGCTCCTGCGAGCGGCGTGATTCTGCACGTGAACGCTGTGCCTTCGTTGAGCAAAGGAGTAAATATCGCGGATATTGGAGTGGTAGCCGCGAAAGTGCCGTAGAGCTTATTCCTAAGTAAGAAAAGGCGGGAGTTTTTTGGCAGCTAAGCCAGCCGCAGCGGCGAGGGAAAAAGGGATGCTCTGGAGCGGGCCCTTCCGGCGTCCTTACGGCACCTCTACATGTTGTCGACAATTCTTTTTACAATTGGAACGGCGTCGGCGCGCGTGCAAGGACACATCATGTACATCACGCGGACGACTTTGTCGCCTTTGCGCGCGAGAATCATGGCGTCGCCGATATCGAAGGCTTCGTCGCCGATCCCCGGCAATTCGGTGAACGCGGGAACCATGCGGCCGAAGGCCATGCGGGTCATGCTCATTTGCGCTTTCGCGCCCGTATTGCTGACGCTGAATATGAAGACGGGCGATTCGCCGGGATGTTGCGAGGGGTTTTCCTGTGGATTATTCATCGAGTGGAAAAAGGATTTGGTGAGCGTGTCCATCTGCTCCTTTTGAGCGTCCGTGAGATTTTGGTTGTCCTTCGCCGCCAGATCCTGCTGCATCTTGCTGAGATGGCTGGCGATCATGTCTGGATAATTTCCCATCACGCTGTACTGGCAGCCCGGATCGCCGCCTTCGACGTGCTCGGCACGTACCACAGTCAACTTGACGACCTGACCTACGTCTTCTTTCGAGAGCAAGTTGCAGGCGTCCACTCCGGGAAGGATGGGACCCTGAGAGGTATTCGAAACTTCGTCGAGGCCCATGTCATGGACTTTTTGTTTGATACGATGCCCAACATACCAAATACCCGCGATACCGACCGCGCCGAGAACGAAAATTACAATTACAAAAGCCAGAAGAACCTTGAGCAGAGTGCTGCCTGATTTGGACGGCGCAGCCGCTGCGGGTGCTGCGGCGTAAGCCTGTGGCGCAGCCTGAGCGGGGGCTTGCGGACGCGGCGATGGTGGGGTGCTCGGTGGAGCAACGGGTGGCGGCGCAGCGGAACGGACGGGTGGGCCAGAAGTGGCCGTTCCGCATTTTGCACAAAAGGCTTGCACATCATCGAGTGGGGAACCACAGTTTCTGCAAAAACCTGCCATCGTTGCCTCCGAGAAGTCTAGCTGGTCTAAAAGGCGATTACTTTTGAATGCATCCTGCCAGAACTGCGCGGGGCGAGCAAGTACGGCGTGGAAGTTCGTTGCGTGCGTAAGCATGAGAACGGAGAATCATAACTGCGGGTAGAATGGTCGAGAATTAGATCGCACTGGTGGAGAGTTCCTATGCCTTCGGACTATTTATTGAAAACAGAACCATCGGAATATTCGTTTGCCGATTTGCGGAAGGATGGCGTGACGACGTGGGATGGAGTTACTAATGCGACGGCGGTAAAAAATCTGCGCGAGATGAAGCCGGGAGCGAGGCTGGTGATTTATGAGACGGGCGACCGCAGGAGCGCGGTGGGAACAGCTTCGGTTGTTTTGGTGGACGCTTCTGATCCAAAAAAGCCGGTGGTGAAAATCAAAGTTGGGAAAGCGCTTGCGAAGCCGGTGTCGCTCGATGAGATCAAGGCGCAGAAGCTTTTCGCGGATTCGCCTTTGGTGCGCATTGGCAGGCTGTCGGTGGTGCCGCTGACGGCGGCCCAATTTGCTGCGCTCGTGGGCAAGTGAGCGGAGGCGACTATGAGAGTTTTGATCTCGGGTGCGGGAATTGCGGGGCCGACGCTGGCGTATTGGCTGGCGAAGTACGGATCTGCGACGACGATCGTGGAGAGCGCGCCGAAGCTGAGGACTGGCGGATACATCATCGATTTTTGGGGAGCGGGATTTGAAATCGCAGAGCGCATGGGACTCGCGGAGGAATTGAAGCGGATTGGGTATCGCGTGGAGGAAGTGCGGGTGGTGGACGGAGAAGGGAAGCGCTTGGCGGGATTTCCGGCGAGCGTGTTTGAGCGGATGACGCGGGGAAAATACGTGAGCCTGCCACGGGGAGAGTTGGCGGCGGCGATTTTCGGGAAGCTAGAGGGCAAGGTTGAGACGATTTTCGGGGACAGCGTGGAGCGCATCGAGGTGGATGAAAAAACCGCGCGCGTGACGTTTGAAAACGGGAGCACGCGGGAATTCGATTTGGTGATTGGAGCGGATGGATTGCATTCGCGAGTTCGGGAACTGGTGTTTGGGCCCGAGAGCCGGTTCGAGAAGGATTTGGGATATCGAGCGGCGGCGTTTGAAATCGACGGATACCGGCCGAGAAACGAACAGTTTTACGTGATGTACACGGAGGTGGGGCAGCAGATCGTACGGGTTTCGATGCGGGAGGACCGCACGATGTTTTTTCTGACGTTCGCGGATGATGGAAACGGGTGGGCCGAAGACGTGGCTGGACAGAAATCGCTGGTGCGAAGGAGATTTGCAAAGAGCGGCTGGGAGTGCCAGAAGATTCTGGAAGGGTTGGATTCGAGCAAGCAATTTTATTTTGACCGTGTGAGCCAGATTCGCATGGAGGCGGCAGGGGAATCCTGGTCGCGCGGAAGAGTGGCGCTGCTGGGAGACGCTGCGTTCGCGGTGTCGCTGCTGGCGGGACAAGGTTCGGCCCTCGCGATGGTAGCGGCGTATATTTTGGCTGGGGAATTGAAGCGCGCGAACGGGAACTACGCGGAAGCATTTCAGAAATACCAGGAATTGTTCGGGCCGTTCGTGAGGAAGAAGCAAAAAGCGGCGCTGCGGTTCGCGGGATCGTTCGCGCCCAAATCGAAGTTTTCGTTGTATGTGCGAAACAAAGTTTTTCAACTGATGTCGGTGCGTTGGATTGCGGATCTTGCCGTCGGCCGGGATTTGGCCGACAAAATCGAACTACCGGATTACCAGTAGCCGCACGGCTGCCCCAGTACAACGCGAACCGACCAAACGAAGACTGCGTGGCGCGCGGTGTTCGGTGCGGGTATGATGCGTGGCGCGAAGTTTCGAGGTGAAACCCATGAAACGCCAGGCTTTTGTTTTGACCTTTGGTCTGTTTGTGTTTGGCGCATGCCCGCTTACGGCGCAGCAGCCTCCGGAGATTCACTATCGTGCCGAGGCCAACTTTCTGAAATTGCCAGCGGACATTTATCTGGGGGAAGTGGCGGGCGTGGCGGTGAATTCCAAGGGGCACGTGTTCGTGTTTTCGCGGGGAAACAGCACGGGGGCAGCATACGGGGCGAGCGCAGCGCAACTTTTGGAGTTTGATGCGGACGGAAAGTTTGTGCGCGAGATTGGGCACAATTTGTATGCGTGGTCGTTCGCGCACGCGGTGCGCGTAGATCACCAGGACAATATCTGGGTGGCGGACAAGGGCTCGGACATGGTGATCAAGTTCAATCCAGAAGGCCGGGTCGCGATGGTGTTTGGGAGGAAGCAGGAAGCATCCGACGAAGGCACGGGACCGTTGAAGCATCCGAATCCGCCGCTCCCGCCGGTGGACGGAATGTTCCGGCAAGTGACGGACATGGCGTGGGACGCGGCGGGGGACACCTTCATCAGCGATGGGTACATCAACTCGCGCGTCGCGAAGTTCGATAAGGACGGGAACTGGGTGAAATCGTGGGGCGAGCCGGGCAGCGGGGCAGGACAATTTCGGACGCCGCACAACATCGCGGTGGATGCGGCGGGAAATGTGTACGTGGCGGATCGCGGGAACAGCCGGATCCAAGTATTCGATGGTGACGGAAATTATTTGCGGCAAATTCAGATCGAGGTGCCCGCGCCGCCGGATGCGCAGCCAGCGATCGGAAACAAGCCGGCTGGGACAAGGGGGACAATGGCGCCAGGCGCGCCGTGGACGGTGTGCATCACGCCGGGACCGAAGCAGGTGCTGTTCACGTCGGATGCGTTCCCCGGCCGGATCTACAAGTTGAGCCTGGGTGGAACAGTGTTGGGCATGTTCGGCAAATCCGGAAAGCAGCCAGGGCAGTTTGGCTGGATTCACGAAATCGCATGCCCGTCGGAGAATGAATTGTACGTGGCTGAATTGTTGAATTGGCGCGTACAGAAATTGACTCTCGAAGCGACTCATTGAGAGACATAGCGTGTTGCCCCCGGCACCGCTGCGACGGAAAGTGTGACGGAGTGAGTGAGAGGAGAGGGGTTGCGAGAGATTATGAGAGGCGAGGAGAGTCGACTGCGAAGAGAGAGGGGGGTACGCCACCCGGGGTGTTTTGCGGAAAGAGTGCGGAAACGATTGAAAATGCGGGAGATAGCGTTTTGGGAAAGACAAAAGAGTGCGGAAGAGTATCAAAACAAAGGAGATAGTCTGGAGCGGAGGGAATGGTTCGCAAGTGACTGAAACAGGAGAAGATAAGGGCGAGTCCGCGGCTCGCTTTCGCTGCAAGTTGCAAAGTGTGCGGATCAGCTTCAAAGGAAAGAGGATATGTGGATTGGCGAGCTGCGAGTGGGAAGGCAGGACGGCGCGGGCCGGGTAGCGGGGCGGAGAAAGCGTTGGATGAGACTGGGCAGGCGATTTGCGGGCGGGTCCCTTCGAGGCTCGGAGCAAGCATGGAGAAGGGTAACATGGGATTGAATTACTGTCAAGGTACAGTACTTGATGCGTATCATTCGAATTGAGACGCGGGAAGTGGAATGGATGGAAGGAGTTGGAGGGGAATTGGGAGTTTAGTGAGACGCGACTGCGTGGAAAAGTGGACTCAAGAGAGAAGAAGAGCCCACCCTTTCAAGAACCAGGATCGAAAGGGCGGGGCACCCCCTGCGAGAAAAGACAAACTTAAAATCGTTTGGGCGAGTTTAGGGTGTCCCACCCACCCCTTACGACGGAGGTGGAAAACAAAGGCGGACGGCCGTTTCGGGAGAGATGCCGCGCTTTACGCTGGCTTGACCATTGTAGTCATATATGACAACATAGAGGTCGTGGTGGAGCCAGAGATGGCGGAGCGGCGATGATCCGGAAGACGCGGCCGATTTCGTGGTTCCGGGCGGCGCGGAAAGATTTTGAGGACTTTCCGGAAGAGGCAAGATCGATCTGTCTAACGGCCCTGACGATCGCCGCGGAGGGTGGGAAGGCGGACATTGCGAAACCTTTGCACGGGCTGAGCTCCGGCGTGTTCGAGATCGCGCTGGCGTTGAAAGGTGATGCGTTTCGAGTGGTGTACGCAGTGCAGTGCGGCGAAGACCTCTGGGTGGTGCATGCGTTTCAGAAGAAGTCGACGCAGGGGATCAAGACGCCGCAACGCGAGATTGAACTGATCAAAGATCGATTGAAGAGATTGAAGGAGTTTGTGCGATGAAAAAAGAGAAACTGCAAGTGGTGCGAGGAAGCGGAAACGTGTTCCGCGATTTGCGGCGCGAGAATGCCGATGCGGAACAGTTCAAGGCCATCCTGGCGGCAGAGATCATCAAGACGCTCGATCAAGAGAGACTGACGGTGCGTGCCGCGCATGGGCGGACAGGGATTGCGGCGGCGGATTTTTCGAGGATTCGCAACGCGAATCTCGGGCGTTTCACCGTCGATCGGCTGATGTCGATTTTGAACCGCCTTGGGTCGCGCGTGGAGGTAAAGGTGCGCGTCAGACGGGCTGAGGCGGCTGAACATCGGGCGACAGCCTAAGCCTATTTGCACGCTCTCCCGCCCGCGGAAAAAACAAAGGCAAAAGCACTTTGGGATGCTAAGGGGCAGCCGCCCGCCCGAAACCAGAAAGCATCCGTTTGTCCCCGATTTTCCGATTTTCCCCGATTTTCCCCGATTTTCTGATTTTCCGATTTTCCATTCTATAATGAGCATCGCTCAGCTCCTTTCTTCCGAGCCCTAGTCGTTTGCGCAACCAAGTTTACTCGGAGCTGGGAGCCGACGCCCCCGTCTGATCAGCCAAGGCTGGGATAGCGTCTGGAGGGAGAGATGGCGACAAGATGGTTCAATATCAAGGATGCTGAAGTGAGCTATGGGATAAAGAAAGGCCGCTTGAAATTCAAGATATTGCTTTCGGAAGCGAAGATCGAGGGCATGCTGAAGAAGCTGAGCAAGAACCGCAAGAAGCAGTAAGCGTCGGATGGAGTGTTCAATGATGGATCAGGATGCGGTAGGCAGTGTACACCTTGCAGACAAAATTGAGGAGGCGGGCAACGAGCGGTTTTAGGATGGAAATTATCTCCGAAGACGCGGCGGAGAAACGGCGGACCTTGCCTACCCAAGGATGTTCGGGCGTGGGCGGCCGCTTCATTTTTAATCTTATACTCGCCGCAAAAAAATGTGTCAACGGACTGTGTGTAAGCATTTTCGGAAATCAGTGCAAAACTTGCGCATGCACTCCTGATGCGGGAAATTGGACACAGTGGGAGCGTTGCTCGATTCTATTGGTAGAACCAACTTGCGCGACCTCGCCTAAGTTCGGAATGATTCTGGGAAACGGGGGCGGATAGGAAGTTCTAGGTTAGCGGCAAAAGGACTGATGCCATTCGAGGTGATATAAAATTGCAGAATATTAAAGGATGTCTCGTTTATCCTTGGTTTTCCGCCTACTCTAAGCCTTCACGTCGGACGTGCACGCCCATACCAGAGCGATAATCCAGCCGAGGACAGTCCAGCCGAGGAAGACGTTAAGTACCGTGATAGCCGTCGCGTTCCGGTGCTTTCGATAGTTGGCGGCTCTGTTGACATCCTAGGCACAGAGTATGTTTCGAGGAGTCGACAAGTCGGGGCCCGAGGTGTTTTCTAGTGAGGCAGGAGGGACGATGGCCGAAGTCGGACTCCTGCCTGTAGCTCGCGTGGCGCTGCAAGTGGCCACGCAGGTTTTGCCGCCCTACCGCACGCG
>DATJXZ010000103.1:0-32275 GCA_035499815.1 Candidatus Solibacter sp. | reverse complement strand
CGTTCCAGCGGAATCTTCTGTCCAGCAAAGACCACGTAACCCGGTTGCTTTCCCCAGCGCACGCAGCCGGCGGCGGGATTCGGTCGATGCGGAGGCCCCACCCGGTGCGTGACTTCGTTTTCCAGGATGGCGCGCAGGATCTGCAGCCCGGCTTGCCCGGTCAGCTCTTCTACCTGCGCTTGCATCTCGGCCCACACCTCGGCCATTGGCAACGGCACCCGCACCATCAACTCTTGCCCTCGCACCACCTCGAACTTGTGGTTGGACTTGCGCTCTTTGCTCTGGTATTTCTTTCTCACGGCGGCTCTCTCCTTTAAAAGGGATTCGCAACCCGAACTCTATCCGAGTTCGGGCGAGAGCCGCTGCTTCTTGTTCTCAAGTTTCAACTAAACGCGGGGCATTCTCCAAGCAAAGAGTCTGAGCTTCCAAGCGCGAGGTATGCAGGAAGCGAAGCGTGCATGAGAGAAGCATCTCATGATGCTTTCGGGCTCCGATGTGCGCCCAGATTGGCGAAGAGTGCTCGAACAACCTGGCAGGAAACCATGTGGCCGGGGCAGAGTCCGTAAGAAAACTTGTGCGGGGAACCAAAGAGAAAAATTTAGGCGGAGGCAAGAAAAATGACTTGGGAAAATAACTGGAAGAAGCTGGGACGATGGGCAAGCGGATTGGGGATATCGCTTGTAGCCGCGTTGATGATGACTCTGCCTGTTCGCGCGCAAGAGTTTGCGGCGGTTACGGGCGTGGTGACGGACAAGGGAGGCGGCGCGATAGGAGGGGTTGAGGTATCGCTGGACAATTCCAAGGTCGGTCTGCACCTCAGCACACAAACGGATGAGCAGGGTGTTTACCAGTTTTTGCGACTGGGACCTGGCGCGGGCTACGACATCAATTTTTCCAAGACCGGGTTTAAGAAATTTTCGCTGAACAACGTGTATCTGGGCGTCAACACCACGAGCACGCAGAATGCGACGCTGGAGGTCGGAGAAGTCACCGAAACGATTGAAGTGAAAGCCGCTAGTGAGGGGACGCTGGACACTACAGACGCGAGTATCGGAAATGTTTTTGATTCGACGCTGCTCCACACACTGCCTATTCAATTTCGGGATTCACCGGCGGCGCTGCTGGGACTGCAGCCGGGGGTCGTCTTGTCGGGAGGAAACGATCCGAGCGGAAACCGCGACGGAGCCGTCACTGGAGCGCGAGCGGACCAGGGCAACATCACGATCGACGGTATTGATGCAAACGACCAGGCGACGGGGCAGGCGTTCGCCACAGTGGGGAACGCACCGGTGGACGCTATACAGGAGTTTCGGGGAATCACGGCCAATCCGCTGGCGGATGAAGGGCGCAGCAGCGGAGCGCAGATTCAGCTGACGACAAAAGGAGGCAGCAACAACCTTCACGGCAATGCATACGAGTACCATCGCAACACGATTTTTGCTGCCAACTCATTCTTCAATAACGCAAATGGAGTTCCGCGTGCGGCGCTGATCCGCAACCAGTTTGGCGCCAGCCTGGGCGGGCCAGTCAAGAAAGACAAGTTGTTTTTCTTTTTCAACTACGAAGGACGGCGAGACGCCAGCCAGGACAATATTGCGAGGACTGTCCCGCTAGACAGCTTTCGGAACGGGGAAGTCGCGTATATCAATGATGGCGCGGGATGCACAGCAAATAGCCGGATTGATACGCAGCCATCCTGCATCAGCCTGACGCCTGCGACTGGTCCAGACTCGCTGGCGGCACTTGATCCGGCGGGAGTTGGTGCGAACAGCGCATTGTTGACGTTTATCGGCCAGCGATACCCCCATGCGAATGATTTGACGGGCGGGGATGGCATTAACACGGGGCTGGTGCGTTTCAACGCGCCATTCCACCTTGGCTACAATACTTACACCACACGAATAGACGACAATTTGACGGACAAGCAGAAACTGTTCGGGAGATTCAACATTGTCCGATCCGCTTATACGGATGACATCAATTTTGCCGCGGTCCAGTTTCCAGGCGACCCAGCTCCTGCGCATGAGATTGTCGATCATAGCTTTTCGTTCGCGATCGGGCACACGTGGACCATTTCGGCGAACAAGATTAACCAACTGACCGTGGGAGAGACGGACTCGCGCTTGAGCTTTCCGAGTGTGGGCCAGGCGGGATTTCCCAATGAATATGCGTTTGGGCCATATAGCGCACCGTATGAGTCGCTTGAGGGACAGTTCCGGACGGTGCCGGTGCCTACTTTTCGCGATGATTTCAACTATATTCGGGGAGCACACAGCTTCCAGTTTGGCGGAGTTTTCAAACCGCAACATCAAACTTCCAGGCAAATCAATGACTTCAATTTTCTGACACTCGGCTTGGGCGGGCAAACGACAAGCCTGGATTCTCCCACGCGAGACCTGCGGCCGAGCAACATTTTGGACGACTCGGCCGCGTTTGGGGAGTGGGATAGCAATTTCGCTTTCATCCTTGGGCGTTTTGCGTCCCAAGACACGAATTTCAATTACACGCGCACTGGGACTCCGCTGGATCCCGGGACAGGAAGGACACGGAACTACCGCTACTTCGAGTATGAGTTTTATGGCGAAGATCAGTGGCGCGTGACGAACAATTTAACGTTCACCTACGGGCTGCGGTGGCAGTTTTACGGCGTGCCCTATGAAACGGGAGGATTGCAGTCCGTTCCAACGGTGGATTTTCCAGTTTTGTTCAACGCTCGCGTGCAGAACGGATTGGCTGGAATCAGCGGCCCGGACGCGGCACCGACAGTGCAATATGTTCTGGGCGGGGCAGGCAACAAAGGCGGGCCGAGCATCTACAACCCGGATTACCGGAACTTTTCACCGCGACTGGCGCTGGCGTACAACCCCGGGTTCCGGAACGGCCTTCTGCATTCCGTGTTTGGCGACCGGAAGACAACCATTCGGCTGGGCGGGACGATTGACTACGACCGCGTGAATGCGAATACGATCAACTTCATTCAGGATCAGATCTCCTATCTGTTCAACAATACTGTGAACACATTCTTCGGCGGCGGCGACCCCGCCGTGACCTTGGGGACAGATCCGAGATTCCAGGCGATAGGCACGCTGCCGGTAACTAACACGGCGCCGCCGATTACGACGCCTTTTTCTCCATTTGTGGATTCCGCGACTGGTTATCCGTTGGGAAACGCCGAGGGCCAGTTTAACTATGCCGTAGAGAAGAATTTCCGAACGCCATATTCCTACGGGTATTCGCTCGGATTGCAGAGGGAGCTGCCCGGAAACTTCATCTTGGAGGCTAATTACGTCGGGCGGCTTGGGCGGAAGCTCTTTGCACAGTCTGACGGGGCGCAAATCGTGGATTTTGTGGATCCTACATCAAACGAGGGCCTTATCGACGCTTTTAACCAGCTTTCGGCGCAGGTTCGCGCCGGAGTGCCAGGTTCATCGATCACGCCACAACCGTGGTTCGAAAACCAAATGAATTCGGCGATGCAGTATAACTTTGGAGTGACGGACTGCGCGGAATTTTCCGCGATCGTATTTGGCGCCAACATTCCGACGTGCACGAGACTGGTAAGAGCACTCTACAGCACTCTGCTCAATCGCGGGGACCTGAGCGACACGGTGCAGGCGCTTTACGGATTTTTCTCGGGTCCCTATGGAGGCCTGATTTCTCCAAACGTTGGACTAGCCAGCCAATTCTCCGTTAACTCGTACATCAGCAACGCTGCCTCGTCCAACTACAATTCACTTTTGTTGACGTTGAAGAAACGCGTTTCGAATGGTTTGCAATTTGACTTCAACTACACATTTGCACATTCCATCGATAACCTGTCGACGGTCGCGAACACCGTAGTCGGCGGACTAGTCTGTGACGTACGCAATTTGCGCGTATGCCGGGGCAACTCAGATTTTGACGTACAGCACTTCATATCCGCGAACGGCGTTTACGACTTGCCCTTCGGAAGGGGCAGGCGGTTTGCGAGCGAGGCGCCGGGGTGGGTGAATCAAATCATCGGCGGCTGGCAGCTCGGAGCGATTGCGACATGGCGCACAGGATTTGCGTTCAGCACTTCAACGGATGCGTATCCGGTGAACTTCTTTGTGAATAGCCCAGGCTTGTTGACGGGAAGCGGAGCCGCCCTCAAGACGAATATTCACTCAGATGCAAGCGGCGCCATGCAACTGTTTGCGGACCCCGCCGCTGCGCAAGCAGCGTTCAGCTTCCCGAATGGAGGCGAAACTGGGAGCCGTAATAACCTGCGCGGGCCGGGCTTCTGGAATTTCGATACTTCACTCTCGAAGAGCTTCGACATGCCGTGGTCGGAATCCCACAAGCTGCAGTTCCGGTGGGAAGCCTATAATGCGTTCAATCACACCAACTTCGCCGATCCTTCGGCTGACGTCAACTCCGGCACGTTCGGCCAAATCACGTCACAGGCGGGGAGTAATCGCGTCATGCAGTTCGCCCTGCGGTACGATTTCTAGCAGGATTGGTTGAGAAATTTCAGAGGGGAGGCTGCGCTTTGGCCTCCCCTTTGTAATTCAAGCCTGGCCTGAGTGGCTGACCATCGCTGAAGGGCACAAGCACGTGCGGCGGCGAACACCTCGGAATCTCCCAAGGGATCACTGCTAAACAACTACAGGTTTCTCAAATGGGCTAGGCGGAAGGGCGAGCCAAGGTGTTCGCGCAGGTCGATCCAGTGTTGTTCGGGGATGGTGAGAAAGACCTCGACGACTTTGGGATCGAACTGCGTGTTGGCGCAGCGGCTAATTTCCTGGCAGGCGTGGGCCATGGGGAGAGCTTTGCGATAAGGGCGGTCGCTGATCATGGCGTCGAGAGAATCGGCGATGGTGAAGATTCGCGCGCCGAGGGGGATCTGCTCGCCTTTGAGGCCGCGTGGGTAGCCAGTGCCGTCGTAAAATTCCTGGTGAGCGAGAACGATTTCTGCGGCATCACGGAGAAAAGGGATGCGGATCAGCATGTTGTAGCCGATTTCACAGTGCTTGCGCATGGTTTGCTTTTCGTCGTCAGTGAGCGGGCCCGGTTTGCGCAGAATGCCGTCGGGGATTGCCATTTTGCCGATGTCGTGGAGGAAAGCAGCGCGCGCGAGAATGGGCAGATAGTGATTGGGAACGGGCATGGCTTTGGCGATGGAAATGGTGAAGGCGGTGACGCGCTGGCAGTGGCCTTCGGTTTCGGCGTCTTTCAAGTCGAGGGCGCTGCCGAGAGCTTCAAGCGTATCGTCGTAGGACTGTTCGAGCTGAGCGAGCGCGCCGGTAAGTTGGGCAGTGCGCTCCTCGACTTGATGCTCGAGTTGGATCTGATAGCTACGGTTTTCGGCCACGAGGCGGCGGTGCTGAAGCGCGCGACCGACGCCGAGGAAGAGCTGGTCTTTCTCAAACGGCTTCAGGATGTAATCGTAGGCGCCGCGGCGGATGGCTTCGAGGGCGGTGGAGATGTCGTGGATGGCCGTGACCATGATGACCGGGACTTCGGGGTCATATTCGCGAAGCCAATCGAGAAGTTTGATGCCGTCCATTTCCGGCATGATCATGTCGCTGAGGACGAGATCCGGCGTGGACCGTTTAACCTGCTCCTGAGCGGCGCGGCCATTGCTCACAGCCGTGCAGCGATAACCTTTTGATTCGAGCATGGTGGAAACAACTTCTCGAATCGCTTCTTCATCGTCGACGACCAGAATTTTTTCTAGCTCCACGAGTGTTTGCCCCCATAGGCATTATACGGGACGGCACAGTAAGTCGGAGGTGCTCTTGCCCATTAAGAAAACAGCATGTTAGCGTCAAGAGAAGCTCCAAAGAAGGCTTTGTGCCGTCTGTGGCAACAGGGGTTTGGAGTTCTGTACCTCGGTGACGGCAATTCAGCCCGGGAGGCGGCGCAACGTGCTGGTAAACCAGGGCCTGCTCGGCATCGCTTTCTTTGAGGCGACGGCGTTCATCATTCTGCTCGTCCTCTTTTTGATTTTCCAGCGGGATCATATTAACCAATACTTCCGATTGTGGCTGGCGGGATGGCTGTGCTTCACACTGGCCTCGCTATGCGAAGTGGCGATGCTCGGCCGTGGGCTGCCGTTCCTGTGGCTGGCTGTGGTGACCGGGAAAATGGCCGCTTTGCTGCTCTTTTCGGCGGCGATCGTGCGATTTACAACAGGAACAGGGAAACGTGGCTGGCCTGTCCTGCCGCTCGCGGGAGTAGCGCTGGCGGGCGTGTACTACTTTCAGCGCGGTATAGCTCCAACATACGGAAATGTGCAATGGGGCACAACGTTGCTGATGAGCGCCGTATGCTTCTGGGCCGGGATGGTGCTATGGAGATCTCAGAAGAAACAGAACGGGCACGGGGTGAAGTTGCTTGGCGGCATATTTCTGCTCAGCGGCTTGCATGGAATGGACCGTCACCTCTGGCCGCAGCAGCCGCATTTGTTGCTTCGCGTAGCGTTCGATCATTTGTTGGGAGTGACCCTGGGAATTGCGATGGTTGTGGTGGTTCTCGAGGGCGCACGCTCACGAACAGTAGAACTGAACGAAAAGCTGCGGCGACTGACGCTATTGACCACGGCGAGCATGCAAACGCTGTCCGTGCAAGAAGTGCTGGACCGTGTGCTTGGCGACCTGGTGAAAAGCCTGGGGGCGACGCACGGGCTCGTTAGACTACTCGAAGGAGAAGGAGATAAGGCGCAGCTCGCGGTGCATGCATCTGTTGGCTTTGAGCAGGGCTATCTGAAAAAGTACGGAAAATTGGCGGCAAAAGCGCCGTGGTCTCAAAAAGTCTTGCACAAGGAATGCGAGTTTCTGCGCCTGGAAGACGAGCCTGACCCGGCAGTACGGCAAAGAATGGGAGAAAGCGGCATCGGAAATATCATCACGATGGCGCTACCAGGAAAAGACGGCCCGCTCGGAATCATTGCCATAGGCACCGCGCAAAGCGGTCAATTCCAGGCGGATGAGATTTCGTACCTGCTCAACATCAGCAATTTGCTCGGCTTGACGGTTCAAAACGTGCGGCTGTTTGAGCAAGTAGCGACAGTGCAGCAGCAATGGGCATACACGTTTGATTCCATCGGCGATCCGATTCTGGTGCATGACAGGCAAGGACGAATTCTCCGGTGCAACGTGCGCCTGGGGCAGCTGCTGAGCCGCGATCCGCAAGCGCTTGTCGGCCGGGGAGTGACAGACCTGCTTGCGCGCAAGAATCTGCCTTACGAGATGTGCCCGTATTGCGAGGGGACCGCCGGGGAAGGCGATGAACCGGATCCATGGCTGCAGGGCTACTTCCTCGCGTCGAATTCGACTTTCACAGATCCAGCCGGAAACCTGCTGGGGACTGTACACGTGCTGAAGGACATCACCGAAAGAAAGCGCGCTGAAGAGAAGTATCGAACCCTAGTCTCAAGCGTGCAGGAAGGTGTGTTCATTTCCACGCCGCAGGGACGCTTCCTGGATTTCAATGATGCGATGATGCGGATGACTGGATACGAGAGCAGGGAGGAATTGCTAGGGGCCGATATTCCGGGCTCGATGTACGCGAATCCAGCAGACCGAGAGAGGCTTAAAAAGCTGCTCCAGGAACACGGAGCGGTTGCGGATTTTGAGTTCGAGATGAAGCGAAAGGACGGCGAAGTGCGTTCCGTGCTGGAATCTTCCATCGCGGTTAAAGACGCTGCGGGGAGCGTAACAGCATACCAGGGTTTCCTACTGGATATCACGGAACGGAAGCGAGCAGAGCAGGAAATCCGGCGCCGAAACCGCGAGCTCTTAGTATTGAATTCGATCGGACAGACTCTGACAGAGTCGATGGACCTAGGCGATTCGCTACACCGGACGCTGCGGCAGATCACCGAGCTTTTCAGTTTGGATGCGTGTGCGCTTTATCTCTTCGATGAAGGAGGGGCAAAGATACGACGCGTCGCGGCGGTCGGGCATCGCTCCGAGTACGCCAGGAATTTTCCACCGGTTGCCGTCAAGCCGGAGCTGCTCCAGCACATGCAGGCTGTACACGCCACCTTTCTATCGGCCCAAGGGTTGCCGCTGCCGGCGATATTTCGAGAGGCGCAGCGCAAGGAAGAGCTCCTCTCCGCCTATATCGTGGTGCTTTGGTCGAAGGACCGAGTTATCGGCGGGTTGACGGTGGGAAGCCGTACGCCCAAGGAGTTTTCACCGGCTGACATCAATCTGCTAATCGCGGTTGGCAGCCAGCTTTCCAGCGCCATCGAACGGACTACGCTTTACGAAGAGGCCCGGCAGGCGTACGACAACCTACGACGCACGCAAGAGCAGCTGCTGCACAGCGAAAAGATGGCGGCCGTCGGGCAATTGATCTCCGGCGTGGCACACGAACTGAACAATCCACTTACGGCCATTCTTGGCTATAGCCAACTTCTCACCTCGAGCGGGCAGATGGGACCCCAAGGAATCGAATACTCGGAGAAGCTCTATAAACAGGCGCAGCGGACGCACCGTATCGTGCAAAACCTGCTAAGTTTCGCGCGGCAGCACAAGCCGGAGCGTGTGCCAGTACAACTAAATCTGATCTTAGAAGAGACTCTCGCGTTACGAGACTATGACTTGAGGATGAATCACATCCGCGTGCACCTGGAGCTTGCGGCGGATTTGCCGTTGACGTCGGCGGATCCGCATCAGCTTCAGCAGGTGTTCCTTAATATGGTCAACAACGCCGTGGACGCCATGTTGGAGCATTCCAACGAGGGTGATCTCTGGGTACGAACGGGGGCCGAGGGCGACAAGCTATTTATTGAATTTACGGATAGCGGTCCGGGAGTCAAGGATGCGTCGAGGGTCTTCGATCCCTTCTATACTACCAAACCCGTTGGCAAGGGAACTGGACTTGGTTTAAGCATTTGCTATGGCATCGTCACGGAGCATGGAGGATCCATTCGTGTACGCAATGTCCCTCCACGAGGAGCATCGTTCACAATCGAGGTGCCTTATCAGCCGTCAAAGCTGGGAAAGCCACCGAAGGATGCGGACTCCGATCAGGCGCTTGGACATGCGAGGGAGGGGCGCATCTTATTGGTCGATCAGGATGATTCCCTCCTGGAGGCCCTTCGAGCCATCCTGCGCGAACGCGAGCACGAAGTCGAGACGGCAAGGAGCGCCGCAGATGCCATGGGACTACTCGAAAAGCACCAATTCGATCTAGTAGTGGCGGATCTTGACCTCTCTGGTACGGGCGATCGAAATATACTTCGCGACTGGATTCTTGCTCGCAAGCCGCGACTGTCCAGGCGCTGCGTTTGGATGCGGTCCGCGACCCCTCCTGGGCTGCCCCAAGACGAAGGGCGGCATAACGGAGACTACATTCTGCAGAAACCGTTTAAGGCAGCGGAATTGCTTAAGGCCGTGGATGGCGCACTAGGGAGTGTTCAGCCCTCTCCCGTCGAGAGATGAACCCAACTCGGCCGCCAGGGCCGAACGTTCCCCCATTTCCTTCATGGCTGTCTCCAAGCGGATCGCCAGCCCGCTGATTACCTGCCCCAGCTCCCCCAATTCCGGCAGGGGCCAGAACCCCAAAAGGAGCTTGAGGCGGACCATTTCATAGCGCACGGAGAAGGTCACGCCCAGACGCAGCCGCGCAAGTTCCTGGGCCATTCCAGGTTGGGGCGACAACGAGGCGATCACACGTGCGAGGAGCCATAACTTCCTGAAATCGTCACGCAAGCACGAGAGATAGGCCAGCACAACCCTACGGCGTTCGCTGCCCACGATGCGGGCCAGCCCAGTCGAACTCCGCGAGGCGAGAAATGAGAGGTCTTCCCGCGCCATGGCCTGCCGCACCTGCGGGAAGTACGCGACGTGACGGCGCTCCAACTCTTCTGAAATGCGCGCGCCCGGTTCGGATTTATCCAGCTTGCGAGGCTCTCGCAGAACCACGAACAACAGAATCAGTAGAAGCGCTGCAAAACCAATTAGGAGGATCAGTGCTGGATTCAATGTGAACGTGCCTCCATTTTCCATAGTTGCAGCAGCCTTTCATTGAGTACGCGAAGCTGCTCATTAATTTCGGGGGAAATTCGCCGGTAATCCGAATCCGTAAAGCGCGCAATCTCACGATCGTCGGCGGAAAAAGGACTTCTGAGGGCGACAGCCCAAATCGCCACGGAACCTGCAAAAGACAGCATGGTCAGAAATTGCCAGGATGATTGATGGACCTGGAAGCCTTTATGGAAGAGGATCTGAATAATAGTGTTGATCAAGACTTCCATGCAAGAATTAATGCAAAATCCGCCAAGGATTAATTTGTAGGCCGAGGGAACCGGGACGGAATAGTATCGAACGAGGAGCAAGCAGGCGATGAGAGCTGTGGCGAAGGTAAGATGGTAGCCACGATTAATTTCAAACCACGTTTGCAAAGCTCCGTGAGTGTGACCGGTCAGTACCACAGCGATTACGACTACGGCGGAAGTAGTGGAAAGAACGCGCCAAGCAAGCCCCCAAATGCCAGCATAAGGTCTGAGCGTGAGCCTTAGAATTTCTGTGGCAGCCAGTGCCTGAGCGAGAAGAGTAACGCATTCAGAAACCCAAGCGAGCGCGTTGGACGTCCCTGAATTCATCGACGGGATAAACATCATCGCCAGCAAAAAGACGCCCTGGCAAAGATTGAGACTTATGTAAGCCGCAAAAAATGGAATCCGGCGAAAACTCTTCTTCGAGATGAGAAGGAGCAGCACCACAAACTGACCCAAAGCGGTGCAGGCCCAGATACCTTGCACGAGGAGAGGCATCCTGCTCATTGGGTTAGATGCTAACATGTCTTGACTTGGCGGTAAACAAACTAGTTGCTTCCGCCGTGAATCGTCGGTTCCAGAACGCCGCTGGGGCAATGGTTAAAGGCTACTTAGAATGACAGATCCGCAGCTCGCTGTCGGGCACTAGCCGAGCTGCGGAGCTTTGAGCGTGATTTGTATTTATGCCAACGATCGCGGAGGCGTGGGCATGGGAAGCGGGTTGCCGCTGATGCTGAGGGCGGCGAATCCTGGAGGGGTAGGCATGGGAAGCGGGTTACCGCTGGCGGAGAGGACAATACGCCCCGGGGGCGTCGGCATGGGAAGTGGGTTGCCGCTGACGGAGAGGACAACGCGCCCCGGGGGCGTAGGCATGGGAAGTGGATTGCCGCTGAGAGCAGCATCTTGAGCCGTAGCCGTCCGATTACTAAATAAGTTTTTGACCGAGCTGCTAACAGGTAGTACGATCAATGTCGAGCAAGCAAGAATAGCCAAGCGAAGTGAGAAGTTTTTCGTCATGGATGAACCCTCCTGGTTCGACCATGACGGAGAAAAAGCTGTACTGAGAGTAATGATTTAAAGCGTTCCGACTTCGGAACGGACAATGGACGAAAATGACTTCGCAGCTTCAGCAAAACCGACGAATCATTCAGGACTTTACGCTAACGACTTTGGCGGGTATACCGGGGGAGTTCAGCAGATTGACTTACATTGCGTCTCTGCGAGACCTCTCGAGCGGTAGATACGAACACGCGGGGCTAGCGGCACTGTATCCGGACGAAGCGATCCAACAAGCCCTTCAACTATGCCATGAACAGATTTTTGAACGAGTCTTGGAGACTCCCCTGGCGCGACAAGAAGCGGATCTAAGGGGTTGTCTTGAGCGAATGCCAGCGGGCTTATGTTCCACGCTGGCACATTGGCGCCGGATGGAGGCCTACCGGGTATTAATGCCGGAGCGCTCTCCAGACTACCTCAAGGAGCTTTTCTGCTCGAATCTCCGCGCTCTGTTAGAGATTCTCCTGGAAGAATGTTCCACGGCTCAGTCAGCCGGGTGACTACGCCGACGACACGGCCAATCACCTCGGCTTCGTCCGGAAGGCGCCAAGACTCCGGCATGCAGTGAGACAAGGGATGGGGTTGCATCAGCAGGCGGCCGCTATCCTGGTGAAACCATCCACACCTATAGCCCTCGCGCACCTCGACAAAATACATCGGTCGGTCGTATTCATTGGCCCAATCGTCGTCCTCGACGCGACGTACGGTGATGTCAACAAGTACGACGCTGCCTGGGCGAAGGAGGGGAACCATCCTCCGGTCTGATGAGCCGACATAACCATAGCGATGGCGCGAATTCCCATTGGAGAGCACACCCTCCAGGCTGCCCCATTGCTCGATCATGCGGGAAAGCAGTTCTGTTCGCTTTGGATCAAATGCGGGATCGAAGCGCAGAGGAGTTTTCAGAGAGATGGGAGGTGCGGCAAGATGTGTGTGCGGAGCGTGAAACGCGCCACCGTCAGGGAAACAGTCCTCGATGGGGATGTCGTACCAGCGAAAAATCTCCATGGGATTCAAATGGTAGACGACCGCGAGGGTATAGAGCTTATGAAGGCCGGGGACAACGCCGCGGTTTTCTATATCTGCCAGCCGGCTAATATGAAGAACCAATTCGGGACGCCCCCGGCGTGCAGCCAACTCATAGCTGGCGCGTTCTACATCGCGATAAGTTAAACCAAGTCGTTCACGGGCTTGCCGCAGACGAAGTCCGGGGAGCATTTTTTCCTCGGGAAGGATCTGGACCTGACAAAATAGAGTATAACAGAATTACCATTCTGTTAAGAATTCAGAACGGCGACCCGCGGATTTCGCGGGTGGATTTCTTTCATCTGGGCCACCCAAAAGAGATAAACGTCATTCTTAAGACTCGCCAGCACTGCTGTCCAATTTCTCTTTAGCTGCTTGCGCCCAAATGCTGGCACACTCGAAACCAGTAAAGCCAAACTACGGAAGAACTTAAAGCCCCAGTCCAGTTCGGAGCTAGTTTTCTACGGGGCCGCACGCATTAGGGGGCTGCGGTCGAGCGCGAAGTTATCTGCTATCCTCAAAGGACTATGCTCCTTTGGACCAGAAGACTCGTTGAATGCCTGTGCGCGCTCTTACTGGCGGCGCTGTGGCTTGTCAACGGAGGCATTCTTCGCGCGCAACAGGCCGCGACGGTTCCAGCCGGTTCGCCACCGTCGAAAGTGGACAATGCAGAATTTGCGGCGACGGCGGATGAAGTGTTGCAACAAGTTAGCGAGATTACAGGGCTTAAGCTTATCACTCCTCTGAAAAAAACATTGCGATCCCGCGAAGAGATTCGCGCTTACGTCATCCGGGAGATGGATGAGGAGAAAAATCCCGTGGAGCGTTACGGGGAGGAGCAGAGCGCCGAAGCTTTCGGCTTGATTCCAAAAGGATTCGATCTGGACCACTTTATGATCGATTTGCTGACAGAGCAGATTGCGGGTCTTTACGACCCCAAGGCGCGTGAATTTTACGTCGCGGACTGGATCCCGCTGGATGATCAGCGCATGGTTATGGCCCATGAATTGACCCACGCTTTGCAGGATCAGCATTTCCATATTGAGACGTGGGTGAAGGCCGCGCGGCCGAACGACGATGCGGAATTGGCGCGCGAAGCGTTGCTGGAAGGCAGTGCCATGGCGGCGATGATTGATTACACGCTGAGAGGAATGGGACGTTCCGTCGAGGATTTGCCTCCTTTCGACCCTTCCGTTTTCGCCGGGGATTTGTCCAAGACACCTAAGCTTCAGGAAGCGCCACAGTTTCTGAAGGATGCGCTTGTGTTTCCGTACTTTGCGGGACTGACGTTTTCTGCTTCCATCTTGAGAACTTCGGGATGGAATGGAGTGTCAGCGGTTTTTGAAAAGCCGCCACTTTCCACTCAGCAGGTTATGCATCCAGCACTCTATAGATCGGAGAAAGCGCCTGCTACAGTCACACTGCCGTCCTTCGAGAAGCTGCTTGGAGTGGACTGGTCGAAGATTGACGAGAACGTGATGGGAGAGTTTGGCTGGGAGGAAATTCTGAAGCAGTTTGTGGGCGACGAACGAGCCAAGCCTCTGGCCGCTGCTTGGGAAGGAGACCGGTACGCGCTCTATCAGCAGAAACAAACCAAACGGCTCGTGCTGATCGCGCGTTTGCGCGTTGATAGTGTGGACCACGCCGCCGGTTTTTTTGGAAGTTATTCCGAAGCGCTCCAGAAAAAACACGGAAACAAAACAAACCTGACGAAGCTGGCGGATTTTCTTACGTTTGATACGCCAGAAGGCGGCGTGTTCTTTCGCTGCGTGAACACGGAATGCTTGTCCGTAGAGGGAACAAGCCGAAAAGTATTTGACGGCATGAATGAACTAATTGGCTGGCCAGCCGCGCCAATTGTCGCCAAGTCAGCGAGCGCTCTCAGGCACTCGCCGAGTGGCCTTTTTTCGCCAAGAAATACAGCCGAAATGCGTACGCAAGCCCAATAGTTAGACAGTCTAAAAACGCATAGCCCGGTTCCAAAAGGGCCTCGATTGAACTAGGACTTCAAGAGAGGCGGCGCAGTCGCGGTTTGAATTGCGGACTTGTTTCTGCCTTCCAGGCGGCTAATTCTGTTTCTGAGTTTTTCCGCATGATTAGAGGCGCGTGCTGCTGCGAAGGGATCGCGCGAATGGTTGCGCGCGCGCAGGAGTTTGGCGAGCCCAAGGCGCGCAAATTCCAAGGCTCGCACCATGTCCTTAGCCCGGCGCTCGTAGTGAACGGCGAGCTGCTCGCATGCGAAAACGCCATCCTGCGGATCAGCGGTAAGTTCGAGCCAGAGCCCCGCCGCTGCCGCATGGTCGCCCCGACGTTTGGCGAGCAAGGCAAGCTCGCGGCGTGCACGCGGACGAAATTCGGGGGGAAGGCCAAGATTAAGCGCTTGCGAACAAGCGGATTCGGCGCCATAAGCGTCGCCTCGGCGCTCGAGGAAACGCGACAGGCCAAAGAGATCTAGGCTATCCACTCCCTCGCGGTCCGCATCTCGCGAAGCGAGCAACGCATTGATCTTGCCAAAAAGGGCGGCAAGGCCTCGCAAGTCCATCTGATTGTGGCGGACCACGCCGACGAGAGGCTCGGAGGTCCCTCCGCGAAGATAATCAAAATAATATTGGGGGATGAGGTTGGAGGCGATGTCGTCTTCGCGATGCCAGCCGAGTCGCGAAGCATCAAGGACACGGCGCTCAAGCTCTACGAGACGTACGGAGCCGAGACGGAGCTTCCAAAGGGCGCGCGCCGGATGCAATAAATCGAGATGCGCAGCGATGCGCGGCGTGGCGATAGAACGCGTCATGGTAAATCGATTTTCCAGAAGCGGCCAGTCAAAGGACTTGCCGTTGAAGGTGACGAGGACGGGCCGCTCCGCAAGGCGTCTTCCGAGCTCGTCAAGCAGCGAATGCTCTTCGGAAAAATCGCGCATGAAAAACTGCTCGACCTGAAGTCCGCCCGCGTCCCACCACGCGATTCCCACGAGAAATGGATAAGTGCCCGTGCCGCCAGCAAGGCCGGTGGTTTCCGTGTCCAGAAAAAGCCACTTAGAGGGATCTTCGAGAGCCGCGCGCGTGCGTCGCGAATTAGCCGCGTCCCGCGTACGCGAGAGTAGTTCAAGAGCGACAGCCGATGGCTCGGAAAATTCGGGGGTAGAGAACCAATTGCGAATTGCGAGGTGATCGCCAAAATGATTTCTTGCCACGCCTGCGCCTAGAAGATGCGCGATAGAATCTTCCTGATCGGGGGCGCGTAGTGTTGCGGGACGCGAGGGCCCTGGCCTTGCTGGCCGAAGCGCAGCAAGTCGCGAAAATTTGTCGGCAGAGGCGGCCATCTAGCCGCACAACCTGTCGAGGATGGCGAGAGCGGCTTCTTTCGCGCGTGGAGCGAGGTCGCCCGCGGGTCCAACGCAGGAGGGACACCCTTGTTCGCATATGCACGCGGCGATTAGCTCGCGAGTTTTGTGGAGGAGAATCTCGTGCGCGCGGTAGAGAGGCTCCGAAAAGCCGATGCCTCCGGGATAAGCGTCGTAGAGATAAAGATTCGGCTCGAAAAATTCTCTTAAGTTGCTGCGTGAGGCGTCTCTTAATCGGGATGGGGTGAATTCATCTAACGTGGTCTCGCCGGGGACCGGTATGGGCGCCGGATGCTGTCTCTCCACCATCGAGGTTTCGGACTCCGGAGCTGGCGGCCGCTCGCCAATAGCTGTGCCGAGATCGCGGCCGTCGCACATCAGTAGTAGCGTTGCGACCGACGCCAGCGCATGAAGCAATCCGAACATGCCGCTCTGGCGTTCGCTCACGCTGTAGGGCAGAGATTCCAGCAGATGCCTCTCCAGCGTAATCCAGTACGAGGTCGTGTGCATCTCGTTTTCGGGGAGTTCGAGTTTTCCGTCGCCGATGTTTTCGTTCGTGAAGAATTTTATCTTCTTGAAGCCCACGACTTGTGAACGCACGAGCACGTCGCCGTGGGAATGCGAATTTGCAGTAGTACTTCCCTCGGCGTCCGTTTCTGTTGCTTCGAGCACGCGGACCTGCGTGTATCGCACGGCGTCGGTGTAGTAGTCGACGTCAACCTGCTTCACGTAGGCTTTGCGCTCTTTGAAATCGAGATGTTCGACGTGGTATTGCTGCCCGCCGTGTATATAGATGGCTTTTTCGTGTAGGAAAATCAGCGCGCTCGGAAAGTCCACTTCGCCGATCACATTGGGCGCGCCCGTGACGTCGACGATGATGAAGTTGTCGCTGCTGATCGAGCGAAGGCTGATGGTGTCGGCAGGGTAGGCTTCGTGCGTCCAGTGATAGTGATCGCCTGCAAGGTGCAGGTAACCGGCTTCGGCCAGCCGCGCGCAAAGATCCCCTAGATCGACTTCGCCGATTCGTTCGCCGGGGGCGATGGGCAGCTCGAAAGCCGCGCATTTCAAGTGATTGATTAGAATTTCCAGATTGTCTGGCTGGATAAAAGCGTGCTCCGGCGTGTTGCCAAAAAAATAGTCCGGATGCCGGACCATGAATTGATCGAGCGGCGAGGAAGACGCGACCATTACCGCACAGGAGCTGCCGCTACGGCGTCCGGCGCGTCCAGACCGCTGCCAAGTGCCGGCGATTGAGCCTGGGTAGCCCGCCATCACGACCGTATCGAGAGATCCGACGTCAATCCCGAGCTCCAGGGCACTTGTACTGACCACGCCGCGGATCCGGCCATCGCGCAAGCCACGCTCGATTTCACGGCGTTCGTTGGGCAGGTATCCGCCACGATAGCCGCGAATCGTTTCAGGCTTGCCGGGCGGGTGCGGATTGGCTCTTTGTAAATAAGTGAGGAGGATCTCGGTTTGCAGGCGCGAATTGGCGAAGACCATCGTTTGCAAATCGTGTTTTAAGAATTCCTGTGCGACGCGTGATGTTTCATTGATGTAGCTGCGGCGAATGCCAAGTGCGCGATTCACGACCGGAGGATTGTAAAAAACGAAAGTCTTTTCTCCGGCTGGCGCGCCATTGGCGTCGAGCACATCGACCTCTTTTTCGAGCAGCTTGGCCGCGAGTTCGCCAGGGTTCGCAATCGTCGCAGAACAACATATAAACTGCGGATCCCGCCCGTAGAAATTTGCGATGCGCCGCAGCCGCCGCAGCACATTACAAAGATGGCTGCCAAACACGCCGCGGTACGTATGCAACTCATCGATCACGATGTAGCGAAGATTTTCGAAGAGACGCGTCCAGCGCGTGTGATGCGGCAGAATCCCGGTGTGCAGCATGTCCGGATTCGTCAGTACCACGTGGCCTTTTTCGCGGATGGCCCGTCGCGCGTCGGCGGGCGTGTCGCCGTCGTAGGTGAAGACCCCGAAGCGGTTATCGAGGCGCTGGTTCAGGTCGTACAGTTCCGACAACTGATCCTGAGCGAGGGCTTTGGTTGGAAAGAGATACAACGCGCGTGTGTCCGAGTCTTCGAGAATCGAATTCAGGATCGGCAAGTTATAGCAAAGCGTTTTCCCCGAAGCGGTCGGCGTCACAACGACGACATTCTTGCCCGCGTGCACCGCCTCGGCAGCAATGGCCTGGTGCGTATAAAGCTGGCGAATCCCTTTCGCCGCGTAAGCGGCAGCAAGATCGGCCTGGACCCACTCAGGAAACTCCGCCCACTGCGCCTCCCTTGCCGGGAAGTAACGCACCGCGGTCAACACATCGCCATCGAGATCTCGAGTCGCCAGCGCGTCGAGAACTTCGCGCACGCGCGTCAGCGACGAACCGGCCGCGGGCTCGCTGGAACTAGTAGCCGCAGCCCGCACGGCGAGAGAATGGGACATAAGCTAAAGACCTCCTTCGATTCGCCTTTTGTTCGCCAGCGTAGCACGCGGGGTTGGCCGCCGCAACAGGGAAGTGGGAGCCGTTGCATACCCTTTCGTAGCGCTTCTGCGGCGCCTGCTAGAATGTAAAATGCGCCCGCCGTGGCAACCGTTGGGCACAGCGCTCGCGCTATTGCCGGCAGTAGCAAGGAGATCAGTGGCGAAGCTTACCGTCCTCTACGATGGCGCGTGCAATTTGTGCCGCGCGAGCGTGGCCCGCGTGCGCCGCATGGACCCCAGTGGCCGCATCGAATTGCTGGACCTGCACGATGCGAGCGCCTCCACTCGTTTTCCGCAAGTAAACTTCGAGGAAGCGATGCGGTTGATGCAGGCCGTGAATCCTGCCGGTCGCGTCTATTCCGGAGCCGATGCCTGGGCGCGCATCGGGCTGGCACTGCCCGGCTGGAGTCTCTTGGCGTGGTTGTTGCTCGTGCCAGGGATTCACTTCGTCGCAAAACATTTTTACGGATGGGTCGCGCGCAATCGCTATCGCTGGAACCGCGAGCTTTGCGCGGACGGTACCTGTGCTCTGCACGTCGAGCCGCACCGCGCTCCGCAGAATCAGCCAGGCGGTAAATCCTGAATCAATATGTCCTCGCCGCCGCCTCGGTATAATGTCCGGCGTCTATGGACTGGACTCCTTCGTCCGCTATCCGTTGGCTCTTTGATTCGCAAAACGGCCCCTCCGGCCGCTTCTTCGCCCGCTGGATTTTCCTGCGCGCGCTTGGCGTAATTTATTTCTCCGCTTTTTTCTCACTGGTCTTTCAAATTCGCGGGCTTGTCGGTTCAGCAGGAATTCTCCCCGCTGGCGAATACTTGAAAAATATTGCGTCCCAAGTTGGCTACGCGAGGTATTGGTACGCCCCCACTGTTTTGTGGTTTTCAAGCGGCTCGCACATGTTGGTGGCCCTTTGCTGGGTCGGCCTGGCTGCCGCCGTGCTGCTTATCTTCAACGTTTGGCCGCGCTGCATGCTCGTTGTTTGTTTTGTCTGCTTTCTTTCCTTCGTCAGCGCCGCGGGAGATTTCTCCGGCTACCAATCGGACGGAATGTTGCTCGAAGCGGGATTTCTGTCGCTCTTTTTCGCGCCCACGGGATTTCGGCCGGGCTTCGGAGAAATGAGGCCGCCAGTCCGCGCCTCTCTCTATTTGCTGCTTTGGGAGTGGTTCCGTATCTATTTCGAGTCCGGCGTCGCGAAAATCATGAGCGGCGATCCCGAATGGCGCCGCTTCACCGCGCTCGATGAGTATTATCAAAACGGTCCCCTGCCCACCTGGATTGGCTGGTACGTCCAGCATCTGCCGCACTGGTTTCACGCCGCGACGGCCTTCTTAACGCTCGCACTCGAACTGGTCCTGATCTGGGCGTCGTTTCTCCCTCGCCGCATTCGCATCGCGCTCTTTTTCGTTGTGACGCCCTGGCAGATTGGCATTATTCTGACGGCCAACTACACGTTTCTAAATTACCTGGTTCTCATGCTGGGATTCTTGCTTCTCGACGACCGCTTCCTGACGCGATTCTTCCCTGCACAATGGAAAAAGCCCGTTCTCAATCGCGCAACTTCATCCGCAAGCGAACCGAACGCGCTCGGTGAAGACGCACTCTCCATTTTGGAACCGCCCGCAGTTCCGTACACTAGCGAAGTCAACGCGGAGAGCAAAAGCCTCTCGGAGAAATGCAAAACAATCCATTCCCGGCTTTCACCCGTTCGCGTCGCGGTCGTCGCGATCATCCTGTCGTGGATTTTCTACGCCACTTCTGTGCAAATGATCTGGATGATCTCGCCCGTCCCTCTGCCGGCCACGCCAGTCTCTCTGCTCGAACCGTTTCGCATCGCCAATCGTTACGGCCTTTTCGCCGTCATGACGCGGGGCCGCTATGAAATTGAGTTCCAAGGCTCGAATGACGGCAAAACGTGGGTCGCCTATCCTTTTCGTCACAAGCCGCAGGAGCTCGATAAGGCTCCCGGTATCTATGCGCCGTATCAGCCACGCTTCGATTGGAACCTGTGGTTCGCATCGCTCGGCGATTGGCACGACAATCCGATGGTCTTACGCACGGAAAGCCGCTTGCTCTCGAACGACCCGGACGTCATTGCCTTGTTCTCTCGGAATCCATTTACGGAAGCGCCGCCCAAGGAAGTCCGCGCGGTCCTCTGGCAGTACTGGTTCACCTCCTTGGCGGAAAAAAGAGAACAGGGTTTGTGGTGGCGGCGGCAATTCGTCGGACTTTATGCTCCGGCGATTCAGCTGGTCCCCGGCGGCGGCATCGCCGTAACGCAGTGGCCAACGGAAATGCATCCGCACGAATAGACTGCGTGCGTTATTCCTTTGAAAGGAATGAATTTGTCAGTGACGAAGCCGGAGAATAAGAATTGCGCCCGCGAAAAAAAGTAGCGTAGACGCAGCGAAAGCCGCCTGCACGGAAACAGCGCTCCATAGGAATCCGACCATAAGACTTGAGAGAAAATCCCCCACTGCGTTCACGGCGGCTAGCGTTCCAAACGCCATGCCATGCTGCTCCTTTGGTACAAGCTCGGCCGCCACTGAATCCTCAAGCGCCTCTTCCGTCCCGACATAGAGCCCGGCCAAAACAAAAATCACTCCAAGCAGCCACAGCGAATGTGTACCCGTTGCGAGCAGAATCGCGGCGACTCCCGCCAGCGCGTAACCGCCAGCGAGTATGATTTTGCGCTGCGGAACGTGATCGCTTAGCCATCCGCTCGTGTACGCCGACCCGGCGTAGAAAACGTTATGCAGCGTATAAAGAACGACGGCGATACTGGCTGCGCGCGCGAGCCCAAACCGGGGAGCGAGCATGCGTGACGCATAGAGAATGAGCAACGTGTGAGAAAAATCGCCCGCGCCAAATACGCCGACCCCAAGCAGAAAGCGCCGGAAGGGAATCGGCAAATCACGAATCCCGGCCACAAACGACCGTTTTGTTTTTGTCACAATCGGGCGTTCGCGCACCAGCAGCCAGAAGCACGCGACCGCAATCAGCCCGGGAAACAGCGTCCACAAGAAAACCTTTTGATAGTTGTGCCCGGTTTTTTCGAGCAGCCATAGCGCGGTGAGCGGTCCGACAATCGCTCCGAGCGTGTCCATCAGGCGTTCAAGGCCGAAAGCGCGCCCGTAGGCGTTCGGCGAAACGTCCGCTGCCAGTAGCGCCTTTTTTGCCGGCGAACGAACTCCGCGGCCGAACCAAGCCGCTGTCCTGCCAATCAATACGTGATACGCGCGAGTAGCGAACGCAAACGAGGCGGTCGCAAGGGCAGTGAATACGTAACCAAAAACCGCGAGCGGTTTGCGGTGCTTTAATCGGTCGGTGAAATGGCCGGCCGTGAGTTTCGTGAAGCTCGAAAGCCCGTCGGCGATGCCTTCGATGATCCCGAGCCACGCCGGTCCCGCCCCGATCGTCGCCAGAAATGTCGGCAGAATCGCCGTCGCGATTTCATGGCTCCAGTCGCTAAAGAGGCTTGTGAGCCCTACCCCCAAAACCGTGCGATTCACCCAGGAGTGTCTTTCCTTGGATTCGGACATTTCTCTTTCCAGGAATTATGATGCAACACTTTAGAGGAGGTTCTGTGAGAAGGCCACTGTCAACTTTCGGCTGCCGTGTCGAGATGGTTCGAGTCGGCCGCAATCTTTTCCATGTACGAAGGCAGAATAGTCTTGGACTCCAGGTCTGCCACGGAAAGTAGCCGGCGAATGGTTATCACAAGCTCTTCAAAACGGCCCATGGCTTCCTTTTCAGTGGCTTGAATCGCGCTCCGAATGATTTCTTCCCACTGTGAAGTAAGCCGGGAGAGATTCTTGATTATTTCGCTTTCGATTTTCTCCTCAAATCGTCGCCTGACCAGGCCACGAACGAGCGCCATCGGAATAAGCGCGGAGAGAAGTTCCCAGTTGCGGTCGAAAATCTTGCCAATGGAGACGTCAGGCACGCGGGGAAGCTGAACTTCGATTTCTGCTTTGGCCGCGCGAAGTGAATATCCAAACGTTCGCAGAACTCTTTCTGAGAGCTGCTCGCGAAAAGTCCCAAGCCTCTCCTCGCACTGGCGCTGGAAGCTGGAAAGAGATTCCTGGAAAGCTTCGGCTTCTACGGCAGAACTGGTAGTCAGCTCGTTTTCGAGCTCTATCTGAAGCCATGATTCGAACTGAGAGAGAATCTGCGCAAAGGAACCCCGCCATGCAGGAAATTCGGCATCGAAGTGATCAGCGAGCTTTTTCTGAAGCGGCGGAAGAGCCGTTTTCTGCAGGCGCTGCTGAATAAGCGGCCGAGTCCGCCCAGCAGCATGTTTGGCAAGCAATCGGAATTGGAGTTTCTGGTCGCCAAGCGAGTCCTCGGATCCAAGAACCTGAGCGTGGAGGTGTTCGCGGTCACTCTCGCGGGCTTCTGCCGAGTTCAAGGCGAGCTTCAGATAGTCAGAGATGGTGTGCAGAAGTGTTTGCAATTTTCGCGCGAGAGCAGCGGCCTGCCCTTCCCTGAGCGACTCTAGTGCATTCGATACATATTCCGCTTCGAAGCGATTGCGAAGGCTTTCATAGCCCGGCTTGATAGAGAACGGAAAGACTCGACACCCGCGCGGGAATTTTGATTTTAGCTGGTTTTCAATAAAGGTGAGGACTTCCCGCTGGCTGGAGGCGTCGAGCGTATCCACTTTCGTAAGCAGGATAGCGACATTCGGAGTGAACCGCCGTAACCGTTCGACCAGTGCGACGTCTTGCTGCGTGAGCGGCGGGTCCACCGCGACTGCGACAAGTGCCAGATCGACATTGCTGCTCCAACTGAGTGCCGCTTCGGTGTTTTGAGAAAATAGGCTGTCCAGGCCAGGCGTATCAACGAGAGTAAGTCCGGAGAATCGCTCAAGAGATGGCAAAAAAACGCGGACCAGCTCGACGTCTTTGCAATTCTCGGGGTTCTCGGACTCGGAAACATAATTTGCGATTTCCGCCAGTGAAATCGTGCGCATGCCTTGGTCCTTTCGAAAAAGGACTGAAGCGGATTCTGACAAGCCGTACGTAATTTCCGTCACGACCGAAGTGACCGGCAGAACGCCAACGGGCAGGAGGGGCCGGCCAAGCAGTTGATTTAGAAAACTGCTCTTGCCTGCTTTGAAGCGGCCAAAGACCGCTAGATTTAGTTCCTTTCTCTTTGTTTGCAACTCGACGGCGCGAAGAAGCGGCTTGAGATCGCTGAGCTGGAATCTTTCAATGGCCTCTCGCGCAAGCGAGATCGACTTCTCATGATGTTCGACCGCCGCAAGTCTCTCCGACGAAGTAGCGTGCTCAGGCATGTCGAGCGGCCCAGTCTGTTTGGAGTTCCTGTTGCAACAGAAAATCAACAGCCAGAGTGTGCAGCTTAACGTGTCCTCCGCAGTGATAAGCCGTGTTTGAGGCCAATTTACAGAGAAGCCCAATCTTGCCGGGTAGACCCTCGCTCCGTTCCAAGACGAAGTTGCGAAACTGGGCGTCCGCAAACTTTGCCAAATGAAAGCGCTCGATCTTATCCTCCAACAACGCCTCCGCGGAAGCTCGTTCCAGCGGCCCGAGATACAGCCGCAATCCTTCGTGCCAGTAAAGCTGCGAAGCCTTGCCGAGTTCGACCTGCGTGGAGCCGCGGCCGAGAAGAATCACCGGTGTGCGCGCGGACCAAACCCATTCCTGAAGCAATCGATAGACGCCGTCAGGCAAAGGTGCAATGGCATCGAGAAAAATCGAGTAGTCGCGTGTACGCGTGGCTCGGCGAATGACGCCGCGAAGCCGCAAACTGGTTTGTGCGCGCGCCCAATTCTCAAAGTGTTCCGCCGAGGCTGCGTCGTTCTCCGCGCGGGTGAGCACTTCCGAATCACCACTCTCAGCCAAAGCCGTCACTAAGCGAAGCCAAATGTTGCTCGGAGCGCCCTCTGCTGCGCACACGATGCATCTTCGGCAAAGGCAGGCGCCCACAGAGGAAAGCACATCATGTAACAATGCGGATTTTCCGGAACCAGCCGGCCCGTAAACCAAAAGACTCCTGCGCTCCGCTATGGCCTCGCGTAGTCTCGCTCGTTCGCGCTCGCGTCCGATTAGCATGAGTTTTGTGGCGAACTCAGTCCAGTCCCTTGCGCATCGCCAGGACATGCTGAAGCAGTTCTTCAACTGCCTCTTCCAGCGCTGCGCTCGCCTGCTGGGAAAATTGTTGCCCATAGCCCTTCATGCGCCGGGGCCGGCAATCCTCGAGTTGAACCCAGAGCGTCGAAATCTCAGCGTTCAAAACTCTGCGAGTGTCCAGAGGGTGCGGTTGGAGAGAGAATGACTCCGCCATTCCTGCCAGCATTATCTTTAAGGTGTGAAGCTTCGCCAAAAGAGTTTCCCGCGATTTAGGTGAGAGCTTATTTTCGATCTTTCGAACCGCGCCATCCTGCTCGTCGTTCATCAAAAGGCTCTCCATGCGATGAATTGCTTCGTCGGCTCGGCTGAGCGTGGCTTCCAGGCGGCGAGCGTGAAGTTCGTGCAGTTTCATGGGGCACCGCGTGAGCTGCACCGTTGGGCAATCTCCCCCATGGCCTGGAGAAAAACAAGGATTCGCGAGAACTGCTTGTCGAGCGCAGCCTCCGTTTCGGGAGCCAACGCGCCGTAGCCCCGCAGGCCGGGCGTCAGGATCTCCTCGATCTCTGTGCGCGTAAGTGAAACGGAGGCAACTATCCCACGGGCGCGCGATTGTACCGAGGGATCAATGACAAGTTCATTTTGAACGCGGCGGGTTTCTTCCCGCAGCCGCCTCACGAGCGCGCGAATCTCCTCGGCCTGTTTCGGAGCGACATCCTCCTTGAGAGCGTGCAGATCTCCGCCGGTCCTTTCGAGCCATCCGAGGACCTCATCACAGGTGGTTTCCACGCGCCGAACGACCGCGGAGACCACACGCCTATGGTTTTCACTGAGGCTCAATTTCCAAAGCCTTTCCGGCAAGCCATGCCTCCTTAGCGAACAGTGCATGACTGGGTAGCCCACGCCCGGGACCTGTCCGGTGCCCGAGATCGTTCGATTCACGCTTTAGCGCCGCGCAAAACAAAAAACTCCTGGAGCCATACGGCCGCCAGGAGTCATCGGAGCCGGCGAAACGTGCCGACTCGGTTCAGGCGAACTCCATCGCCTTCGATTCTCGCTTCAACAAAAAGTCTACAACCACCAGCATTTTCAGGCAATACACTGCCTTCACACGCGTCCTGCGGCTCTTTGCTCTGCAGCCGCTACTCCAGGCCCGGGTGCCTATACCCACCGTACATCACTGCCGGTTCGCAGGCTGCACGCTCTTGCCCTCGAAAAGCACCGCGCGCACCTTTTCAAGCGCGTGAATATCGCTCAGCGGATCGCCATCCACCGCGACAAGATCACCTTCCTTGCCCACGGCCAGTGTTCCGAGTTGCTCCAGCCCCAGCAGCTCCGCGCTCGTCTTTGTTCCGGACACGAGCGCCTGCTGCGGCGTCATTCCGTATTTCACCTCAGCCATCAGTTCGTCTCGCACCGTTCCCGTTCCCGGCGCGTAGGAATGGTCCGAGCCCGCGGCGATGGTCACACCTGATTGCAAGGCTAGCTGGAAGCTTGGAAAATGCGTTCTTGCAAGTGCATTAACCTTGGTGATCACGTACTCCGGAAAATGCATTTTCACGCCATTTTCCACGCTCTCCTCCACCACGAAGACAGTTGGAACCATCACAACTCCGTGGCTCTTCATGAAGTCCGCTGCCGCCTGATCGAGTTCCGACCCATGTTCGATCGAATCCACTCCCGCCTCGAGCGCCGAACGAATGCTGCGAATATTTTCCGCGTGCGCTGCTACCTTCACGTGCGCCATGTGCGCCTGCTCGACGATCACGCGAAGTTCCTCCAGCGACACTTGCTCCGAAGTCGGCGAATCGAGTGGTGAAAGCACGCCGCCGGACGCCAGCACCTTGATCACGCGCGCCCCATATTTGATCTGCAGATGAACGGCTTTTTCCGCATCCGCTGGTGAATTGATGAACCCGTTCATTGGAGTGTAGAAATCATCCATCGGCAGGTACGGCGGAGCCGGGAAGAAGTCGCCGTGTCCCCCAGGAATAGTGAGCGCGTGCGCGGCGGGAACCAGATGCGGACCCGGAATCGTGCCATCCTCGATTGCTTCCTTGAGCGCTACGTCGATGAATCCCTCCGTGCCCAGAACTCGCGCACCGACGACGCCGGAAGAAAGCGCGTAGCTCATGGCCCTCCCACCGCGCAATGCGGCCAGCGGATTCGAAGCCGGCTTGCCGAACGGTCCAGACCAGATATGGATATGCGCATCCACAAATCCCGGCATCACGGTGTAACTCGATAGGTCGACTTGCTCCGCACCGCTAGGCACCGGAATATCCTTGCCAACTGCGGTCACCTTTCCATCCGTGATCACCACGACGCCCGGCGACAGTGGCGCCTTTTCCGCATCGAAAATCAGTTTGCCGCAACGCACATAGACAACTCTCGGCGGTGCCGCAAGTGCGGCCAGCGCTCCGATGAGGCACACGAGGGCGGACATGAATATTTTTCGCATCGGACTCTCCTGTTGTGCGTTGTGGATGACAAATTTTGTGGCAGCTTTGAATTCATCGTCCGTCAGCCTAATTCGCAGAGCGATTGAAGTCAAATTGTGACTGCCAGTTACAGACGCCGCAGGCGGACAACTCTTTCGCGGTGCCCGTCTGCGGCTCCTATTCTCGACTAGTAGTGGAAGTGAAAACGTAGTTGCACGAAAATCTCGCGCGGATTCAAATAGTGCGTGCCCCCGAACGTGAAGCTGTTGTCCAGCAACACGCGGCGATTCGCAACGTTTATGCCCTGCACGTTAACCGAGAAACGCTCGCCAAAGTTCTTGCCCAGGGAAAGGTCGAACGTCGTGTGCGGCTCAAGGTGATCGTTCGGGTCCGGCGGCGAATTCCCGTTCGTGAAGCCAGAGGCGTAGTAGATGTCGGTAGAGGCGTAGGAGTTCCACGGCAGGGTGTATTGCGCGCCGATATGCAGCGTGTTCCGCTGGTCATGATCCAACAACCCGTATCCGTCGCCAAACGAAAAGTCCGTCAGCCCGCCGTTGATGTCGCCAAAGCCGAGCGCGAGTTGATTTGAATAAGTCAAATAAACTTGCGCGCGATTGCGGATACGCGGAGAACGCAAGGTCAGTTCCCAACCGTTGATCCGCGCGCCCTGAATTGTGACAGGGAAAAACAGGTCAGAGTCATTGAAATTGTTATGGTCAAAGAAATTAGTCGCGCGAGTGAGGAAGTTGTCGGCGTCGATGGTCCAGCCGTGGAAGGGAATCGTCACGCCGAATTGATGCTCTTCGTCCCGCTCCCCATGCAGCGGGACGAAACCCAGGTTCTGGTTGGTAGCCGCGTCTAGGATCGGCCCCGATAGGGTCAACAACGGCGGTGCCTGGTAAAAATGTCCATAAAAGCCGCGGAAAACCCAGTTCAGTTTCGGCACGCGAATAGACGCTCCGACTCGGGGGCTCGTCACGTTTTCCACCACGTTCCCGGAAAAGTGCGTTTGCCGGAGACCGGCGTTCAGTGCAAGCCAGGAAGTAACTTGGAATTGATCTTCGGCGTACAAAGCCGTAAGGCTGCCCGTGGGGTTCACCTGTGTGGGAGTCAGATTTGACGCGCTCGTCTCCGGGCAATCCGCCGTGGGCGGCGTCGGACAATTGTAGATCACACTGAAGAGTTGGGAGTCCTGTTGCGCAAAGACGTAGAGACCTGCCCGCAAATTGTTGCGCTTTTCCACCCACGAAACTGTGCTTTGCCCCCCTTCATACTTCGAGGAACGGTTTTGTGTCGTCGAGCTCGGCAGGTCCAGCGGACTGCTTTCGTAGTTAGCGCTGTTGTAGTGATAAAACGGAGAAACCGTGAAGACCAGTCCGGGGCTGAACGTGTGCACCCAGGTTACCGCCGCGAAGGAATCGTTCTCGCGGTTGGCATCCTTCAAAGATTGCCCTTGGGTGTCAGGGTCATTGGGATCGAATGGCACTTGGTAAAAATCGCGCCGCACTTGCCCTACAGCGCGCAACTGGTCCCGCGAATCCACGTTGTACATGAGCGACGTAAATCCCCCGACCCCGTTTGCTGCGTCATGGATCACCGCTGACGTCGGCGTCTGCAATCCAAGATTTGTGCGGTTGCCGTTCACACTCGCGTAGTACGCAAAACGGTTCGTGTGTCCGCCGAAGTTGAGCTGATCATCCGTCTGGTAGAAATTTCCAGCAGTCATCACCAATTCCGCTTCATTGTTCCGCTCGAATCCCGTGCGCGGCACCACGTCGAACACGCCATAGGTTCGGTCCCCAAAGTCCGCGGCATAACTGCCGCGCTGCATTTCCATCACGTCCACGTCGTTCGGATCGATCTGCGGGCCCAAATTGCTGGCGATATTCGTGTTCGGAATCGGAACGCCATCGACCAGCCAGCTCACCTGGTGCCCGCCTCTCACGTGCAGCTGATCGTGAGTAACGTATGCGCCGGGCATATAGTCCGTAATCATGGCCATGCTGTTCGTGCGCGCCGCTCCGGGCGTCTCCTGAATCTGCGCGCGGTTGACTAACGTCGTCGGCGTCACCGACTCGGTCTGCCCCGGTGCAGTTTCAGCCGAAACCGTAACTGACTGGCTCTGCGATGCGAGTCGCAATTCGAAATGCAGGATCGGCGCCGTGCCCGACAGAACAGTCACCCTTTGCTGTTCCCCAGCAAAATCCTTGTGAGTCACGGTAATCGAGTAAGTTCCCAGCGGAACGGCATCGAAGTGAAATTCGCCATTCGCGTCAGTATTCGTTTTTTGTGTGTAATCGGATGACTGATCCTTCAGTACGACTTCGCTGCCAGCGATAGGCCGGTGCTGTGGGTCGTGGACGATCCCCCTCACGGTCCCAAACACCGTGGCAAGAGCCGCCGCCGCGAACAGCAAAGACCCTGCAATTCCCTGCACAAATCTTCGCATAAACTTTTCCTCTCCTCGTGCAACGCTACTCGCGCGGCTGCGAAGCCGCGGCACAGGTGAATGAACCTATCGGGAAGTTAAACGTCCGCTTAGTTAGCGAAGCGAGGAAGAAGTTCGAGGCGGCGGAGAGTGCGGTTTGGGGAATCGTGAAATTTCAAAGGCGCTGCCAATCACTACAGGATGTGAGATTTCGTCAGTCGGAGGCGCAAAATTGACGGCCGGCAACAGGAACGCCCCGGGGATCAGCGCGGGCCGCGCCGGATTCTGGCAGCAGGACATAGAGCATGACATCATGCCGCCCATACCGCCCATCTCATGCCCGCAATCCATCGGCATCGAATTCTGCGATGAATTCCGCTTCTGCTTTTGATGATGATGCGCGGCAATGGGGCAGTATCCGCCCGCGCAGCAGGCCATTTTGTCCATGTTATGCGCGAGCCACGCAGCGCCCGCCATCGGCGCGTAAATCAGCGTCACCGCCAGCAGGCACAGCCACGCGGCGGCGAAACGAACCCGTTCCTGCTTCTTCTGTCTCACGAGGCCACGAACTCACTCATGATACCCCAAATTGACGCTTGCCAGCCTCCTTACGTTAGCTAGCCTCGTTCGGCGCAACTAAACTGCCTTTGCCGGAATCATCACTAGTTCCCCGTGCACCCACGAAACTCTGCCATCTTGACTTGCCAGGGCCTGCGTCGCAGACTAATTTCATGGCGCATACCTATCTCCTCTTTGATTTCGGCACCGACGAAGAGAAGGCTCAGCTCGCGCGGCACAAGCTCGAGGGCTGGAAGCAGGCATTCCGTCTGGACAAGAAGCTCCAATACAAGCTCGAACGCTCAGAGCCTGATCCAGAAGCCATCGCCGAACCTGCTCCAAAGCCCGCGGAAGCGCACAAAGATGAAAAATCTAAATCAAAATCCAGATCCAAGTCCAAGGCCAGCCCAAAGCGCAAAGCTGCCGCAGTCGAAGCTGAAGCTTCAGAGGAAGCCCCTAACCCCAACGGCAAAGTGAATCTCCTCGTGCGACTCTATTTTTCCGGCCACGAAAAGCTTACCGAGCAGCGTTGGCTGGATCGTATTCCGTCGGAGGAACCTTTCAGGGAAGCTTCGCCGCGCGTCGTGCACCAGGGCGAACAACAATTTGATGAACTCGTCGAGCAGTTTGATGCGCTTGGTTAGCTTTTCCAATGTGCAGGCCGTGGGCGGACTTCGGGTATAATACAGTTCCGCTGGGCCCAATTCCCGCTTCGCAATGAGGGCAGATCGAATGGCGTTACAAACGCGCGTGAAACTTGCCAGGCTTGACGCCCCGAAGTTGCATGGCCTCGACCGCGACACTCTCATCCGCCTTTACCGCACCATGTATCTTTCCCGCCGCCTGGATGACCGCGAAATCCAGCTCAAACGCCAAAACAAAATCTTCTTTCAAATTTCTGGCGCCGGCCACGAGGCCGTCACCGCCGCCATGGGGCTTCTTCTTCGTCCTGGCATAGATTGGATCTATTCCTATTATCGCGACCGCGCTCTCTGCCTCATGCTCGGCGTCAAACCCCTCGATATGCTCTTGCAAGCGGTCGGCGCCAAGGATGATCCCAGCTCCGGCGGCCGGCAAATGCCCTCGCACTGGGGCCAGCCCAATCTGAACATCGTCAATAAATCCTCCTGCACCGGCACCCAATTTGTCCAAGCCGTCGGCGCCGCCGAAGCCACGCTATATTACGAAGGCCGCCCGAAAGCTCTCGCGCAAGCGAAACAAGCTCCGCTTGGCGAACATGTCCGCCATGCGTCGGACGAAATTGTCTTTGTCTCCGCCGGCGATGGCGCCACCAGCGAGGGCGAATTCTGGGAATCGCTGAACGCCGCCTGCGCCAAAAAGCTTCCGCTCCTCTATCTCATCGAGGATAACGGCTACGCTATCTCCGTTCCCATCGAAGTGCAAACCGCCGGCGGCAGCATCTCAAAATTGACTCGCGGTTTCCCTGGTCTGCACATTGCCGAATGCGATGGCACGGATCCCCTCGAAAGTTATGCCATCTGCAAAGCGGCCCTTCACTACTGCCGCGAACGCCGCGGTCCCGCGCTCGTTCATGCGCACTGCATCCGCCCGTATTCTCATTCTCTCTCCGACGACGAAAAGCTCTACAAAACTCCCGAAGAACGCGAAGCCGAAGCGCACCGCGATCCCATCTCGAAATTTTCGCTTTTCCTCATTCGCGAAGGCATTCTCGACCAGAAAGAAATGGAAGCGCTCGAGGCCGAAGCCGACGTCGAAATCCGCAATGCCGCCGATGAAGCTCTCGCCGCGGAAGAGCCCCCAATCGATTCCATCCGCGTCAATGTTTATTCTCCAGACGTCGATCCCACGTCTTCCGCCTTTGAGGCCCAGCCGCAGTTTCATGGCGCTCCCAAAACCATGGTGGAAATGGTCGACGCCACGCTTTCCGACGAAATGGCCCGCGACGAGCGCATCCTCGTTTTCGGCGAGGACGTCGCCGACGCCAGCCGCGATGAGCATCTAAAGGAAATCAAGGGCAAAGGCGGGGTCTTCAAGGCTACCGCGGGTCTGCAGCGGAAATACGGCTCCGATCGCGTCTTCAACGCCCCTCTAGCCGAAGCTGCCATCGTCGGCCGCGCCATCGGTATGGCCCAACGTGGCCTTAAGCCCGTCGCGGAAATTCAATTTTTCGACTATATCTGGCCCGCCATGATGCAGATTCGCGATGAACTCTGCGTCATGCGCTGGCGTTCCAATGGCGTCTTCAAATCGCCCGCTGTTTTGCGCGTCGCCATCGGTGGCTATCTTACCGGCGGCGCCATCTATCATTCCCAAAGCGGCGAATCCATCTTCACCCACTGCCCCGGCCTTCGCGTTGTCATGCCCAGCACGGCCCTCGACGTCGCCGGCCTGTTACGCACCGCCATCCGCTGCGACGATCCCGTCATGTTCCTGGAGCACAAGCACCTCTACCGACAGACCTACAACAGGAGCGAATATCCCGGCAAAGACTTCATGATTCCCTTCGGGAAGGCCGCGCTCCGGCGCGAAGGCGATCACGTGGTCGTCGTCACCTGGGGCGCGCTGGTTCAGCGGAGCCTCGTGGCGGCCCAGCAGGCCGAGCACCTCGGCATCCGCGC
>DATJXZ010000102.1:0-23196 GCA_035499815.1 Candidatus Solibacter sp. | reverse complement strand
ACCGTTAAGCGCAAGCTCTCCTCGCGCGCTCCCGGGCGCAGTTTGGCCATCCAGATTCGCCAAGCTCTGCTGCTCGGTCTTGCCTATAACCTCTACCGCCTGAGGCATCGGCTCGCTCATCGAGGATGTCAACAGTGCCATGAACACTTGCAGGGGTTGTTGGAAGTGTTGATTCTAATGGAGTTGCGGGGGATCTTATCGGACACGGGAATTTGCGGTGGGAGACGGCTGTTTGGAGGGCAGCAGCGAGTGACGAGTGAGGAATGGCGAGAAGAAGACGAGCGGCAGAAAATGAGCGGTTGCCGGTACAGGCGGGCTGCGTTGGTGTGCGAAACGCTTCGAGGCTCTGTTGGGAAGTCCTCAGGGCGAGCATGGGGAAAGGTATCATGGAATTGAATTACTGTCAAGCTACAGTACTTGATTCGTATCATTCGAATTGAGACACGGGAAGTGGAGTGGATCGAAGGGGTTGGCGGGAATTTGGGAGTTTGGTGAGACGCTCAAGGAGTGTGGAAACGTCAAAACACCCACGTATGAAACCGATACGTGGGGCACCCGGCATGAGAGAAAAGTTGACAATTATTTCTACTTATGTAGAGTTTCCGTGTGCGACCCCGGATCCGGCCTTCGAAGCAAACTATGGAGGTTTTAGAGGCCCTGCTGGTTCGGCCGGGGCAATGGCACCACGGGTATGCCATCAGCAAGAACACTGGGATCCTGTCCGGCACGCTCTATCCAATCTTGATGCGACTGGAAAAGTTGGGGTGGCTGGAGACGCGCTGGAGGGGAGCCCCCGTGCCGGGAAGGCCGCCGCGCCATCAATACCGTCCGACGCCAAATGGACGCGAATGGGCGGCACAAAAGTTGCGAGCGGCGCGGGAGAGCACGTTAGGCAATATCGCGGCGCGGCAGGCACACGGATGAAGCGGTCATGAGCATTCTATTTCAGGATCTCCGGTACGCAATTCGGCAATTCCTCAAATCGCCTGGGTTTGCCATAGGAGCCGTGGTCTCACTGATGCTGGGAATCGGCGCTACGACGACGCTCTTCAGCGTGGTCTACGGAGTTCTGCTGGATCCGTACCCTTACAAAAACGCAGATCGCATTGTGTACTTCGAGCTGCTAAACAAAGAAGGCCGCTATCAACCGATTCTTGTCAACGGAGGCCAGTTTGAAGCCATTCGCAACGCATCAGCGGTCGAAGATGTCTTGTTTCAACAACCAGAGTTCAAGAACCTCACCGTCGAAAATTCATCGGTTTCGGTGAACACCGGCTTATATTCGCCAAACTTGTTCGTCTTCCTCGGCGTGCCCCCGTTGCTCGGGCGGGTGTTGACCCCGGCAGACGCGCCAGGAGGAAATCCGGCGCCAGTTGCGGTGCTCAGTTACGGCTTCTGGCAAGAGCATTACCACGGAAGCCGCGAAGTCATCGGCAAAACCCTTGACCTGGATCACGCGCCATACACCGTGATCGGCGTAATGCCGCCCCGGTTTGCCTGGTTCGGCTCGGATGTTTATTTGCTAGGAAAGCCCACTGCCGATGCCCACGATTACTGGATGGCGTTCCCGAAGCTAAAGCCTGGGACACGTTATGCCGCCGCAGAAGCGGAACTGCAAGCGCTTGTGGGAGGCTTTGCGAAACAAGATCGCGACCTTTACGGGCAGAGCCCTCGCGTGAGGATTGTCGCCATGACCAGCGATGTGTGGGGCACTCGAGGCACAGTTGTGAGTTTGTTTGCCGCAGCCGTACTGCTGTTGGTCATCGGCTGTGCAAACGCTTCGATTCTATTGCTCGCACGGGGCGCGGCCAGACAGCACGAGTTCGCGGTGCGAACCTCCTTGGGAGCAGGCCGCGGACGGCTCGTGCGCCAACTTCTCACGGAGTCGGTTCTGCTCTCCCTATCCGGCGCGGCGTTCGGGGTCTTGGCTGCCTGGTGGGGCGTAAATACGCTTCGCAGGATTCTGCCAGACGATTTGCTTCCGCACGAGGTTATTGTTCGACTGAATGTTCCGGTGCTGTTGTTCAGTGCCGGTGTTGCCATGATCATAGGAATTATATTCGGGCTATCGCCTGCGCTTGAGATCTCGCGGCCACATCCCGGCACTTTACTCCAATCAGGCAGCACAAAGGTCGCGGGCAGTACCCGCACCCGGAGGATGCACCGGCTGCCCATTGCCGGACAGGTGGCCTTGACACTGTTGCTCCTGGCTGGAGCCGGTGGCGCAGGGAAAGCCTTTCTGGCGAAGCTGCATGCGCCACAGGGCTTCGATCCAGGCCGTGTGTTCTTCATTCGGCTCCTCGGATTGCCGATCCCAGCGGGAACCACTAGGCCGGAACGAGCCCAGAAAGTTTTCAACGAAGAAGAAATGATAAGGCAGAGTGTCGCCCAAACACCGGGAGTGGCCGAAGCGGGGTGGTCCCAACTTTGGAATCCAGGCACAGGGGGATTCTTCAAAAACATCGAGATTCAGAGCAAACCCGCGTTAACCGACGCGCAGGCTGTGTTCACCCCGATCAGCCCACAATTGCTTTCCGTCCTGCACGTCCCGCTACTTCGGGGGAGAATTTTTTCAAGCGCCGAAGTGCAGCGACTGGCTCACGTGGCCATGGTGAATCAAGCGTTCGTCAAGCAATACTTGGGAGATGTCGACCCCATTGGTCAAAGTGTGCGCATCCCGTTCCTCAAGACATGGGATTCGCCTCCGATGTCTTCAGAACCTCTTAATGCTTGGGTAGAAGTGATCGGCGTCGTGGGCGACGCGTCAAACAATGACCTCGACCATCCTGAAGTGCGGCCAGCGGTATTCTTACCGAACACCTTCGGTCCACCCCTTCTCGGCGGCACGCTTTACGTGCGTGCGAGCGGCGATCCGGAGACTGCCATACGCTCTGTCAAGGCGCGGCTGCTGCAGCTCAACCCCAGCTTGGTCGTGAACGACGCGCATACGCTGCAGTGGGAGCTCGATAATTGGGGATGGGGTCGCGAGCGCTTGATCGCCGCCATTTTCGCGCTCTATGCCGTCATCGCTCTGCTGTTGGCGGCCACGGGGCTTTATAGCGTGGTATCCTTCGCCGTAACGCAGCGCACACAAGAATTGGGCATCCGAATGGCCCTTGGCGCTGGGCACGGCTCAATCGTGCACCTCGTGCTCAGTTCGACCGCAGCAATGCTGGGCATCGGCATAGCTGCAGGCTTGATAATAAGCGCGATTCTGGGCCCCCTTGTTTCCGCATGGGGCGGAGGAAGTTTGTCCCAGCCGTTGACGCTGCTCGGGGCTGCGCTGATTCTCGTTCTCGTGGCAGCCATAGCTTGTGTTCTTCCCGCATGGCGCGCTGCGTCCATCGATCCCATGCAGGTCCTACGTGCCGAGTAGCCAGACAACAAATCTGGGGAGAAGCTGCATGGTCAATGCTGAATCAAGAATTAAGCATAGCGCGGGCTAGTATTTGTTCCAGAGCCAACAGCCTAGAACGGGTCAACAATCCTGCCCTGTTTCACTCATTTTCTTCGTTGAGCTTTTTCGTTTTCGAGGCCTCTTAGTATGGTGAGGGGAGTTCTCGCCATGTACTCCCGCGAGCAACGCGACACCGGGCTCCCCGGTCCGCCGCTCTGCCTCGCGTACGGCCTGCGGTAACGGCGAACGCGATCGCGGGACAACGCTGTTTATGGGGCTAAAGCTCCAACTGCGCCTCGACACTGATCGGGGCCACGTGGCGTGAACAGCAGACTTTCGCATCACCCGAAGCCCTGCCACGGCCCTCCGGAGACGCCAAGAGCCTCCCCTCGCTGACATTCATGGTTGGCTACATCAATTCGCTGTGGAGGTACTCGTGAACATATCTCACTTTAAGCGTTTCCGCTCATTGAGACTGACGGGTTGGCGGCTGATCTCCGGTGCGAACTACTGCAATCTGGCGGATTCGGATTTGGCTTGGTTCAGGATGGGGATGCCGGGGTCGGCGTCTTTCCATAGGGAGAGGAAAGAGTTGTAGGCGGCGCGGGACTTGGGAATGTCGCCGGCGAGGGCGTAGGCGCGGGCTTGGCCGAGATGAGCGAGGGCGGCGATAGGCTCATTGACCACGACGCCGGGCCAATCGAGGATTTTCTGAAATTCGGCGGCCGCCGGAGCCCCCTGGCGAGCAGCGAGATACGCCTGGCCGCGGACATAGACAGGATAAAGGTTTGTCCAAAAAGTGCTGCTGCCCGGGACACCTAATTCGTAGGGCGTGGCGACGGCAAGCGCTTCGAGGGCCTTGGCGGCATTGTCAGGAAGGTCGAAGGCGAGCTGGGCGCGGAGAGTTGGCAGGTAATTAAAACGAACGACGGTGTCTTCCGGGAAACGCTTTTCCAAATCGTCCGCGAGCGCCTGGGCGCGCGTTGTATCACCGGCCAGGGACATCGCGAGGGCGGCAGCGTACTGGGCATCGCGGCCATTCGATTCGGCGAGAGTCGCGGCGGCGCGCTGGCGCGCTTCCGAGGCATTTCCATAGAAGGCTTCCCAGAGGGCCGCAGCGGCCTCGCAACCCGCAGCCGTTTCTTTTTCGCCGGCTAGCTGGGCGGAAGTTGAAGCCTGGCGAGCGAGAGCGCGAGCGTCAGCGAGTTTACCGGCGTAGGCGGCGGTGCCGGCCTCCAGATAGAGCATGACGTTTTCTTTTCCGGGCTTGCCCATCGCCCAAGAGACCTGCTGAGCTATAGCGGCCGGATCCTTATTCAGGAAGGCAATCTGATAGAGATTGATGCGGAGATCGGCGGAATCAAGATTTTTCGACAAGGCTTCTTTGGCGGCGGCGCGAGCCTCGCCTAAACGATTCAAATGAATATAGGCGAGAACCAGATCGGCGAGGGTGACACTATCCGTGGGACTCAGGCGCAGGGCTTCACGGAACTGCGCGAGAGACTTATCGTACTGCCCCAGTGTCTGATACACGACGCCGAGATTGAGAGGCGGGACTTGTTCGCGAGGATAGATTTGCGCCCAGAGCTCATAAGACTGCCGCGCCTTTTCGAGGTCGCCCGTGACGAGTTGATGGTAATGCGACTCAATGTAGAACCTCTCCCTTTCGCTGACGCGAGCGCGTAGGTCGTAAGCTTTTTTTATATTTTGCGCCGAGAGCATTTTTTCGCCGAGGTTATGGTAAGCGGTCCCCAGCGTCGCGTAAGCCATGGCGAAACTCGGGTCAAACTGGACAGAACGTTCGAACAATGGCACCGCGGCTGTGTAGTCACCCATTCCCAGCATGGCTTTTCGGCCCAAACTGTAGGCCTGGAGCGCTTCGAGGGAAGGAGTAGTGACCTGCTCGACCGGGGTATCGAGCTTCTGCACGGACTTGAGGGACTCTCCGAGTTTTTCGCGGAGCTTAGTGGAAGCTACCCCGAGCGCATTCAAGACATTTTCCTTGCCGATGGCGGTGACCTGCTCCTGGGCAAGGGAATCGCCGGTTTGGCAATTCACGGCGCTGACGCCAATGACATACTGGTCGTCGATTCTGGAAATGGAGCCGCTCAAATACGCCTGGCTGCCGACGCGCTGGCAGAGGCCGCCAGCGACCGCGGGAGAAAGTTTGCTGTCTGGCGGCAGCCCCATGAGTCGCAAGGTTTCTTGGATGCGCCGCTCGGAGACCAGGCTCAATAAAGGGGATTGTTCAAGTTGCGAAGCAAGACCCTGCCGCAGGGTACCATCAAAGACTGTATCGCCCGTCCCGTTCGTGAAATCAGCAAGGACGACTGTGTCCTTATCAGTCAGCGCATGCGCCTTACGGGAGAGAAACAACCAACCGCCCACTGACAATGCTGTGATGACTAGAATTGATGCGCCAGTGGCCGCCCGTCGAAATCGTATGGGTCTCTTGGCAGGCGTCAACTCGGCCCCGGCCGTACAGACGACTGCGCGACCCGATTCTGAATCTCGCTTCAGCCGTTGCAAGTCTGCGTGAGTTTCTGCGGCGCTGTTGTAGCGCAGCTTGCGGTCTTTCTCTAATGCTTTATTGACGATGCGCTGAAACTCTGTCGGGAAGCCAGGATTCACTCGTGCTAGCGGGGTCGGCGCTCGATTCAGAATCGCATCGTGAACTATGGCTATTGTGTTGCCCGGGAATGCGAGTCTGCCCGTTGCCATTTCGTACAGAACTGCACCGAACGAGAACAAATCCGTCCTTGCATCCAGCTCTTCGCCCCGTGCCTGCTCTGGAGACATGTATGCGATAGTTCCAACCGCACAACCAGCGCTTGTAAGTTGCGTACCCTCACTCACCGTTGGCATCGAAGAAATGCCACCACCCTCGTGTATAGGAGTAAACTTCGCCAGACCGAAGTCGAGGACCTTTACGCTGCACTGCTTGGTGATAAATAGATTTGCTGGCTTGATGTCTCGATGAATAATGCCACCGGCATGCGCTGCTCTGAGCGCATCGGCTATTTGAATCGCCAGCTGCAGCATTTCGTCGAACGGGAGCGGCCTGCCAGAGATGTGATGTTTCAACGTTTCGCCGTCGAGAAACTCCATCGCAATGAATTGCTGTCCGTCTTGCTCACCGATTTCGTAGACAGTGCAAATGTTGGGATGGTTTAAACTAGATGCAGCTTGTGCCTCCCGCTCAAAGCGAGCCAAATTCTGTGAGCCCCTGGCAACATCATCAGGCAGAAACTTCAGGGCCACGAGACGGTCGAGACGGGTGTCGAGGGCTTTGTAGACAACGCCCATGCCGCCAGTGCCGAGTTTCTCGAGGATGCGAAAGTGAGAGATGGTCCGGCCGATCATGGGTAAGACCGCGCTTTAGAAGTCAGTAATGCAGGTCAAAGAGTCTTGTCGTCAAGAGCAGCATCGCCGTGGGCAGTCGGCCGCTCGACATTGGGTGGCTTGGGTGAACCCAGCATGGCGAGTGCGCGGGCGCCTTCACCGTAAGCACTCAAATCAGCCTGATGTTCCAACTCGAAAGTGACGTTTTTGCTGCAGACAGAGCACACCAGCGAGCCATACGCAGCGCCGTTTTTCTGAACGAACATGTTGTAGCGCATAACGCGCTCGCAACAAACGGGAATCCAGAGGTTTGGAGTTTGCCCGGGATCCAAGAGCCACCTATCCAAAGAAGAATGCAACGGAGTATACACCGAAAAACTGGACGGCAGGGCGCATACCACGGGTGGGAAAGCAACGCAAATAGGTGCGGCGTTTGAATTAACGAAATTATCTCATACGCAGCAGATGGGACTCCTGAAATTACGACGAGGAAGAAATATGGAACGCTGGGAAAATTCTGGCGCGGAGCACCGCTCTGGCCTTAGCGGGGGCGGCCGGCTTATTTTATCTGGCGGGACTTGATGAAATCGGCCAGGTCTTTAATCCACGCTTCACGCTGGGACTTATCCAGATGGGTCGTAGCGGCCCAAACGGGCATCTCGGCGGGTCCGTGGGCAGGCAGGGTGACGCCATTGCGTAGCACCTTTGTTACGTACTCCTGGGGAAATTTGCCGCCATGGCGCCGCGACAAGGTCGTGAGATCCGGAGGCACCCTATAGGGCGGAGGAAACGGTCCGGTACCCTTCAGGTCGTTTCCATGGCAGACAGCACAATGCAGCGCGAACTGCGCGGCTCCGGCCGAAGGCGATGATGATACATCTGGCGCTTTCTGTGCTTGCTTTTCTTGTCCAGGGCAAAGCGCAACAACCAGCGCAAGCAGGGGACACAGCCTGAGCAGATTGGCAAGATTGCGACGAATGAGAGACCGACTCATAAAAGTTCCGGGAGTCCTAGCCGAGTTCGGCGGTTAGCAACTGCTTGGAGTATTCAGAAAGCAGGCAGAAATTGCGGTGATTGGGGTCACCAACAAATGTAATGGCAACCACAAATTGCCGTTGAAAGGACCACGTACTTGGAGGCAATGCACATTCGTTCACACGAGCGGCTGCCGCTGGCGCGGACGCTAGGTAAAAGACTTGACTTGGAAGGGAGTGTTAGTCTGCACGGTGAAATTCCACGTAATCGCGGCCGTGATACAGCCGATAATTTCCAGCCTCCGAGCCTGCAATGAGCTTCAAGGGCACCGGGCGCTTGATCTCCGTATCTCGCGTTGAACCGGCCTGCAAAACGTCGTTGCCGCCGATGTCCATCGCGACAAACTTGTTGCCATCGAGAAAGCCGAAGCCGTAGGCGCCGGGCTTAAGCATTTGGCCGCCAATTTCGAGGGGCACTTCATTGATGAGATAAGCCTGATACTTTTCTCTTATCGCGGTGGAGTAACCGGAGCTGTCCACAAGCCCTGCAAGCACGAACCGACCATCGGCAAAGCGAACGCCGCCGGTGTTGCGGTCCTGCACCGTCGCTACCTGGCCGCGGAAAAACACTTTTTCCGGCAACAGCTTGTTGCCGACCTCGGCGGCTGTCAGGACAGAGTCTTTTCCGGGAGCGGAACCTTTGGCCGATTGAGCGCGCGCGAACGAGACTACAGCGACGGCCAAGAGCGAGACTGCAAACAGCGAAAAACACCTGCGAAACTTCATGGCATTCTCCTTAGGCGAGCCGACAGAATTTGAAGTATGAGCGTTAGTTAAAGACCGATGCAGTGACACACGTCACCTCTGCGAGAAAAGCTCCCGACTGGCAACGAACCCCCAGTTGGGTCTGGACATGCAGAAGTATAGAGAGGTTATCGATTAGACTTCGTTCTTGTGGAAGCGGTCGATGAGATGGTCGCAGGCACGGACAGTGATGGCCATCATGCTTAGCGTGGGGTTCTGACAGGCGGAGGAGACGAAGCTGGCGCCGTCCATTACGAAGACGTTTTTTACGTCATGAGTCTGATTGAAGGAATTAAGGACGGATTTTTTGGGATCGTGGCCCATGCGAGCGGTGCCGAGCTCGTGGATGGCCATGCCGGGCTCTTCAACGCGCGCGCGAACGCGGATGTCCTTGGCGCCCGCGGCTTCGAGCATCTCGGCGGCGGAAGCTCCGGCATCCTGCATGAGAGCGGCTTCGTTGTCTCCGTGGGTCATATTGATGTGCAGCGCAGGAATGCCCCAGGCGTCCTTCAGATTGGGATCGATCGCGATGAAGTTGTCCCAGCGGGCGAGCGATTCGCCGAAAGCGCCGAGACCGATGGAATAGAAACCTTCCTTGACGGCTTTCTTCAGCGAAGTTCCGTAGCCTTCGGCACTGAAATTGAAATCGGGGCCGGCGCCGCCCTGGTAACCATAGCCGCGGATGAAGGGGGAGCGCGTCTTGCTGGAGGGCGTGTTACGGAAGCGCGGAACGTAGATGCCGTTGGGACGCTGGGGTTCGTTGGCGTTGGGGAGAACATTGAGATTAGGGAGACGGCCTCCGGCGCCCCCACCCACAACGTGGTCCATCAAATAATGGCCGAGCGCGCCACTGGAGTTGGCGAGCCCATTGGGGTATTCGCGCGTGGAAGAGTTCAGCAGGATGCGAGTGGATTCGAGAGCCTGGGCGCACAGGACGACGGACTTCGCGTGGACTTCCTTGACCTGGCGCGTTTCGCGGTCGATGAAAGTGACGCCGCTCGCTTTGTTCGCAGCGTCGTCCATATTGACGTGGGCAACGACGGCGTTGGTGATGAGGGTGCAGTTGCCGGAAGCGAGAGCGTCCTTGACGGTTGTGAAAGGGCTGCTGAAATAGGAGAAGGTGCTGCAGCCGCGTTCGCACGGCCCGCAATAATGGCATTGGAGGCGGCCATTGTGATTTTGGGTGAGGACGGCGGCGCGGCCGATCGTGACGGTGTGGCCGAATTTAGCTTTGACGCGTTCGCGGAACTGGATTTCGCCGCAACTCATTTTCATGGGCGGGAGAAATTGGCCGTCGGGGAGCATTTCATTGCCTTCGGCTGCGCCAGTAATGCCGACATATTTTTCGACGATGTCGTAATAGGGAGAAAGATCGGCGTAGGAGATGGGCCAATCATCGCCGTAGCCGTCGCGGCTGGCGGCTTTGAAGTCGTTGTCGCTCATGCGATAGCTTTGGCGGCCCCAGACTAGCGAGCGGCCACCGAGGATGCGGAGCCGCTGCCATGTGAAGGGCTTGTCGGCCGGAGTGCTATAGGGATTCTCGAGATCGTTAACGAACCAGTCGTAGTTGTATTCCATGCAGGCATAGCACTGCTTTTGAATAGGGCGGGTGCGCGCGACTTCGGGCGAATGATCGCGATACTTCAGTTTGTACGCAGGCATGTGCTCGGTGAATTCTTTTGGCGTGATGGCGCGGCCAGCTTCGAGCAAAGCGACTTTCAGGCCCGCTTCGGAAAGCTGTTTTGCGGCCCAGCCGCCGGTGGCTCCTGAGCCAACGACTACGGCATCGTAAGTCTGCTGCAAAGGATCCTGGGATTGGTAGGTCATGGTTACTTGTGGTTCCCTTCGGGATGTTCACAGCCCTGATAGGGGCCGTGGGCGAATGCGCCGTCCCAGCCGAGCTCTTTCTCGCCGATCTGGGAGTTGTAGTAAGCAGTCATGATGCGGCCCTTGAGGGCCTGGAAATGGGTGTGGCCGACGTCGGGCGTTGTGTCGGGTTCGCCGGTCCATTCGCTGCCGTTGCTGGGATAGGCGAGGCCGTGCAAAACATCATCCTGATCTTCGCGCGAAAGATAACGAAACGCGGCTTTGAAGCGCCGAATGCTTTCGCCATCGAGATAAGCGAGCGAGTTCAGGAAGGCGCGCTGAACTTGGGGAGTCTCGGCAGAGAGAACGAGATCGATATAGCGATTCGCGAGGGCTTCCTTGGCGCCAGGAGTATCGGTCGCAGGAATGATGAGATCGCTGAGAATGATGAGTGTTTCGTTCTGATGATCGTCGAGGAAGAGCGGCTTCCAATCGGGGACGTTGAATTCGCCTGAGGCATCCACGCCTCGCTGCGCGGGGGTTAGCTCCGAAGCAGGCGGAGGAGCTTGGGGCGCGGCAACCGCGGGTCGAAAAGCAGCGGCGGCGCCGGTGAGAACAGTGGCTCGAAGCAAATCACGGCGATTCATGGAAACTCCTTGTAGGTCAGACGGCTGCGCGAGCGAATTACCGGCGAGCGGGCCCAACGCAGAGTCTACACCAAAGAAAGACGGATGGTGCACGAAGCGCGTTTCCACCGGAACTGGGCGCTCTCATTCGATCTGGACACGAGAGACATTGAAGCCATCGACGGCGAGGACGGGCTTGGCGGAGCCGAGATCATGTTTGCGGACATGGACGGCGACCTCGCGCTTTTCGCCAGGGAGGAGAGAGATGTAGTTGTCGTCCCAAAAAATGGGGAGAATCTCCGGGCCGTTCTTGCCCCTGAGAAGACGGAGACGGGTGAGGAATGCGAGGCCGGAACCGGTGTTTTCAATGGTCACATGAGCCGTAGGCTCGGGACCTGCGTCCGAAAATTCCATCGAGGCTTTGACATCGACCTTCGGAAGATCCTGAAGCGCCTGGAAATTGGCAAACTGACTGAGGGGAGTGTAGTACCACTCGGATTTTGGGAAGTCCGAGACGTCAGGATGGGTAGAGAGCCAGTAGAAATTGCGGCTGAGCAATTTGCCGGACGGAGAGAAGAGCTGGAGGTTCACGAAGTAGGTGGAGGAGATGCCTTCCGGCTCGGGGATTTTGAAAGTACTGACGACGCCGTCGGCGTCGACGTCCGCGAGGGCTTCCTGGGAGAAACGCTCTTTCATGGAAGTGTCGTACACCTTGGCGACGACTTTAAGCTCCTTGAGGATTTCCTGCGTACCGTTGACGATGGCGACGCTGCGGTCGTCGTAGGAAAATTGCACGTGAACGAGCTCGAGGGCTTTTTTCGAGCCGAAAAAGCCGCCGGCGGGACGCAGGCTGTAATCGTAGAGATGCCAGATGAGGCCGGGCCAGGCGTTATTGAGCATCCATTGAATGACGCCGGTGGATTTGTATTTGTTGCGGCCATAGCCTTCGAACATGGCGCGCTGGCCCTCGTATGTCATGGCTTGCGATTTCCAGGCGAGATCGTCGACGTTCTTGACGGTTCCGTACCGTTCTTCGAGAGCGTGGGTGAAAACTTTGATGTTCTTGAATTCGCCGCCGCCGGCGTGGTAGTCCCAAAATTCGTTGATAGGCCAGAGCTTGTCCGGCGGAAACATGGTTTTGAGTTCCTCAACGGGAGGAACGGCGGGGCCGGGGCTGATTTCCGTGGAAAAGCCGTATGCGCCCCCATGCTTGGTGTCGAGGAGCCAGTAGTTTGGAGAGACATATTCATAAGGGCCGTCCATTTTCACACCGCTGTCGCCGGTCGGCTCGGTCTTTTTCGCGGTCGCGGAAGAAAGGATCGGCTTGTTCCAGTGCTCTTCCTTTTCAACGTCGAGATAGGCATTTTCACGATCGGGAGGAGGAGGATTGTCGCTGCCGTTCAGCCAAACGAGAAGGCTGGGATGATTGCGGAGGCGAAGAATCTGATCGCGGAGAGAGTCGACGGAGACGCGCTTGTTTTCCGCGCCCCACTTGCCCCACTTTTCCCAGGCATCGCAGCAGCACCATCCGGCCATGACGAGGATGCCGTCGCGGTCGGCGCGGTTCATGAAAGTTTCGTCTTCCAGCTTGCCTTCGAGGCGGATGGTATTGAGTCCCATTTCTTTTACGTAGCGGAATTCGGCTTCGCGGCGCGATTGGTTGATGCGCAGCATCATGTCAGGTGCCCAGCCGCCGCCGCGGACGAGGACGTTCTTGCCGTTGACTTTGAAGAGGCGGTAGCCTTCGGGCGTCAACTCCGAATCGGTTTGCACGATGCCGAATTCGATGGTTTGTTTATCGGAGGCCGGGCCTTTTTCCGGGACGAACCCGAGTTCGAGCTTGTGAAGGTAGGGATCGCCCATCTGATAGGGCCACCAGAGGCGGGGGTGCTCGACGTTTAGGGAAGGCGAGTCTTCCGGAGTGATGGCGATGGCGCGGTGTTCGCCTGGTTTGAGCTCAATATCCTGAGAAAATTCGATGGGAGAAGCGGCGCCCAGAATTTTCCCGCGAAGAGTTCCTTTGACGGAAGCGTCCGACGCGTTTTCGAGCGTGGCGCGAACGGTGAGCGCGGCTGTGTCGCGCGAGGGGAGACTGAGTTTGGTTTCGACCGTGGGGTGGCGGACGGCGACGGGGCCGCTCTCGGAGAGAACCACTTCCTGCCACAGGCCCATGTCCTTATCGGGAGGCGTGGGATTCCAGTCGACCCAGGTGATGCCCAGCTCGTTAGCGTGAGGAGCGGAGACCTCGATGGCAACCACATTTTTGGCGCCCGCCTTGACGAAAGACGTCACGTCAAACTCATAGCGGCGAAACGCGCCGACGACCTGATCCGAACCAGCGACTTTTTTTCCGTTGATCCAAATATCCGCGCGGTAATTGATGCCGCGAAAGGCGAGCCAGACCGTTCTCCCCTTGAAAAGCGCGGGAACTTCAAATTCTTCGCGGTACCACCAGGGCACGGCGTAGGGGCTATCTGCTGGCATTTCCTGGTTGGCGAATTCGGAGCCGATTTTGTAAGAGACGCCTGGAACGGACCGCAGATTCATGCCGAAGTAGGGATCCTTATAAACGCCATTCTCGACAAGGACGGCAAAGACGGTGTTGGGAACGGAAGCCTTGTACCAGGAAGAAGAGTCGAACGAGGTGCTGGAGACGGCGGCACCATCAGCGCTCACTTTTGCGGAGGATTGAACGCGCCAGCCTTCTCGCAGAGTGATATCTCCATCGGCGCGCGAGGCGGGCACAGCAATGGCTGTAACGGCGAGAAGAGCAACGGCGAAGGACGCGGCAGTGAGCATGCTATCAGCTACCCGGAGAAGACCAGCAAACGATCTCGAAGGTAAGAAATTATTCTTGCTAAACGAAATCATCATGAGCCCCCGGCGGCGCCCGCAGGACGGCAGCATTTAAACCGATTGAATAGAAGGAATAATGAGCGCTTTCTGAGCCGGCGCGGCCGGGCGCTAGTTTAGCCTGAGCAGAAGAAAAGAGACAAGCACATTCCAAAAAGAAAGGCGCGAACCTTGCGGCTCGCGCCTCGCTCGATTTGGATGGAGCACTTTTCGTTCGATTATTGCGCCGGGGACACGAATACCTGCGCGGGCGTCATGACCTGCACATTCGGCACTTCTGTGGTTACGCGAACCGTCTCAAACTTGCCCTTATTGCCGCCGTTACCCACAAAGGACAGCAGATACTGGTTTTCGAGATGCCGTTGGATCTCGTCGAAGTACGGTTTCAACGTAACCGGCATTTCCGTGCCGAGATAATACGCCTCGGCGCCGGTTTCTTCGGAAAGTCGGCTGAGATTCGATTGCGCATTGAACGCGCGGAACGGCCTGCGGCCGATATGCCCCGCATCGGGAACGTAAATCGACCAAATGTTGATGTTCTTTTTCTGGGCATGCTCGACGGTTGTATCGAGATCGGGATCGATTGGATCGAAACCGCCCCGGAAATAATCAATGCCCGAGGAAAACAACATGATGGACTTGCGCTCGCTGGAATCGGGCCAGCGTTTGATCCAATCCTGGAGCGCGAGATACGGACTAGTGAAAGCGCCGGAATTGCCCAAAGGAAGACGCAAAGCCTTGGCGGCAAGAGCGTGATCGGTGGTGAAATCCTGGGCCACCAATGCCGAACCGTTCCTGGAATACGCGACGGCGATATAGGTGCTTTCCGGCTGGGCCATGATGAAGGAGCGGAGATCGCCCCACTGATTAGCAACAGTAGTTTCGAGCGAATCATCGATGAGAATTGCCAGGTAGAGCTTTTGGCTGCGCTTCCAGTCCGCGATCTGAACTTGCTCCTTGCTCTGGTATAGATGGACGTCGTCTTTCTTGAGTTCGGGCGGCATGCCATTCTTATTGTCGACCGCAGTGACCGTAAACGTAACTCCGGCGGAGTCCGACGCCGCAGCCTCTGCCGTGAGCGGCAAGGACACCGCCAAGGCCAGAACTGCCAACACCAGAGTCCCCTTCCATTTTAGATTCTTGATCATGAACGTACTCCCTTTCTGTCATCCCAGTTGATTAGATGCAGAGCGAGCCTGGAGCGTGCATATCTTTACTCCAGCCGGAGGCGCGTTCCGTCGTAGAATGCAACCCGGCCTGCGAGGAATATCTTCGTGAAAAGCTACATTGGGGCTATTGATCAGGGCACGACCAGCACGCGGTTCATGGTGTTCGACAAGGCGGCTCGTATTGTTGCGGTTGCGCAGAAGGAACACGAGCAGATCTTCCCGCACCCTGGATGGGTGGAACACGACGCGTTGGAAATCGTGCGCCGGACCGAGGAAGTGATTGCGGAAGCGCTCGAACAGCGCGGACTGCGCGCTTCGGACCTGGCGGGCATCGGCATAACCAACCAGCGCGAAACAACGGTGGTTTGGGAACGGGCTACAGGGCAGCCGATCGCAAACGCCATCGTGTGGCAAGACACGCGCGTCTCGGAAGACGTGCGACGATTTGCGAGCGACGGCGGGCAGGACCGTTTTCGCGCGGATACTGGCTTGCCGCTGAGCACCTATTTCAGCGGATTGAAATTGCGATGGCTGCTGAAAAACGCTCCGGAGGCGAGCGCGAAAGCGGCCGCAGGCGAGCTGCTTTTCGGAAATATCGACACCTTTCTCGTCTGGAATCTAACGGGCGGGCCAAAAGGTGGCGTCCACGTCACCGATGTGACCAACGCGAGCCGGACACAACTGCTCAATTTGAAAACACTGGACTGGGATCAAAAGTTGCTCGCGGCGTTCGAAATTCCACGAGCGATGCTGCCGCAGGTGCGATCGAGCAGCGAAGTTTATGGCGAGGCGAAACTGCCGGCCATCGCTGGCGTCGGTGTGGCGGGAATCTTGGGGGACCAGCAGGCTGCACTAGTCGGACAGGCTTGCTTCCGGCCCGGCGAGGTGAAAAATACGTATGGAACCGGTTGCTTTCTGCTAATGAACACTGGAGAGCGTGCTGTTCCCTCGAAGTTCGGACTGCTGACGACAGTTGCTTACAAAATCGGCAGCGCTCCAGCGTGCTACGCGCTGGAAGGCAGCGTGGCGATATCGGGAGCGCTGGTGCAATGGGTCCGCGACAATCTCGGGATGATCGAGAAAAGCGCGGATATTGAAACGCTGGCGCGGACGGTGAAGGACAACGGCGGCATCTACTTCGTTCCGGCCTTTTCGGGGCTTTATGCACCATACTGGAAAGAGAATGCGCGCGGCGTGATCGCGGGGCTAACGCGGTACGTGAATAAAGGACATTTGGCGAGAGCGGTGCTGGAAGCGACGGCGTTTCAAACGCGCGAAGTTGTCGAGGCGATGGAAAAAGATTCGGGGATTGCGCTGTCATCGCTGCGCGTGGATGGCGGAATGGTGGCCAATGAACTATTGATGCAATTCCAGGCGGACATCCTGAATCGCGAAGTGGTGCGCCCCGTAGTTCAGGAGACGACGGCGCTTGGAGCAGCATATGCGGCCGGGCTAGCGGTGGGATTTTTCTCTGGCTTGGATGAACTGCGAGCGAATTGGGCTGTGGACCAGACCTGGACGCCGCATTTTGCCGAAGCGGAACGCGAGGAGCTTTACAAACAGTGGAAGAAAGCGGTCCACCGGTCATTCGATTGGGTGGACGCTTGAAACAACAAGCGAGGCATCACGCGGGCTTTTTCATGCAGAGGAGATTGCTGAATGACTTCCCCCTTTATGGGCGAATTTTTGGGCACGATGATTCTGGTGTTGCTTGGCGACGGTGTAGTAGCGGGAGTGCTCCTGAAGCGCTCCAAGGCGGAAGGTAGCGGTTGGATGGTCATTACCGCAGGCTGGGCATTTGCCGTGATGGCGGGCGTGTTCGTTTCCATCGCGTGCGGGAGCAGCGACGCGCATTTGAACCCGGCGGTCACGATCGGTTTTGCCGTGCGTGATGCGAGCTTTGCAAAGTTAGCTCAGTATTTTGTCGCGCAAGTTCTGGGTGCGCTTGTGGGTGGCGCCCTCGTCTGGCTGCACTATTTTCCGCACTGGAAAGAGACAACGGATTCGGCGAGCAAGCTGGCGTGCTTTTGCACGGCGCCAGCTATCCGAAACGTAGCTGCAAACTTGTTCAGCGAAATCGTGGGTACGTTTGTGCTGGTTTTTGTGGTTGGTGCGATTTTTTCGAAGCGCGTGGCAGGTACGGGACCGGCTCCAGGAATGGGCGCTTATCTGGTGGGCAGCGTAGTTTGGGGCATCGGTTTGTCCCTGGGCGGGACGACAGGGTATGCAATAAATCCTGCGCGCGATTTAGGTCCGCGCCTGGCACACGCGATTCTGCCGATCTCCGGCAAGGGCGGGTCGGATTGGAGCTATGCACCAATTCCAATTGTCGGCCCACTGCTGGGCGGAGCGCTAGCTGGCCTGCTTCTACGCATCCTCGCGGTTTCCTAACGTAGATTCGCAGTATAAGTAACCGATTCCGCATGATGGGTTGTCGCTCGTGCGCGCGCTTTGCGTGGGTGGGTTACTCTGCAAGGGAATGGGAACAACCACCATAGCCCCGCCGGAGCCGCGCGTTTCGGCGCCCGCCCAGCCCGATGGGACGAAGAGTCCGTGGATCTATCGCCCGTGGATCGACCTGACGGTCGGTTGCGGCGCCTGGTCCGCTCCGCTTTTGCTCGCTGGATTTTACTTTGCGAACTCGTACAGTCGCGGGTGGAGCGTGGCGTTCTATTTTCTTGCACTGCTCTCAAACTATCCGCACTTTATGGCCACTGTTTATCGCGCCTATCACACGCGCGACGAATTCGAAAAGTACAGAATCTATACGGTTCAAGTGGCGCTGTTGCTCGCGCTGGCTGGCGTCTTTACGCATTTGTGGTACGCACTTCTTCCCTGGATTTTCACGCTCTACATTTGCTGGAGCCCGTGGCACTACACCGGGCAAAACTTCGGGCTGATGATGATGTTCGCACGGCGTGCGGGCGTCTCGCCGACGGAAACGGAACGCGCTGCGCTGCGGCTTTCCTTCATTGCTTCCTATGTTTTGCTGATGCTGAGCTTCCACACCGGCCCCTCCGGCGATGCGCTGATTCTTTCGCTTGGCCTGCCGGCCACTCTTACGCTGCCCGCCCGCGCGGCTTTGGCGTTGTTTTTTGTCGGGGCTAGCGGGTGGGCACTGGTTTCGATGGCACGGAGAAGCAATTTCCGCGCGGTACTTCCGGTGATTACGCTGACGGCAACGCAATTCCTTTGGTTTCTGTTGCCAGCGGCAATTGAGTTGATCAGCGGAAAGGAAATTCCGCAGACCCGCTATAGCAGCGGCCTGCTTGCTGTGCTGCATTCCACCCAATATTTGTGGATCACTAGCTATTACCAGAAAAAAGAAGCGCGCGCAGCGGGCGATACGCGCTGGTCGTTTTCCGGCTACCTCGTGACGCTGGTTGCTGGCGGAATCGCTCTATTCATTCCTGGGCCTTGGATTGTCAGCCGCGTTTTTCACGCCGATTTTGCAGCGAGCTTTCTGACTTTCACGGCGCTGGTGAACATTCATCACTTTATTCTGGATGGAGCGATCTGGAAATTGCGCGACTCGCGGATTGCTTCTTTGCTGCTGGATGCGCAGCACAAAACAGTTACCGGCGGCGGGACGAAACGGAACCGCGTCGCCGCGGCTGCTCATTGGCTCACAGGGAGGGCACCGGCTGCACGCGCGCTTCGAATCGCGACCGTGGCTTTGCTTTTTCTCTGGGCCGGCGTGGACCAATTGCACTTTTGGTGGGCCAGCAAAGCGAGCAGCCTTTCGGCGCTTCAGCGCGCGGCGCAACTGAATCCCGACGACAGTTCGGTCCAAGTCCGGCTGGCTCACGCTGAACAGGTTTCGGGCCAACGCGACGCGGCGCTGGCTTCCATGCGGCGCGCTGCCGCCGTCAATCCGGCGAGCCTTGCGTTGCAAGAGTCCTACGCGCGGAGCTTGATCGAAGCAGGGCAGATTGCCGATGCCAGGTCCGAGTTTCAAAAGATTCTGGCGCGATGGCCGAAAAATGCGGATGCGCTGGTCGATTCCGGAATGCTGGCGCACCGATTGGGGCGCGACGATGAAGCCGTTGAGGACTGGCAACGCGCGATAGACGCCGATCCGACTCAATCAAATGCGCAACTGTATCTTGCGCAAGCGCTCGATCAGCAGGGAGAACTACAGTCTGCGGCGAGGCATTATCGCATCTATCTGGAGCTCGCCGCGGCGCGGCACGAACGAAATGCCACCGACACCGGCACGCTGCTTGCAGCCTTGATCAAGGTTGCAGACGCCGACGCCGCGATCCAACACGTTGACGACGCTTCGAACGGTTACACGGCAGCGGCGGGATTTGCGGACAAAGCCGGCGAGAAGGCACTCGAGAGCCTGGCGCTCGTACATCTCGCCGATCTGCAGGAAAAACAAGGCGACGCCGGCGGCGCGGTACAGTCTTATCAGCACGCCTTGCGGCTGGATGCGGGACTTTCGGACGCACGAAGCGCGGCCTCCGATTGGTTCAACTACGGCCAGTTCTTGCGCAAACATCAGCAGCCGGAGCGCTTGGTTTTCGCATGTTTTTTGAGGGCTGAGAACGCGATAGAAAAAACGCCGGGTGACGAGTTCAGAGTGATAACGGAGGCGCGCAAGGAAAGCGAAGCTCGGCTTGGCCAGGAGGCCGGCGTGGTGCGGCGCAATCTTGATCAGATCGTTGCGGAAACCCAGAGCTTGCAGGCTTCCTCTCTCGCGGCGAGGAAATAACCTCTACAGGCCTACTCAGCAGAATTCGTCTGTGCCCCTCATTGTGCCACTACTTTATCGGAGGCCTCACCGCTGATTCCCAAACAAATACACCATTATTTTTGCCCATAATACGCGTTGCTGCCGTGTTTGCGAAGGAAGTGCTTCTCGTGCAGATGTTTGGAGATGGATCGTGCGCTTGGATTCGCGGATATCGTCTGAAGAGCCATTGACGCAATTGCTTCCAGAATCACGGCGATATGAGCTGCGTCCGACGGCGATTTTCCCCAGCAAAATGGCGCATGACCGGCGACGAGGACTGCGGGGACCTGCATAGGGTCGAGTCTCTTGAATCGATGCACGATGGCGCGGCCGGTGTTCGCTTCATAGTCTTTTCGAATCTGCGCGGGCGCAAGCGGCTTAGTTACCGGCACAGGGCCGCGAAAATAGTCGGCATGAGTTGTGCCGAAACACGGAATCTCCTTCTGTGCTTGCGCCCACGCCGTGGCCGCGGAGGAATGTGTGTGCGCGACACCGCCGATGCCGGTGAATGCACGATACAAAATCAAGTGAGTGGAAAGGTCGGAAGAGGGCCGCAGCGATCCTTCGACAGCTTTCCCTTCCAGATCGACGACAACAATATCCTCCGGCTTCATCGTTTCATACGGCACACCGCTGGGCTTAATCGCAACAAGCCTTTCCTCGCGTGAAATACCGCTGACATTTCCAAACGTGTATAGCACCAGCCCGCGGCGCACAAGCTCGAGATTTGCTTCCAAAACTTCTTCGCGCAAACTTTTCAGGATCATCCCTTGCCTCGTGCCGCGGCCGCGATGCGCCGCAGGGTTGGAAGTATGCGCCCGGCCGCAATAGCCGGCGAGTCCGGCTGGCCAAAACCAAAATAAAGTTCGCGATAGAGGCTGTAGAGGTCTTCGTACACGCGGGCGGCTGCGGGAGCGGGCTCGACAACGCGATGCTCGGGGCACAAAGCCTTTTGTGCCGCTTCGATAGAAGTATGGGCGCCCGCGGCCAAGGCGGCAAAAATGGCGGAACCCAGGCTCGTCACGTCCGTCTTGGGTATCAGCACGGGCTTGTTCAAGACGTTCGCGTACACTTGATTGAGCACGTCGTTTTTCTGTGGAATGCCGCCGCCGTTAATCACCCGGTCGATGGGAACTCCGTGCTTTTCCATGCGTTCAAAAATCACGCGCGTGTGAAACGCAGTGCCCTCGATCGCGGCGAACAGTTCATCCTGAGGAGCATGCGTAAGATTCCAACCAAACGTGATTCCGCCAAGTTCGGGATTCACGAGCACGGTGCGGTCTCCGTTGTCCCAGGTCATACGCAGCAGGCCGGTTTGCCCCGGCTTGTAGCTCGCTAGTCCCCCGGAAAGTGCGGCCACGCTCGAGCCGGCGCGCCGCGCGATGGCTTCGAAGATGTCTCCAGTGGCGGAAAGCCCCGCTTCAACTCCGGTCTTCTTCGGATGGACCGAACCCGGAACGACGCCGCAAACGCCGGGTATCAAACGAGTACCGTCGCTCATGGCGATGATGCAAGTTGACGTTCCGACGACGTTCACCACGTCGCCCGTGCGCGCGCCCGCGCCCACGGCATCCCAATGCGCGTCAAACGCGCCAACCGGAATCGGTATTCCAGCTTTTAAGCCGAGTTTGGCCGCCCAGCCTGGGGCGAGCCCGCCCGCAATGTGATCGCTGGTTGCGTAGCGTCCGGCAAGTTTCGCGCGCACGCCCTTTAGCAGAGGATCAAGAGTTACCAGAAAATCCTCCGGAGGCAATCCGCCAAGCGCTTCGTTCCACATCCATTTATGGCCCATCGCGCAGACCGATCGCGGAGCTTGCGCCGGATCTGTAATGCCGCAAAGAACGGCCGCAGCCATATCGCAATGCTCGAATGCACTGACAAAACGGTCGCGCTTCTCCGGATTGTGGCGAAGCCAATGCAGGAGTTTCGAGAAACCCCATTCGGAAGAATAGACTCCGCCGCACCATTCGATGACTTCGAGTTTCTCGCGGTGGGCGGTCTCCGTGATCAGGGCGGCCTCGCGCCACGCTCGATGGTCGCACCAGAGGTAGTAGTCGTTGAGTGGCTCGAGATTTTCCCCCACGGGAATGACGCTTGACCCGGTCGTGTCAATCGCCAAAGCCGCGACCTGTCCACCAGAAATCTTCGCCGAAGCAACGGCCCGGTGCATGGCCTCGGCAAGAGCGCGCATGTGATCAGCATGGCTTTGCGTGGCGTAGTCAGGATCGTCCTTCTTGCGTTGAAGGGGAAACTCGGCCACACCTGAGCCCAAGCGTCCGCGTTCCGTGTCCACAATTGTCACGCGGACACTCAACGTGCCGAAATCAACACCTGCAACGATCGCCATCGGAACCTTTCGAGCAAGATTATAATCAGCTCAGCGCCGGGAGCCGGCGCTTGAGAAAACGTTTTCTCCGACCAATCTGACCGTTCCGGCGTGAGCAGGCAGAATAATGAGTATCCCCTTGAAAAGGCAAGCAGTCTCCGCCGTAAAATCCTCGAACCCCTGGAATCTCTGCTTGCGGTGGTAGCAGCTAATAAATTGTCGCTGACAAAGAGGTGTCACTAAAGTGCGGTGGTCACGCGCAACCTATGCTTCCGCGTTGGACCGAAGAAAAATGGTCGGGGCGAATGGATTTGAACTATCGACCTCCTGGTCCCGAACTCGATTCCGGTATTGTGTGACCTCTGTTGAATTTTGGGAAAAATACCTGCTATGGATGGGACGCTTTGATGGTCCGCCTTTGAACTTTATTGAGCCTTATTGCTACAAGAGGCTCTTACCACTGCAAAATCGTCTACAAATTATTGAGTGATTTGCAGCGTGTTTAAGGCGCGCCTGATAGGCATCCGTACGGATAGGTTCCTTATAGTACTCGCTTTAGCGGGAATTCCTGTACCAGGAGCTGAGGTTAGCGGGCGTCCAACATCCGGCCGTACCTTCTAAACCTGTATAATGCTGCGCAACATGGCACTTTCCGCCGGCACAAAGTTAGGACCCTACGAGATCGTCGCGCCGCTCGGCTCGGGTGGAATGGGTGAGGTGTATCGAGCGCGAGACGAACGACTGGGGCGTTCTGTTGCCATCAAAGTATTGCCCGCATCGTTCACCGGTGATCCAGATCGCCTTCGGCGGTTTGACCTGGAAGCCCGCGCCGTGGCAGCGCTGAATCATCCGAACATCCTAGCGGTACACGATACCGGCTTCCACGACGGTGTTCAGTTCATCGTCATGGAATTGTTGGACGGCAAGACTCTGCGCGACATGCTCAAGGAAGACCCCATTCCTGTCCGCAAAGCACTCGCACTGTTCCAGCAGGTAGCCAACGGCCTCGCCGCAGCGCACGACAAGAGGATCGTTCACCGCGACTTAAAGCCCGAGAACATCTTCATCACCAAAGACGGGCGGGCAAAGATTTTGGATTTTGGCCTAGCCAAACAGAACACTCCCCTCTCGGTGGCAGAAACGATAAGCGGCACGGCAGGC
>DATJXZ010000101.1:0-3202 GCA_035499815.1 Candidatus Solibacter sp. | reverse complement strand
GCGCGCGAGCGTCATCATGGCTTCTTCGCAAGAGTCCTGCACGGCGAAGGCGAGATTCTTGTGGCGCGCGTCGATATCGGACTCCGGCTCGCGGCTCGGGCCGAGGCGGGATGTGATTCCCGCGACGGGCGCCGAACTGCGTCCGAGTAAGAGGCGCGATGAGACTTTGTAAGGATTATCGTCGGGAACGATGAATTCGCGCAGGTTGACGCCGGGCTCGCCGTAGGGAGCAAGCCCCATCACTTTCCACTCGTCACTGTAGGGCTGAAAACCAAGGTAGTAAGTGAATTGGGCGTAGAAGAGACCGAGCGAATTGGGCCAGGGGATTGTCCAGACATGCTCGAGGCGCCCGTCGCGTCCGTGCCACAAGGAGGTGGCTTCCCAGGCGCCACGGCCGTCGAGAACGAGCACAGCCGCGTCGTCAAATGCGGAATAGGAATAGGCGCTGATGGCGTGCGCGAGGTGATGGTCCACGAACCGAAACTGCGCTTTGGTGGGGCCGAAGCGCTCGAAAAGCTTCGCGCCGCCGCGCTGGCGGGTCATGCTGACGAAGTAGCGCGTCGAAGAGGCCACGTTCACGAAGTCGATGGGGTATTTGCCGGTGATGAAATCGCCGAGATCGTGCGCGAAGGCCTTTCGGACTGGGGACCAGCCGAAGCAGACGAAGTCGACGCCGGCTGGGGGCACGGAAGCGGCCGAGAGGCAGGACTCGATGGCGCGCGCGGGAAAGCTTCCGTCGTGCTTCACACGGCTCAAACGCTCTTCAGCGACGGCGTGCAGGACTTCTCCATCGCGAGCCAGGCAGGCGGACGCATCTTTCATCTGCGAATAGTTAATGCCGATGGAGATCATTCCTACCCCTTGCCGTCCGCGAAGGTGCGCTGGAGTTGTTCACGATATTTCATCTCTTCACGCGACGGGTTAAGCCGCAAGTGCAGAAGCGCGAGGAGATCACTTCGGCGGCGTTCGAGTGAAAATTCTTCCGCTCGCCGTCTGGCTCCGGCCGCCATGCTATCGCGAAGTTGAGAATCGTTCAGCAGAGAAATGAGGGCGCGAGCGAGCGCGTCCGGGTCGCTGGGCGGAACGAGCATTCCGCTCCGGCCTTCGACGATCATGTCCGGAAATCCGCCAACGTCACTCGCCACCACCGGAACACCGCTGGCCATCGCCTCCAGGACAACACCAGCCAGCGGCTCGTACAACGACGGAACGACCGCCACGGAAACAGAATTCCAGAAGGCCGGCATCTGCGAGTGCGCGAGCGCAGGATGAACGCGCAGCGTTCCTTTCGATTCTTCCTCGCGGACGCGGGCAATCGCCTCCGGCACGCCCGGAATCGGGGAATCGACCTTCCACAAGTTGCTGCCGTCGAGGACATCCAATTCCGCCGCAGGAATGGCTGAACGAACTTTTGGCCACGCGTCGAGCAGGGTGTGAATTCCTTTGCGCGGAACCCATTGCCCTGCAAATCCTACGCGAAGCGCAGGCCGCGGTTGTCCGTTGGACGGCTTGAACGCATCGAGATCGATGCCGTAGGGGTTGACGAATTGTGACTCGGCCGGAATGCGCGGATGTGCATCCTGAAAAATTTTCCGTTCGGCTCGGCTGGGAAAAAGATAAAAAGCGCGCTGGAAACGGCCCAGGAAGCCCGGGACATTCCAGTAACGAGGAAGCGGGGTATCCCACTCGTAACGAACAATAGCGCGATCAGGGGCAAGCACGGCCAGCGTAGGTTCGTTCTGAGACATCACTACCGCACAGGGCTCCATCGCCAGAAATTTGCCACAGTATTCGATTGAAGTGATCAGCGGGCTGTTCGTACGGGTAGGTATCAGCTTTACGGGCGCGCCCTCGCGTGCCGCGCGAGCATACATCCGGACTGGAATTCCGGCTCCGGCGATCAAATTTGCATCCCGCCAAAGGACGACCTCCGAGCCGCCGCAGGGATCGTGCCCCAGCACGCACATGCGGGGGGCCAGGATGGCGACTCCGGCCCGCTCGAGTTTTGAATCCAGACTCATGCCGGTATCTGCTGCTCTTTCGCTGCGTGGTGCTCGGCGGGAAGCGCGAGGCAGAAGGACTCGCGATTTCTGAGCCCTAGAATCTGCACGGTGTAGCCATATTCTTTCAGCAATTCGACAACCTGGTGGCCTCTGGGCGTACCCCAGCCGTGAATTTCAATCAGCAGAACCGGCCGGACTGTGGAGAGCAGAGTTTTTGCGCCTTTGAGCGCAAAGAACTCAGCTCCTTCAACGTCCATCTTGAGAAGCGAAGGATTCTTCTGGAGGCCGGCAACGTAGCTATCGAGAGTAACGATGGAGACGGTGATATTCGTTCGTTCGCCTCCCCAGTCATAGACTTCGGCGAGGGAGGCGGTACCCGTAAAGTCGGTGTCGCCCTGAATTAGAAGGGAAGCCGAGCCAATCGAGTCGCCCACCGCGATGGGCTCGATCCGAACGTTCTTCAATCCCTCCAGCGCGATATTTTCCTCGAGTACCGTGACGTTATTGGGAAGCGGCTCGAAAGCGATGACCTCGCCTTTCTCGCCGACAAGATTTGCCATGACGCTAGTGAAGTAACCCAGGTTTGCACCCACGTCCATGCAACAGTCCCCTGCCACGAGATACTGCTCTAAAGCCTCCACCACGTGAGGCTCGTAAGTTCCCAAAACCCATCCCGTGTCCGCCTGCCAGGATAGCCGCATGCGATGCCGGTACGGAGTGGGTCCGGCGCGAGCCACTACGATGCGGCGTTTTTCGAGGCGGAACAACACTCCCAAGAGCAGCCGGTCGTATTTCCGGTACAGCCAGAGCTTCACCTTTATGGGCAGAAGCGAGATCGCTTCGGCGATTCCATCGCGCAGGATGGTTTTGAGCGTCAAGCGAGCACCCACGCGACAATTCGGGCTTCCACGCTTACAGATTTCGAAACTTCGAAATTCAACGGAGCCTGCCTTGAGCCGAAACGGATTCACCGGTGTGAAATCCGGCTTGGCGAAGAAGTTCAAGGGTTGCTTGCGCCCGTTCGCCGGGCGCTGCCATCAATTCGTCTGACCGGGGATTTACGTCCGGAGGCAGGAAGCGCAGATTCTCACCGTCCAACTCGTGCAGTTCGTAGCCGGCAGCACGAAGCAATTGAGCCAGTTCCAGCGCCGATGTGCCGGCCTGATGAAGCACCACATCGTTGGCCTCGATGACAATCA
>DATJXZ010000100.1:0-25386 GCA_035499815.1 Candidatus Solibacter sp. | reverse complement strand
CCGCCCATCGGACCGTCGCTTCGGCCGGAACAGCGGTTCGAGAATGGCCCACTGGGCGTCGGTCAGATCCATGCATTGGATTTGCCCCGTTTTGGACTATCTTTCAACTCTTCCGTGGGTTGAAAGTGTTTATGAGACAACCTCTAGTTATGGGAAGCCTTCCCTGTCTGATTCCCCGCCGGTTTTGGATCTCCCATATCGGCTGCGCTCTTCAATGGGTAGGTCTGGTCGTACAGTTTCACGACCTGTTCCGTAATATCGGTTGTCGCATACATCACCGGGGTCGTCTGCGAAGAATCGTCAAGCACCGCTGCATACCCGATGCTCGGCGCGTACTTTCCGAGCACATTCACGATTTTCCGGCTAATTCGCGTGATCACTTCGCTTTGCGCGTCGTTCAAATCTTCCTGAAACTCATTCTGCCTGCGCTCCAGTTGCCGCGAGAGGCGCTGCCCCTCGATCGTCAGCCGCTCTTTCTCTTCGTCGCTCAGCACATCTTTCGAGCTGTTCAACCGCCCTTGAATATCGCTGATTTTCTTGCTCATGTCCTCGAGCTCTTTCCGCCGCGCCGTGAACTCCGTCTCCAACTGCGCCGAAGCCTGTTTTCCTTCCGCCGTATTCGCAATCGCAGCGCGCATATTGATCGCCGCGATCTTCGTCCCCGCCGCGGTGCCGTGCGTGGCGTTACTCTGTGCCCACAACCCCATCGCGCCAAATCCGCAAAACACTGTGATGGCCAGTAATCTCGCCTGAATCACTCTTATTCCTTTCACTTTCCTTCTCCTTTTCGGCTAGAACACACAAACACCCGAAACCTCGCGGCATACTTTCGTTCGCGAAGCCCTTCGTCTGCGTCCAATGCCCCTTTGCCAGTGTTAGTTCTTGCGATGCGGCCCCAATCGCTTCGCGTTGCCCGCTACGCTTCGCCCACGACGCCGGGGCCCGAGGGCACTATCCAGGCTGTACTCCACGACCGGCTATCGTTCTCACTTGTTAGTCGTGATCGGATTAAACAACTTATTCGTAACGCAGCGCTTCCATAGGATCGACGGAAGCAGCGCGCCTCGCTGGCACAAAACACGCCAGCGCCGCGGTAACAATCAGCAGAAGTGTTACGCCGCCAAGGATTAGCGGATCCCGCGAACTTTCCGTAACCCACTTCGTCGCCAATTTATTGAAAGCGAAACAAAGCAAAATGCCCGCCGCCACACCGGCACCCACATTCAGGGCCGTCGAAGAAAGCACCAGCCGCGATACGTCCGCAGCTTTCGCTCCGAGCGCCATGCGAATGCCAAATTCGTTCGTCCTAGTAGCGACACCGTACGAAACGACGCTGTAAAGTCCGACTGCCGCGAGCACCAGCGCCAACACCGAGAAAATTCCGAAGAGCGTTGCCACCAGCCGCTGCTGGCCATACTCGGGAAGTTCTTGAATCCATCCCTCCAGATTTCGCGCGTTTCCCATCACTTGCTGGTCGGGATCGACCTTCGCGACTTCGGCCCGAATGTCATGTAGGACCGCGAGCGGCGGGATTCTCGTGCGCACCAGAATCTGCGTGAACATCCACATCTTCAGGGTATACGGTAGATACACGGCAGGCTTGACCGGGTTCCGAAGTCCGTCGTCGCGAGCGTCCGCGACTATCCCCACGATCTGCAGCCATCCGTCGCTGCCAGGCACGGCTGGCGCAAACGGCAAATCAGCCTTGAGTCCGTCCGTGCGCAACGACTGTCCAATGGCGTTTCCGTTCGGCCAGTATTCACGTGCCATGGTCTCGTTGATGACTGCCAGCAGAGCACCGCGCATCGTTTCCGCATGATCCCAAATGCGGCCCTGAGCCAGGGGAATGTGCAGCAGGGGAAAATATTCGGGACTGACGAAATTCAGGCGCACGGTGGGCTTCTCGGCCTCTGCGCGCCCCATGACTTCTATCTTGTTATCGCTGCCATTCGAAGGCGGCGTGGCATTGGTGGAAATGCCTGCCATTTCGACCTCTGGCATTGCCGCGAGCCTGGCGCGAAGCTGCTCGAAATACTGAGCACGGTCCTGCCACGGCAGATGCGAGTTTTCATGAACGGGGATCGGAACGGACATCACATAGTGCGGGTCGTAACCAAGATTCGTCTTCACCAGCTTGAAAAACCCTTTGCCCGCGGCGCTCGCCGCCGCGAGCATCAGCAACGTCAGCGCCACTTGCGCCCCAACCATCACGCTGTGGGTGCGCCGCGCTCGTACGCTTCCGCTGACGCGCCTTGTGCTGCTCTGCATCAGCCGAGCAAGATCCGGGCGCGAAAGCTGCAGCGCGGGCCACAGTCCAAACACCATAGTGGTCGCGAAAGCCAATCCGATGCTGAAAAGCAGCACAGGCACATTCATCTTGATGACCGATTCGGCCGCGAACGTGTGCTCGGGCAGCCACGGGACAATCAGCGCAGGGCTCTTCCAAGCAAGCAGCACTCCAAGCAGCGTCCCGGCGAAGGCGATCGAGAGCGATTCCGTCAGCAATTGCCGGAGCATCTGCCAGCGGCTTGCTCCCACAGCGGCCCGCACCGCCAATTCTTGCTGGCGTTCAGACCCTCGCGCCAACAACAAAATTGAAACATTGGCGCAACCGATCAACAGCAGCGACGCGACCGCTCCGAGTAGCAGGTATAAAATCGGCCCCAGCGGCCTTGCGTAAAGATCCAGAATGTTGCGAAGATCCACGCGGAACGAGTCGGGATACTGGTCTGGCGTCTGTTTGGCGAACTCTTCCAGCAACGGCTGAATCTCTGCGTTGGCCTGCGCCACCGTCACTCCCGGCCGCAGCTTCACCGAATTGCCGTAGAAAAGTTTCGGGTCGCTCGTGAGCCCGAGAGGCAGGTACACGTCCGCTTCGCCCCAACGAAATCGCGGCGGCATCACTCCCACGATTTTGTAAGGTTTGTGGACGAATCGGATCGTGCGTCCGACCACGCCCGGATCGCCAGCATAATATCTCTGCCAGAATGGGTAGCTAAGGACAACGACAGGCTGCGCTTCCTGCCCAAACGGCGCATCCGACGGAATCAACCACCGGCCCATTAGCGCTCGAGTACCCCAATGATTTGGCGCCTCCGGGGAGATATCCATTGCTATGACGTCCTCGGGAACGTCGGTATCTGTTGTCGTGAGGTTCCATCCGCCCATGGCCACAACGTCTTCGAGCGATTTGGTCTGGCGTAGCACTTGGATTTCCGGACCATTCAGCCCGGAAAACCTTTGATGGCCAGCCTTGTCCCTAAGTCGGATCTCCATCATCCGTGCGGCATCCGGATAAGGGAAAGGATCGAGCAGCACCGCGTAAACCACGCTAAATACAGCGCTTGTCGCTCCGATTCCCAGCGCAAGCGATAACACCGCGGTCGAAGTAAACCCTGGCCGTTTGCGCACTTCGCGCGCGGTATACCGCAGATCGGAGAGCAGCGAGTTCATACTGGCCTCATCAATCCCAACTTCGACGATACAGACTAGCCCTGGTTAGTAGACGTATGCCGCTAAACTTTGTTCCATCCTCGAGTCGGCACATGCCTGCCTCAGCGCTCCGCGAAGAAAAACAAAAGTGGTATCCTTCACTCTGACTCGTCCACCACAAACAGAAGATGCCCGATGCCTAAAGGTTCCCTCGCCGTGCTCCTTACTCTCGCTCTCATCCCTCTCGTTACCGCCGCCACCCAAGCTCCCGCCGCTCCCAATTCTCCCGCGTCCAAGACACAGGTCGTGATTCTCGGAACGGGCACGCCGGTAGCCGATCCGGATACCTCAGGCCCTGCCGTCGCCATCGTCGTAAATGACGCTGCCTATCTCGTGGATTGCGGGCCTGGTGTCGTCCGCCGCGCTGCCGCCGCGGAGCGAAAAGGCGTTTCCGCACTCAAAGTCACGAACATAAAAGTTGTTTTCATCACGCACCTTCATTCTGACCATACGCTCGGCTATCCAGACTTAATTTTTAGTCCGTGGGTTTTAGGCCGAAAAGAGCCGCTCGAATCCTACGGCCCGCGCGGCCTTCAGGACATGACGGATTACATTGAAAAAGCCTGGGAAAAAGATATCGACGTCCGCACCAATGGCCTCGAACACGGCAATCGCACCGGCTACAAAGTCCATGTCCACGAAATTCAACCAGGCATTATCTTCAAAGATGCGAATGTCACGGTCACGACATTTCTAGTAGCTCATGGCTCCTGGGATCAGGCTTTTGGCTATCGTTTCGATACGGCTGACCGCTCCGTCGTCCTGTCCGGCGACACTGCTCCCACCGACGCCGTGGTCAAAGCCTGCCATGGCTGCGACGTTCTTCTCCACGAAGTCTACAACGAAGTCGACCCGTCTCGTTCCGCGGACTGGCTCAAGTATCTCCGCGCTTTCCACACGTCCACCTTCCAACTGGCAAAAATCGCCATCGACGCCAAGCCCGGCCTACTAGTCCTCTATCATCAAGGCTACGGCCACCCAACGCCCGAAGCTCAAATCCTCAGAGAAATCAATGAGCGTTATTCCGGTAAAGTAGCCTACGCGCACGACCTCGACGCTTATTGATTCGCGGTCTGGCAAGCGGCTCAGTCGGAAGCCGCGGTCGCAAAACTAAATGGTTCAAACGTCGGCTCTACGTCGGGGCTTTTGACTCTTCCCGCGCCTCCACAGCCGATTGAATTTCTCTCGTCGCTGGCCACTCGCCACTCGCCACTCGCCCCTCGCCACTTCGGCTGTGCTAGCATGCTTGGACCTTGCCACAAAAATCCCAGCAGCAGAGCCTCTGGTTCTCCGTCGTTATCCTTTTCGCGATCAACATCCTCAATTTCTATGACCGCCACGTGCCCGGCGCCCTCGTCGAGCCCATGCGCAAGGAATTCCACCTCGACGACACGCAGATTGGGCTTCTCGGCAGCGCATTCATCTGGATCTACGCAATCATCGGCGTTCCTCTCGGCCGCCTCGCCGATATTACCAGCCGCAAGAAAATTCTCGCCTGGGGGATCGCCGTTTGGTCCGCGCTCACGGCCCTCGGCGGACTCGCTCCCACCTATATCCTCTTGCTATTCTCGCGTGTCGGAGTGGGAGTGGGAGAAGCTGCTTGCGCTCCGACGGCGACAAGCTGGCTCGGCGATCTTTTTCCGGCGGAAAAACGCTCTCGCGTACTTGCGCTCTTCATGCTCGGAGTTCCAGTCGGCGGCGCGCTCGGCTATTTCTTCAGCGGACCGCTGGCCCAGGCCTACGGGTGGCGCACTGCAATGGTCTTGGCTGCGGCACCAGCGATTCTGCTCGTCCCAGTGTTGCTCTTCCTCCACGAGCCGCGGCGTGGCGCCAGCGAACTTCATCAGGTGCCCCTCGCACCGGCTTCGATGTGGGGCTTGCTGCGCGTTCCAACCCTTTGGTGGATCATCGCGAGTGGCGCGCTGCTCAATTTCAACGCCTACGCTTTTGCGACTTTTCTCCCGGCTTTTCTCAGCCGCGTCCACGGCCTCTCCGTGGCGCGGGCCGGCGTCGCCACGGGCGCGGCTTATCTCACGGGAGGAATCCTCGGCGGCACTCTCGCAGGATTTCTCGGCGATTACATCGTCCATCGCCGCAAGGATGGCCGCATGATCTGCGCTTCGATCATGGCGCTCGTCGCGATTCCGCTTGCCTGCGTCGGAATTCTTCAGCCTGCCAGATCTCTCTACCTCGCGCTCATTTTCCTCGGACTGACCTACGCCGCTCTTACTAGCTATTACGGCTTCGTGTATTCGGCGCTTCACGATATCGTCGCACCAAATCAGCGCGGCGCAGCCATGGCGATTTATTTCATGGCCATGTACATGTGCGGCGCATCTTTCGGCCCGCTGCTCACCGGCAAATTGAGCGACATTCTTGCTCATCGCGCCGCCGCTCTGGCCGGCTCCGCCACCGTGACGGAGGCTGCTCGTGCAGTTGGCCTGCAGCAAGCCATGCTGATCATTCCAGTGCTTTGCGTCGCGCTCGCATTCGTGCTCTACATGGGTTCCCGTACCATCATCAAGGACATCGGCCGGCGGGATGCCGCTGCCCGCGGCGTGACGGCGGGCGCATCTTAGGTGAAGCAAGGTAGAATGAATGAGCAGTGTGAAACATGAAATCTGAGAAACAGTCAAAATCGAAGATCGTTGAAATGTCCCCGAGGGTAAAACGCGTCCAGCGCGAAATCCTGGCCTGGATGTGGGTGGTCCTCCTCTTCCTCTTGATCAACGGGACGATCGGGCAAGCGCGCGTGATTCCCTCCGGCTCAATGGAAAACACTCTGCTCATCGGTGACCACCTGATCATGGACCGCATCGGCTACGACGCCGGGGTTCCGTTCACCCATTGGCATGTGACTTTATGGCGGAACCCCAAGCGCGAGCAGCTCATAATTTTCCGGCCCGTGGTCCAGGGGGAGACATCCGACATCATCAAGCGTGTCATTGGACTTCCGGGAGAAACAGTCGATATCCATAACGGCGCCGTGTGGATCAATGGGCAAAAACTCGTCGAGAATTATACGACCGGACCCACGGAGCGTTATGACATGCACGCTCCATACAAAGTTCCCGAAAATTGTTATTTCGCGATGGGCGACAACAGGGGAAATTCCTACGACAGCCGCTTCACAGGTTGCATCCCTCGCAAAAATATCATCGGCACCCCTGATAATTTATATGTCCTTGGACGCTTCGCCTGAGGCCTGGGAATCCGGAAGCCTTCGTGAGAGGTTGTTCGCCTATGCCAACGCCGTGCTTCATCCAAGCGAAATACGGTGGCACAGGCTCTTCAAAACTTTTTGAAGGAATTTCGTGCCAGTGAATCACGATGAATTGGGATGAAAGGAAATTGACCCTATGACGGAAACAGCGCAAGAGTACACAAAGCGGATTCTCGGAAACATTGCGGGCAAAGATCCTCTAAAAACGCAGGCAGCCACGGCGAAAACCCTGGCAAAGCTGATAAAAGGCGCGCCCACATCGAAGTTGCGCAAGCGTCCCGCACCCGGCAAATGGTCTGTTGGAGAAATTCTCGCCCATCTTGCGGATGCCGAAATGATCGTTGGATGGCGCCTCCGCTCGATCCTCGCGGCATCGGGCACGCCGATTCAAGCGTATGACCAGGACGCGCTGGCCGCCGCGCGCAACTATGCGAAACTTAATCCGCGAAAAAGCCTCGAGCATTTCCGCGCCATTCGCGAAGCGAACCTCGAGCTCTACAAATCTCTGACAGCGGAACAATGGAAGCAACATGGCATGCACGCGGAACGTGGCGAGGAAACCCTCGAGCGAATTTTTCACATGATGGCCGGACACGACCTCAATCACCTGGCGCAGACTGAACGAATTGTCAGACCGAAGAAGTGAAGTGATCGAATCAGGCTGGAGTCGGAAAAATCAAGGTAGTCGAACTTTACCTGCGCGGAAATCGGGCGCAGTCGCGAAATGACAACACAGCCAGGCTTATTCGTCGCCGCGGACTTGCCACCAGTCGAGCTTCTCGAATTCAGCCAGTTTTCCTGCGCCATGCTGGCCGTACCAGATATTCCAGGCCTGCGCATCCGGCGGAACGTTGGCATCTGTGATTTCGCGCAGAGCCATGAACGACCACGAACGCATCTGCGGGTTCGTGCTTGGATCGGAAACAAGCGCGAGAAATTTCGGGACCATGCGCATCCGTTGCGCGCGCGTGAAATTCCCGCAGTCGGAGATATTGCAGCCGGCCCGGTCGCGGACATTGCTGGATGGGTCTTGCGTGAACGACTCGAAGAGTTCATCGAGCGCTTGGTCCTTGCCGAGATAGCGCATGCCCTCGATGGCCCACTGACGGACGTAGGCGTCCGGATCGTGCCTCGCATAGTTGAGCAGCACTGGATGGATTTTTTCGTAACCCACGCCGCGCCCGGCGAGCATCCCGAGAAAATAAACAGCCGCGGCGCGGTATTTCTGATCCGTGCGCGCGCGTTCGATCAACATGTCGGCTGCTTGCTCGCTTTTCTGCCAGCCGTCGAGAGTGAGATTGATATCAGCGTTGGCATAACGCACGCGCAGATCGCTCGAATACTCCGAGCGACGCTCGAGCTGCTTCATGCGCTCGGTCAAGCGAATGTGGCCAACCCAGCTTTCGACTTGTTGATTAAAAAGTTTGAGCGCTTTCTGGTCGTGTTCAATCGCGCGTTCGAGCAATTCTTCCGCCTGGTCCTGCGCAGGAAGAGCGAGCACGCGTTCGACGTCCGCATCCGTCATGGGCGTTGCGAAAACGCGCCGCGCCGGAATCGCATTCGATGCGGCGTTTGCGCGAGCGCTCCTGGCACGCGCGGCGCTGGCCACCATTTTAAGATGCGATAATCGCCATCCTTGCCAGGCGAACATTGCTCCGGTAACGAGGGCAAAAAAGACGAGCGAGGCAATGACAGACGCGCTGGTTTGCGGCCGCGATCGTGCCATGGCAAGCCGCGCCGCAGGCGATTGCGAGGAGGGATCGAATGTTTGACCAGGCTGAGGCGGTTGTGGTGGCGCGCCAAAAGGCGCGGTGACCTCGATGCGCGTATCGATTTTCAGACCTGCGAGCGACTCGATTTGCGCAACGATCCAGCGCGCTTCCTGGCGGCTGGCAATTTCATCGGCAAGCGTGATGCGCTTGCCGTTTTTCGTGCGCAGACGGATGGAGTACGTCGTGCTCCCTGGGCCGTTGCCCTGTTGTCCGCCGGTGACAGGAACGATGGAATCGATTTCGGAGACGGGAAATCGCTTCGTGGAACCGATACCGAGCACGAGCTTGCTGGAAACAATTTCGCCGTTGCCCACGCGAATCCGCTCGCTGCCTAAAGCGGTGTGAAATACGGCGAGGATCAGAAACAAATCGGCAAAGCCGAAGATGAGCGCGAAGAACCAGGGAGAGTTTGAACGAAACAGCAAATAAACGACGCCGCTCCAAGTCACGGTGAAGATGAGAAGAAAGGCGGCACGCGCCACGCTGCGAAACGGCCGAAAATAGAATTCCGTGCCGCCATCCTGCGATGAGATAACGACTTTGGGATTCTCGGGGGGCGTTACCTGCCCGGCGTCCATCGAACTACTGGGCGATTGATTGCTGAATCCAAAAGCCTCGGATGAGTTGTCGGCCGGTGCCGAATCCACGACGGAGGAAGTTTTGAACACGGGAACTTCAAACTCGTCCTTGTAATTGATGCCGGGCACATCGGCTTGCGCGTGGAGCAGCCAGAGAACTTGATCGGAAGAATTATCGTGATCGGTGAGGTAGGCGTCCGAAGGGATTGCAAAATCCACAGGGATCGTTCGGCCAAGCGGATCCGTGCCCATCGCGCCTGATTGCACGATTTGGTCGGCTTGCCAGAGGACGGTTTGCACCGTGGAGCGGTTGTTGCCGGTGCCGGTGACCGTCCTGCGGACGCAAGAGAGCCGGAGGTCGATGCCATGTTGCGCGTCAGCGTCGAGTTGGAGATGGATTCTGCCGGTGAGGTGGCTGCCCGTGAAAAAAGGCAGCGAGTCAAATTCAAAATACGTGCTTCCGAAGCGGCGATGACGGAGAGTGGAACGCAATGCGAAAACAAACAGAATTACGCCGATAGCGCAAACCCCGAGAACGATGAACATCCGGGGATCATTGGCGTGGCCAAATTGCTGGGCTAGGTTGGCAGCGACAGGAATGATCACCAGATTTCCAAAGATGCAGACGAGCCAAGCGGTGATCTGGGTGTTTTTCTTCAGGCTATCGGCTCGGCGGTTAGCCCAATCGGCGCGCCAAAGCCAGGGAGAGAAAGGATTCGACTCCTCCAGCGCGGCTTGCTTCTTCAGCATTCCGTAACCCGCCCACGCGGCGAACACCAAGCCACCACCAATTGCGGAGATAAGCACCGCGATTCCGGCGCCGACCGTCACGCTGCTCGTACTGGCGTTATTGCGATTCGCGAGAAACGAAAACAGGGCGAGCAGCCCGGGCACCAGAAACATCAGTCCGAAAAAGGACAGGAAGACAGTTGCTCCCTTGGAAGGCTTGTTCATACAGCAATTTTAAGAGTTATCTGTCCAGCCGGAGTTGGACGGAAGGACAGGTTTGCTCTTGTAGTCATGGCTGGAGTCTTGAGCAGGAGGGTTGGGAAATTCTTGGATAGAAAAGGCCTTTCTGGCGCAGGATTACGGAAATCGGGGACGGATGAGTCGGTATTGCAGAGGCTGACGATGGGGTCTGAACTCATTGCGAGGACTGGAGGCTCGGAGGATCTGGCAAGAAGTTCAGCGAAATAGGCAAGCTCTGGAAGAGCAGGCGGATTACACTTTCTCCATGCCGAGCCAGCCGGATGCGAGACTAGAATTTGTTATGCGCCTAAAGGCGAGATTGACGAAACCGCTGAAGTGGGGCGGGGCTCACGGATGATTTGACGCGAGGAAGGGCTAGTGATAGCCCCTTATTGGAGAAACAATGCAGAAACGCAAACTTGGAAAGAACAACCTGGAAGTTTCTGAAATAGGGTTTGGCTGCATGGGAATGAGCTTTTCCTATGGCCCGCCAAAAGACAAGAAGGAGATGACCTCGCTTCTTCATGCCGCCGTGGACCGCGGCGTGACTTTCTTTGATACCGCTGAAGTGTATGGCCCGTTCACGAATGAAGAACTCGTGGGAGAAGCACTCGCTCCGTTCCGTGGGAAAGTGGTGATTGCGACGAAGTTCGGGTTCAATCTCAATCCGGATGGAAGCCCCGGCTGGCAGGGCGTAAACAGCCGGCCGGAGCACATCAAGCAGGCGGTCGAAGGCTCGCTCAAACGGCTCAAGATTGAGACGATTGACCTTCTCTATCAGCACCGAGTGGACCCGGAGGTGCCGATCGAAGACGTTGCCGGCGCCGTGAAGGAACTGATTCAGGCAGGGAAAGTGAAGCATTTTGGGCTTTCCGAGGCCGGTGTAAATACGATTCGACGCGCACACGCCGTCCAGCCGGTCACGGCCCTCCAGAATGAATACTCGCTGTGGACAAGAACGCCCGAGAAGGAAGTGATACCGACGCTGGAAGAACTTGGGATTGGTCTAGTCCCGTATAGCCCTCTCGGGAAAGGCTTCCTCACGGGGAAGATGGACGAAAAAACGACATTCGACAGCACTGATTTTCGAAGCAGACTTCCACGATTTACGCCGGAAGCTCTGAAAGCGAATCAAGTGCTGGTGGGGCTGCTCGGCAAAATCGCGGAGCGCAAGAGAGCAACTCCGGCGCAGATCGCGCTAGCTTGGGTGCTTGCGCAAAAGCCGTGGTTTGTTCCCATCCCAGGTACAACGAAGCTGACGCGCCTCGACGAAAATAACGGAGCTGCAGGCGTTGAACTGACAGCCGACGACCTTCGTGAAATCGAAATCGCATCTTCAAAAATCAAGGTGGAAGGGGCGCGATACCCGGAAGCCCTGGAGCGCATGACCGGACTATGAGCGAGCGAAGGTTCATCAAGGAGCTGGAGGAATCACCGCGGCATGCGATATGGTGCATCGTTGAGGGCGAAGTGAGCTAAAGTGCCCGGTATGGGCTAAACGACTTGCTTTGTAAGGATGGAGTCCGGCGGCAGAGCAGTTTTTCGAGCGAAGATTTGTCCGAATTCTGAATCTGATTTTGGAGGAAATGCTTTATGGTCAAGCTAACGGTGAATGGAGTCTGGCACGACCTCAATGCACCTGACGACACTCCGCTTCTCTACGTTTTGCGCAACGAGCTCCATCTCAGCGGCCCGCAATTCGGGTGCGGACTCGCCCAGTGTGGAGCCTGCTCGGTTCTGATCGATGGTAAGGAAACGCGTTCCTGCATCACGGCTGTCTCGACGGTCGCGAATCAGGAAATCACAACGCTCGAGGGTCTGCCAGCGAGATGGGCCAAGCAAAAGGGGCTTTCGGAGGAGGAAGCGAAAAACACGCTACACCCCGTCCAGCAAGCCTGGATCGAGGAGCAAACGCCTCTCTGCGGTTTTTGCCAGAACGGAATGATGATCACAGCAACCGAACTGCTTGAAAGCAATCCAAATCCAACCACAGCGCAGATCAAGGAGGCCTTCACCAATACTGGGCCCTCGCCCCATCTCTGCCGTTGCGGAAGCTACCTCGCCATCATTGATGCCGTAAAGCATGCCGCTGAAGTCATGGCGAAGGGGAGGTGAGCGATGGCTACCTTGAGTGAAAAACCAATGAAAGTTTTCGGAGCAACGCTATCACGCCGTCAATTCGTGAGGTCGGGAGGCGCCCTAGTTGTGGGAGTAAGCTTGGTTGGTTCGGAACTCCTGAATTCCAAGCCCGTCAACGGCGCTGCGTTCAAGAACTCGCTCGATCCAACGCTCCCCAGCTCCTGGATTGAGATTCACCCAGACAACACGATCCTGATTCGAACCGGGAAGAGCGACTTCGGCCAGGGCACAACGTTCACCGCGTATCGCCAGATAGTGGCGGACGAATTGAGCGTGCCCTTCGAAGCAATCACGACAGTGGTGGCGGGAGATACGGATCGCACGCCGGACGGTAGCGGTGCTTTCGATTTTCTTGGGCGCGGAACGCCAAACATTCGCAAAGCAGCCGCCTACACTCATCAGGCACTCCTCGATCTCGCATCAGAGCGGCTGGGCGTGCCGAAAGAGCAGCTTTCCGTGAAGGATGGCATCGTCACGGGTGGGGATAAAAGCGTTTCCTATGGCAACCTCGTTAAAGACGAGCAATTGAAGCTCACGATTCCCGTCAGCGGAGACCTCACCAGCATTTTTGGTTTGAGAGTAGAAGGCAATCCGCCGATGAAGCCCGCAAGCGAGTATACGGTCATTGGCAAGTCCCTGCGGAATTCAGTTATTCATTCGAAAGTGACCGCGAAAGAAGTTTGGGCGACCGATGTGCGCCTACCGGGAATGCTACACGGACGGGTGGTGCATCCGAAAACGCTCGGCTCGACTCTCGTATCCGCCGGTCGACTGGACAAAACAAAGTTTCCGAATTCGCAAGTGATCGTGAAGGGCAATCTCGTGGGAGTGGTTGCCCCGACCGAATGGGAAGCAATCCAAGCATCCCAGCAGGTGGCCGATGGCACGAAATGGACGGAGTGGAAGGGCCTGCCTGGCAGCGCGAAATTGTACGAGTATCTCAGAAAAGAGGCCGATTGGGCGACAGCGCCAGTCACAAAGAGTGGTGCGATAAAGGGTGATGTCAGCCCAGCGCTCGCCTCGGCTCACAAGAAATTTTCCGCCACGTATGAGTTCTCTTATATGAAGCACGCGCCTATCGGCCCAACGATGGCGGTTGCCGACGTCCAGCCAGGCGGCACGGTACACATCCATACGCATAACCAGAACCCGCAGGCGCTTCGAGGCGAAATTGCCGTGATGCTTGGCACGACGCCCGATAACGTCATCGTGCATTGCTATCCTGGTGCCGGCCATTACGGACGATCGAATGGAGGAAACGCAGGCGCAGAAGATGAGGCCGTGATCTTATCGCAAGCCCTAGGCAAACCGGTGCGCGTGCAGTGGATGCGCGCCGAGGACCTGCAGTGGTCCACGCAATCGTCGGCTGCGTTTGCCGACGTGGAGCTCGCACTGGACGAAAAAGGCAAGCTGGTTGCTTACCAGATCGACCACTTCATGCCCGCCATGCAGGATGATCGGCCCATCGGAGCGGTGATCGCAGGGCTACCTACAATGTCAGCGCCTCAGGTCCATTCTGGTGGTGTGACTTCGACCGTTAACGGGCTTTCAGATCCGTGGCTTTACAATCAGGTTCCGAATGTCATCGAGCGCGGCCATGGGACTTTTCAAGTGGGACAAAAGGCTTCGCCTCTCGCCGTCGGCTTGCGCGATCACAGCATGCGCACGCCTGGGCAGTTTCAACAAAATTTTCCACGCGAGCTGGCTATCAGCGAGGCGGCAGCTCTTGCCGGCGCGGACGCCATTCAATTTCGAATCGACCATGCAAAGGAAGAGCGCGCCATCGAAGTGCTGAAGGCAGTGCGCGATGCTTCCGGCTGGGACACGCGCCCCTCACCGCGGGCTGACGCTATATATAGCGGATCAGCTCCCGTGCGGGGCCGCGGAGTTTCGTTGATGCTGCGTTCGGGAACTTACTGGGCGTGTGTTTGCCAGATCGCCGTCACTCCGAGCACGGGCGCAATCGCCGTGGAGAAGTACACAATCGCGGTCGATCCCGGAATCGTTGTGAACCCGATGCAATTGAAGCGGCAGGCTCAAGGCGGCGCAGTCATGGGTATAAGCCAAGCGCTGCTTGAAGAAGTGGTGTTTGATGAGAGCGGGATCGCTCAAAATGACTGGATTAGCTATCCCATCCTGAGCATGGCGGAGATCCCAGAGGTCAAAGTAGTATTGCTTAACAATCCGAAAGTTGGGAGTTACGGCGGAGGTTCGGAAGCAGCGAACGCACTCGCCGCGCCGGCAATAGCGGCGGCCCTCCACGACGCCACAGGTAAAATCCTTCGGCGGTTGCCTCTGAAGCGAGCTTACGTGCAAGCGCTGTTGAAGGCGTAAGCAAACGCAGTTGCCCCTGGCGCGCTTCGATCGCTTCGGGTCATGAAAAATTGAATTGACCAGTGGCAGGCGCTGGACATTCTCCAAGGTGAAAAAATGAAAAATCGAAGATTAGGAAGAAGCAACTTAGAAGTTTCGGCAATTGGGCTTGGCTGTATGGGCCTGAGCTTTGGGTACGGCCCGCCCGTGGACAAGCAGGAAGGCATTTCGCTGATCCGCGCAGCCGTAGATCGCGGCGTCACGTTCTTCGATACTGCGGAGGTGTATGGGCCGTTCGCGAATGAGGAACTCGTGGGAGAGGCGCTCGCTCCGTTGCGAGGACAAGTAGTGATCGCCACCAAGTTCGGGTGGGAAGCCAATCCTAATGACGGGGGCAAGTGGAACGCTTTAAACAGCCGGCCCGAGCACATCAAAAAAGTCGCCGAGGAGTCGCTCAAGCGACTCAAGACCGATGTGATCGATCTGTACTACCAACATCGTGTCGATTTGAACGTGCCAATTGAAGACGTGGCGGGAGCTGTGAAGGATCTGATTGCAGAGGGCAAGGTCAAACATTTCGGTCTTTCGGAGGCGGGAGCAAAGACGATTCGCCGCGCGAATGCAGTTCAACCGGTAGCGGCACTGCAAAGCGAATACTCGCTGTGGTTCAGAGAGCCTGAGAAGGAGGTGCTGCCTACGCTCGAAGAATTGGGAATCGGATTCGTTCCCTTTAGCCCTCTTGGGAAAGGCTTCCTGACCGGCAAAATCAACGAAGATACAAAGTTCGAGAGCACGGACTTTCGCAACACGGTGCCTCGACTTAATTCAGAGAATCGTAAAGCCAACCAGCCGATGGTGGAGCTCCTCAAGAGATTCGCGGAACAAAAGCAGGCGACACCTGCGCAGATCGCGATTGCCTGGCTGCTGGCGAAGAAGCCGTGGATCGTTCCGATCCCGGGCACAACGAAGCTGCATCGACTGGAAGAAAACCTTGGAGCGGCAGACGTGGAGCTTACGACGGAAGATCTCCAGGCGATTGAAGCTGCATCATCGGATATTAAGCCGCAGGGGGCGCGGTATTCGGAATTTCATCAACAGCTGGTGGGCCGGTGAAAAACCGTTCGGCGCGGAGCATATCCATGCAGGCACAACTTTGCTGGGCTCTGGCAGCCATTGCGGTGCTGGCCGCGCTTCCGCGGGCCCAATCCGCGGAAAAACATCACGCGCAGGCCGCTTCCGCGAAGGAGAAACTGATCGGGGCCTGGCGTCTGGTCTCGCTGGACGAACCTGGCTCGGGCGGAAAAATAAAACATGTTACCGATCAGAAGGGCATGCTCATCTACACGCGTGACGGTCATATGTCCGTGCAGTTGATGTACCCGCCATCGGCGTCCTCTCTGACAAATGATTACGTCAAGAACGGCTATGAGGCTTCCTTCGGCAGCTATGATGTCGACGAAGCGAAGCACACCGTAATACATCACGTCCAGGGCTCAATTACGGAGGGCCTCGTGGGGAAGAATCTTCCGCGCGTATACCAATTCGCGGAAGACGGACACCTAATCATCAAGTCGGCTAACCCGGCCGAACATTGGCAAGTCGTATGGGAGCATTACTGAACGCTCTGCAACTGCCATTGACCGTTACAGGCCGAAGAAGTCAGGTATCTGAAAAACTTGGAGCAAATAACCGGTCGTTGTTAACGGCGCATTCTGTATCCGCAATATGATTGCCATGGAAAGGGCACATGCATGTACAAAGCAAAAGCATACTCGGCAGCCAGTGAGACATCGCCGCTAGCTTCAACGAAGATTTCGCGCCGCGATCCAACCGCACAAGACGTCCAGATTGAAATCCTCTTCTGCGGAATTTGTCATTCCGATCTGCACACGGTCCGCAATGAGTGGAAAGAGGTTATGCCAACCGTATATCCGTGTGTACCCGGTCACGAGATCGTCGGGCGTGTCACTAAGGTGGGCACCGCGGTCACGCAATTCAAGCCGGGCGACCTCGCGGCAGTGGGCTGTATGGTGGACTCAGACCGAATTTGCCCCGAGTGCCAGGCGGGACTTGAGCAGTTCTGTCCGAATTTCACGCTAACGTACAACTTCCCCGACAAACATTTGGGTGGCGTGACCTATGGTGGCTATTCTGACAGCATCGTCGTGGATCAGAGATTCGTGCTGCGAGTTCCCCCGGAACTGAATCTCGCTGGAGTCGCTCCGCTGCTCTGCGCGGGGATCACCACCTACTCGCCCATGCACCACTGGGGCGTTAGCAAAGGCAAGAAAGTTGGCGTCGTAGGTCTCGGCGGACTGGGTCACATGGCCGTCAAGTTTGCCCATGCGTTGGGGGCCCACGTCGTTGTTTTTTCGACTTCGCCAAAGAAAAAAGACGACGCGCTTCGCCTCGGAGCGGATGAGGTGGTCATTTCGAAAAATACGGACGAAATGCAAATGCACGCCGGCAGCTTCGATTTCATCCTCGACGCTGTCTCCGCGGACCACGACATTAACGCGTACATCAATCTGTTGCGCCGCGATGGCAACATCGTCCTCGTCGGAGCACCGGAAAAAGCTCTTGCGGTCGCGGCGTTCGGATTGCTCATGGGACGGCGCAGCCTCTCCGGCTCTCCCATCGGCGGCATTCCCGAAACCCAGGAAATGCTGGATTTTTGCGGCAAACACAACATCACCGCAGATGTCGAAGTGATTCCGATCCAGAAGGTCAACGAAGCTTACGAGAGACTGCTTAAGTCCGATGTGAAATACCGTTTCTCGATTGATATGGCATCTCTCAAATCGGAGTAGAGTAGCGACGAACGCTGATTGGTGAAAAGATATGGAAATTAAAAGAAATGGATCGCAAGCTTCAGCAAAGGGTCCGGCCGAGTGGTTCACGGGGGCGGTGCGGATCGATCCGCTCTTTCAGGCACCCGAGCCTGCTTTTGTGCAAGGCGCCAGCGTAACATTCGAACCGGGCGCGCGGACGGCATGGCATACGCATCCGCTCGGCCAGACGTTGATCGTGATGGCAGGTTGCGGCAGGGCGCAGCGGTGGGGAGAACCTATCGAAGAAATTCGGCCGGGAGACATGGTGTGGTTCGCGCCTGGAGAGAAGCATTGGCACGGGGCGGCGCCTACTACGGCGATGACGCACATCGCGATTCAGGAAAGGCTCGATGGGAAAGTGGTCGACTGGATGGAACACGTCAGCGACGACCAATATGGCGCTGCCGCACAACGGACGTCTACGTGAACAACAAGCCAGCACAGAAGGACACTTTACGATCCCGCCTCTCGCGGTCCCGCGAAATAAGCATCAGTGTGACCGGAAGAAAATCTGGGCGCTCCATCTCCATTCCCATTTGGTTCGTTTGGGATGAGGAGAAGCTCTATCTCTTGCCGGCGAAGGGATCCGATACACAGTGGTATAAAAACGTCATCGTGAAGCCGTCGATCCGGATTGACGCGGGAGCCGAAGCCGTTGAATACAAGGTTGTCCCCGTCTCTGACGCGAAACAGGTCTCGTGCGTGGTCGAGAAATTCCGTAGCAAGTACGGAGACAGCGGAATAACGCTTTATGCAAAGCTCGACGTCGCCGTTCTCGCCCAAGTTCCGTGAGGGGCATCGTGATCCGCAAACGGGGTAATCAGGCAGCAGTGAAACGAAATGGCAAAATCGCGATGATGCACCAGTCCGTGAAAATGGCGGCCCAAGGCGCGCCAGACAGAACTACACTGGCACGCCGCATCGCCGCTTATGCTCCTCACGACGGTACTTTCGCGTTGAGCATCCCTGGTTTGCACGCCAGCCGTTATTCGCGGACAAATCCGCAGTGTGTGCATGCGCTACGGATGCCTTGCTTGTCTATCATCGCGCAAGGAGCGAAGACCGTCATCGTGGGGCAGGAGGTTTACGAGTACGACCCGGCTCGGATGCTCGTTTATTCCGTTGCGCTGCCCGTTGCCGCCCAGGTCACGCGAGCAAGCCACGCGGAACCTTACCTTGCTGTACGACTGGACCTCGAACCACAAAAAATAGCCGAACTGGTCTTGAAGGTTTATCCCCACGGCGTGCCGGCAGTGCAGGAAAGGAGCGCGGTTTACATCGCTCCGCTCGACGACGGCATTCTGAACGCCGCGATCCGGTTAATGGAATGTCTCGCGCAGCCTGGAGATGTTGAGCTGGTTGCCCCCCTCGTGATGGATGAGATTTTGATTCGGTTGCTCCGCAGCCCGATTGGCGTGCGCGTGGCGCAAATGGGATTTGCGGAGTCAAGTGTGCACCGAGTTGCCAAGGCGATTTCGTGGCTGCGCGGAAACTTCTCACAACCGATGAAAGTCGAAGAGTTGGCCGAGTTGGTGAACATGAGTGTTTCCACTTTCCACGAACACTTCAAGTCCGTCACTTCGATGAGTCCGCTGCAATATCAAAAAGTGCTGCGGCTCCAGGAAGCTAGACGCCTCATGTTGTCCGCGATGATGGACGCGAGCGCTGCAAGCCAGCGGGTGGGCTATTTGAGCGGTTCGCAGTTTAGCCGAGAATACAGCCGCTTCTTCGGCAATGCACCGACCAGGGACATCGCCAGATTGCGCCAAGAGAACCGCTTTTCGGTCTGAAGCAATTCACAAGCGACAATGTGCTATAGAGCTACCCGTGGAGAGCCCTCGCCAGCTGAAAACTCAAAATGAGGAGTCTCACGACGTCAATTGGAACGTAACGAAGATATTCATTTCGACGGAGACCGGGTCACCGTTCAAGAAGGTGGGCTGGTATCTCCACCTGGAGACGGCGTCCAGCGCGGCCTGGTAAAGCAGGAACGGGCCTGAGACGACCTTCATCTGGACGACGTTGCCCCGTTCATCGAGAACCGCGGAGATGACCACGACTCCCTGAATCCTCGCAGTCTTTGCGACCGAGGGATATTCGGGAGGTGGGTTATAAATAGCCCGAGGCGGCTGCACGCGACCGCCTACGCGGACCGGAGCCTTCGGCTTAACTGTGGGCGGAGCTGGGATAGAGCTGCCAGTTCCGCCAAGGATCCCGCCAATGACTCCTCCCATTTGTCCCCCGGGAACCCCGCCCGGAACGCCGCCTTCGACGCCAAGCGAATTGTTGTCGGGCAGCGGCGCTTCCTTGAGCATGGCTATCTGCTTGGGAACGTAAGAGGGAGCGAGCAATTGTCCCTTATCGAAAAAAACGTGACGAGGGGCTACGGCAGTTCGCACGACGGCAGGCGGGGGAGGAGGAGCTGGTGGAGGGGGGAGGACCAGCATGGTCTTTGTGAAGGCTTTCAGGTCGATCGTGTTGGTGTACCAGAGAGAGAGGAAGACCGGCGTGCCGAGCAGGACAATGTGGAGGACGACGGAGATAGCCACGTCGACCAGACTCCTGGGCCGCTTCATATGATGGGCATCGAGGAGAGACTGCGAAAGATCGAACTTCGCAACATAGGGCGTTACTTCGCCCGGGCCAATTGATAGGACCGGGCGCACGTTCTTCCTGCCTGCCTCCGGCAAAACCGGAACGGGAGCTTCGACCAGTTGGTGAATCATGGAAGCCAAGGCCATGGAATTACCTCCAGCAGAACCTCAGATGGGCCGAACAGAGCCACGAGGCTGAAGGACATACGGGGTTGAGAGTGGTACTTCGCATGTCCGTTCGCCTGTGCATTGAGGTTCCTTCCGGGATACAAAGCTGGTACAAGTTCAAGTTTATTCTCGTGCAGGTAGGACTTGGCGGCTGTGATAGGCGTTACCCAGAGATGTGACGGCGAACACCAAATAGCCCTGTCCCAAACTGAAACAAGACCTGTTGAGAGACGGGCGGGAGGCTGTTGCGGTGTTCCGACAGCCCCCGAGGCCGCGGTGGCAGAAGATGCGCATAATTGGAAGAGAAGTCAGAGGTGGAATCGAGAGCCCGACGTGTTTCGTTCGGTTGGCGATTACAGGGCGGCAAGACCCTTTGGCTGGCCAAAGGGAGGGACGGCACCAAGCTGCTGTAGGAGGCCGAGATAATCGAGAGAAATATCTGAATCGATAATTCTGCCCTTGGCGATGTGGTTGATTGTGGTTCCGCCGACGGAAATCCTTTTGTTGGTGGCTGGAATGCCGCGGAATTCGCGTTTGTGCGTGCCGGTGATGACCCAGGAAGCGACGACTTTGTCTTTTTCGGCGATGAGATCCTCGATACTGAAATGCAAGTCGGGAAAAGCGGCGATGAACTGCGTGACGACGCGCTTGTAAGCCTCCGGCCCGACGGCCGAGCCGACCAGATGAGGATCGTTTATGGCGTGGCTGGGGGAAATCACTTCGTTGACGACCTCGAGGCGGCGCTTGTTCCAGACTTCGTCATAAAGGCGGCGAACGATGGCTTTGGTTTCTGTCGACATGCGCGTCCTCCTTGGAAGAGGCGAATGCGAGATCCCCGGAGATGGGGTGCACCGCGCGAGACTGCGCAGGGCGGTGGCAAGGGAGATGAGCGAGAGGGTACTCCCAAGAATTGCGGTTTGCAATCCAGTTGCCTTTAGCCGATTGCCCGAAAGATTGCAGGAAGCTTTGGGAGAGCGCCAAAGCGAGGCAGCTCATTCGGGGAAGGCGGCGAGGCTGGTGTGGAAACCGAAAGAAGAGTGATATCTTTCGGGAAGCGCGGGGCGGAACGCGCGCGGCACCGGCGGATTTCCGGTACACTGGCGGCATCTTATTGGGGGACGGTCCATCATGCGGCAAATCGATATCGATTCCCTTTCCGAAGAAGAACTGGTTGAGTTGAATCATAAGGTTGTGGCGCGGCTGAGATTTCTGCATCAGATGCGGTCGCACAGCGCGATGCTGGATTTTCGCATCGGCGAACGAGTGAAATTCCATCCCGACGGCAGAGGCGTGTTGTTCGGAACGCTGACTCGGTATAACAAGAAGACGGTCACGGTGGTTACGGACGCCGGAGAACACTGGAACGTGGCGCCGGGATTGCTGAGCAGAGTTAATTCCGCGGGCGCACGCAAGAGCAAACCGGAAGGTGACGGGATTGTGCCGTTCCCAGGGCGCACAGCGGAGAAATAGGCGGACATCGCCGAGGTCCGACTGGAGATATAAATAACCTCCCACGTAAATTTTCTGCCTGAGAATGCAGGAATAGAGCAGAGAAAACGAAAGACCTAGGCGTAAAACCGACGTCTAGGGCTCTGTCCATGCCCACAAATGCAAATTTTCAACGCGCGGGCCGCGCGAGTTCCAGAAGCAGTACACATAGATATGATACACTTGCTAGGCTCATAGAGAGTGTGACTTCATGAAGAGCAAACGCGCCCACGTTTTGCTGCCCCAGGATCTCGTGAAAGAGATCGATTCGATCGTTGGCCCACGGGGGCGCAGCGCTTTCCTGGTCGAGACGGCCCGAGAAGCAGTACGGCGAAGGAAATTGCTGCGGTTCCTTGAAAGCGACACTCCCGCTTGGAAAGACGCGGATCATCCCGAACTGGCTCACGGTGCGGCGCCGTGGGTGCGCGAGCTTCGCCAGGAGAGCGAGACCAAACGGACTGGGAAGCCGCGGCGGACAAAAAAATGAAGCTGCTGCTGGACACGTCGATCCTGATTGACGTTCTTCGCCGGAAGAAACAACGCAACGAATGGCTTGCGGAGCTACTGCGCGACGGGCATACGCTGGCGACCACAACACTCAACATCGCTGAGATATATGCCGGCATGCGGCCCGCCGAGGAAAGCAGGACGGAAGCGCTGCTCGGCGGCCTGCAAGTCCATGAACTGAACGGGACGAGTGCACGGCTAGCCGGCCGATTTAAGAACACGTGGGCGCGCAAGGGCCACACACTTTCTCTTGCGGATGCGATTGTGGCGGCTATCGCGATTGAGCGTGGCTGTGCGTTGCTCACGGATAACCGAAAAGACTTCCCGATGCCGGAAGTGCGGCTTTATCCCCTGCCTTGAACGCGAGAAACAATACACACCGCAGACATGCGACGCACGCAGGTAAATGGTCAAGAAAAAGAAAGACCCAGACGTAAAGCTGAGGTCTGGGGCACTTGGCCGATGCTGATCTGAACGAGGAAAGCCGAAGCTTGTCGCACCCGGCGACAGCTATTTTTTGCGGTCGAAGTTGGATGGATGCTTCTTTTTGATCGCGAAGGTTTTCCATTGGCCGTCTTGGTATTCCCTTACTTGTGTTACGCAGCCTTCTCTTGAAATTCTGGCGGTAAATGGCTTCCTTCGGCGACTCAATTCGCGGAGCATATCGGGCATGGCTGAAATGATTCGCGGTCCCCACTGCTTTGGCCCTTCATTGTTGTCCGTGGTTACGAATACGGCGATTTTTGCCTCGACTATTTCTTTTGCCCAGGTGTAGACCAAATCCTGGTCGCCGGTCAGCAGGACGCGACTCTTCAATCCGCAGTCAAAGATGAGCACTGGGTCAGCAATCTTAGATTCTGCTTCGCCAAACTCCTCGTAAATGGTCACGAGCAGAAAAGCAGCTTCACGAAGCATTTTCGCCAGCTCATTTCTCCCAAAAGTCCGGTCGAGAAAAAAGATTGGCGGTTCGTCAGGCTGCTGCTCTCCACTCGTAATCTTCGATCGCTTCTTTGACTTCAATCTCTTCTAATCCGTAGTCTCTCGCGATTTCCGGTTCGAGCTCCCCAGACTTCTTTCGGCCCCACAGCACAGAGGCAGAAATTCCGCGATCTTTGACAATTGGTTTTCCAGAGGAGAAGAGCGGATCAATCGCCAGCCGCCGAGAATGGATGGGGAATACTCGAATCGGCAAACCGTAGCCGTCGCGCGGAATCAATGTCAGGTACTTATCGAGGATTTCTCGCATCGCACGCTGTCCGTGCGCTGTGGCGTTGATGGTCGAGCCGAGGTGCTTTACAAATATTTCCTTGCCAGAGGTTTCGAAATCGTGGCTCAGCAAGGGGTGCGGACCGGGAATTGTTTCGTGAACGTAGTCGAGGGCCTTGCGCACGTTTTTGAACGGAACGCCTCTTTGTTCCGTGGTAGCTCGTAGGATGTGGGCTTCCACCAGATTATAAAACGACAGTAGCTTATTCTTCTTGTCCGCCAGGGTGATGAGGGGTTTAAAAGTACGATGAACTCCCGATGCGGTGACATAGTCCTGGCCTTGGGTCCAAGCGTGAAGCGTGGTTCGAGGGACGCGAACGTAAAACGCCGCTTCCGAAATGCTGTATCGGGGGAAGTCCCTTACATCCCCGTGAGTTCGGACGTTGTGTTTTCTTGGCATGGCGGCAAGAACTCCACTGACGATTGGGTCCGCCCCGTGCGACGTGGGTGATAAACCAATCGCGGCTAGACTCAATTCTAAATCAATCTCGCTCACTAGGAAGCTTTTTGTTTTCTGTGCGGATGCCCCGGTGGGCTCGTCTCGCGCAGTGAACTCCCCTGAAGCATCTGCTTACTGGCTGTGCTTGCCCTCGCCACTTTTGAGGAGCGGGTGGCTCCCGACAAAAAAAGAAAGACCGACTCGTAAAACCGACGTCTGGGGCTCCCGCCGTCATTTATGGTGCCTTCGGTGGGATGAACGCGTTCTCGCCCATCTTGACTTTGCACCCAAATTCGTCGAAAAGCCTCCCGAGTCTCTTTTCCCCTCGGGATGAGTAAATGAAGTGGGAGGCGTTGGCCATGGTCTGCAGATTGATTTGCCTCAAGAACCGCTCTGAAACCCATCCGTGAGCAGGTTTCAAGCCCCTAGCAAGTCTTAAGCAGCACCTTTTGCCCACTGGCATGTAAACCTCCACTCCGGACCAGCCGAAGCCCATTCCGGCCGACGCTATCCCATTGCCCTCCGGCCGTATTGTGAAAACGGGATTATCAGAAGTAACGAAGGCAGTCGTCTCAGGCATTTGCGGGCTGCAAGTAGCGACCGCCGAATTGTTCGGAGCCAGGAGTATGTGAAACCCAAACTCCGAAAGCTCATCTGCAACCTCAAACAGGCTACGAAACATCATGCCAAGATTAAAGCCCACTGATTTCTGTTCAACTTCATATTCCCCCGAAAGCACAAAGGATCTGAGCCTTTCAGCTTCGACTTTACCCTTGCCTGGGTCGAACTCCTTGCCCAATTCCTTTTGCGACTGAAGGAAGTCAGAATGAAATCGCTCCTGGTCTTTGGCGATCTTCATGCTCATCTTTTTCATAGTGCCGGGGCGTATTTGTCTAGGAATTCTCGCCACGCCGGCACTCGAACAAACATGAGGGCCACAAAGAGATACAACGACGCCACTTGCTCTGCGGTCATCCGAAATTGCGGATGCGCGAGTCCCTTTAGGATTGGCGAGACTCGGGATTCGACCACGCTAAGGACCTGTTCGGCTGTCTCATTTCTGGTGCCCGCGTCATCAAAAGTATAGAAATCATGGCGATGGGCTTCGTCCTTGGCACCAGAAGCCCTGGGCTTGTTGCCGCGTTCCAACACCCATAGCCGGCCCATATCGTCCACAAAGCGCTTTAGGTACATCCTAGGTATGTAGTGCTGGGCCTTCTTCATCGCTTCCATGCCGCCCTAACTCTCCGAGGTTTGTTATGTCCACCAAAAGAAAAAGGGCCGCGGAATAAGCACGCGGCCCTGAGACGCACTGAAGGAATTGATTTGCCTTTGACTCGATACGATCTGACAGAATCCGCCCAAATCCTGAATTAAATCAGGTTGTAAACCGAACGTGTATCCCAGCGGCCCGTGAGGACCGAAGGCATACAATTGCGTGGCATGATCCGCACACCATAGCGGAGTGAGCCACGACTACTTTAGAAAGGAGGTGATCCAGCCGCAGGTTCTCCTACGGCTACCTTGTTACGACTTCACCCCAATCATGAGTCATACCTTGGGCGCTTGCTTCCTTGCGGTCAGCGCGGCGACTTCTAGTACAACTC
>DATJXZ010000099.1:0-15832 GCA_035499815.1 Candidatus Solibacter sp. | reverse complement strand
CCGCCCATCGGACCGTCGCTTCGGCCGGAACAGCGGTTCGAGAATGGCCCACTGGGCGTCGGTCAGATCCATGCATTGGATTTGCCCCGTTTTGGACTATCTTTCAACTCTTCCGTGGGTTGAAAGTGTTTATGAGACAACTTCTAGTAGTCCATCCTTGAATTGCATAGCTGTAAGTGGTGCACGACTGCGCGGCCATTGTCATACTTCTTGGAGTCACTGTGAAGTACAGCATAGCGATTCTCCTGTGGATTTCTCTCACGGCCCTTCCTCGTGCTGCATGGGCTCAGGAAGAGAATGGAAATGATAACCCCTCCGTTACAACCAGCCTGGGCATGCCTCTTAGCGCGCCTTTGAATCCAATGGGCGAGCACGCCGCCTTTGGCTGGGGACTCAGTACAGGTGCTGGCTATAACTTAGACCGTCGCAACGCGCTTGTCGGCGAGTTTATGTGGAATTGGTTGTATCCCAACAACGCAACGCTCGAACCGATTCGCATCGCACTGCAATCCGCGAACGTGAGTGGGCACGCGAACCTTTTTGCCCTGACCGCAAACTACCGATTCGAGCTGCGGGGCAGAGCACTCGGCACCTACTTTATAGGTGGCCCTGGATGGTATTACCGAACCACAAGCCTCTCGCGGCCCGTTCCGACCGGCACAACGATTGGCTGTAGTCCGGCTTGGCTGTGGTGGGGATACAATTGCGCCGCTGGATCCGTAATCACCAATCTGACAGAGGTTCACTCCAACGCGGGTGCTTTCGGATTTAATGGAGGAATTGGAATGACATTCAGAGTCGGCGAAGCAGCCTATAGAATGTTTGCGGAAGCGCGGTATCACTTCGCGCACACGGGAAGTATTAGTACGAAATTAATCGCAGTTAGTTGGGGCATCCGCTACTAACGGCATCCGGAACTATCACTCTCGGACGCCCATGTGCAATCCCCTCGGACGTCGCCTTGGCTTAGCTTGTGTGCTGAAGAGGGCATGCTGCGGCCACTCCGCCGATCCCGCATCCAGGTTCAGATTGGTAACGTCGCCAATTCACTGGAATTCACACCGGCCATAACGTCCTTGTTTCGCAAGGCTTTCAATTAAACCATTGTTGATGCCAGATCTTTGTGCCCCATCCAGTTCTGAAGGGTTTTGATGTCGCAGACATGGTCCTGCAAATTCCTTGTCGCAAACGTGTGTCCGAATTTGTGCAGGAAGAAATTAGAACAGTAAGGCCCCTCAGAGCACTTGTTGCCGTGCCTCGAAATGCAATGACAACAATTCATTTTCGTCTGGAAGGCGATGCGCTTTAGTTCGAATTCCTGCCGCTTGTCTGGCCGACCCGATTCGTTCGGAAAGACCAAGGTGCCCGCGTTGAGCTTCTTTGACCCTTTGAATTTTTTCAGCGCGGCGATCAGCGACTCAGGCACCGGCACTTTTCGCTCCACTTTGTTCTTGGGCTTGAACCCCTAAAACGGTTTTCTGGTTAACCGGATCACGTGCGTTCGGAAGTCTATGTCCCGCCAAGTCAGATGCCGGATTTCCTCGTCTCGAAGCCCTGTGGACAGATAACACAGATACAAAACACGCTCATCTGCATCGCAGGCTTTGAAGAGCGCTTGGATTTCTTGGTCCTCGTGCATCGGACCGATCGGTTTAACATATTCCGGCAAGTCGCGGTTGTGGAGCAACTTGGTGATCCCCTTCGTTTTTAGTAGCTGTGAAACAATCACCGCCCGGTTGTAGGCCGTGCGGGGCCCACAACCGAGGTCATAGAGCTTGCGAATGAATGAGAGAAGATTTTCGCGCTTCACATCCTGAACAAATCCCTTCGCACAAGTGCTCGCGAACAGCTCTAAACAGTATTTGTACACGACATAGGTCTTGGGCTCACGCTGGGGCCGTTCGACATCCTTGAGGTAAAAGGCGACCGCCTCGGCGACCGTGGGTCTTTTGCCGCCCCCGATTCTTGAATGGTTTCGATGCCTGCACGAATCGCTTCGAGCTCAAGGGCCTTGGGACACGCGCGGTCTACGACTTCGGCGCGCTCTTTAGTCTGCTCGGGTTTTCTCCCGTCCTGCCACCACTCGATGTAGTAGTATCCTTCGGGATGGAGCTCAACCTTGCCGCGCACCCTGACCTTGTCGCGGAGTTTACCGTTAGGTTCCACGACGGCGGGGTAGGGATTCCAATTTTTGCCGATCTTGACTTTTTTCAGGATGTTGACACGATTTTGTTCGCCGTGGCCGTTGCCGCGTTTTGACATGTTTGTAAGCCCTTTTCCGACCATCGTTGCCGGGAAAGTAGTGCAGAGCAGACACCATGAAGAAACCACGGTTTGTAAATACAAGGAAATAAAGAAAGTGGCGGAGAGGGTGGGATTCGCCGCCAATGCAGGCCGCATCGGGACGTTGTGACAAGAATCATCACGCGTCCAAACCGAACTCTGTCGGGCCGCCACAACCGTTTTTTTGAGATGCGGATCATAAATGAGCTTGGGAAGGCCCTGGGGGAGATTGGAAAATAGTAGACCGAGGACCAGCGCTAATGCCGGGCTATTACAATCGGCCTGATTTAACTGCCCAGGCGATTGTCGACAGCTGGCCGCATACGGGCGACCTCGGACACGCCGATCAAGAAGGATTTCTCTACCTGGCGGATAGAAAAAAGGACATGATTATCAGCCGCTGTACGAGTGTGTTCCCTGTAGTTGGTAGAAAAAGTCGAAGTTGTTGGAGTCGCGGGCTGTGCGCCCAAGAGAGGCGGGCTGCCAAAGCCCCGCAACCCTCTGCAAGGAAACAATTATGGACTCGTAGGCCAACGATATAGGATCTGAATAGGAATTCTGAACCCGTTCGCGGTTCAAGAACAAAGGGGGCCAACCCGCTTTCCGCGTGGGACCAACTATAGGACCATTAAGTGTTTCTGACTGCTCTAAACGCTACTCATTGCTCCCGAAAGTGCTTCGTAAGTTGTTGAAACTCCATTCCTTGCGGACTTGCCAAGGTTCAGGTGTCGGTTCGTTTCCGATAGGCCGCTCCATAATTTCAATAGTTTTCCGCAGCGGGTTGAACCAATCCGATACAACAATGGCAGGAAGCTCTTTTGCTGGGGCTCGATCTCCCGCGCGACAGTTCGAGAAGCGGTCTCTCGATTGCTCGCCGCAACAGTTCCCGCACGTGCTCTAGTCCTCGGAGCCGAATCTTAGATGCGCGTGCGTTTTCTCTTGCCGGTAAACGTTAGGGCTTCACGCCTGCTTTGCGCAGGATTGTCATCATCGGACACCAATTCGTAAAGGCCGACTGGAATAGATTGAGGCCCACGAAGGCCGTGAACAAATACCAGTACGGACTTACCCAGTATCCCAAAGCAAGCGATATGACCACAAAAGCGCCTGCGATCATTCTAAGAGCGCGTTCGACTGTCATAGTAGAACCTCCTTTTCAATTTGTTGCACTTACAAGATCATCTCCGAACGGCGTCGCTGTCTGCTGCTTACCGTGTTGGCTCAAGTAATAAAGGACGGGGACTGCCATCCGCGCGAGCACCGTGGAAGCGACTTCGCCAGCCATCAAGGAGATGGCCAACCCCTGAAAAATCGGATCGAATAAGATCACGCTTGCGCCTACCACAACGGCTGCGGCGGTCAAGAGCATGGGCCGGAAGCGTACGGCTCCAGCGTCGACGACCGCTTCCTCCAACGTCATTCCATGTGAGCGGCGCAGTTCGATAAAGTCAACCAAAATGATCGAATTGCGAACAATGATTCCCGCGCCGGCGATGAAACCGATCATCGAAGTCGCTGTGAAGAATGCGCCCATCAGAGCGTGAGCCGGCAAGATGCCCACGAGCGTGAGCGGAATCGGCGCCATGATTACGAGCGGCATTTTGAAAGACTTGAACCAGCCGACCACCAGAACGTAGATCAGCACCAGTACGGCGGCAAAAGCCAAACCGAGATCGCGAAATACTTCAACCGTAATGTGCCACTCACCGTCCCACTTCATGGAGTAGTGATCCGTGCTTTCCGGGAGAGTCGTTCCGGAGTATTGCTTCACGCGGTAGCCTTCGGGCAATTGAATTTTGTTGATTGCAGCTCCCATCTTCAGAATGGCGTACACCGGGCTTTCTATCTCCCCAGCGACGTCGCCCGTGACGTACACCACGGGCCGCAAGTTCTTACGGTAAACGCTTTGATCGATCGTGGATTCTGTGAGGTTTGTAACTTCGCGCAGGGAGACCTGACCACCGGAAGCTGCTGGCAGTTTTAAGCTTTCGAGGCTCTCTATGCTTGACCGATCTGTCCGGGACAATTTCACTTCGATGGGCACATCTTCTCGCGATGCAGGATCGTGCAGCAGGCCGGCAGATGCTCCACTTAGGCCAATCTGAATCGTGCGCGTTACCTCCGCAGCGGAGACACTTTGCATTTCTGCCTTGTCAAGGTCCACTTTCACGTCGTACTTTTTCTGCGGATCTTCGACGTACCAGTCCACGTCCACCACGCCTGGCGTCTCCTGGAAAATTTTTTTGATTTTTGCCGCCAGTTCCGTCTGGCCCTTGTGATCCGGCCCGTAGACTTCCGCCACGAGGGTTTCCAGCACCGGAGGGCCCGGAGGAACCTCTGCCACTTTGATTCGCGCACCGAAGGGCGCCGCGATCTTGTCCAACTCGGGCCGCATTCTCCGCGCTATCTCGTGGCTCTGTGCTTTCCGATCGTCTCTGGACTGAAGATTCACCTGGATATCGGCCTGGTTAGGCTGGCGGCGCAAGAAATAATGTCGAACAAGCCCGTTAAAGTTGTAGGGTCCCGATGTTCCCGAATAGATCTGATAATTGATGACCTCAGGTTGCTGGCCAAGATAGCTCCCCAAGGCCTGGGCGACCCGGTTGGTCTGCTCGAGTGGAGTTCCGTCCGGCATGTCGATGATCACCTGAAATTCGCTTTTGTTGTCGAACGGGAGCATCTTGACCTGCACCCACTTAAGCGGAACGAACGCCACGGCGGCGAGCAGCAAGACCACCACCACGCCAAAAAACATCCATCTCCTCGAGGATTTGTGAATGAGCGGATTCATGAGGCGCCGGTAGAACTTCGTTGTCCAACCTTCTGCCTCATGTCCTGAATCTGGACGGCCGGCATAGCGACGCAACAGCCGCAATGCGGCCCAGGGTGAAACCACAAAAGCCACGATCAAAGAGAACACCATGGCCGCCGAGGCGCCCACGGGGATCGGGCGCATATAGGGGCCCATCAGGCCGCGTACAAATGCCATCGGAAGAATTGCAGCAATCACGGCAAATGTAGCAAGGATCGTAGGATTTCCGACTTCGTCAACAGCTTCGACCGCGACGTCCGCAAGGGAGCGCCCGCGATTTTCGGGCAGCCGGAAATGCCGAACGATATTTTCGACGACGACGATGGCATCGTCCACCAGAATGCCGATCGAGAAAATCAGCGCGAACAGCGTGACGCGATTCAGTGTGTACCCGAACACATAGAAAATCGTCAAAGTCAGTGCGAGCGTCACCGGTATGGCCAGCAACACCACGCCCGATTCACGCCAACCAAGCGCCAGCGCGATCAGCAATGTGACCGAGAGTGTGGCCAACAAGAGATGTTTGAGTAGTTCGTTCGATTTATCCTTGGCCGTTTCTCCATAGTTGCGCGTAACCGTGACGCTCAAATCCGCCGGCAGGGTGTTGCCACGCAGCTCACCGACTTTCTTGAGCGCATTTTCAGCGATCAGTGTGGCATTCGCCCCTTTGCGTTTTGCCACAGTTATCGTCACCGCAGGGTATTCTGCATTTGCACCGGTACCGATTGCTCCTTTGCCGCAGGCGAAAAGAACGTAGCTGTCGGGTTCCGCCGGGCCATCCACAATCTTTTCGGCAACGTCCCGGAGATACACGGGCCGCCCCGCGTGAACTCCCAAGACGACTAGTTGTAACTCCTCCGGACGCTTGAAGAAGTTGCCTGCTTCGACCTGGAACTCCTGGTTATTCCGCGCAAAGCTACCGGCCTGAGTCCGCGCGTTTGCCGCTCCGAGTTCTGCGACAACAGCTCCGGGATTCAATCCGTAGGCCGCGAGGCGTTGCGTGTCCAGCACGACGCGCACCTGCCTTGGCTGCCCGCCGATAATGGTTGTTTCGGAAACGTCATCCAACTGTTTCAGGGAGTATTCCAGCTCTTCCGCGATGCGCCGCAATTGATAGGCATTGTAGTTCTTGCCCCAAAGCGTCAGCGCGAGAATGGGCACATCGTCAATCGAGCGCACCTTGATGATCGGTTGCGAAACTCCCTTTGGAATCCGGTCAAAATTCGAATAGAGTTTGTTGTAGGTTTTGACGATCGCATCTTCTTCGTTCGTCCCCACGTAAAATCGTACGATCACCGTGCTGAGGCCAGGGTGGCTGATCGAGTAGATATACTCCACTCCAGGTATTTCGCGGAGAAGCTTTTCCATGGGCACCGTGGCCCGTTGCGTTACTTCTTCCGCCGAAGCGCCTGGCATCTGAACGAACACATCCAGCATCGGCACGATAATCTGTGGTTCTTCTTCGCGCGGCGTCTGCCGAATGCTGAAAGCCCCGAGCAGGAGCGCCGCTACGATGGCCAGTGGCGTCAGCTTCGACTGAATGAAAGCGTGCGCTATCTTTCCAGCGAGCCTAAGAGCATGTATCGATTTGCCAGCAGTCGAAGAGGTGTCGCTCATTGCCCGCCCGCGATGCGCTTGCTACCCAGTTCCTGTCCTTCAGGTGCGGCAACCAGTTTTTCCCCGGCCTGAAGGCCGGAGAGCACTTCCACTTGCTCTCCGACTTTCTGGCCAATCGTGATGTACCGCAGCGTGGCAATCTGGCTGGCATCAAGCACATAAATTCCCTGGAGTTGTCCGCGGTCCACCAGCGCGGTCTGCGGAATCAACAAGGTTGTCCGCTGGCCGCGAGCGAAACGCGCTCTTCCAAAAAGGCCTGAACGGATCCGCCCGTCAACAGGCATTCCGATTTTTACAAGGAAGCTCCGGCTGGCAGGATCGGCGGCCGGAACGATTTGCGCTACTTTCCCGGAAAACGGCGAGCTTCCCAGGGCGTCGATCATCACTGGGATGTTTTCACCCGCGCGGACGAGGTGAATGTCGCTTTCGTCTATCGCTACTTCGAGACGGTAGCTGCGCGTGTCCTCGACCGTGAAGAGTGGCATGCCAGGAGAAGCAAGGACTCCCGCATCAACTCTCTTTTCGATGACGACTCCGGCAAATGGCGCACGAATCAGCGTGTAGGAGAGCGAAGTCTTCGCTTGCGCTAACGCGGCACTCGTTTGTGCCAGTCCGGCTTTCGCCATATCGCGGTGCGCATCGGCAAACTGATAGCGACTCTTGGTCTCGTCGAATTCCTGAGGGCTGACCGATTTTTTTTCGTAAAGCTGCTGGTATCGATTCAGCGTGGTCTGGGCCAGGGCTAATTCGGATTCTGCCGCCATCAGTTCTTTTTCAGCCGAGGTTACGGAGGCGGCAGCCCGCTCCACGGCCGAACGTGGCTGCGCATCGTCGATCACCGCGAGCACTTGCCCTCCTTGCACGCGATCCCCTTCGCGCACGCGAACCTGCGTAATAGTGCCCATCATTTGGCTCGACACCTGGCTCGTCTGCGCAGCGCGGACGGTACCGATGACCTCCAGCCAGTCCGGTACTGTGGTTTTTTGGGCAACAAACACCGGAACGTTTTTCACGACTTCCGGCTGCGCCGTCGTTGCTTGTGGCTCGCTTCCGCAACTAGTTACGACTCCACTCAGCGTCGCGAGAAACGCGCAGAGCACACCGCTCACTTTGTTCTTGGGCTTCATGGCGTCACCACCGGCGACTGAGGATTCAGCGTTCCACTGGCCAGTTCCAGATTCGCGTAGCTGGTAAAGTAGCGATAGACGTCTTCCCAATATTCCGTCTCGCTTCGAAGCGCCGCGTCTTCCGCCGCGAGGAGGTCGGTAATCGTGGAGAGCCCGGAGTCATAACGATTTTGGTTGATGCGCAGGCTCTCCTGCGAATCGGCGATAGATGCGCGCGCCACATCGATTTGTTGGCGGGCTGCGTCCGTGTCGTAATAGGCGCGCCGGACTTGAAGTCGAATGCCGTCCGTCGCCATTTCTTTTGCTGCCACAACCTTTTCCTGCAGCGCGCGCTCTCGGGAGAGTTGCGCCCGCCGGGCACCGCCCTGAAAGAGATCTAGCTGGACCTCAATCCCAGCCAGCCAGTTGTTGCCGCCGCCTCCCGCAACGAACGTCGGGTTGTCTGCCTCCCAGCCACCAAACGCATTCACTCGCGGGCCGAACGCCGATTTTGCAATCGCGACGCTTTGCTGCTGCGCCGCCTCTTCGGAACGAACTTTCTTCAAATCGGGGCGCGATTCCACCGCTTGTTTTTCCGCATCCGTCAATGGAATGGCTGGAAGATTCCTTTCCGCCAGAACATCGGCGGGCTCGAAATTATTTTCCGCGGCGACTCCCATCGAAATTCCCAGTTGCGCTCGTGCCATTTCCAGATCATTTTGCGCTCGAATGAGTTCTTGCTTCCGCGTTGCCATTCGCACTTGGGCGCTCAACAAATCGGATTCCACGACGACGCCGCTTTGCACGCGATTCTTGCTCCGCTCGAAGATGGCCTCTGCGGTTTTCAGACTTTGCGCAGCGACTTCAACGTGTTTTTTCGCGAGCAGCATGCTGTAGTAGGAGTCCACAACATGGAACACGATTTCCTGGTCCGCGCGTTCCAGTTGGTGGTCGGCCGCATCCTTCACGCGCTCCGCGCGGTTGATCCCTCGCCAACTGGCGAAAGAATCGAACAGTGTCCAGCTTCCGCCGACCCGCGTTGCAAAGTTCCCAAACGGTGCCGGTGTGTTCAAAATGTTCAGCTCAAAGTCCGGGGTTGCAAATCGCTGCTGCCGCAATTTGCTGCCAAAAACGTAGACAGGATCGTTCCCTCTGGTGGCTTCTTCTGCAATGGTGACGTGTGGCAGGAGTGAGGATTGAGCTTCCTTCACGTTAGCCGAGGCCGCTTTGGTTTCCGCCATCGCTGCCTTATGGGCGGGGTTCTTCTCGAGCGCGATACTCACCGCCTGTTGCAACGTGAGTCGCGTGGATTCCGATGCTTGCTGAGCCCGAACTAAGACCGGGGCACCCAAGGCCAGGAGAGTGGCAATAGCGAATGTAGCCAGACGTCGTCGAGCCATCCCGGATTCCATGGATCTAATCCTTTTTACAAAGTCCTGCCCTACCCGAAATATCGTCCCCAACAGAAAATCCGCTATCCGTTCTTGCCAACGGTTTGCGGTGGTGCCAGACGGGGAATCGCTTTAACTTTGAACTGCGGCCGCCATCGGGCTCAGCCACGCAATCTTGTCTTCGACAATCTCGTACGTAGTGTTTACCATGGCTGTTTGTTTGACCATTGCGCCCACCGAGCAGTACTTTTCATCGGAGAGCCGGATAGCCTCCTCAATTGCCGTGCGATCCAGTTCGAACCCGGTGATCAGATGGTGGATCCGGACGGAAGCAAACACCTGCGGCGGGCGCTCCGCCTGGTCCGCTTCCACGCGTACCTCGTATCCTGTCACCTTCTGGTGAAACTTCTGTCGCAGGATCGTAATGACGTCAAATGCAGTGCAGCCAGCGAGTGCTACTGCGACCAACTCAACAGGTTTTGGTCCCGTCCCTCCGGCTGCGTCATCCAGTAGAAGATGGTGCTCGCTGCCGGTCGTGACCGCAAACTGCCGCTCGGGCCTAAGTGGTTGAGTCAGTTGCACTTTAGCCGTGATCATGTGTGCCTCTCATTGCCCACTCAATCGGGGCCACCACAATGAATGCAAGAAAGCCAGCTTTGTTACAGAAAAAATTTCACCCAATAACCTGCGATCAGCAACGGACCTCGGCCGCGCATAAGTGACCCCAATCCGCTGCACGTCTCGGTTCAAACTAGATTTTCGTCTGCATGGCGTGGCCGGCACGGTGATTAGCGTCACCTTGCCATGTGATGTGAGGAAGTTCCTAGAAAGGCATATACGCACTGCGTGAAGAGCGCGGAAACTGGGTACTCGGAGTGAAAATGCAGAACTGAAGGGACTTGCCGAGAGTTAACTTCTTCTTGCTTTGGCTTGGCCGATTTTGCTGATGTCTGCCATTAGCTCGTGGTATTCGGAGATCAATTCCCGCCGGAGCTTCGCAGCGGCGTGCGGGTCCGGCGTCTCACGGGAAGCCTCACGGCACTGATGGATCGAATTTTCCAGACTCAAGAGAAAAGCTTTGCAAGGTTCGCAACCATCCATGTGTTTTTCCAGTTCCTCACAGAGAGAATCGTCCAGCGCTTCGTCCAGATAGTTTGAAAGTTCCGCAAACATCGCTTTGCAGTTGCGGCCGCGCGGTTGTGGCGGGATTTGGCGCGCTTCAGACCGCCCTCGCGCGTGCCGGCCCATACCCGACCCATCTCGTGCGGCGAGTTCCTTCCGAACAAATAGGCGCGCCCTGTGCAATCGAACTCGTATGGTTCCGAGGCGAAGGCCGGTTATCTCCGAAATATCCGTGTCGGAAAGCTCTTCCATATCGTGCAGGACGAGAATCAGCCTGTACTCGGGAGGCAGTTTCCGCACCGCGTCCCGAAGTCGCTTTGCGTTCTCGCGGCGCAACAAGGTTGTCTCTGGCGTTCCTTCGTGCTGTACCGATAGGCTTTGCAATTCCCGCCGGTTGGGCATCAACTCCTCGAGCGAGAGGGCTGATTTGGGCGCGAACTTGCTCCTTCTCCGGCTCATCAGACAACGGTTCTTGGCAACCTTAAACAGCCAAACGAGCAAAGCCCTTGGGCTGTCGAATCTAGATAGGTAGGGGACCGACTTGAACAGCACCTCTTGCATGGTGTCTTCGGCATCTTCCCGTTGGCCGCACACGTTCATGCTGAAGGAATAAACGGTCTTCTGGAGCAATGCCAGTGCTTCTTCCAAAGACTTTGGATCCTTGCTCTGTATGAGTTGGACAGCCTGCTGGATTTCAGGTCGCACGTTTCAAATGTAGCACGCAAGGCGCATGTCAGAATTCAACATTGCGGATCGAGAATTTCCACTGCGGCAGAGAGAGAGGCTGTTTAAAGAAGACACATTTCTACATCAATCGCGGCCAGCGGGTTGAGTCTGAGCAGGCTTGTGCCAGTGGTAGAAGAAAGGAATGCCTGCCAGAATCACTACCAGCCCGAGGGAAGAGCGCACGGGGCGGATTATCCATAAGTTCGCGGTGAGGGCGACGGCGGCGAGCAAGAAAATCAGAGGCGTCCACGGGTAACCCCACGCGCGGTAAGGCCGAGAGAGATCCGGCTCTTTTTTACGCAAACGGAGCAATGCGATGGCATTCAACGCGAAGAAAATCCAGACAGCGAAGACGAAAAGCGAGTAAAGCTCCTCGTAGGTTCCGCTCAGCGCTAACAGCGCGCCGATGGAACCGAGGAAGAGCAACGAACCGCTGGGAGTGCGGAATGCCGGATGGAGGCGCTTTGCGAATTGGAAGAAGACGCCATCGCGAGCCATAGCGAACGGGACGCGCGCGCCGGTGAGGACGACGACATGGAGCGCCCCGAGCGCTGAAACGGCCATGGCAATCGTCAACCAAGTCGCTCCGCGCGAGCCCGCGAAAGACTTTACGACATCCGACGCAACGTGCTGCGATTGTGCGAGAACCGCGAACGGCAGGATGCGGAAATACACGACATTAGCCAGAAGATAGAGGCCGCCAACGGTAAGAAGGCCAAGCAAGATGGCTCGCGGGATGTTTTTTTGAGGGTTGAGGATTTCTTCGCCCAACTCACCTAGGTCATTAAAGCCATTGTAGGCCCACATGGCTGGCACGAGAGCGGTAAGCAAAGCGCCAATGGCTCCCCATCCGAGAGGAGTGACGGCTTGCACGGTGGCCACGGCGTGTGGCTTGCCAAAGATCGCGCCGGCGAGGACGATTACAAGAATTGCGCCTATCTTTAAGGATGTGAGCAATACCTGGATACCTCCGCCGAAGCGCACACTCAAATAATTGACGGCAGTCACGGCTACGACGACCAGGGCAGCGAGTGGTTGGGCCACCGTAAAGTTGAAATCGAATCTCCAGAGGTGGCTAGTGAAGAGGGTCGTAGCCACAACGGGGAAAAGGAACCCAACGAAACGCAGAAACCCCGCTGCAAGCGTGGCCATAGCCACGGGCCGTTCAAGAAACGAGGTCATCCAACCGAAGAGGAATCCCCAGACTGGACCAAGGCCGCGATTGAGATAGACGTAGGGCCCTCCCGCACTTGGAAACGCAGCCCCAAGTTCCGCATAGCAGAAGGCCCCGAAAAGAACGATGAGTCCGCCCAGGAGCCACGCGGCAAAAACCAAGGCGACCGAACCAACGGCGCGCGCCATATCGCTGGTGACAAGAAAGATGCCTGTGCCGATGGTATCGCCGATGACGATAGCTGTAGCGGACCAAAGACCGAGGCCACGAACCAGATCCGGACGATTGGAAATTGGGGACGGGCCGGAACCGTTTGGATTCATAGAAGTTCAGGGAGACTACTATCAGTGATGAGGGTGGTCAACGGGTCTCGCGTGCAAGCGGAGGCGTGCATTTGTGGACACCGCCGAGGCAGAAAGGGAACGGGCCATTGCCTGTTTGAGGTTAACAAATCCGCGTTATCATCGGAGCCGCCATGGCTGCGCCGAAATCAATGCTGAGCGAATTCGAATGGGACCCTGGCTATGAAGTCCGGGGCGCCGCAGAAGTCCTGACACCTGCGCTCGTGGTGTATCCGGAAATCGTATCGTCCAACATCGAGCGGACGCTTCAGTTGCTTGGCGGAAATGTGGACCGTTGGCGCGTGCACATCAAGACCGCCAAGCTCGGGTATACGCTGCGCATGCTTGTCGACCATGGAATCCACTATTACAAGTGTGCTACCACGCTGGAATTGCTGGTGGCTTGCCAATGCGGCGCAGCTGACGTCCTAATGGCCTATCCGTGCGTGGGCGCAAACGCACGGCGCGTACGGGAGATTGCCGAGGAGTTTCCGCGCACGCGCATTTCCATCCTGGCGGAAAACGAAGAACAGGTAGTGCAATGGAGGGGCAGCCGGATGGGAATTTTCCTGGACATAAATTCCGGCATGAATCGGACCGGCATCGAGCAGGATCATGCCCAGGAAGTTGATATGCTAACCCGCGCGATTGCCGCCGCCGGACTGGAATTCCGCGGGCTTCATTATTATGACGGCCAATACGGCTCCATGGACGGACCTCAGCGGACTGCAGCTACGCACGAGGGTTACAACCGCTTGATGAGGATTGTTAGCGAACTCGAACGAGACGGATTGAGTGTGGCGGAGGTCATCACCGGGGGAACACCAACTTTCCCGTGTTCGTTATCTTACCAAGGATTTCGGGACGCAAAGTTTATGCACCGGATTTCGCCCGGAACCATTGTCTATAACGATGCCACGAGCCTCGCACAACTCCCGAGAGAGTACGGCTATCGCCCGGCCGCGCTTGTGCTAACCCGCGTGGTGAGCCGCCCACGCACCGGGACGATCACGTGCGATGCGGGGCACAAGTCGGTGTCTGCAGATGCCGGCGTTCCTACTTGCGTCGTCGTCGGCCATCCGGAATTGACGCCGCTCGCCCCGAGTGAAGAGCATCTGCCCATGTCAGTGGAGGGAAACGCTCCCGGTCCACGGACGGGAGAGATGCTTTACCTCTTGCCACGGCATATTTGTCCCACCGTGAACAATTTCGAGCATGCGCTGTTGGTATGTAAGACAGAGATCGAATCACTCGAAAGAGTTTCAGCGCGCGGACGCGAGGCTCCCCTCTCAGCCGAAAAGTCGATGTCTATTAAAGGTTAAGAAGGCTTGCTGCGAAAACCGGCAGCAATTTGCCTTCGCCAAGTCACGAGGAGCTGAACAAGCGCTCTCGTGAAGCTCGCAGGTTAGACAACCAGCTAATATATTCATTCTAATTTTGTGAGCCCCTAACTGCGATGAGGAAATGATTTTCCACTCCTGCGTAAGCCAATCTTCTGCTTGACTTTAGCGGACTTGCAGTCCAGAATCTCGCCTCGGTCAGCCAGTGCGTGGTCTGTCCCCCATCGCGTCCCTCTGAGCTCTGGCCCGGTAGCCCTATTTTCTTGGAAAATACTTCAAACGTGCCCGTCAATCCGGGGCTGCAACTGTGCCTCGCCTTACTCGTGTGGATAGGAGTCTTACCCTGAGCTTTTCCATTCGCGCCATATTATATGCTGCTGGCGCCGCTTGCCTTGCTGCGCTTTTACTGCCGGTGCCATCCTCGGCGCAGGTTGCCGGCCAGAACGTCAACATGGTTTCTGGGACGCAATGGCCCACTGGCGATCCATTCTTACAACGCCAGAACGAACCCTCGATGGCGGTCTCGACACGAAATCCGATGCACATACTCTCAGGCGCGAACGACTACCGTTCGGTCGACTTAGAAACGGTGCTAAGCGGCGGCGCAGAAACGGGCGACGCATGGCTGGGGTTGTTCAAGTCGTTCGACGGCGGATTTACCTGGCAAAGCAATCTGTTGCCGGGGTGTCCTTATGCGGTACCGCAATGCACGGATAGTGGGGCGTTAAGTGGAGGTTTTCAGGCGGCCGCGGACCCTGTGGTGCGAGCGGGCACAAATGGAATGTTTTACTACGCGGGGCTGGCGTTCAACCGCGCCACGAGCGCAACCACGGCGAGTTCGGTGAGCTCGATTTTCGTCGCGCGTTACAACGACCTTAATAACAACGAGCAGCTCGATCCCATCGCATATGTTGACACCCGCATAGTTGCTTCAGGCAACAGTTCGCAATTCTTGGATAAACCGTCCATGGCAGTGGATATTCCGCGTTCGGGGGCCGCGACGTGCTCCTTCAACGCGAACGAGTCGGGAGCAGGGCCCAATGGCGGCAACCTGGTCGTGCATCAATCCTTCGCGGCGGGAAACGTTTATCTTGCATATACGGATTTCCTGGCGGGAACCAAGGCCAATGCCACTCCAACCCAACTGATGTTCACGCGCTCGACGGATTGCGGCGTAACGTGGAGTGCGCCCATTCAGATCAATACCGGAACGACGACCAGCCAGGGCAGCGCAATCGCCGTGAATCCAATTACCGGAGCCGTTTATGTAGCTTGGCGGCAGTTTGCTTCCTCGGGAGTTCCCGACGCCATCATGATCGCGCATTCGACCAACGCCGGAAAATCCTTCAGCAAGCCGGTCCAGATTTCCACGTTTCAGCCGTTCGATCAAGGGACTACCGGCACGTCGTTTCGCACGAACGCTTATCCGGCCCTTACCTCGGACATGTTCGGTTTTGTTTATGTAGCGTATTCGGCGCGTGGTGTGAGTTCGAGCGGGGATGCGCGAATCGTTGCAGCTGGCTCACTGGATGGCACGCACTGGACGCCCGCGATTATGGTTGATAACCCGCGTCAAAATTCGCAAACCAATCCTTCCGGACGCGGTCACCAGATCATGCCCGCGATGACATTCGCCAACGGGCGGCTGACGCTCCTTTACTATGATCTCCGGCTAGATCACTATGCCGGGTTCTACAATCCGAGTTCGGCTGGCGACGGGACCTATACGGAGATGCTTGAGCCGCAAGGCGAGCTGGCGCCTCCAAATGCAGCTCCGAATCAGGTCTTTACGCCGTACATCGATGATTCAGGATTGACCCTGCGCCGCCACACTCTGGACTTGCGCGTCCTCGAACTTGGTATTTTCCCCACGATTACCTTGGGGCCGTCCGTGCTGGTATCGCAGTACGAGTTCGGATG
>DATJXZ010000098.1:0-17575 GCA_035499815.1 Candidatus Solibacter sp. | reverse complement strand
TTGAACTACTCTGGCTACGTGACCCGAAGGATAACAGCTGGCGTTCTCATTCTTCTCTTCACCACGGTGCTCCTTTTTGCCGCGGCACAGGAAACCCCCAGCTGGAAGCGCTACCTCAGTTCCGAATACGGCTTCGAGATTAGCTATCCCGCGGAGTGGCAATTTGTCTCCGGCAACCGGAACAACTGCGGCCAGCCGCCTTCGCCTGGCCAGCACCCTCCTTGCGCAGGGGAGACTCGCGACCTATTTGGTTTGGAGATGGAAGGCCCTACTCAGTCGCACGACGGAGGCGGTTCTTTCGATGACGGAGCGATCAGCCAGGTCCAGATTACCGGGACGAGCGGAACCGTCGAGGACTGGAACATGAAGCCCGGTGGCCAGTGGTATCTGCGCCAGGCAGCGCCATCCGATTGGGTGAAACTTCACACATCGTCTGGTCCCGGCGCTGGTCTCAAAAGAGTGGCCGTCGATGCGAACGGATTCACCGGGGCGATCCAGGTTGTTTGCATGGAATCCAATCCATGCAAACCTTTCGAGGAACTGGGCGCCGCATATCGCACGCTGCCGAGCGGCCGAGTCCTTCTCGTCAGTTGGGACAGAGAGGCCGGTGACAACGATTTTTCTTACGAGAAGTACTTCCTGGCCATGCTCTCCACTTTCAAATTGCTCAAGTAGGCGAACGCGTTAAAACCGACAATCCCAGTTAACCGGAGACGTGGGTCCCAGTAGCCAAGTTACCGGTAAGCCGACAAACCGGGCACTACAAAGGAATACCGCTCTCCAGACACTTTTCGATGGACCCGCTCTCATCATATTTCACGATGCCGGATTGGTCAGAGCAATATGCTGGCATTCCCTTAAGCAAGGGACGCGCCATCAACTCGTACTTCGCATTCGGGCGTTTGGCATCTGCAACCTGGCATCCACCGATTTGAAAGGTGTACCCATTCCTTGTGCCATTCCTCAACTGTTCGACTATTTTGAACTCATCGCTCGGCAACGCGGACAATGAGCATGTGTAACCGACCTCAGGATGAGCTTGCGTGTACTTTGTTTCAGCAGCGACCAGCGTCCGCATCGAACCTATTGCAGAATCGACGTAGCCGAGGCGCATGAAGCGGCTGAGGAAAATCCAGCCCGCGACGATGAGTATCAGGGAACCTAGAACAACCGATAGTTTTAGACGCATAAAATTTGCACGGATGCCCTGTCACTAATTCCGGCCAGCAGATAGAACCTACATGAAGACTGCTGGTAACGCTGCGATTGGCTTCACGTTTTGCGCCGCATCGAGTTCCGCGACGAAGTACTCAACTGAGGTCTCGTTCTTTGACAAGGCCGCTTTGACAAATAACCCAGAATCTCCGAACGAAACAATTTCGCAAATCCATCCCTGTTTGGTTCCCGCAGGCAGGGTTATCGATTCTTCGCGTACCGATTGTGTCTCTGAACCAGTCTCCAAGTTAACGATGTGAAGGCCGTGCCAATTCCCGTGGTGGCGTTCTTTACCTTCCTCATCTAGCGAAAACTCATGTTGCGTCGAGATGTACGCCAGTAGAGGCTTCGACGAGTGGAGAAAAGGAGAATCTTGCGATATCAGGTCGTCTGGGTTGCCGATCATTCGGTATCGGTCCCAAGCCAGATGCCGGAAAAACAGACGCTCGGGCCGCCAATTGTCTCTCGCGGAGCATGTCTGCAAAACCAAGGCACTCGAAACTGGACTGAATAATAGTTGTTTGAAGCCGTAGCCTGCCGGGATGCCCATTTCCTCAAACGATGTCGGGATCATGGTTCTAAATACTAACCGAAAAACACCAAAACGCCTGGTTAACGCGCTAACCGGTAAAGTGGATTTTCAAGTTACTGGTAACGCGACGTATCAGGAGCTAGGAGCGGCCGCCGCTTCCTTGCACTTTCGATGCTTCCATATAATTACCGCGGCAACATCCTCGACAGTACTTTTCTTCTTAGAGTTAGCTATAACCGTGCTCTCGATTTGCACGGTGATATTTTCGTACTGCTCAAATGTCGTCATTCCGGGACCGACCACATGGATTAAATCATCCAATGGATTCTGCGACTTCGGGCCGCGCTCACTCGCTGGGGCCAGTTCATCCACGACCTCGTCAACATCTTTACGCGCCAATGTCGAATCCAACCTAATCATTTGCGGGGAGTAGTGACGTCGTTCAAGCCCAATTTGGCAGACCTGTCCCTCCTCGGAATACGAGGGAAACATTAAGATTCCCGGACGTACTTCGTATGTTTCCACAGCCTTGTACTTCGCCATTGTCTTTTCTTGTGGAGAGGCAGTGAGAAAAAGAAGCAACACGCATGCGGCACTCAATATTTTGGCCACGCTGGTCCCTCCGAGTGATTGCTATGCTGAATATACTGCTTTCTAGTGCGAGTTACGAAGTAAGTCCCGATGAATGCTTACCGGAGATGTGGAATTTCCTCCAGAGAGCGATGGCCATCATTCTTCGACCCCCTCCCAAAGCTTGCGCCAATAGTTGCGCCAGCGGTCTTTGACCTGTTCTTCTGTATCACCCCGGTCGTAGGCGGGAGAGGTGATCGGCAATGCGCGCTCGATCCGAATCAAGACCACGGCTCGGATTTCCAGCGTGAGTCCCATATCGCGGTACATTTGGCATCCGCGCTGGTAGACATCATCCGAGCGATGCACAACTCCCCGCCCCTTGAATCGATACCCTTTACGAACGAGCGGATCGACGACATTCACTTCAACGGAAGGGTTGTGCTCAATGTTCCGAACCGATTCCGGTGACCGGATATCGGCGAACACCAAATGGTCGTCGTCCCAAACGCGAGTTGTTCCTTTAGGCGACAGATTCGGTGTTCCATCCGGGCATACCGTTGCGATGTAGCCTAATCGTTGTTCGCGCACGACGCGCTTCATGTCGCCAGTGAGAATACCCATGTGAATATCTCCCACCAGCAATGATGCCTGATCAACGCGCTAAGCGGAAAAGCAGAATCGGAATATCCATCGAGATAAAATGGAACGAAAAGGAAACTGAACTTTGGAGTTTTCGTTTTCACGCTCTAAATCATTTTTTTGGTCTTCGTGGTGTGGAGGCAACGTAAAAGTGCAGCAGTTAATTGGGGAAACGGTGGGCACCATCTGTTGGAACGATTGGTAACAGCGGGAACTCTTGCAGGAATCGGCGCTCTGTACGTTTGGCGGGCGAATCGTAAGAATTTCGAGTGACGTTTAGAGTAGCTTCGGGAGTCCGATTCCTGGTAAACGCGCTGCTGGAATCTGAGGACTTTCTGGGAATTGGCCGAAGAGTTCGAGGCGGATGCGAAGCGGGAGAAGGCGCGCGGAATAGGCTTCTACGGGACTCATGGAGCTGTTCAGCCCAGCCGGGGGGAATTGGAAATGAATGCACTGTGCCGAGCCGCGAGCGGTGGAGACGCAATAAGAATTTAGCGGAAGCGGAGGTCGAGAGAGTAGAGCTCCTGGATGCTGCGGTCGCGCATGAGGAGAGGAGCGTCGTCCGGGGTGAGGCCGAACCAAACGGCAAATATGTCGGTGATTTGGGGAAAGTCCTTGAGACTAAGGACCGATTGGACGGAACGGTCGGAAATACGGACGCGGGCGATCTCGGCGGCGCTCGAGTGGTTGCGCCGAAAATAGACAAATTTCCCGTCATGGGACCATTCATTGCCAGCCAATTCTTCTGCATCAACGAGAGTCGTCCATCGAGAAGAAGCACGATCGAAGAGCAAGAGTTTAGTTTGAGAGCTGTTGAGAGCGGAGATGAGCCGGCCATCCGGAGAGAGGCGCGGAGAGAACAGACCGACTGAATCCTGGACGGGAGTGACCTGCTTGGTCTTCAAATCAATGCGAGAAATCGAATAGTTCGAGGAGACGGCGCCGGAATTCGCGAAGACGATGGCGCGACCGTCATCCGACCAAGTGGGGTCTGCTTCGGCGAGTTCAGAGGAACCCGATAGAAGAGGCACTGGAGCGCCACCCGAGGAAGAGATCAGAAGAATTCTCCAGGGACGAGAGAATTGGACGTCCATGAAGGCGAGCGTGGAGCCGTCAGGAGACCAACGGGCACCATAGGCGCGGACGGGTGGAAAGGTGAGCTGAATTTTTTCAGAGCCATCGGGGCGACTACGCCACAAAGTCATATCGGGGTAGGAGGTATATGCCATCCACTGACCATCGCGAGAGAAATTCACGGGGCCGGCAGAGAATGCAGGCAGATAAGGATCGAACTTTTGGGCTCGCGGGTCGTAACGGACCAGTTCGACGCGAGGCTCGTCGCCGATGACGAAGAGTTTTTTCCCATCGCCACTCGGAACAGGAACGCTGTAGCGGAGAGGGCCGGAAAGAAGTTGCGAAGGGGCAGGTTTCGAGAATGGCGAGCGGCGTTTCGACCAAACCCAAATGGCTTGCTTTTGGCCGCGTCCCGCCTGGAAGTAGAAGTAATTGCCGTCGGGAGACCAATTACCGCAACACTGATAGGGATCGATTTGTCCAAGCGAAAACAGTGGATGGAGATTCGTGCCGTCGGCGTTGATTTCCCAGATCGAGCTGTCGTCCATGCCGGGTGCCCTGAGCAAGGAAAAACGGATGCGGCGGCCGTCGGGAGAATAGCGAGGAGTGCGGAGGACACCAGGAATCTTGGCGAAGAGATGGGGGGCGCTGCCGTCGGTGTTGGCGATGTAGAGGGCGTGTTGATAGCCATAGAGAATGTGCTTGCCATCGGGGGTCCAGCAGGCGGAAGAGGCGATGAGATTGCCAACGCGGTAGGGGGAACCGGCCGGCAGAGGCTGAATCCAGGCCGAGCCGGCCATGTCCGGGCCGACGGCAGTGCCTGCCACGACCATTAGTTTGGAGCGATCGGGTGAGATGCTGTAGATGGCCAGGACTTGAGGAAGCGATGTGTTGATCCAAGTGGTTTCGCCGCCCATTTCGGAAAGTTGCGTGATGCCGGAGCCGGAGGTCCATGGAGCTCCTTCGATAAAGTAGAGATTGACGCCATCGGTGACGAAGGGATTCATGGGGATTTTGGCTTTGCCGTCGTTGGAGATTTGGAGGACGTTGGAGACCAAAGGAGGACGGGGGAGGAAGGACAAGTAAGCCACGAAGAGGGATAAAAGAGAGAGCACCAAGAGCACGGAAGCGACGGAGAAGCGATTCAAAAGAAATTTTTGCCGTGAAAGGGGATGCGTTTGGACGGGAAGCGACGGAAGTTCCAGGCGGGCCGGGAGAGCGCGGACAGACGCGATGAAACGATAACCGCGGCGAGGAATGGTTTCGATGAAGGTGGGATTTTCCGCGTCGTCGCCGAGGATTTGGCGGAGGCGTTTGACCGCTGTGTTGAGGCCTGTTTCAAAGTCGACAAAGGTGTCGGCAGGCCAAAGCGCCAAGCGAAGTTGCTCGCGAGTGACGAGTTCGCCTGGATGTTCGAGGAGTCTGAGAAGGAGTTGATAGGGTTGGTCCTGGAGGCGCAGCTTCGTACCGTTGCTGAGGAGTTCGGCGGAGCGCGAGTCAAGTTCGAAATCGCCAAAGCGGTAACTGGGAGTGGCTTCAGAGGGCAAGGAGAAGCTCCAGGCAGCGGGGAACTGAAGAGATTCTAGCATTATTTGGAGCGAGCCGTAGTATCACAATGCCGAACCCTATCCATTGAAAACGAAGGACTTATGGCGTGTCAGACATATTTCACATGCTTGTCAGACCGCATCCATTGACGTTTGAGCGGGCTGAGGGGATGCTCGGCGCAACCGCAAAAAAAAGCGGTCAAGGCGAGAAGACGGCTAGGTAACGCAGAGGCGACGGAAAGTTCAAGAGCGTCGCGAAGCGCCGACGTAGACGTGTGCCTCGTTGACGAGACTGACACCAAAGAGGAGAAACAATCCATGAACTCGGGAATGAAGAAGATGCTGTTTTCGTTGGGACTGGCAGGGATGGTGATCGTAGCGGCTGGATGGAGAGCGTCGGCTTGGGTGCAGCGCGGCGACGATGAAATCGTGGGAACGTGGAACGTGACGGTGCAACTGAATGACTGCAACGGGAACAAGCTCGGGAGCACGTTCCCGTCGTTACTGTCGTTTGCGGACGGGCAGACCTTTACCGAGGACACCTTGAATCAGTCATTTGCCGTCGGCCAGAGAGGACCGGGGCACGGAATTTGGGAGTTCCGGGGGCACCATTCCTATTACGCGAAACAAGTGGCGTTCATCAATTTCACAACCACGCCACCACCCCCACCGGGATTCACCCAAGGAACACAGACGGTTACGCAGACGATCGACTTCAATGATGGCCCGGATCAATGGACGGCGAACGCAAATGTATCGTTTGCGGATTTGTCGGGAACAACGTACCGAACGGCATGCGCAACGGCAACAGCAACACGGATGGAGTAACGACTCCTGGAAGGACGGTGTATCAGCAAGGATAAGAATTACGGTAGCAATGAGAATCTAAAACCTTCACACCCCGAAGGTCCTGGAGAGGAAGGGTTGCAAACTAGCTAGAGAGTTTGCAGCCCTTTTTTTGTGCGGAGAGCCAAGGAATAGACATAATCGCACCATCGCAAGATCGACGTTTATTCGTGCGGGGGGCGGCGAAGCTAGCGGAGGGGATTGCTGTTGGGGCTGGGGCGTTTGAGGGTGGGACGGTCGCTGGCGGCGGGCTGAGCGGGGGTCGGAGTGCCTGGCTTTCCGCCGGTAGCCGGGGAAGCCGCTGAAATGCCGCCCTCCGAATAGGGCTTTTTGAGCAAGGCTTCGGCTTGAGCCTGAGCGCCTCCGGTGTCGTCGTTGGTTTGGCGCGCTTTGCTGTACTCATTGACGGCGCGTTCGCGCTGGCCCAGGAGATCGAAAATTTTGCCGAGATAGATGTGGCCCCAAACTTCGGTCCACTTCTCGGAGGGCTCGGGAACGGCCTGCAAGGCTTCGCGGAAGGAGTTGGCGGCGGCCTGGTAGTTCTTCTGGTAGAAGAAGGCTTCTCCCATGCGGAAGTTCGCTAGCGGGCGGCCCGGTTGGATGGAAAGGGCCCGCTGGTATTGCTTGATGGCCTCGTAATAGAGGCCTTGCTCGGCGAGCTCTTCCCCGCGTGCGATGGCAGCGCGGGCACGGAGCGAAGTGCTGCCTTTGAGAACTAGGTTATTGGGGTCGATCTTGATGCCGCCGGGCTTGGGGCGACCGAAGGTTTCGATGGTGAAGGGCGATTCGAGACCTAGAACATCCACCCACTTCGTCTCGGGGTTGCCTTCCGTATCCACACGAATCTGAACGGGCATGCTAAAGGTGTCGATGGGCTGCTTGATTTTGCCAACGATGCGAAAACCTTTGGGCGTGCGGTAGACGACGTAGTCGAGCGTGAAATCGGGGACGCCCGTGGAGTTCAGCCACTGCGAGAAGAAAGCGCGGAGATTGGGCGGAACCTGGCCGGGAGGGGCAGCGGCTTGAACGTCGCGGTCGGCTAGATCAACGAACTCGGCGATCGTCGCGGTCTTGCCCGCGTAGGTGGTTGCGAAATCCTTCAGGAGCTTGCCGAAGGCGGTGTCGCCCATGAGGGCGCGAAGCATGTGGAAAACCATGGCGCCTTTATTGAGGACGACGGAACGGTAGTCGCTGGAATACGGCGCGAGACGAGCGGCCTGAGCGATGGGAGCGGCGTCTTCATACATCAGAGCGCCGACAGCGAATTCGTCCACAGCGCGCAGGCCAGCTTCCTTCCCGGCGCTTTGTTCGGCGTACAGCTCTTGGCAGTAGCGGGAGAGGCCGTCGGTGACCCAGACGTCGCCGGGAGTTGCGGGGAGGATCGAATTGCCAAACCATTGGGCTGCGACGAGGCCAGCGATAGTGCGCTCGGCGGATTTGGGCTCCCAAAGACGGTGGCTGAGGAGAAGGACGCCCGGAGCTGAGAAATCACGGAGGGTGCCGTCGGGAAGCTGGATGACCGTCATGTCGGGATCTCTGAGGCCACCAAAGAGATCGGAAAAGACAGTGACGGCGTGGGCTACGTCATCGGCAAAACCTTGGGCATTGGCGGAATCGGAACGCGGGGCATAGATGGCAACGTTGATACCTTCGGACTGCTTGGGATTCAGCTGGAGATTACCGGCGACGAAGGTGCCATGAGGACCGGGGGTAGGGCAATCGAAGTTGTAGAGCAAGCGACCGCCGCCTGCAGAAGCGGTGCCGGCCATGGGTGTGGGTGCGGAGGATTTGCCGGAGCCAGCGACAGCGAAATCGTCAGGGACATTTAAGTGGAACGCGGCGGTGTAGCGATTGGAGGGATAGTCCGTGAGCGGGAACCAGCGAGCCGGGAGGAGAAGGTAAGCGTTGTCGTGGCCGATGGAAGCAGCAGTGACGCCGGGAACGGGGCTATTTTCAGCATTGGCGAGCAGGCCGGAGTAGGTGAAGGTCAGAGTGACATGGTCACCTGCGGCAACGGGAGTTGGCAGCGTGACGAGGACGTACAGAGGATTCATCGAATCGCGGCCAAAACCGACGGATTTGCCGTCGGCGGTGGTTACCGCGCTGACGATTAGATTGGGGTGGAGCTCGACGCGAAGATTGCTGGTAACTGTGGTGGCCTTAAAATTGATTTTGGCGACGGCGCTGATGGACTGGCGATTGGAATCAAGAGTGGCGGAGATGTCGTAGTGATCGGCGAGAAAACCAACTTGCGGGGCGGCCTGTGCGCGCGTGGGAGAGGGTGCGCAGGCGAGCGCGATGAGTATAGATAGTGCGCATGCGAGTGAAATGCTTCGTCGGAGCGGCAGCAGAGCTTTCAAAGGGCACCTTTCGCCGGGATGCAGAGCAACACGTGTCTGCCTATATAGGATAGCAGAGACGGGGCTAAGCGTTGCCAGCGAGAGTTGAGAGAAGAGCAGCGATGGCGTCTGCGGCGCGATCGACGGCTCCGGGAGGGCCGAGACGTTGGCGGACTTCGGCGAGACCAGAGCGGAGCGTTGCGCGGGCGGAGGGTTCGTTGAGGAGGCGGAGGACTTCGTGGGAGACGCGCTCCGGCGTGAAATCCTTTTGAATCAGCTCGGGAACGACTTGGCGCTCGGCGATCAGATTAACCATGCTGAAGAATTTGGTACGGACCAGGGGCTTGGCGAGGAGGGCGGTTAGAGGAGTTACGCGATAGACGACGACCATGGGCGCATCAAGGAGAGCGGCTTCAATTGTGGCGGTTCCGGAAGAGATAATGGCGGCGTCGGCGGCCGCGAGGGCGTTGTATGTTTGGTCTTCGACAATGCGGACGTTTAGAGAAGGGTTCCAGCCGGAGCGCAGGTCGCTTAAATTGGCATGAGCGGCCGCGGCGATGACGAATTGCACGGCACGGAGGCAGTGAATGAGCGCGCAAGCTTCGCGAATTATGGGCATGTGCTGGGCCAGTTCGGCGTGACGGCTGCCGGGGAGGATGGTGACGATTGGTTGAGCAGGATCGAGATTTTGGGCGCGACAGAATTCTTCACGGGAATGAGAGGCGTGAACATTGCCAACCAGGGGGTGACCGATGAATTTTGTGGGGATGCCTGCTTTGGCGAAAAAGTCTTCTTCGAAGGGGAAAATGCAAAGCGCCTGTGCGAAGCGGCGGCGGATCACGCGGACCCGCCAGGGACGCCAGGCCCAGAATTGCGGACAGATGTAGTAGACGTTTTTCACGCCAAAGGGACGAAGTTTGCGGGCGAGGCGAAGATGGAAGCCGGGGAAATCGGTGAGGACGGCGAAAGGTGGCTTGCGGCGCTTGGCTTCGGAGACCAGGTGGCGCATCGCGCGGATTAGAGAAGGAAGATGGCTGAGAATTTCCGTGATGCCGACGACGGAGACTTCCTTGTAGTCGGTGATGACGTCAACTCCAGCGGCGCGCATTTGCGGGCCGCCCATGCCGAAGAGAGAGACATCGATGCGTTTTTGGAGGGCCGTGGCGAGGCGAGCGGCGTACATATCCCCGGAAGCTTCGCCGGCGGAAATTAGAAGCGGAATGGGAGGCATGCGCGAGGGTGAAGATCAGTCGGTAGCAGGCTGAGGAGCGGGAAGCGGGCCGCGAGGCTGGTCGGCGAGACTGCCTGCGGAGTCGCGCGGATCTTCGGGAAGGCCGAGTTCCTGCTCTTTGTATTGGAGTTGGTAAAGACGATAGTAAATGCCGCGCTGGGCCAGAAGTTCCTGATGCGCGCCTTGCTCGCGGAGACGACCTTTGTGGAAGACAAGAATGCGCGAAGCGTACTGGATGGTGCTCAGGCGATGAGCGATAACGAGCGAGGTGCGGCCGGAGAGGAGGCGGTCGAGAGCTTCACGAATTTGCAGCTCGGTTTTGGTGTCGACGCTCGAAGTGGCTTCATCGAGGATCAAGAAACTTGGATTGTGGGCAAGAGCGCGGGCGAAACAGATTAACTGGCGCTGGCCGACGGAAAGAGTGGAGCCACGCTCGTTGACGGAGGTGTCCACGCCTTCGGGGAGTGTGCGCACGAAGTCGCCGAGACCAATTTCGTCGATGGCGTGCTCGACGGTGAGGCGGTCGATGCCAGGGGAGCCGAGACGGACGTTGGATTCGATGGTTCCGGTGAAGAGGAAAGAATCCTGCAAGACGATACCGAATTGGCGGCGGAGATTCTGGATGTTGATCTGGCGGATGTCGACGCCATCAAGAAGGATTTGGCCGCGCTGGACATCGTAAAAGCGGAGGAGCAGAGAGATGAGAGTGGTTTTGCCGGCGCCGGTGTGGCCAACGATGGCGAGAGTCTGGCCGGGTTCGACGCGGAAGGAGACGTCACGTAGGACCCAATCTTCATCGGCTGGTTCGGGAACGTCGCGATAGCTGAACCAGACGTTCCGGAATTCGATTTCGCCGCGAGGAGATTCGAGGCTGACGGCTTGGGCGACAGAGCCGATGGTGATTGGCTCGTCGAGCAGACGGAAGATGCGCTCTGAAGCGGCCATGGCGGACTGCAGGATGTTGAACTTTTCGCTGAGATCCTGAATGGGGCGGAAGAAACGTGTGGCGTACATCGTGAAGGCCGTGAGGACGCCGAGGGTTAGGCCGCCTCCGAGGACGCGATTGCCGCCAGCCCAGAAGATCAAGGTGATGGTGGCGATGCTGAGGAATTCGACGGCGGGATAGAAAAGCGCAAAAGCCAGGATGGCATCGTACCAGGCCAACATGTGGTCGCGGTTGCGCTTCTCAAATTCGATGCGGGCCTTGCGCTCGCGATTGAAGAGCTGCACAACACTCATGCCGGAGATGTATTCCTGGAGAAAAGAGTTGATGCGTGCGATGGCGGTGCGAACGCGGCGATTCGCTTCGCGGACGAACTTGCGGAAGAAATAGGTGACGACAAATATGAAGGGGAGCACAGCGAAAGCGTCGAAGGCGAGACGGCGGTCAACGATGAAAAGGAAGCCGGCCATGACGATGAGGAGGAAGAAATCGTTGATCATGGTGACGACGCCGGCGGCGAAGAGGTCGTTGAGAGCGTCGACGTCGGTGGTGACGCGGGTGACGAGCCGACCGACAGGATTGCGGTCGAAATAGCTCATGGGCAGGCGCTGGATGTAGGCGAAGATTTCGCGGCGCATGTCGTACATGATTTGCTGGCCGACGCGCTGCATGATTCGAATCTGCGCGTATTGAGCGAGGAAATCGGAAATGAGGATGGCGAGGTAGGCGAGGCTGATCCACTCGATGCCGCGCCAGGCCTGGGTTTCAGGGATGAGATGTTTGAGGGTGGGAGTGAAGTAGCCGTCGATGGCGCGCCAAAAGAGCCAGGGAGGGGCGAGCTCGAGGGGCGTGACGATGGCGACAAGCACCATGGCCAGAACGACGCGCCATTTGTAGGGACGCAAGTAATCGACGAGACGCTTTAGCAAGCGCGAGTCGTAAGCTTTTCCGAGTTTCTCTTCCTCGTGAATATTGGTCATGCGCGTTCGAGCTCTTCTTCAAGCAATTGCTTCTGATAAAGATCGGCGTAATAGCCGCCGCGCGAGAGGAGTTCGTCGTGGGTGCCGCGCTCTGTGATGCGGCCATCGCGAAGGACGACGATTTGATCGGCGTCGCGGACGGTGGAGGTGCGATGGGCGATGAGAATGGTGGTGCGGCCGCGCATGATGCCGCGGAGGCGGCTGAGAATGCACTCTTCGGTTTGCGTATCCACGCTAGAGAGCGAGTCGTCAAGGATGAGGATGCGTGGGTCGCGCACTATAGCGCGGGCGAGCGCGGTGCGCTGTTTTTGGCCGCCGGAAAGCGTGATGCCGCGTTCGCCTACCATGGTGTCGTATTTCGCAGGGAATTCCTCGACGTCGCTATCGAGGCTGGCGACTTCGGCGGCTTCGCGAACGCGCTCGAGATTGCAGGTCGGCATTCCAAAAGCGATATTTTCGCCGACGGTTTCGCTGAAGAGGTAGGTGTCCTGCGGAACGTAGCCGATGGAACGGCGGAGCGTGTCGAGGGGCCAATCGCGAATGGAGTGGCCATCGATTAAAACGGAACCAGCGGGAGCTTCCCAGAGGCGAGAGACGAGGGCAGCTAGAGTGGTTTTGCCGCTGCCGGTGGGGCCGACGATGGCGAGCGTTGAGCCTGCGGGAATGCGGAGATTGATGTCGTGAAGCACGCCATCGGTCGCGGATCGGTTGCCACTTCCGCTGCCGTTGGTGGAGGCTCCGGCCATGGTGGTCGGGTAAGCAAAAGTTAGATCGCGAAATTCAATTTCGCCATCGACGGCTTTATCGGGTGGCAAGGTGGCGGCGCTGTCGTCGATTTGGGGCTGGGCGACGAGAATGTGATTCAAGCGGCCCATGGAAGCGGCGCCGCGCTGGAAAATGTTGGTGACCCAGCCGAGAGCGATCATGGGCCAAACGAGAATGCCGAGATAGCTGTAAAAGGCGATCAACGCGCCAAGAGAAAGGCGGCCAGTCAGAACGAGATGGCCGCCCTGCCAGAGAACGATTAGGAAGGTGACACCGATCATGGCCTGGAGCGTGGGCATGAACATGCTCCAAGTGCGGATCAGCTTGATGTTGCGTGAAACGTATTCGCGGTTGGGTTCATCGAAGCCGCGAATTTCGGCGTCCTCCTGCGCGTAGGCACGAACAACGCGGACGCCGGCAAGATTTTCCTGGACTTTGGCGGAGAGAGTAGCAAGAGAGGCTTGAATTTTTTCGTAGAGTTCGTGAATTACTTTGCCGAAATGCTGGACGACGATAGCCACAAACGGGACGGGGAGAAGAATCCAGAGCGTGAGTTTGCCGGAGAGCTGAGACATCACGGCGATGGCGAGGGCCATGCCGATGATGGTTTGGCCGCTGTACATAATGCCTGGGCCGAGAACCATACGCACCGCGTTGAGGTCGTTGGTGGCGCGGGACATGAGTTCGCCGGTGCGATTGCGGAAGTAGAATTCGGGCTCGAGAAGGAGAAGGCGATTCAGCAGGCCGCCGCGAATGTCGAATTCGATGTCGCGCGAAATGCCGATAAGAACCCAGCGCGTGAGGAAGGAAAGCACGGCGCGCACGGAAACAAGAGCGATGAGCATAAGGCAATAAATTCCAAGAGCGTGGCGGCTGTGGGGCGAGTAGAAGGGGATTGCGCGGCTCAACCAGGAGCCAGTGAGCAAGTGGCCTTGGGCGCTGCGCTCAAAAGGATGGGCGCTGCCGGCAAGAATATCGGTGAGGACTCCAGTAGCGAGAGGAATTACGTTTTGGACGATGCTCGAGACGACCAAGGCGAACATACCAAGGGTAATCGATCCGCGATAACGGCCAAGATAGGGGACCAGACCGAGGAGATGCTTCCAGGAGGAGGATTTGGAAGGTTTTTTGGCCGCGGGCGTGGCGCCGATGGTGGCTGCAGCGGCGCTCATCGGAGCACCGATCTGGCGGTGGAGAGCGAAGGCGTTTCCAAAAGGAAATGTTCGTAGGTACGGTCGAGCGATTGGTAGCGCTTGGTGGCCGCGTTCCAGGCGACGCCGATGGGCAAGAGATGGGGATCCGAGGCGCCCGCGCCTTTGATGGGGGTGAAATACAACTGAATGCCTTTGACGGGATCCTGATCGTACTGAATGCGCCAGCCGGCGACGGAGGAGAGCGGCGTCAGAGCGAGATACCCTTTGGAATTTTTCAGGTATTCATCGCAGCGAAGGAGTTCATTCCACTGGTCACCGTCTTTTTCCGCGAGGACGGCGCGCGTGACGATGGTGCCGGGGATAGGATTTTTCGGATTTTTCGGGACGACGTTAGCGGCGAGGAATTGCTGCTTGCCTGTTTTTGCCAGATCGCCGAAGACGAGAACCTGGGTTTCTTTTCCAAGCAGATTGTGTGCAGCGGCTTGGATGTCGTCGGGAACGGCAGGCTCGGCGGGCTTGGCGGCTGCTTCTTCGGTCGGTTTTTGTGCCGGCTCGTCGCCGCAACCGAGGAAGAGCGAAGCCGAGAACATGAGCGAACAGACTGCCAGCGGCAGGAAAACCCGGTGGCCCTGGAGACTTCCGAGCCGGGAGAAGAATGCGCGCTCGTTCGCCATTCGAGAGGCAGCCGAGCGTGGGGCACTAGCCGAACAGTGCGAGGGATTTTGAGATTCGCGCATCAGAGATTTGCCGCCATCAGCGTGATTCCTACTATACGCCCGGCTCGGCATCCTTTTCTGGTGTGTTCAAGAAATTCAATCCACTTTAACCGCTTCGCGTCCGAGAACCAGACCGTGCGCGGACTCTAGAACGATTCTAGCTGTTGGCAGCCGTTGGCGGAAGCAGCCAGCGTGCCGAAGTTGCTTGCACGCCACATTCAGCGGTGGGCCAGAATGGCGTCCAGGCGCGCTTCGAAGTTCTGCTCTCCTTCCGACCAGAGCTGGCTGCGTTCCACGGGAAGAGCCCGCTCGACGGACTCGACCCAGTTGAACAACTGTTGGATGTTTTCACGGGTCTTGGCGTGATATTCCTTGAGGTTGCCGGGAGCCGACATCCACTGGCGAAACGTATGCTCGATTGGATGATCCGAGGATTCGAAGGGATTCGAAGCTGCGCCGGGAGCGAGCAGACCCGCGTGTCCGGTAAAAAAATGTTCGAAGCCGAGATCGGCGACGAAATGTCCCTCGGATGCGGCGATGCCTCCGTCATACTCGGGGCCATGGCAAGTAAGAAGCAGAGGCTCCGGCTTGTTAGTCCACTTCAGAGTTTCCGCGTCGAAACTCCACAAATCCCATTTGGCCTCGGCGATGTACGCGCTGTCCGAGTGGACGTGCTGGGCGGCCAAAGCGGCGACCTCAGCTGCGCCGTAGCCTTGGCCGTTCAGGTCCCATTCGGCGACGGGAGTTTCCGTAGCATCCACAGGCTGGACAACGAAACCCTTGAATGCAGCTTCCGACGCGGAAAGAGGCGCGGTCGCGAGAAACCTCGCGAATTGGGGGATCAAGGTAGATTCGGAAAAATCGCGCGTCCAGACGCGCAGATAGGCGCGGTTAGCCATAGTTGTTTGCGATCTTTGATTATACGTGTGTTGCAAACGGGAGGCGAATCGTGGGAGTTCGGGTAGCGCCTCAGCCAAAAAGATTCTCAGCTTCAGATATTGTCGCCGATTTGCGGGAGCGGGGAGGCGAGGGAGCCGTTACGGTTCGAACCAGAAAGGAACGAGGACGGTGAGGTGAGCGGAGACGGGCTTGCCATTTTGACGGGCGGGTTCGTAGCGGTAGTGCTTGAGAGCTTCCATGGCGGCTTTATGAAATGAGGGTGGACCTGAAAGAACCTTCATGGATTTCACGTGGCCGGATTCATCGATGAGCGCGTCGAGGGTGACGTTTCCGGTGAAAAATTCCTTCAATGCAGCCGATGGAGCAATGGCTCGGACGGACTTGAGCAAGCGGGGAGGAACTGTCTCAGAGTCGCCATCGGAAGCAGAAGCGGTGCTTTCTTCTCCTGACTTGGCGACGGATATTTTGGAACGCTTGGCCACGGACTTTACGTGCTCGGAATATTCCCTGGACGCTGGATTCGGCGCGGAATCAGCACGGGAGGCAATCTCGACTTTGGTCCGGGAGGAAGTATCCGAGGGGCGTGTTGCATCGGAGTTGATTGGCTGCGCAGAAGCAGTCGTCGCGTTGGAGCCGGAGGGCGGAGCGCTGGAGGTTTCCGCGGAGGCACCCGAAACGGGCTGCACACCCGTTTTCTGCTGAGATGCGGGATGCGCGGGCGCCGCAGGATGCAGTGCTGCGCGGGCAGTTGAATTACCGGAAGCGGAGAGACTGGACGATCGAGACGAAAATGGAAACCAGTGCAGGTTCCAGGCAGCAACGGTGACCGCGAAAAGCGAGACCACTGCCAGAAGACCGAGGCGTAGCGGGCCCAAGCGATCGCCAGGAGCTTCTGTCTGTGGCTTTACTTCCGGAATTTTCTTTGAAACTTTTGCCGGTTCAGGTGCGGGCAGTACCTCAGGCGCGGGAGCCTCTTTTGGCGGAGATTCCTCTTGTGAGATGCTCTCTTTATCCTCCGCTTCGGGCGACTCAAGAGTCGGAGTTGAAGTTGCTGCCTGTACGGGAGGATTCCGGTGCGCCTGCGCTGGTGAACCTTGCGACGAGGCTGTCGCCGGAGCGAGAAATGAAGAGAGGAGATCCGAGAGCGGAGGCACAGGGGCGGATGCTGATGGCAAGTTAATGGCTGGCGCAGCCGCCGCTGGCATGCTCGCGCCGGCTGGCACGCCTTGGGTTTGCAGCGAAATGAGTTGTGTCCGTAGTTCCTCTACTTCATTCATCAAACTCTGGATTTCGCTGGCGGAGGGAATTGGCGCGGGCTCGTCAGAGTCGTCCGAGCCTGCTTCTGAAGGTTGTAAGATTTCTGCGGCGACGCTTCTCTGATAGCTCTCCGTGGCCGCCGCGGGACTCTCTGAAAGGTCAATGCCCCAAAACCCCTGGGTAGGTTCTGTAAACTCCAACTCAACGTAATAGCCAGCGGCGGCGTTGTCGCGCCTGCGTTTGACCTGGGTGACGATTTCGCGTTTGGATTCCTGATTGGTCAGGAAGAGCAGTTGGCCGGGTTCGACTGCCGTGGCGAGGCGAATGACGCCGCCGTTGGAGACGACCAACGCGGTTGTCGTGGACTCGGTGAAAAGTTCGCGTTTGCCGGAATTCGCGCCAGGGCGAGCGCCAGTGGCAGTGACGGGGACCTCGTGAGCGACTGAAATGCCTTTGGGCGCCTGCGCCGAACCGGGCGAAGCTGTGCCCCCTCTTGGATTGCTATTTTCTGCGGAAGCCAATGCGCTTGTCCCTTGTGCGCCGGGGATGTGGGAGGCGCAGCCTGCAATGGAGCAGTTCACGGAGAACTGTTCGCACTACGACTCAGACAAGTACAGGTTCGCAGAGGAGGAAAGGCTTGGCTATAGTACAAACGTACCGCGATGCCTCAATTGCAACTACTTTATGGCAGAAGTGGAATCTCCTGGCTGGGAACAGCCTGGGCTAGAGCGATTCCATAAATAATGTAGCTTGACAAAAGGGAAGATGTGAAGCAGAGTGTGTTCATGCGAGCCATACCTGTTCCGATGCGCAAGCGCATTCTGCAACTTTACGAGCGAGGCAAGAGCACGCGCGAAATTGCCC
>DATJXZ010000097.1:0-93819 GCA_035499815.1 Candidatus Solibacter sp. | reverse complement strand
CGCCCGGCAGGTGGCTATGCAATGGACACCCAACAAAGTAACTGCGTTGCGCGTGGGGGTGGGATTTGCCGCGGTGAGTTTATTCGGCCGGGGGCCGTGGGCGAATCTCGCGGCGGTTGGATTGACAGTGGCGACCATCGCCCTCGATGCACTGGATGGACACATCGCGCGGCGGAAAAATCTGGCGACGCCAGTCGGTGCGCAGCTCGACATTCTCGGCGACCGCATGATCGAAAACGTGTACTTCACCTATTTCGCCGTGGTCGGAATGGTCTCGCTCTGGCTTCCGGTGTTCTTCTTTGCGCGAGGAGCGGCTACGGATTTTCTGCGCGGGTTGGCGCTGCGCTCTGGCCACTCCGGGTGGGGCACAAACGCCATGGTGAAGACTTGGTGGGGGCGAGCGTTGGTGGCATCGCGGTGGAGCCGAGGTGTGTATGCGGCGATGAAGTGCATGTGTTTCTGCTACCTCGGGCTGGAGCTGGCGCTTACGCGCGGGCCCGTGGCGCTGGTGAGCGGGATGACGCCGGACTTGCAAGGGCTGGTTCGCACCGGCGCGCAAGCACTGACTTGGATGACCGCAGGATTCTGCCTGCTGCGCGGAGTGCCGGTACTGGCGGAAGGATGGCGATTCGTCGCGGGAGTCGGGCAAGTGCGCAGGGTCAAAAGAGTTGCGCAGGGTGCAATGTGAGGGAGAAGCGGGAGGTAGATGAGGCAAAGGAAGTAAAGGAAGTAGACGAGAAGAGCGGAGGCGTCGCGGCGTTCTTTGACTTGGACGGAACGCTTCTTGGGCCGCCATCGATGGAGAAGAGATTTTATTCGTTGCTGCGTTATCGACGAGTGATTGGTATTCGGAATGGCTGGTGGTGGATGGCGGAGTCCGCGCGATTGGCTCCGCGGGGAATCAACCAGATCCTGCATGCGAACAAGATGTACCTGCGAGGCGTTTGCGTGTCCGAGCAATCGCCGGCGAACACGGCACCGTTTCTTGCGGAGGCGATGGAGCGCGTGGCATGGCATGTGCAGGGTGGACACAGCATCGTGATTGTGAGCGGAACGCTCGAGGCCTTAGCAGAGAAGGCGGCGCGCGGGCTGGAATCAGGGCTACTTGGGCGAGGATGGGCGACACGGATTGGCGTATGCGCGACGCGGCTGGAAGAGGCCGGTGATCGATGGACAGGGCGAATCGTGGGGGAAGCGATGTTTGGTGAAGCGAAAGCGCGAGCCATCAAGCGAATTGCTGCGGAAATGGATTTGGATCTCGAAAGATGCTTCGCATATGGGGATAGCGCGAGCGACCGGTGGATGTTGGAAGCGGTGGGAAAACCCGCGGCTGTAAATCCATCGCACGATTTGGCGCGCATTGCGCGGCGGAATGATTGGCCGATTCTGTGTTGGGAGGAAAAAAAGGATTCTACGCAGAGAACACAGAGTACGCAGAGTGTGCGGAGAAAACCTGAGAGAAAGATTGTGGCGCGAATCGGTGTGGCGGAAGAGGTGAATCGAGGAGACCTTGTGTCTGGCGTGAGCACGGACCACCTGTCATGAAAGATCCGGCGCACGAACGACGTGACGCTACAGCAGCATTTGACATGAGCCAGCAGGTACATGAACAGCATGAATAGAGACAGACAAGTGAAACAAGAGTTTTCGATCGCGTGGCGCGAGTCCGAGGCGCTACAGGGCGGGGAGTGCGCTGCGATTCTCGAATTAGAAGAAAAGAACGTGGCCGCGCCGCTCCGGCGGGAATTGGCGACGGCGTGGGCGGGGTGCGGCATGTTTGAGTTTGTGGCGCTGGGTTACATGGGGGTTTCTGGCGCGCTGATCGTCTTGTTCGCCAAAAATCTCGCACATCCTTTGCGGCTGATCGGGGCGCAATCGTTCGTTTGCGCCATCATTCTCGCGCTATGCGGCATCGGGGCGCGAGCAGCAGGAGAAGCGCGGCGAAGCGGCGAAACCTTTTCAACGCGATGGTGGCATTTCTGGCGGCACTGGTATCCGCACCTGTTTTTCCTTTTTTGTTTTGAAGAGTTGGGGCGACTGGTGTACCTGGTGCAGCCAGGGTGGCAGGACTCGAAACTTATTGCATTCGATCACTGGCTGACGGGCGTGCACCCTACGGTGTGGCTGGAGCAGTTCGCGACTCCTGCGCGGAACGACTTCATGCAGTTTGTTTACCTGACTTATTTCACGTATCTGCTGGTCGTCGGCGGCATTTTGTACTACCGGCGCGACTGGAGCGCTTACTGGTCGGTGATGACGTACTCGGCGGTGGGCTACGCGATCGGATACGTAATTGCGATTTTCTTTCCAATCGAGAGTCCGTGGTTTTCCATGGCCGGAGCCTGGCACGGCCCGCTGCAAGGCGGCGCCGCGACAGCCGTCATCAATTTCATTGAACACTACGGCCGGGTACGCGGCGCGGCGTTTCCTTCCGAGCACGTGGCCGGGGCGGTTGCGGCGACGTGGGGCGCCTGGCGGCACAGGCGGTGGCTGTTCTGGGCGATGCTTCCGCTGGTGGTGTGCATGTGTGCCTCAACGGTTTGGGGGCGGTATCACTATGTGGCTGACGTGCTCGGCGGGATGGTAACGGGGACGTTGGGCTATGTCTTTGGAGGCTGGTTGATGAGGCGGCGTCTGCTGGCACCGAGGAGCACTGACTGAAGTCTGCGCCATTCGCAGAGGTCTTTCGTCGCGATGCTCCTCAGGGCAAATACCCCCGCCGGATATCTTGGTTAACCATAATCACCACTCCCCCCCTACATTTTTTGTAAGTGTTGCATCTAAAGGGTTTAGCATTCCTGTAACTCGCTTAGAATCAACACTTACGCAAGTGTTGCGTCTAAAGCACTTAGATGTGGACCTGGAGTGCAAGATAAAGAGCGACTTGAAAGCAATAGCCAAGCCCGGAAAGCGCAAGCCGGGATCCTGGTACACCCGCTAAGCAGAAAGATCATCATTAGAAGAATGACCCTACATTGCGGCCTCAAGACGCATGAGATTGCAAGAATTTGAATACTCCAGGGATCGCGGCGCGGCCTCCGAGTGGCCATTGCGACCCTTGGAAGAGCCTGCCAAAAGGAAAAGAGCGGCAGAGTGTCTGCCGCTCTTCGAGGTACATGTTTACCTGAAAACTAGACTAACAGGCGTTGGCGGCGCAGTCAATGAAAATCCAGAGCTACCGGCAGGCGGCTTTAAAGCACAGAGTCTTGCTGAAAAACGGGATTACGTGATTCTGAAACCGATCAGCCACCTTGCTGGTGTGAGTGCCCGAATAGACTTCGAAAGTGTGGGCGATGCCGTACTTATCGAGGACGTCGTGCAGCTTGGCGGTATCCTCGCGCAAACGGTCCTGATCGCCCACATCCATCGCAATGGCGCGGTAGCGGCGCAGGCCGCCGATGTATTGATCCACAAATGCGAGGGGCGCGTTTGCGGCCCATTTCGCGAGAATGTCGGGCTGGGCCGCACCGTCTTTGACCGGAAGGTCCAAATAGAGCGGCGGGTTCTTCGGGTCGGGTGACCAAGCTGCGGCAGTCGCTAGCTGAGCGCGTAGAAAAAAACCCAACTTGGCCGAATCTTCGGGAGTCTTCACGGCTTCGAGTGCTTTTTCATCTTCGGGTTTTAGTGACACGGCGGATCGAGGGGACAAGCAACACGTGCTCATGATGTACAGGCTTCCGAACACGTCAGAATGCTTCATGCCGATGCGGGTAGCGCCGTAGCCTCCCATGGAATGGCCAACCAGGCCGCGGCTCAGCCGATTCGGAATCGTCCGGTAATGAGCGTCGATGTACGCGACCAAATCGTGCGAGATAAACTGCTCGAAATCTCCTGTAGTGACTGAACTCGAATACATCGAGCCGTTGTGTACCGTCTTCGAATCCGGCAGGACGATGATCATCTCCTTCGCGCCTAGCGCAAAGGCGCCTTCGATGGTCGGCGGTACATGGATTTCGTGGGTCCACTGCTCTGCACCGATGGAATAACCATGCAAGGCGTACACCACCGGGTACCGCCGCGTCTTCTCCTTGGCATAACTGGATGGCAGAAACACGAAGACATCGCGGTCGACGGCATCTCCCTCCAAATTGCCTTCCAAGGCTGCTCCGTGGACCTTTATATGTTCCACGGTCACAGCTTTCGCGCCGAGAACTGCCGGGGGCACATCGGTCTGAACTTGCGCTGCAAGCCGAGGGGCTGGAGCAACCATCACCGCAAGCGTCACAACCCAGAGCAAATTTGTCCTGATCATTTCCATCTCCTATTCCCGCCCCAAGAATCTCTTGCGAGAAGAGTTGAGGCATCGGCATATTGAATTTCGTTTCCGAGGCGATGCTCTTTCAATGCGGGACGCATGCGCCGTTGCAACTCAGTGCTCTTCCGATTGAGTCCCGCGATCCAAAATCAAGCCACTACTGTTCTGGAAAAGAATAAATACTGATACTAAACGGCGGAACAGAAACTGCGCCGGGCACGGATGTAAGTTGCTGCTGGCGTACTTCCACTTCCGGCTTTTGTCCTACTGCTATAGTTGCGTCAACGCTCGCTGGTGCCATTCGCCAAAGAAGGCCACGGCTCAGGAGCCTCGCTCCCGTGATCGAAAGATTCAACTGTTGCTCGGAATCCGATGGATTCAACACGGCAAACGTGAGCGTCTTGCGATCCTCGGTGAGTGCCGCACTCACATCCAGAGGATAGGTATCGCTGCCCGGATTGAATTTGGGTTGATCCCCGCCGGCGGGGTATATCGGATTGGGCTGTGGCGAATCTCCGGACACGTACACCGGGATCGTGCCGAAATGTTCGCGATACATCTGGAAGAGAAGACCGGTGGGACTCAAAACCGCGTCGGTGCGATCTTCGCTGATCATTGCGGTTGCGAATGTGAACGCACCTAACTGATATAGATCCGAATGGCGAAACATCTCGTGGAACGCCCAGGCATACGCCGGCACCACCTTGTAGGAGTTGGGCGGGGCGCCGATGTAGGCCCATTCGTCAAGACTGATGGGGACTGGCTTTGTTTTAAGGGCAGGAATCAGTTTCAGATATTCCTGATAATGTTCGTACTTTACGCGGACCTGAGTGGCGGGGGCGCGCTCCCATTCGATAAGGCCCTGCGGCCCAGTGTCGACCTTCTCACCTGTACCAAGATCCGTTCGCTTGCCGCTTGTCGAATAGAAGTGCTCACTGAGCAGGTCCATGTTGTCCAAGCAATGGGCAAGCAGATTGCCGCTCCAGTCTCCAGGAGAGAGGTAGTCGGGGACGATCTGACCATTGAGGCGCTTTGCCTGCTTGGAACCCGTCATGGCGTCGGGCATAGCTCCCGCAGCAATAAGCTTGATCGATGGATCAACCTTTCGCATGGCCTTTGCGAACATATTGTGTTTCAGTTCCCACTGCGCGACGGGCATAAAGCCAAGCTGCCACTCGCCCCAGGGTTCGTTGCCGATGCCCCAGAACTTGATGTGATACGGCTCCGGGTGGCCATTTGCGGCACGCAACCTTCCCATCGGCGTGGTGGCTGCGCCATTGGCATATTCAACCAACTGCGCTGCAGACCATTCGTCGCCGAAACCACCGTTCACGGTGACGTATGGCTCGACATCGAGCAGGCGGCACAGCGTCATGAATTCATCCGTGCCAACATCATTAGGCTGAACCGCATGCCAAACAGGATCCATGATTGGGGGGCGCTTGTCTGGATCGCCTATGGCATTGCGCCATTCGTACCCGGAGACGAAATTGCCGCCGGGCCAACGATACACGCCGGAGTGCAATTGCTTCAGAGCGGCTATAACTTCCGCGCGAAAGCCTTGAATATTATTGGCCGGCATTAGCGAAACGGCTCCAATGTGGAAGGCGCCTGCTCCGACACCGACGATCTCGAGCCTCGCGTCATCGCTGTTGCCTTGTGCCGAGAACTTCATGGGGAATTTGCGGTAGTCCGATCCGATGCTATTGATGATCGTAGTCTGCCGATCACTCGCCGCATTTCCCCACACCAATTCAACCTTCACAGTTATGCCTGGAGTACCTGCCAGAATTATTCGGCCCGTGTACGTCCTACCTTTACGCACGGCCAACCCAGCCTGCTGAATTCCGTGCGCTTCGCTATCGCTGAGCTTCACCCTTGGTGTGTGATCGCCAACATAGGGGTGATCGGTATCCATGGACACCAAATCGTCGCCACCGATTGGCGTCCAGTGGCGTAAGGCGACACGTCTCCAACCCGGTCCAGCTGGTACGGCGGGCGGGTGCGAATTGATCGGAAAGTAGAACTTCCGGTCATCGAGCATCTCAGCCCATATATTGTTGTTAACGATTCCCCCGATGTGCTCGAGAAACTGGCCATAGATATATTTCGAGATCGGAGCACCAGTCTTGGAGACATCGATGGCCGCGTTGACAGGCGTGTTTTGAGCTGAAGCCAAGGATGAGAGAAAAATTGCAGCGGCTGCTAGAACTGGCACTAAACAAGCCGAATTCCTGAAATTTGAACGCACCCTGAAAATCCTCCTTCTGCAATTACTCGAAAACGATTCCATTTTTAGCAAACATCCGTTTCTTAAGCACCGTCTTGCATATTTACCCTTGAACCAGCGAGCGTCCGAAAACCGGACAGAACCTCGCCTTAACCGCGTTTCACTACTCAACCGAGATTACGGTGACCGACTTCGGCTCCAGCTTCAGCAACAGCTTGCCGCTCTGGACCTTGACGGCGATGGGCTTGGGCATGACTGTATTCGGCGCTTCGAAGGTGTTGACGCTGTCCACCCTGGGCGCGGTCAAGGTTTCACCCGATGCCGATTTGGCGGCGATGCCATCGAGGCCGGCCTCGATTTCAACTGGATCGTGAGGATCGAGATTAGTGACTTCCAGCCACAGCTTTCCATCTTTGCCTTTTGCCGCGATAGCATCCACGCGGGGCAAGGTGATGTCGCCGTGCGTGTAGGCGCCAGCGTTGAAAGAAACCGGCACAGATGTGGCGTCCTGGAACGGCACGTACATCTTGTAAACGTAATAGGTCGGAGTCAGGACCATCTTCTCTTTGTCGGTCAGGATCATGGCCTGCAGCACATTAATCATCTGCGCGATGTTGGCCATGCGCACCCGATCCGCGTGGCGGGCGAAGATGTTCAGGTTGAGCGCGGCCAGGACGGCATCACGCAGGCTGTTCTGCTGCACCAGAAAACCGGGATTGCTTCCCGGCAACGGTGCGTACCATGCGCCCCATTCATCGACAGCCAGGGCAACTTTCTTTTCCGGATCGTACTTGTCCATGATGGCGGAGTGCTTGGCAATCAGATCATTCATCTCCAGCGTGGACTTTAGAATTTGCGCATACTCGTTTTCGCCGAAGCCCACGGAGGAGTACGCCGGCGGCCACTTCACGACCGTATAGTTGTGCATCGATAGGGCGTTGATATCCCAGCTCCAGGTGTGGTGCTGATAGGCCTTCATAATGGCTTCCGTCCACTCCGTCCAGCGGGGCTCACCACCTCCGGGGCCCACCGCAATCTTCAGCATCTGGTTTTTGTCCTGCTGTGCTGGATTGAAGTTGCGCACGAAGTGGCTGAAGCGTTTCATACGGTCCAAATAATATTCGGGCGTCATGTTGCCGCCGCAGTCCCAGCTTTCGTTGCCGAGACCAAGAAAACCGACCTCATAGGGAGCAGGATGACCGCTGGCGGCGCGTTCTTTCTCCAAAGTCGTAGGTTGAGCGGCCGTCATGTACTCCAGCCATTCGGCGGCTTCCCGCGGGGTGCCGGAACCGACGTTGACTGAGAGGTAGGCTTGCGCGCCGATCTGGTCGAGGAAGTCCATGAATTCGTGCGTGCCAAACGTGTTCGGCTCGATGACGCCGCCCCAATTTGGATTGAGCGTGACGGTTCGGGGAGAGCCGATGCCATTACGCCAGTGGTATTCATCCGCGAAGCAGCCGCCGGGCCAGCGAATGTTCGGGACGTGCAATTCCTTGAGAGCAGCAACCACGTCGTTGCGAATGCCGCGGGTGTTCGGGATTGTGGAGTCCGGGCCGACCCAGATGCCGTCGTAAATACCGTGGCCGAGATGCTCAGCGAACTGGCCGAAAATGTTGCGGTCGATTTTCGCGCCGGTTTTGGAGACGTCGATGGACAGTTCAACCTTGTCTGCTGCCAGCGCACGAGTAGCCAGAGCCGCAGATACCAGAGCTAGAGCGAGAACCAGAGCGAAGCTGACAAAGAGGTTTCTTTGTCGCGCGGAGCGGGGTGAACGCTGAAGAATCCTGGTAAGAAGCGAAAGAACTCCGCTGTTTAGGAACGAACCGCGTAAACGTTTACTGCGGCAGGCTGACTGGCATGATTTATGCGGGAACGCTGCGGCCATTTGAGATTCCTCCGGAAAGAGATTTGCCTGCAACAGCTCAACTCATGGCGCGTGCAGCATACTCTAGAAATCCCGGATTCGTGACACGTTTTCGAGGAGCTTTCTAACGCAATCTTGACGCAAAACCTTCGTCGGCATCTGTTCCAAAAATCAGCGGGGACAGACTTCGAGTGGCAGTGGGAGGGTTGCCGGCAAGTTTTTCTTGAAAGCCGGGATACAGCCGGGCTTTGACATTGACGAACGTGGAATTGGGGCGAGCCGAGTGTATGGGGTGGTGGAGCAGCCCCGGGTGACGCTTGCGAGCTGCGATCCGTCTAACCGGCGGGTGTGGGATGCAAGAAAGGCGCGCGCGGGGGAAGGGCGAGGAGTAGTATTCGGATGGCGGCAGGCGCGGGTGGGTGAGGAGGAGCGATGGCGTTTCGAGATTTGGCACTGGCGGGACGGACGCTGAGGAAGAGTCCTATTTTTACGTTGACGGCGGCGTTGACGATTGCGCTGGGAGTTGGCGCGAGCACGGCGATTTTCAGCGTTGCAAACGCGGTGCTGCTGCGGCCCTTGCCTTATAAAGATCCGGATCAACTGGTGATCCTTCCGAGCGACTTGCGGAATCGTGGAGTGAAGGATTTTCCGCTTTCGAACGCCGACTTCATTGATTTGCGGGAAGGGACGAAGGACGAATTTCAAGGGCTTGCGGGCGTCTTCACGTTTCCGCTTACGTTAACCGGCGCGGACGGCACGCCGGAGCAGGTGCATGCGGGCGTGGCGACGACGAACTATTTCAAGCTGGTAGGAGCGAGGATCGTGCTGGGGCGCGATTTCACCGACGATGACGGACAACCACAGCCGCCTCCGCCCGCGGCCGGAGCGCAAACGCCAACGACGCCTCCGCTGCCGATCATTGCGATCATCAGTTACGAATATTTCCAGCGGCAGTTCGGGTCGAATCCGGATGTGATCGGGCAATACCTAAATAAAGGAAAACCCTTTAGTCCGAGAATCGTGGGAGTGCTGGCGCCGCATTTTCAGATTTATTTTCCGCCGTCGGCGGATCTGGAAGCCACGCCGGATCTCTGGTTGGCGAACCGGCTGGGCTACGACGCAGCGAACCGAAACGGGGTTTCGATGCGCGCGGTTGGAAGATTGAAAGCGGGGGTGACACTCGAGAGGGCGCAGGCGGCTGTCGATCGAGTGACTGCGGAGGCGCGGAAGAATTTCACGATCGAAAACACCGCAGGATACGCGATTCGTGTGGTGCCGATGAGGAAGCATCTCGTATCAGAGGTGCGGCCGGCAATTCTAGCGCTGATGGGAGCGGTGATCTTTCTTTTGCTGATTGCGTGCGCGAATGTTGCAAACCTTTTGCTGGTGCGAGCTTCGTTGCGCGAGCGAGAACTTGCGATTCGCTCCGCGATCGGAGCGGGCTGGTGGGACCTGGCGCGGCAGATCCTTTCGGAAGCGTTGCTGCTCGCGACGATTGGGGCGGCGGGCGGCCTAGGCATCGCATGGCTGGGAATTCACGAGTTGCTGGCGCTGGCTCCGGCGAATCTGCCGCGGCTGGATACGATTCGAATTGATTCAACGGTGCTGATTTTTACGGTGATCGCAAGCCTGGTTGCAGCGGCGATTTTTGGGCTGGCGCCGGCGTGGCGCGCGGCGCGGCCGGACGTGATGATCGTGCTGCGTGGCACAAGCCGTAGCGAAGGACTGGCGAGCGGCGGGCTATCGCGGAAGATCGTGGTGGGCGTGGAAGTGGCGTTGGCTTATGTGCTGCTGATCGGCTCGGGACTGATGGTGCGCAGCTTTCTGGAATTGCAGCGGATCGATCCGGGGTTCAATGCTCATGGGCTGCTGACTTTTCAAGTGGAGTCCGATCGATTTTTGCGAAAGCCGGAAGAACGGGCGGTTGCCACGCGGCAGCTTCAAGAACGCTTGGGGGCAATTCCCGGCGTAGAAAGCGTGACGGCGGCGAGTCCATTTCCCCTGACGGGTGGGTACAGTCCAATTCGCTGGGGATTGGAGGATGCGCTGGCGGATGCGAGCAAATATAAGGCGACCGATCCGCTGATTGTATTGCCGGGATACTTCAAAACGATGCAGACGGCGCTGCTCGAAGGACGGACGTTTACGGAGGATGATAACCAGCCAGGGCGCACGTATGTGGTCGTGGATAAGATGCTGGCGGATAAGGCGTTTCCCGGGCAATCGGCGGTAGGAAAGCGGATTCTGATACGCATTCAGACGCCGGAACCGATGTGGGTGGAGATCATTGGGGTGGTGGCGCACCAGAGGGGCGTGTCATTGAGCGATCCTGGGAGAGAGCAGGTTTTCTTCCCGGATGCGTACATCGGATCGGGCGCGACAGATCGCTGGGCGCTGCGAACAGACGGCGATCCATCGAAATACGCGAATGATGTGCGCGCGGCGATCAAGGCATTCGACTCACACCTTCTGCTCACGGACCTGCAGCCAATGGATGCGGTGATCGAGAAGGCGCAGAGCGGCACGCGATTTTCGCTGCTGTTGATAGGAGCGTTCGCGGTGATCGCGGCACTGCTGGCGGGCGTGGGGCTGTATGGAGTGCTTGCGACCGTGGTGCGACAGAGGACATCGGAAATTGGAATTCGGATGGCGCTGGGCGCGCAGCCGGGCAACATTTTTCAACTTGTTGTGGGACAGGGGCTGCGGCTGACGGCGATCGGCGTGGCCGCCGGGCTGTTTGCGGCGTTTGCGGTGACGCGGGAGATGGCTTCGATGGTGGTCGGAATCAAGGTCACCGACCCGTTGACGTTCATCATGATGGCGGTGCTGTTCTTTTTGATCGCCGCTATGTCGGCGTGGCTGCCAGCGAGGCGGGCAGCGAGTCTCGATCCCACGGCAGCGCTGCTGGAGCAATGAGGAGCTCGCGTGTGCTTGGCCGCGTTGGGCGGACACGGCGCATTAATTGGAGAGAGGTGGACGGCGGAGTTGAGGATGAGTCCGCGCGAAAGTGTGAGCGATTTGGAGGAGGAGATGTTCATCGGCGACGGCGCCGATGAATTGGAGACCAACGGGCAAACCGGAGGCCGTGAAGCCGCAGGGGACGGTGATGGCGGGGACGCCTGCGAGATTGGCAGGACGGTTTGGGCGAAGGAGCAAGGCGCGGGTGGAATGGTCCTTATCGCCAATCAGGATGGATTCCTGATTGATGAGCGGGGCGGCGATGGGAGTGGAGGGTACGACGAGGGCGTCAATGCCGGCGTCTGCCATCGCTAAATGCAACTGCTGAATGAATTTCTCGCGAAGTTCAAGAGCTGCTAGATAAACCGTTGCGGGGACCTTCGTGCCCATTTCGAGGCGGCTTCGGACGTCAGGACCGTATTCGGAGGCGCGAGAGGGAAACCAACCGGCCTGCTGGTGGTAGCGAGTGGCTTCGGCCCAAGCGATTTGATTTCCCGCGTTTTCGGTTTCTTCGAGGAGCGGCACAGAGACTTCCCTGAGCTTGCCGCCTAATTTTTTTAGGGAACGAAGCGCTTCACTGAAGAGGGACCGAACTTCCTCGGAAATTACGTCGAAGAAAAATTCCTTGGGAACGCCCAACGTGAATTTGACGGGTTTTGTGGAGAGTTTGCGAGAGGAGTGGAAGCTCCGCTCGCCTTTGACGCGGGGGAGGATCGGATCGAGGAGGAGAGCGGCGTCATGGACGGTGCGGGCGAGCGGGCCGACGCAATCGAGCTTGGGAGAAAGCGGGATGACGCCATCTACGCTGACCCGGCCGAGTGAGGGTTTGAGGCCAACGATGCCGCAAAGTCCGGCTGGGAGGCGGACGGAGCCGCCGGTATCGCTGCCGATGCTGCCATAGCAAAGGCCGGCGGCTACGGCTGCGGCAGAGCCACCGCTGGAGCCTCCGGGAATGCGCGCGAGATCCCAAGGATTGTGGACGGGGCCGAAGTGCGGGTTGTTGCTTGTAACGCCGTAGGCGAATTCGTGCATGTTGGTCTTGCCGAGTAGGACGGCGCCAGCTTCCTTGAGTTGCTTGACCACAGTGGCATCGTGCTGGGGGATGAATTTGGCAAGGATGCGCGAGCCGGCGGTGGTGGGGATGTTCTCGGTGTGGATGTTGTCTTTCAAGGAGATGGGGATGCCGTGGAGAGGGCCGCGATCACGATAGCGGTTGCTGGCGCGATGAGCGAAAAGTTCGGATTCGGCTTTTTTGGCCTGGGCGAGGGCGAGTTCGGATGTGACGGTGAGATAGGAATTGAGTTTGGGGTCGAGCTGGATGATGCGCGAGAGGAGAAGACGGACGAGCTCGACAGGAGAGAGTTTGCGCTTGCGGAAGAGGCGAGAGACTTCTTCGATGGATGCGAACGCGAGGTCGGTGTCGGTGGTCGGGGGCATGGTGGAGTACGAATTAGGAAAAGAATCTAACACAGAGGCCACTGGGAGCACAGAAGACGTGGAGAGAAGTAATGGACCAATTTTTTACAAATGCCTGACCGGCCGGTTTCCGAATAGCCGACAATTCGGGAGCTGTTACGACCTGCAGGTCTGTGGACGCGGACTGGCCGAACTGGGCTCGAGATATTGCCAGCGCTGCGAACTGCACCAACTGGTAGGAATGTTCGGAGCGTAAAGCGAGCCATGACCCCGGGCGCAAATGAGTTCGGCACCGTACGAGCCATGGACGAGCTGCGCCGCGCTTCCGACAGGAGTGGAATTGGAAAGCAAATGAAGGCAGACCGGGCAGCGCAGTCGCTGATCCGCTACGACCCAGCGGAATCCTAAGATCCAGCCAAAAACTACGATCCACGGTGCGGGCGGGAATATCGGCAAAAGGGCGATGCACACGAACACAGGAATCGGCGCGAGCAAAAAGATTTTGAAGGCTAGAAAGAGCCAGCGTCGCAATCTGACTGCCAAAGGCGGCGCAGAACGATTTTCTGCATACGCGCCAAGCGCCAGCGGGTTGAGGGTCAGCAAAACCAGCAAAGATTCGAGGTATAGCCAAAAGCATCCGAAAGCGAAATGCTCTATCGCCGGAGGCGAGCATGCAAATGCGAAGAGTTTACGAGAAGGCAGCCCGAAGGCGAACAGAGAGCTTAAAAGCGCAAGGGTTGCCAGGAGGAGCATGCAACGCAGAGGCGACTCGACACTAAACGTGCGGCGTGCGCTTAGGTTGCTGCATCTTAGCCAGAGCGCGTCACGAAAAGAGCCAATGCAAAAGGTCGTCGCGCCTCGTTCAACGTACCAAAGTTCTGCTTTCCATTCGGCCAACCACTCCGCTCGCTCCGCATCGGGTACAAGAAGCGCCGCGTTGCGAAGGATGGCGATATGCAGCGCGCGAGGAATCACGCCTTTCCCTCGGCGTGGACTGGAAACAATCGAACCAGAAGTGGATAGCGCTTCTGCGAAGCCGCGAGTGTAAGTTTACCGGAGTGAGTGATTCTGTAGTATTTCCGAGCCGGTCGCTGGTCAGCGTCGGCAACCGTCTGCGACTCCCACTGCGAACGGATCAGCCCCCCGCGTTCCAGCCGCCGAAGTGTTGGGTACACCGTCCCGCTTGGCAGGCCCGTCTCTTCCATCACACTGAAGCCATACACGCGTCCCGCATCGATGGCCTGCAAGATAACCGCAGCAGTGTGCGAGAGCTTCGCCTGGGATGGCATGAGCGCAATTGTACCTATGTAGCATACTACTTGACAAGCGCCTAGATAGATTGCTACATAGGCTACCGCAGGGAGCGTGCATGCTCGAATTGCGCCGCGTTTGCAAGCGATTCAAACGGAGTCCCGCCGTGGACGATGTCAGTTTTTCGGCGCGTCCCGGCGAGATCACCGGCTATCTTGGACCGAACGGCTCCGGTAAATCTACCACCATGAAAATGATCACCGGCCTGATGGAAACTACTTCGGGCAAGATTTATTTTCAGGGTGAGCCGATTGACCATGACTTGATCGCCTACAAGCAGCGCATTGGGTACGTGCCCGAGGAACCGCACCTTTATTCGCATCTGAGCGGCCTTGAGTATCTGACGATGGTCGGCCAGTTGCGCGGCTTGCCCACGAAAGCGACGGCCGACCGCATTGACGGCCTCCTGCACCTTTTTTCCCTGCTTGGGAATAGGCACTCGGCAATCGCGGCGTATTCCAAAGGCATGCGCCAGAAAATACTGCTCTCCGCTGCACTGTTGCATAATCCGGATTTGCTTTTGCTCGACGAGCCTTTTTCCGGCCTTGACGTTAGTACAGGACTCATACTGCGCAGCTTGATTCAGGAGCTCGCGTCGCGCGGAAAAGTCGTGCTCTTCAGTTCTCATGAACTGGAGACTGTGGAGCGAGTCTGTTCGCACGTGGTCATTCTGAACCGCGGCAAAATCGTCGCCGACGATTCGATCGAACGCCTGCGTACGCTCATGGCCCTGCCAACGCTCGAGGGCATTTTCTCGCAGCTCGCGGTGGAAGTGGACACCCGGGCCATTTCGCGTCAGATCGCAGATTTGATCCAGGCATGAGCGACAGCACCAACACGGAATCGCAGTTTCGTGCTCTGTACCGGCAGTTTCTTTTCCGCGTCGTCGACCTGGAAATTCTGTCCGCTTCCGCGCAAGGTGACTCAAACAAGCTGCTCGGCCAATTCGCAACTCTGCTCGTCTCCGCAAGCGTGTTTTTGGGTCTGGCCCCCCTGTTCATAGATAGGAATATAGCCCCGAGTGCGTTCTTGGATCTTAGACTGCGCACAGAGCACCAACTGATCGCCATGACGATGCTGGCGGTGGGCCTGTTCGCGGTTCTCAGCTGGGATTCGATCTTTCCGAACCGCCGCGATGTCATGGTTCTGACGCCTTTACCAGTGCGTGTGCGTACGATGTTTCTGGTAAAGGGAGCAGCGACAGCAACAGCGCTAGGTCTTGTCGTGGTCTTGCTTCACTGCGTGACCGGCGTCACGTGGCCATTAACGTTTGCATTACTGCCGCGGACCGGCCGCGGACTTTTCGGAGCTGTGCAGTGGTTTCTAGCGTACTGGTTCACGATGTTTGCTTCCGGCGCGTTTATCTACTGTGGGGTTCTGGCTGTCCAAGGTTTGACCGCTCAGTTCCTTCCTCGCCGGCTGTTCCTACGGGTCTCTGTGCTTTCCCAAATTGTTGCGTTTGGCGTGTTTGCATCGATGTACCTTCTGGAGAGGCCCGTCTCTTGGTTTCAGGCTCTCCTTGACCAGTTAGCTGGACCGATGAACTCAGCTCCGGTCCCGCTCGCGCGGCGAGCTTGGATAAGTCTCGGAGTCGCCGTGGTTGCGGCTGTCACAGCCTACGCTCTCTCGTATGCACGAACCGTCCGCCAAATTGTCGAGGAGCCGGATATCACGCCTGCCTCACACAGGTTCCGGTGGCTGCCGCAGTTCGGTAATCCTGTGGAGACGGCGATTGGCCAATTCACCGTCCGCACACTCGCGCGCAGCCGACAGCATCGCTTGATTCTCGCTTTCTATTTGGGGATCGGTGCGGCACTCACGGTTCCCCTGCTGTCCCTTCTCGCGTCATCGCAGGCTCCCGGCGGTCCGCTCATCGAAATTTCGCATCAGGCGAATGGGCCCATGCTCGCGGCAAGCGTCATGATGCTGGCGCTAATGGTAATTGGATTGCGCGTGGCATTCGCGTTGCCGTTGGAACTCCGAGCGAACTGGGTGTTCCGCTCAGTCGGGTTGATTGATGCAAGCCAAACCTTGACCGCAGTACGGCGCGCTCTGATCTTACTTTCCGTGGTGCCGGTCTGGCTGGGTTCGGCAGCCATGTGTCTCTGGCTCTGGCCGTGGCGCCAAGCCGCAGGTCACCTCGCGGTTCTTGGCTTGCTAGGAATGATTCTCGTCGACCTCGCGCTATATAGCTTTCGCAAGATTCCTTTTACTTGCTCGTACCTACCAGGCAAATCGCAAGTGCATTTGGTCGTTTGTGCCGCTGCTATTCTGATCTTGCTCGTGGGGCAGAGCGTCGTTTGGGAGCAGGAAGCGCTCCAGAACCGTGGAATGATCGCCCTGACTATAGCGCTGCTTGGTATTGTGGCGATCGCGACGAAGTGGCGTGCGACGGCCTTAGCAAGATTCGACGAAGAAGGACTGCAATTTGAGGAGGAGGGCACCCCCGCCATCCTGGAGTTGGGACTGTTCCGCGATGGAGGGGTGCTCGGAAGCCGCCCGTCAGATCCGCCCTCGACGTAACGTCCTGGGTTCCTCCGTGCCGAGTAACGGGCAACGGGGAAGCGATTTCGAGCTAGAAGTGGAATCCTCTTAAATCGACTCGCTACTCGGCGAAGAGTGAAAAAAAGCTAGAAAATTTTGTCCTGGCGGCGGAGGTTCCCGAAGGAGCCGATGTTGGCAATGATGAAGGTGGCGGTGAAACGATTTTCGGTGCGGACCGGGCCAAGGTTGATGCGGCGATATTCGAGGGCGAGGCCGCAGCAGCTTCCGTTATAGCTGAACTGGACGAGCTGGTTTTGGAGGGTTTTGTTGGTGAAATCGTAGCTGATGCCGGTAGCGAAATTGAAGCCCCTGCGGGTCAGATTGCCGTAGCCGAGGAGGGCGCGGACCTGGTTGGAGAGCGGCTGATTGAAGGGCACGAAGCCGGGAGGAGGAGAAAGAGGGAGATCTGCTGCGACGGGATTGTCGTTCAGGCGAAAGTGGGCGACAGTAGCAAAAAACTCCTTGTAAGGCTTGAGCTTGAGAAGAGTGCCGACGGTAACGAGACGCTGAATTTGAGGATCGTATTGGAGAATTTGCTCCAGATCGTAAAGGCCTCCGGGTGTGACCGTGAAATCACTGACGATAGGGGACCAATTGCGAGGGCCGAACGCAAAGGCGAACGGCGAGATGGAGTCGAGAGCCTGGAAAACATTGCGCTGGCCGTCGACGATAGCGCCGCCGAAGGTGGGGTCGAAATAATGTTTTTGGAAAATGCTCCAGGTGAGGAGTTCCTGGGGCTGATCGTCGCCGGTTTTTGTGAAGAGGCGCTGGGTGAGGCCGTATTCGAGTTCGTTGGTGTCGGTGAGAGTGGCATCAGAACCGAAGCGAATCAGGTCGGCAAAGTTATTCACGCCCGTGACGTAGCGGTAGGTGATGGTGGGCTCGATGGTGTGCTTGTAGCGCTTGCCCGGCTTACCGCTATCAAGCGAGGGGCGGTCGAAGAAGCGCTCGAAAGTTGGGGGACGAAGTTCGACGGAGAACTCGCCGGTATTGCGCGTGATGGATAGAGAACTTGGTTGGCCCGCAGAATTGTAGGAATCGCCGTAATAGGCGGTTCGGAAGGCGGCAGAGGTGGTGACGCCGAGCCAGGGACCGAGGTGAAGGGGAATCGTGACCTTGGGGGCAAATCCGGTGCTGGGAACGAAGCCAGGAGTGTCGAGAGGACTGTCGTCCTGGCGGTGGACGGCGCCGGCAAACGAATCGAAGGAAAAGTAGATGGGAAGATTATGCCAGGGGGATTGCTCGACCGAGCTGAAGCGAGCTTCCGGGGCGTTGCGGAGGGTGACACTGAGAGCGGGAGTGGTGACGCCGGTGGCGGGGGAAGTAACCGGAATGCTGAGGAAGGTTTTGTCGGAGAGCGATGCGAGATTAAAGCTGAAGCCCCGAAAATTGTTGGTGAGGAAGGTGGCGCTGCGGACTTCGGAAGTGATGGCGTCTCCGAAAGAATCTGCGAAAGCGAGACGGAAGGTGAGCGAGGTGAGTTCGTTGACGTCGGCGACAAACCGCCAGCCGCGGGGCAGGAGAGACTGCACTTCGAGCTGCTGCTGGTGGCCGCCCTGTTTTTCGCGGATGGTCGCGCCGTTGGTTCCAGGAACAAGCAGGCCGCGATCAATCACGCCAAAATAAGTGTAGTGGATAGATGTGTTCTCGAAGGGGGTGGCGCGGAATTCGGCGCGTTCGGCAGAGCCGCGCCTGGAGAGGAGTTCGGTGCCGAGTGTCGCGTCGAACCAAGGCTTGGGAGCCAAGTAAACGGCATCGCCGAAGACAAAACCCTTGGTGTTGGTCTGGCTGATCACGGGGAGAAGGATTCCAGACTGGCGAATTTTTTCTCCGGCGGGGGCAGTGGCGTAGGGGAGCCAGATGAGAGGAACGCGGAAGAGGCGAAAGTTGGCGTTGACGAAAGCGACGCTCTTATCGAGGCGAATGCGCGCCTGAGGTGCATAAAACTGCCAGGCGGGATGGCGGGGATCACAGATGGTGATCCAGCCGTGGCGGACGAGGTAGATGTCGTTGGCGAAACGTTCGACCTCGGGGGCCTGGAAATAAAGAGGATTCTGCGAAACGAGAATCAGCGGGTTAGCGCGGCGAGCCATTTTGACGGTGCCGCGAACATTCGTGAAGTGGCCCTCGCCGGTGCTTACGTTGTAGCGAGCCTCATCGGCTTCGAGATGCTCATTGTGGTAATCAAAGCGGACATGGCCGCGAGCCACGGATTCGGAGGTTTGCTCGTTGTATTCGACGTGGTCGGCCTGGAGACGTTCGTCGCCGTAATGAATGTCCACGTCAACGTCGGCGATGAAAAGATCGCCGCGCTTTTGCTGCGGTCCGCGGGACCAGATCTCTACATCGCCGGCTTTGCCGGGGTGCAGATGAACCTTCTGCGCGAAAGCGACGCGCAGGGCTGGTCCGCCCACCAAAAAAAGCAATATCGCAAGGTAGTGAAAGAACCGGAGCGCGGACATAATCCGGGCATGGGAGCGACCGTTCACGCGGAGCATTTCGACGATGAAAACAGTTGGATAGCCTAGCATGCGGTCGCGGGGATGTGTAGCCGGGGCGAGAAAGAGCCAACACGGAAAAATGAATTTGGCTTCTGCAAGGATGCGGAAAGCTTTTCGAAACGCGAAGAGAGCGTGGAACGTCTTTCGGAACACGGGTCGGTCGGCCCTTCCAGAAACAATTGATGCGCGGCGCGGCATGTAGGAGGTATGATGCCCGGCCCCGTACACTATGGAGAACAAAATGACTTTTGCATTGTCTGCACTGCCTACTTCGCGAAAGATGCTGGCCGCGGTGATACTTTGTTTGGCTTTTGTTTTCGCCATGCCTCCCGGAGCGACGGGACAGACACATCCCACAGATAAGCTGAAGAACCTGGAGTTTCGGGAGATTGGACCCGCAGTGATGGGCGGGCGCATCGACGACTTTGCGGTTGTGGAGAGCAATCCGAACATCGTTTATGCCGGGACGGCGTCTGGCGGAGTGTGGAAGACGACGAATAACGGCACTACGTGGGAGCCGGTGTTCGACAGGGAAGGCGTATCAACAATTGGCGACATCGCGATTGCGCCGTCCGATCCGGGGGTGGTGTGGGTCGGAACGGGCGAGGCAAACAACCGGCAAAGCTCCTCGTGGGGAGATGGAATCTACAAGTCGCTGGACGCGGGGAAGACGTGGCAGAAGATGGGACTGGAGGCGACGCATCACATCGGACGGATTGTGATTCATCCGAAGAATCCCGATGTGGTTTACGCGGCGGCGCTGGGGCATCTGTGGGGGCCGAATCCGGAGCGCGGCGTTTATAAAACGACGGATGGCGGGAAGACGTGGAACCAGGTGCTGAAAATCAATGACGACACGGGCGTGAGCGATATCGCGATGGATCCCGATAGCCCGGATACGCTGTACGCGGCGGCCTATGAGCGGCGGCGGACGCCGTTTGGCTTTGATGGAGGAGGGCCTGGCAGCGCGATTTACAAGACGGTTGACGGCGGAGCGACGTGGAAGAAATTGACGAAAGGGCTGCCTTACGAAAACGGCGGCGATACGGGGCGCATCGGGCTGGATATTTACCGCAAGGATCCGAATATTGTGTACGCGATCGTGCAGCATGAACACGGCGGAACCTATCGCAGCGAAGACAAGGGCGAGACGTGGAAGAAGATGGGCGACACGAATCCGCGGCCTTCGTACTACAGCCAGATTCGCATCGATCCCAATAACGATTTGCGCGTCTGGGAGCTTGGCGCGCAAATGTTTTATTCGGAGGATGGCGGGAAGACGTTCTCAACGCAACGGGTGAAAAGCATCCACGGGGATTTTCACGCAATGTGGATCGATCCGGCGGATTCAAACCACGTTATTACGGGATGTGACGGCGGGATCCACTGGAGCTACGACGATGGGAGAACGTGGGACTTTATCAACACGATCGCTATCGGGCAGTACTACGAAATCGGGCTGGACAACGAAAAACCGTACCAGATTTGCGGGGGATTGCAGGACAACGGAAGCTGGTGCGGGCCGAGCATGTCGCTGACGAAAGACGGGATCACGAATCAAGATTGGACTCTGATGCCGGGAGGCGACGGTTTTTACGCGGAGATTGATAACGTCGAGCCGTGGGTGGTGTATACGGAGTCGCAGGACGGGCATATTTCGCGGCGCGATGCACACACCGGACAGCAACGGGAAGTCATGCCGGAAGCGAAGGTTGGCGAGCCGCATTACCGCTTCCAGTGGAATTCGCCGATGGCGGTTTCCGCGCATGACCACAAAACGATTTATTACGGCGGGAATTATTTGTTCAAGTCGACGGATCGCGGGGATTCGTGGACGAGGCTTGGCGGCGACCTGACGACCGGCGTAGACCGGAACAAGCTGGAAATCTTCGGAAAAGTGCCGGACAAGAACACACTTTCGCGACACGACGGCGTGGAGGATTACCCGACGATTACGACTATAAGCGAATCGCCGGTCAGCGCGAATGTGCTGTGGGTGGGAACAGACGACGGGAATCTGCAAGTGACGCGCGATGGAGGAAAGGATTGGAAAAATGTGGCGTCGCGGGTGTCCGGAGTGCCGAAAGGAACGTACGTGAGCCGGGTGCTGGCGTCGAAATACGCCGAAGGAACGGCGTACGCGACGTTTGATGGACATCGCAGCGACGACTACAACGTTTACATCTTTGAGACGACGGATTTTGGAGAGAGCTGGAAAGCGATCCGGAAAGGAATTCCGGATTCTGCGGGGACTGTCCACGTAGTGCGAGAGCACCCCAGGGATCCTAATCTGCTATTTGCGGGGACGGAGTTTGGATTGTGGGTATCGTGGGACCGCGGCGCGAATTGGACGGCGCTAAAAAATAATTTGCCTACGGTGCCGGTGGACGACCTTGAGATTCAGGCAGAGCAAAACGACCTGGTGCTGGCGACACACGGGCGGTCTATCTGGATTTTGGACGACATTACGCCGATCGAGAAGTTCGACGCGAATGTGGCAAATTCCCCAATAACGTTTTTCACGCCACGGACGGCGACGTTGTGGGAATTGCGCCAGCGCAGGTGGAGCGCCGGGCAGAAGATGTTCACCGCAAAAAATCCGCCGTATGGCGCGCTATTGAATTATTACCTGAAGGAGGCCGTGCCACCCGAGCCGCCAAAAACAACCAAGGACGAGAAGGACAAGGATAGAGGAAAAAAGGAAGCGGCAGCTGATGACCAGAAGGCGAAGCCCGAAGAAATCGAAAAGAAAGAGGGCAAGACGAAAATCAGCGTTTACGACGCAGGCGGCAAGCTGGTGCGGGAATTCGACGGGCCTGGCAAGGCCGGAGTGAACCGCACGAATTGGGATTTGCGGTGGGATCCACCAGCGGCGCCTACGCCCGAACAGATCGAGGCAGCGGCAGCGGGATTTGATTTTGGGCCGCGAGGACCGCTGGTCGAGCCTGGCGAGTACACGATCAAGATTAAGGCGGGAAAAGAGGAAGCGACTCAAAAAGTAGTGGTGGAGGACGATCCGAGAATGCAGATGTCTGCCTTAGACCGTGCGGCGCGCCGGGAAGCCATCGATCAGCTTTATGCGCTGGCCAAGACCGCAGACAGGGACCGCAAGACGATCGAGGGAATCAAGACAGGATTGAAGGCGGCGAGGGATGAGTGGAAGAAAAACGCCGGAAAACCGGATATGCCGAAGATTCCCGAGGAGATCGTGAAAGCCGCGGATGAATTACAGAAAAAAGTGGACGCAGTCGCGGAGAAATACGTGCGCGAGCGGGAAGGACTTGGAAATGCCGGGCCGCCATTTATCTGGAAGCCCGCGCCGTTGCCGAATCAAGCGCAAAGCTTGCTCAGAGACTTGGATGGCTTTTGGGCGGCGCCGGGCGGACAGCAAAAAGATAAGTTGGCTGAGCTGACGCCGCTCGTCAGCGATGCCTCGGCACAAGTAAAGAAAATCGCGGAGGAGGACCTGCCCGCGTTGAATAAGAAGATGAATGAGGCGGGAATACCACACATCATTCCAGTGCAGCCGCCGCGGACCGGGCGGGGTGGATTCGAGGAAGAGGGCGAACAGTAGGCTGGAACAAAGCAAGCGATCTGAAGATGACGCACGAAGGAGAGAGTATGAAAGCGAAGCAGCTTGGACTGCGCGGTCTGGCGGCATGGTCTGTGGCGATGGCGGTAATTTTTGTGGGATTGAGCGATCCCGCGTTCCCGCATTCAAGAGATGCCGCAGCGCAGGATAAGAAAGACGAAAAGAAAGATGAGAAAAAAGACGAAAAGAAGGGGTTGCCGCTAAAGCCCGCGCGAAAGATCGAGTTCACCACGGATGAGGGGACGTGGCTGTCCCTGGATGTCTCGCCCGATGGCAAGACGATTGTCTTCGAATTGCTTGGTGACATTTATACGCTGCCGATCGAGGGTGGAACCGCAAAGCTGATCGACGGAGGGATGGCGTTCGACAGCCAGCCGAAATTTTCGCCGGATGGAAAATGGATTGCTTTCATTTCCGACCGTGAAGGCAGCGGAAACGTGTGGATCATGCATCCGGACGGGACCGGTGTGAAGCAAGTCTCAAAAGATCCCAATAATGATTTCACTTCGCCGAGCTGGGCGCCAGACGGGATGTACATCCTTGTTTCGAAAGCTGGATTTGGAATTGGGTCGAGCGAAATCTGGATGTACCACATCGATGGTGGAACCGGCGTACAAGTCACCAAGTCCAAGCCTACGCCAACCACGAAACGGCAGGACCGGCCGAACTTCATGGGGGTAGTGGCATCCCCGGACGGAAAGTATCTGTATTATGCAACGAAGCTGGGGTCGCTGAAGTACAACGCACAATTCCCCATGTGGCACATAGCGAGGCGGGACCGCAAGACTGGCGACGAAGACGACATCATCGACCAGCCGGGGAGCGCGTTCCGGCCCGTGCTTTCGCCTGACGGGAAGGAGATTCTTTATGCGACCCGCTATGAGACGGAGACAGGATTGCGCGTGCGGAATCTCGAGACCGGCGAGGACCACTGGGTAAAGTATCCGGTAACGCGTGACGACCAGGAATCGCTCTTCACGCGAGACGTTTTCCCGGGTTACGCATTTCTCCCGGACGGGAAAGAGATCGTGTACAACCAGGACGGAAAAATCAAGCGGCTGGATTTGGCTACCGGGAACGACACAGTGATTCCGTTTACCGCACGAGTGTCGCAAGAACTGGGGCCGAAGCTGGATTTTCCGCAGAGGGTGAAAGAAGGACCAGTCAAGGTGCGGCTGATTCAGGATCCCGTGGAATCGCCGGACGAGAAGCGGCTGGCATTTTCCGCGATGACGCATCTTTACACGATAGAGATCCCAGGCGGTAAACCGCAGCGTTTGACGAGCGGGAATGCGCGCGAATTCCAGCCGGCCTGGTCGCCGGACGGAATGTACATCGCGTATGTGACGTGGTCGAGCGCGGGCGGACAGCTGTGGAAAGTATCCGCCAAGGGTGGAACACCGCAGCAACTCTCCACATCGGCCGCGCTTTACAGCAATCCAGTGTGGTCGCCAGATGGAGCGCGAATCGTGGCGCTGCGGGGGAATGCGTATGACCGTGACATGAGCGAATTCGATTCCGGGCAAACGTCGAACGCCGATCTCATCTGGATTCCCGCTGGAGGCGGCGATGCACATTTGATCCTGCCGGCGCGAGGCGCGGGTTCACCACATTTCACGCACGAGAAGGACAGAATCTACGTCTACACGCCTCAGGGGCTAGTTTCGCTGCGGTTTGACGGAACGGATCGGCGGACGCACATCCAGGTCAAGGGTCAGGGGCTGTATTTTGCGGAAGAGCCTGTTGCCGCGGACGATGTACGGGCCAGCCCGGATGGACAATGGGTCCTGGCGCACGTGATGAACCAACTGTATCTGTTGGCTATGCCGGAAGTCGGCGGCGATGCACCTACCGTCAATGTGATGACACCATCTGTGCCCGTGAAGCGGCTAACGGACATCGGGGCGGATTATTTCAATTGGGCGGATGACGGAAAGACAATTACCTGGGCGGTTGGAGCAAGTCTCTTCCGCGAGCCGCTGAGCGCGATTTCGTTCGAGCCTCCGAAAGAGGAGAAGAAAGACGCGGACAAGAAGGAAACTGCGGCGAATGCGGACAAGGAAGAAAAGAAGAATGAGAAGAAAGAAGAGAAAAAACTGAAAGAAGAAGACAAGAACGTTCAGGAGATCGCCGTCGACCTGGAGGTCCCGAGGAAGACTCCCAAGGGCACGATCGTGCTGCGGGGAGCGACGGTCGTGACGATGAAAGGCGATGAGGTCCTGAAAAACGCGGACATCGTTGTCGAAGACAACCGGATCAAGAGGGTCGGGGCGAGAGGCGCAGTGCCTGCGGGCGCGAGAGTGTTCGATGTGGCCGGGAAAACGATTGTGCCTGGATTTATCGACACGCACGCGCACTGGACCGAAATCCGGCGCGGCATTCTAGACACGCAGAACTGGGCGTTTCTTGCGAATCTGGCCTACGGTGTGACGTCCGGCCTCGACGTGCAGACCAGTACCAACGACATGTTCGCTTATGAAGACCTAGTGGACAGCGGCGACATCATCGGATTGCGAGCGTTTTCGACCGGGCCAGGCGTTTTTTCGGATAACAATTTCCAGTCAGTGGAAGAAGTGGAAGGCGTGCTGACGAAATACCGAAAATACTATGGCACGCACAATATCAAGAGCTACGTCGTGGGCAATCGGAAGCAGCGGCAATTCATGGTCATGGCTTCTAAAGAGCTGGGAATGATGCCGACAACCGAGGGCGCGCTGGATCTGAAGCTGAACCTGACGCACGTCATCGACGGTTTCCACGGCAACGAGCACACGCTGCCCATCACGCCGCTATACAAGGACGTTTTGCAAATGTTTGCACAGTCGGGGATTTCGGAGACGCCGACGCTGATCGTCAACTACGGCGGGCCGTTTGGGCAGGAATACTGGTTTGAGAACACCGACGTGCACGACAATACGAAGTTGAACCACTTCACGCCACACAATCTCATCGATGAGAAGACCAACAGACGGCCGGATTGGTTCCGCAAGGACGAGTACGAGTTTCCAAAACTTGCGGCGCAGATGGCCAAGCTTGAGAAAGCCGGCGGGCTCGTCGGCGTAGGGAGCCACGGACAACTGCAGGGGCTGGGATATCACTGGGAGATGTGGATGCTTGCAAGCGGCGGAATGACGCCGATGGAAGTGCTGAAATGCGCCACGGTGAACGGATCAAGGATCATCGGCCGGCCGGAGGATCTCGGGTCGATCGAGCCGGGAAAGCTGGCGGATTTAGTGATTTTGGATAAGAACCCGCTCGAGGACATTCATAACACGAATACGATTCACTGGGTGATGAAGAACGGGGAATTGTTCGAAGGCGATACGCTGGATCAAGTGTTGCCGGAAAAGAAGAAGCTTGAGCCGCTTTATTTCTGGAATTTCGATAAGCCGAAGATGGGCGCGTCGCTGAGCTACGGTAAGACCGTGAATCCGTAACGGGGATGCTCCTTTCCAAAAATACGCCGGGCGCTGAAGGCGTTCTTTCTAGCGGATTTCGCTAGCTATTTGAGACCGTTCCTTCTTTCGCCTTTGCTTCCAGCTTGGCTTGGGTCGAGCGGTACCAGTCGAACGTGCGGCTAAGCCCCTCTTCAAAAGTAACCTGGGGATCGTACTTAAGGAACTCGCGTGCTTGCGTGATATCGGCTTGCGAATCGCGAATGTCGCCGTCGCGAGGCGGGTCGTATTTTGCAGCGAGCTTTTTGCCGGAGATATTCCCAAGCAACTGAAGAGTTTGATTCAGCGTAAAACGGGCGCCCGTTCCGACGTTGAACGTCTTGCCGGAAACGTCGGGGGCTTCGCAAGCGAGAAGATTGGCTTGCACGGCATTCTCGACGTAGGTGAAGTCGCGAGATTGCTCTCCGTCGCCAAAAATCGCGGGTTGAGTCTCCTCCAAGAAGGCCAAGCAGAACTTGGCCAAAACACCGGAATACGGCGAGCCGGGATCCTGGCGAGGCCCGAAAATATTAAAATAGCGGAGACAGACGTTTTCGAGGCCGTAGCAGCGCCCGAAAGTCTGCGCGTAGAGTTCACCGACAAATTTAGTGACGCCGTAGGGCGAGATCGGCGCGGGCTGCATTGTCTCGACTTTGGGCAGGGTTGGAGTTTCGCCGTAAGCAGAAGAAGATGCGGCGAAGACAATTCTTTTGACTTTGGCATCGCGTGCCGCGACGAGGACGTTCAGAGTTCCATCAATGTTGATTTTGTTGGTTTCGATGGGATCCTTGACGGAGCGTGGAACGGAAGTGCGTGCCGCGAGGTGCAGGACATATTCCGCTTCGTGCATAGCTTTGCGGACTACTTCAATATCGGTGATGCTGCCCTTCATGAAAGTGATTTTGTTGCGGATCTCCGCGAGATTATCCTCCTTGCCGGAAGAAAGGTCGTCGAGCACAACCACGCTGTGGCCGCGCCGCACGAGCTCATCCACCGTATTCGAGCCGATAAAACCGGCGCCGCCTGTAACGAGGTAGCGCATTCGGAAATTCCTCCTCGATCATGGCCCGCAAATGGCGGAGTGCCGTCCCGGCCATTGACGCGGCACCAGAAAAGACGCGGGGCTCGCGTTTTGGTAACCTCAGAGTTTGCGGATAGTCGCGGCAGACACTGCCGAGCTACCGAGCACGAATTTGTATTGTACGATGGAAGACTAAAAGGCAAGCGACTGTTTCACCGACAGGTCACACAAAGAGCATGAGCTACCGGAGAGTACTAGGAATTGCGGCGTTGGTGATGGTGGGATGTGCCGCGGGAGGTTACTTCTATTTGCGAGAACGCTTCGGTGGATCGGCGCGCGAGTCGGTTGCCACACACGCCTCCGAACCAGTGAGCGAGCCCACAACAAGCCTTCCCTCGGTCACGACGACGAGCCCTGCACCGGCGCCAGCGGCAATCAAGAAAGGCGAGAAGATAGAAGATGCAGGGCTTCCACTAAGGGGCGGGGAAATCCTGGAATACACAGCGAACGTCGCGAACCTGACGAATGTGGCCCAATTGAAATTGTTGGTGGGCGCGCACCGGGATTATTTTGGGAAAAGCGGGTGGCACCTACAGGCATTTGCGCACACGGAGAATCCGCTTCGGATGGTCTTCGAGTTGGACGACCAGTTTGACTCGTATAGCGATGCCGCGACGATGACGAGTCTCCAGTATGAAATGCATTTGAACGAACGGGGACAGAAGGTGGATTCCGTGCAGCGCATGACGGCCACGGGAAAAGAGGCGGCCCCGCGGGGCGTCACGGAAACGCGCGTGCTCCCCGGAACGCGCGATCCGCTTGGGATGCTGCAATATTTGCGAAACGTGGATTGGACGAAGACGGCAGAGATGCGATGCCCGGTGTACGACGGGCGCAAGCTGTACGACGTCCGGGCGAGGCTAGTCAGCGCAGGGGAAGCTGTCACCGTTCCCGCAGGAAGCTACAAATCGTCAAAGATCGAAATTCACGTATTTGAAAACGGCGAAGAGATGAAAGATGCGCAATTCACGATGTTCCTGGCAAACAATGTGGCCCGCACCCCGGTGCTGCTGGAGGCAATCATGCCGTTTGCAACCGCAAGAGTGGAATTGCAGAGCGCGAAGTAGAAAATCATCCGCCTCGCACAACCGAGACGGTTCTTACGCCGTAGCCCGCACGCATCAGGACGCCGCGCAAAAGTTGTTCAAGCTGAGCGCGTGGCGATCTGCTCAATCAATCCGCAAGCGATGTGGCCGATGGTGATGTGCGCTTCCTGAATACGTTGAGGATCGCGGGAGGGGACATTGAGCAGGAGATCGACCTTGCCAGCGAGCGCGCCGCCGGTTTCGCCAGTGAAAGCGACGAGATACGCACCATGCTCGCGGCCGGCCTCGACACCGCGCACGAGATTAGGACTCGCACCACTGGTTGAAAGCGCGGTCAGAATGTCTCCAGGAGCAACGAGCGCTTCGATTTGTCTGGAAAAAATGTGCTCGAAACCGTAGTCATTGCCCGCGGCGGTGAGGATGGAGGGATTGGCTGTGAGTGCGAGCGCGGCGAGGCCACGGCGATCGGAACGTAGCCTCACTACTAGCTCCGCCGCGAGGTGCAGAGCGTCGGCCGCGCTGCCGCCATTGCCGAAAAAGATGTTTTTTCCGCCCGCCTGAAGAGCTGCCGCACATTTTTCAGCAAATTGACCGATGCGTCCGACCAGCTCGTCGGAAAAGCTCTGTTTGACGCGAGCGCTTTCCTCAAGCTGACGCCGGATTTCATCCGCGAAGGAAACCATCGGCGTCTAGCACAGAACGATTTTTTCGCGATGACGAATGACGCGGCGCGTGGCGTTGCGCGTGTCCACAACCAACTTGGCGGCGTCGACGATTGCCACGTAATCGTAGCTGGAGTGATCTGTCGCAATGATGACTCCGTCGTAGCTCCCCAGCGTCTGGGCAGTGAGAGGAACGGACTTCATATTTTCGTAGTTGTAGTGGCGCATTTTGTGGAGCTGCGGAAAATACGGGTCGTTGTAATCCAGATTAACGCCACGCTGCTGGAGGAGCTGCATAATTTTCAGCGTCGGCGATTCGCGCAGATCATCGACGTCTTTCTTGTAGGCTACACCCAGGATCAGCAGCTTCGCTCCTTTGAGGCTCTTCTTGTGTTCGTTGAGAGCAGCGGCGACGGCATCCACGACGTGATACGGCATGGCGGTATTAACTTCGCCGGCCAGTTCGATAAAACGGGTGGAGAAATCGAACTCGCGGGCTTTCCAGGAAAGATAGTACGGATCGACGGGAATGCAGTGACCTCCCAGGCCGGGGCCGGGATAGAAGGGCATGAAGCCAAACGGTTTGGTCGCAGCGGCATCAATGACCTCCCAGATGTCTACTCCCATGCGCAAACTGAGCATCTTGAGTTCATTGACGAGAGCAATGTTGACGCAGCGGAAAATGTTTTCAAGGAGCTTTGCCATTTCCGCGGCGCGTGTGGAGCTGACCGGCACGACACGCGCGACAACTTGGGCGTAGAGCGCCTGCGCGGCGCGACCGCTCGGCGGATTCACGCCGCCAACGACTTTGGGAATCTGGGCCAAGCCAAACTGTTTATTGCCGGGATCTTCGCGTTCGGGGGAAAACGCAAGAAGGAAATCGCACGCGATATTTTCATTTTCGGATCCAGCGGCGATAGGGCAGTGCAAGCCGCTTTTCTCGAGAATGGGCAGGACCAGTTCTTCGGTGGTGCCTGGATACGTGGTGGATTCGAGAACCACCAACTGGCCTCTTTGGAGGTGAGGCTGGATGGAAATCGCCGTTTGTTCAACATAGGACAAATCAGGTTCGCGCCGCTCGTCGAGAGGAGTCGGTACGCAGATGATGATGGCGTCCGCTTCCTTGAGCCTTGCGAAATCGGTGGTCGCGCTGAAGTGCCGGGAGTTGACGAATTGCTGGATCTTGGTCTGCGGGATATGCTCGATGTAGGACTTGCCCGCGTTGAGCAGCGACACTTTGTTCGGGTCGGTGTCAAAGCCTGTTACTTTATGGCCTGCTTCCGCAAAGCGGAGTGCCAGCGGCAGACCAACATAGCCGCAGCCGATGATGGCGACTTTCAGTTGAGCGCCTTTGAAAAATTCCGGTTTCCGGTCTATAGGCATGAGTTACTTCGCTCTCCTCGTAATTATTGGGGATCATGCAGGCCATTTGGCCGATTGGATAAGGACAATCCAATATAGCAGGTTATCCGCGAACTAAAAAACACCGCGTCTTGGCGTGTTACCGCATGTTCGAGACTGGTTGCGGGACCAAGCAAGACGGGAGAAGATACCAGCGATGCACCTAGCGACAAGTAGAGAGCGCCTGACCATGGACGTGCCTCGGCAATGATTCTCTTTATCGTCCTGCTAGGATTCGGCGTGGGTGCGTTCGGCGGCCTTCTGGGGACGAGCGGCGGAATCATTCTGGTGCCCGCGCTGGTCTATCTGTTGCACATGGACCAGCATTTGGCGCAGGGCACTTCTCTCTTTATCCTTTTGCCTCCCGTAGGACTTGGCGCGCTTCGTGAATACTGGAGGGAGGGCAATGTTGACCTTCGCGCGGGCATTTTGTGCGCACTCGGAATTCTCATAGGAGGTTATCTGGGAGGACTAATCGCCGTCCCCCTCAGTAGCCACCTGCTCAAAGGATTGTTCGGCGGTTTCCTCATGCTAGCGGCGGTCCTGGTATTTAGAAAGCCGTCGCCGAATGAAGGAACGGCGGTTGCCGCGAATGAGGACGGCGAACTTGTCTGAGCGAGCGTTACGTCTTGCCGGGATGTTTATTGCTGCTTGTGTTTGCGGCATAGCGTCGGGACTCTTCGGAATCGGTGGCGGTGTGCTTTTAGTCCCGTTGCTCGTGCTCGCATTTGGCTACGGACAGCATCGGGCACAAGGGACAAGCCTCGTAAGTCTCGTACCGCCAACTGGCCTCCTGGCATTTCTCACTTACGCCAAAGTGGGCTACGTCTCCTGGCTTACGGGACTTGTTTTGGTTCCAGGTGTTTTTGCCGGCGGAATGCTGGGGGGATGGCTGGCGAAGCGGCTACACCCTCGCCGGATGCGGCAGGTTTTTGCGGGACTTATGTTTGCGCTGGGAATGTGGCAGGCGTTTGGCGCGTTTCGGCACTAAGGACATTAGAGGGACCATGGTTGACCTGCACTGCCACATCCTGCCAGGTATAGACGACGGCCCAGAGAACATGGAAATTTCGATGGCAATGGCGGAGTCCGCGATCGCCGACGGCATAACCCATGTCGTGGCGACACCGCATTCGAGCAACGAATATCCTTTCGACTACCGGCGCGTGCGAGATCTGCGGGACGAATTGCAGGCGAAAATCGGCGCCAGGCTTCTCCTGGCGACTGGTTGCGATTTTCATTTAAACCCCGAGAATCTGGCCGATCTACGGGAGGATCCGCCGCGCTTTTGCATCAACCAGAAAGACTATCTGCTGGTCGAATTCAGTGAGTACTCAATTCCGCCAAGCATGGATCAAACATTGCACGAGATTCAACTCATGGGGATAAGGCCGATCATAACTCACCCGGAGCGCAACAGAATTCTACGCCAGCATACGGAGCGATTGGCGAAATGGGTCCGGCTGGGTTGCAGTGTGCAGGTGACGGCCGGATCATTGTCAGGAGTCTTTGGCACCGGGGCACAAAAGGATGTTTGGCGATGGATGGCCGATGGATTGGTACACTTCGTGGCGAGCGATGCTCACAATACTGGACGGCGCCCGTTAAAGCTCAAGTCCACGTATGAACTTATCCGCGAAAAGTGCGGAGAAGAAAAGGCTCATGCCCTGCTCGCCGACAACCCGATGGCAGCTTTCGAGGGGCGCACCTTGCCTTACGTACCTGAACAGGGTGAGGGAGGCGACATACCGCGCCGGAAGAGATTTTACTTTTTCTGATATCAAGCCGAATTGCTAGTGCGATGGGCGAAGCGGCATTCCGGCCCAGGCATTCAGTATCCCGAGACATTCTCGAACCACATCTAGTGCGTCGCCCGAAGTGCGCCACCAGCGTCCTGGTTCGAAGGGGTCATCCGAGGCAGCCCTTATGATCGCGCGCCCGCGGCTTGTGCCTAACTTGTTCCAGAGAATTCGAACGCGCCGGGTGTGGACTTTGCTCGTCACGATGATCACGGTGCGATCATTCTGAGCAGTCATTTCGGCGGAGATGTCCACTATTTCGTCGGCCGTATTTACGATGGAGGGCTGAAGCAATTGGATCGCATTTTCCGGTACTCCTTCGTGGGTAAGCACTCGGACATTGTAAATATTTTCCGCGACATAATTGACCCCCAAGGAATTCAGGGAGGCTCCAGGTTCTACGGAATAAGTCAGCCAGATCTTTGGCGCGTAACCCTCCCGATAGAGTCTCGCAGCTTCCATCGCACGCAGGGGCATACGGCCGCTGAGGACCACGATGGCCTGAGCCTTTTCGAGAGGATCCTGCTGCACGAGCCAGCGACCGATCCCAAGAAGTAGGACTGCAGAACCGAGTATCGCCGCGGCCACAACGAGAAGCACAATCCAACCGATGCGCCGATGCCTGGGTTGGACTTTTTCTGCATTGTCTCCGGGTGTCATTCGGGAATGGCTCTCCATCGGGTGAATCGAATCCTATCGTCGGCTGGTAATGTGGTCAATTCAAGAGGCGCCAGCTACACTAACAGTTGGCAAATTTCAGGAGGGTGCATGAAAGCGGTTGTCACCGGCGGGGCTGGTTTTCTTGGGTCGCATCTTTGCGATCGCCTAATTGCGGAAGGATGGGAGGTTCTGGTTCTCGACAATCTCGTCACTGGAGTTGATTCAAACGTCGGGCACCTACTCAAGCATCCTAATTTTCGAATCGCGCGGTGCGACGTCTCGAAGTTTATTGATGTACCCGGACCGGTCGACTACGTCTTGCATTTTGCTTCGCCGGCGAGTCCGGTGGATTATCTGAAGCTTCCCATTCAGACGCTGAAGGTTGGCTCGCTGGGCACGCACAATGCGCTCGGGCTGGCCCTCGCCAAAAAAGCAAAGTTCTTCCTAGCTTCCACGAGCGAATGCTACGGGGACCCGGAGATTTCGCCGCAGCCAGAGGATTATTGGGGCCATGTGAATCCCATCGGGCCACGGGGTGTCTACGACGAAGCGAAACGCTTTGCGGAAGCCATGACCATGGCTTACCACCGCTATCATGGCGTGGATACGCATATCGTCAGAATCTTCAATACCTATGGCCCACGGATGCGACTGAACGACGGCCGCGCCCTTCCGAATTTCGTGCATCAGGCGCTGACTGGGAAGCCGATCACTGTTTATGGCGATGGCAAACAGACGCGGAGCTTTTGCTACGTTTCCGATTTGATCGAGGGGATTTACCGCTTGATGTTGTCCGACGAGCATCTGCCCACGAATATAGGCAATCCGCAGGAGATCACGATTCTCGAATTTGCGGAGCGTGTTCGCACGCATTTCGAAAACGCTCCCACCATCGTTTTTGAACCGCTTCCACAGGACGACCCGAAACAGCGTTGTCCGGATATCGCCAAAGCCAGGCGTATTCTGAAATGGGAGCCCAAAGTTGCACTAAACGAGGGCCTGAAATTGACTCTCGATTATTTTAAGCGAGAATTTGCGGCGAAAAAGAGTGCCTAGCCTAGGAGCCGTAACGAAACAGGACTCGCAAAGACTAGCTCGATCGGCGGAAGTCTCAACAATACGCCAGCGCTATTAGGCCCTGCCGAACGAGAAGTACTCGAAGCCGAGCTCTCGCATGTGCTTGGGCGAATACAGGTTTCTGCCATCGACGATGAGCGCTCGCGCCATCAGGGGTTTAGCGCGCTTCCAGTCCAGATTGCGGAAAACATCCCATTCTGTGCACACCAGGGCGGCATCCGCACCGCGCAAGGCGTCGTAAGGATCCTCGTGGTAGGTCACCTTCGGGAATAGTGCCTTAGTTCTCGAGATGGCCTCCGGATCTGTGGCATGCACCACCGCTCCTTCTTCCAGAAGCCGCTTGACGACTTCGAGAGCCGGCGCAAAACGGATGTCGTCCGTATTAGCTTTAAAAGCTAACCCCAGCACGGCAACGTGCTTGCCCTTGACCACCCAGAGCGCTTTGTGGACTTTTTCGAGAAAGCGATCGATGCGCTGCTTGTTCACGCGCTCGGTGGCTTTTAACAAATCGAAATCAACTCCCACGGAAGCCGCTAGATGAATAAATGCCTGGACGTCTTTCGGAAAGCAGAAGCCGCCAAAACCCAGTCCCGCACTGAGAAACTGCCCGCCAATGCGCGGGTCCAATCCCATCGCGTGAGTGACTTCTTTGACGTCAGCGCCGATTCTTTCGCAGAGATCGGCGATTACGTTCGCATAGCTGATTTTCAGGGCGAGGAAGGAGTTCGAGGCGTGCTTGATAAGCTCGGCGCTGTTAATGGTGGTGACGAGGAATGCGGCGTCATGCTCCGGTGGACAAGTGCCCTTGTGCACCGGGCAATGAAAACGGCGCTCCAGGATCGGACGGTAAATTTCGCGCAAATCTGCGGCAGCGGATTCGTCTTCCACTCCGACCACAATGCGGTCGGGGTGAAAGAAATCCGCAACGGCAGTGCCTTCACGAAGAAATTCGGGGTTTGAAGCGACGCGAAATTTGGACTTGCCGCCGCCACTGTACGCAGCGAGCGCACGCTGCAATTCGAGGCCGGTTCGCGCCGGCACGGTGCTCTTTTCGATCACAAGCTTCGGGGAGCCCGCTTGCTCGGCAATCTGTCGCGCCACCTGGTCGATTGCGGAAAGATCCGCCTCGCCGCTTTCTTTTGGCGGAGTACCAACGCAAATAAAAATGGCATCACCTGCGCGGATCGCCTCCGCAGCGTCCTGTGTATAGGAAATGCGGCCAGCCTTTCGCGCCGAGGTCAGAATTTCTTCCAGGTGGTGCTCGTAAATGGGCACTTCACCGGCTTGCAGGCGCTTGATCCGCTCCGCGTCGATGTCCGTGCAGGTAACTTCATGTCCGGCAGCGGCCAGGCATGCACCTGTTACAAGCCCTACGTACCCACATCCGATAACCGAGAGACGCAAGTGAAAATCTCCTTGGAGCGCTTAGGGTAATCATTCAGCGCCGTCCTGAATTCTCTGCAAACAACCCATTCTGACCGAAGGGCAAATCGGATGAAAGCACATCATTGCTAGGTGTTGCGCAGCCCGCAAATCTCGGTTGAGATATTCCCCTGCCCGCTGACCGCTCCATGGCATTTTTGGACGGACTTGCCTAGCTTTTCAGACCCTTGCCCATCAACAGCCCCCGCAAACCAAGCAGCACGAGGCGTGGCTGCCGGCGCACCACGTTCCACAGCAGCCGAGTGGATTCATCTCGACTAATTTCACCAAGAGATTGACGCGTCGAAACATCGAGAAGATCAACGAGTCGTGAGTAGTCTTCTTGCTGAAAATGATGGAGCGCCCGGCGGATCAGCCAGTGCGTGCCGAGTTCGCGCCGCAGAGTTTTCAGCTCTTTGCTCCCGCCATTTCGCAGGATGGATTGGCCAACTCCTAGCGCACCGCTCAGACCCGTCACGATTCCGCCGACGGTTGACACTTTGACCTGCGCCGCCGCATCGCCCACCAGATAAACTTCTCCATTCCCGATGCGCCGCCGCACAGGGATCCACTTTCGATAAACAGGTATCCGAGCGCCCTGCCACTCCAGTGGCGCCAGCTGTTTCTTTTCGAGGAAGCGCGTAATACATGTTTTGGTGTCGCGCCCGTCTTCACCAATGATTCCCAAAGCGCCGCGCTCACTGGATTCCGGGATCAGCCAATAGAAATACGGAGTATCGTCTGGGACAAACCAAACGCGGGTCGTGTCCGGGGGATGGTCTTTTGGTAAGCGGACAATCGCCTGCACAAGCGGGACGGTCTCAATCGGCGGCCAACCGGCGCTCCGCGCCACGCGGCTGGAAGCGCCGTCGGCTCCGACGACGCTATCCGCATGCAATTCCACCCGTTGTCCGGATGCATCGACTTCCAGCCGCAAACCCCGCGCATTAGGCGCCAATCCGAGAAAGCGGGTGTCGAAGGAAAGATGGGCCCCCGCCTGCTGCGCTCTTCGCGCCAGGGCAGGGATTAAACGCGAACGCTCAATGATGAGGTCAGGGTGAGCCAGAGCGATCTGCGCCGAGCGACCGTCGGTGAATAATTCAAAGCGACGGATTTCGTTAACGATGCTTTCAGATGCGGCGGCGCCCAACTGGCTGCGGAATTGATCCGTGACGATCAGTGATCTGGCCGCCGGCTCGAAATCCGGCCTCGATTCCAGAACGCGCACACGCCGACCGCCCGCAGCCACGGTAGCCGCCGCAAATAAACCGGCGGCGGAGCCTCCCACGACGATGACTTCGCCCTGCTCCCCATCCAGCCGGGGCTTGTGTTCAGTGCCTGCCAAGATATCGCTTTCCCAAGTCGCGCATACACCCGGAACCTCTACACGGCCGGTATTCGCGCTCAAACATCCCAAGAGTATTGACTGGTTTCCGCTCGACCCGAAGGGCACTGCTTTCAGAATCGGTGAGACGGCAACCGGGTAAGTATAACGAATCCTCCGGCGCGGGCAAACTTGCCGCGCTCCTCCACAGCCGGGAAGGCAAATCCCTCCCATTTCCCGGGCGATTTAGAAGACGGTGGCCGACTTTTGCGCTTGCCGCTCAAATGGCGCGCGTTCGAGAAGGAAGACTCCACCGAGTACGATGGCGAAAGCAAAGAGAGCCACCACGACGGCGGCAAGCGGACGCAGGTAGCTCACCAGCACGGCAGCCCCGCCGCTTAATAATCCCGTACCATATAAGGTCACGACAGCTCCGCGATGCCCCAGTCCCAGATTCGAAAGCCGATGAGCGGCATGGTCTTTGCCAGGAGTGGCAAAGGGCAGCAAGCCCCGTCGCGAGCGGGAAATCGTGACAAGCGTGGTATCGAAAATCGTCACTCCCAAGATCAGAATCGGGGCCAGCCAAGCAGAAATGTGATTAGCGTGATCAAGCCGTAGCTTTAGGCCCAGCGTAGCCATCAAGAATCCAAGAAACATGGCTCCGCCGTCGCCCATGAAAATTTTTGCCGGTTTAAAGTTCCAGCGCAGAAAGCCTGTCGCTGCTCCCAGGACGGCTGCCGCGAGAGTAGCCACTAGTGTTTGGCCATTCAAATAAGCGAGCAGGGCAAAAAAGATAGAGGCGGTTGCGGCGATGCCGGCACAAAGCCCGTCCATATGATCCAGGATGCTAAAGGAAGCGGTTATGCCAACAACGAAGAAAATGGTCACCAGCGCATCCAGAAAATAAGCGACTCGCCCTCCAAAGAAAACCTCAAAAACCTGCGCGTGAATTCCAGTAGCCAGCAAAACGGACGCGGCCAGCGGCATGCCCACGAATAGCTTGATTTGATGATGCAGCAGACCCCGGTCATCCAGAATTCCTACGACCGCGACGACCGTCGCGCCGGTTAATATTCCTACAATCTGCTCGCGCGCTCCGCCACTAAACGTAAATAAAACGGCGAGCATAACAGCCCCGTACATCGCCAAGCCACCCAGCAGCGGAATTGGGCGAAGATGGACTTTACGCGGCCCCGGAAGATCCACCATTCCCACGCGCAATGCCAGCGCGCGCACCGGAACCGTGAGCATCAAGGATGCAAATAGAGCTATCAGAAACGCCAGCAAGCCTGCGGGCATGTTCCCTCTTTGATTTCTTACAGATGCTGGCCGGGACGGTGCGGCCAATGCCTCAATCGTCTTCTGCCGGGTTGGGGGCCCGGCTCCCAAGAAATAAATGGCTGCCCCACGCAGCCTAAACACGATACTTCTAAAATTGTTGCTCTTCAATCTGCAAAATTTTGCAAGTGATTAGACGGGCAGGACAGGCACGTGGGAATTGTGGCACTGTTTTAGACTGTGCCGGAAACTCAACGTTGTCTGCAGCCCCGAACTGCTATCTCTCCGTGAGCATTCGACCGAAGGTGCGGTTCACTTCTTCGCGATTCCTTGTAGCGTAATACCAGTCGATTGTGCGCTTTAGCCCATCTCGAAAGAGCACTTTGGGCTCCCATCCCAGCAGTCTCTTTGCGAGGGAGTTGTCCGCCACCCGATTCAGCGGCCCCGTCGGCATGTCTGGCCGCAGCTTGATCTCCGCCTTATGGCCGGTGAATTCGCAGACCATCTTCGCGGCATCGATAACGTGGATGCGCTCCATTGTCCCAAGATTTATGGCCGTACCGTCATGGATTTTCTCGCCCGCCAAAATCGTTCCTTCAACGATGTCCTCGATGTAAGTCCAATTGCGGATTTGCGTTCCGTCGCCCCACACTTCGAAGGGGTTCTGTCGCAGAAAGGCGCGCGCAATCATGGCGATGACGGCGTGATTTTCGACGCCCCGCGGCCCGTACACAGTGAAATAACGGCAAGATGCGGCACCCATTCCGTGTTCCTTTGCGTACGCCCGCAGAGTGAATTCACCCATCAACTTGGCCCAACCATAGGTGTTGTCCGCATCGTTCGGGCCATTTGTAAGCTCTTCCGTGAGGTACAGTTCTTTCTTCACGTCGGATTGCAGAAAGTTCGGGTATACGCAGCCGGAGGATGCGAACACCACTTTTTTCACGTTCGCGCGCAGAGCTTCGGCGAAAACGAGGCCGTCGAGGAAAAAATTGGAGGCTGGCCCCGCCTGGTGAAGATCGACATAGCCGCGGCCGCCATGATCCGCAGCCAGATGGAAAACCGTGTCCACGCCGTGCATGGCCGACCTCGTGACGCCTGGCTCTCGTAAGTCCGCATGGATGAAATCAATCTTTCCGCCTGCGAGGTGCTCGCGGATATTGTCTCGATGGCCGCTCGTCAGGTCATCCACGATGCGGATTTTTGCGCCGCGCGCCAGAAGATGATCCGTAAGCGTCGACCCGATAAAGGAAGCGCCTCCCGTTACCAGCACAAGTTTTCCGGTCCAAAAAGTCTCCGAAGACGTCACGCGTTCACGGCTCCCTCGATGATTTTCACAAATTTCTGCAATTCTTTGACTCTATCATAGTCTGGTGCGACGGCTCGGGCCGCGTCTGCCATGTTTTTCAATTTCTCATTATCCATAACAAGTAATCGAATTGCAGCGGCGGTTTTCTCTGGGCTATCTGGGTCGGCCGAGACAGCGAACTTGAGGTTCGAGCCCAGCGAGGCAGCATCTGTCTCCTCCGGCACGATGGCCACGATCGGCTTGCCAGCCGCAAGGATTCCATACATCTTGCTGGGTACGACGACTCCTTCGAGCCCGCGCTTCACCGTAATGACATGCGCATCAGCCGCTGCCAGGACGGAGGGAATCTTGCTCGCTGGGAAAAATGGCAGAAAGCGCACGTTCGTCGCGTTCCTGGCGAGCTCCTCGATGTGCGCGCGTTGCGCCCCGTCACCGACGAAGACAAGCCCCACACCATCCACCTCCAAACTGCGCACCGCCCTAATCAGAGTCTCCCAAGCACCATAGAAGCCGAGATTTCCCGCGTGCACCAACACAAATTTGAATTCACCACGAATCTTGCGAATGATCTCCTCATCCAGCGGCAACTGCGGCGCTTCAGCCGGCAAAATATCCGTGCCATCGCGAACAATCTCGATGCCTGCTGGATTCACTCCTTTGGCGATGATGCGGCCGCGCATGTCCTCGCCAAGTACGATCACTCGAGTGGCGCGCCGCAAAGCCCAGCGGTGCAACCTTTCCCAAATGCGCGCCAGCAGCCCGGGCTTGACAATCGCTCCGCCGACCGCCATGTCCGGATACATGTCGCGAATGTTGTACACGTAGGGCTTGCCTTTCAGAAGCGCCACGATCGCGCCGATAATTCCTTCGAAAGGAGGGTCGGTCATCGCCAGCACCACGTCGCATCGCACGAAAACCGCTCGAGGAATCGCCAGCGCAACATAACTCAAATAGTTCAGCACGCGTCGCTTCATTGCGAAGCGCGGATAGTCCGTTGAACCTACTCTGACAATTCTAATGCGTGCCGCCTGTTCTGTTTGCGACACCCGCCAGGAGCGCCGTTCGGATGGCTCGTAGGACGGCCGGCCGCAGAGGACAGTTACCTCATGCTGTGTAGACAGTGCTTCTGCTACTGTCGCTGCCATCTTAGCCGTCGCTGAAGTGTCCGGCGGAAAGTACAAATTCAGCAGAAGGATTCTCATTCGAACCTGACTCGCGCCATGCGATTCACTTTCGGGTGATCAGGAAGTCGCCGAGGACCAGCGCATCCATTTGTGTGCGTTGGAAACAGTCGAGCGCCTCCTCGGGCCGGCAAACGATAGGCTCATTGTCGTTGAACGAGGTGTTCAGCACGACCGGCACTCCCGTGAACTGCTCAAACGCTTTGATCAGGCTCCAATAGCGCGGGTTTGCTTCGCGCGTGACGGTTTGCAGACGGCCCGTTCCGTCAACGTGCGTGGGAGCTGGAATTTTCTCGCGTTTTTCCGGAAGCACGGAATATGCCAGAGTCATGAAGGGTGAAGAATGCGATTTCTCAAACCACTCGCCCGTCTTTTCCACAAGGATGGAAGGCGCGAACGGGCGGAAGATTTCGCGGTGCTTGATGCGCCTGTTCAGTATTTCTTTCATCCCGGGCCGCCTTGGGTCTGCAACGATACTGCGATTGCCCAATGCGCGTGGGCCCCATTCCGCACGCCCCTGAAACCAGCCAATAATCTTTCCGTCGGCCACTATTGCAGCCGTCTTTTGCGCTAATTTCTCCTCGGCCAGCTCTTCGATCCGGCAACCATTCATTCCCAAGCCGTTCGCATCTATCGCTCGCCTGATCTCATCGCGCGTATACCCCGGCCCCCAGTAAGCATGATCCATCACGAACGACCGCGGCTTTCGCAGTATTTGATGCCAAACATAGTAAGCTGCACCGACAGCGAGTCCAGCATCACCTGCCGCGGGATGCACATAAATCTGCTCGAACCCCGTCGTGTCGAATATCTTCCCGTTGGCGACACAATTAAACGCCACTCCGCCCGCCAGACACACTGCTTTCAGCCCGGTACGCTCGCCAAGCTGTTTCAGCATGCCAAGATAGACTTCTTCAAGTCTTGCTTGTAACCCCGCTGCCAGATTGCGGTGCCTTTGTTCGAGCGGTTCTGCGGGACTACGTTTTGGGCCCAGCTTTCTTTCCATAGCTTCTGAAAACATTTTGCCGAGGATAGGGGTCTTATCCGCATCCGCCCAGCTCATCTCGGGTCCGGTGCGATGATGGATGAAGTAATTCAGGCCAAGCCTGAAGCCGCGTCCATTTGTGCGTACGATTTCCCGGAAAGCCTCAAGCTGTTCTGCCTCGCCGTACGCCGCCAGTCCCATCACCTTGTATTCATCGCCGAACTTTAGAAAACCCAAGTACTGCGTGACGGCACTGTAAAAAAGACCCAAGGAATGAGGAAATGCAATCGCCCCCTCAATATGCATCCGGTTGCCATCGCCGCTGCCCCACATCGTGCTCGCAAAATCGCCCAGGCCGTCCGCGGAAAGCAGCGCGGCGCGTTCAAACGGCGACACGAAAAAGGCGCTGGCCAGGTGCGCTTGGTGGTGCTCCACGCGGTGAAAGTTCGCACCAACTTTTCCAGGATCTATGTCAAAGGCCTGTGCCAACGCTTCCGGGATTCCAGTGAATTTCGCGAGGACTTTCACGCGTTCGCGTGCAAACGACGGCATCCGCAGCGCATAGAAGAGCTTCGTTCCCAGCCGGGCATAGGGATTTCGCGGTACGGCAACATGGTGGATATCCTTGAGGTCGAGTCCCGCTTCACGCAGACAGTAACGGACCGCTTGTGTTGGAAAACCTGCCGCATACTTCACACGGTTAAAGCGCTCTTCTTCCACCGCAGCCACAAGCCGACCCTCGCAAACAATGGCCGCCGATGCGTTGCCGTGATAGGCGTTTATCCCAAGAATGTTCATCGCTGAATTATTCAGTCTACATCAGGAGCGCAGATTAAGCCGCCAGGTGGTGTTTGCACCACTCGTTGAGGACGTATAGCGCCCAGGGGCGCGACCACGAAGTCTTGCCTTCCAGAAATGACGACCAAACACCGCGTACGCCTTCTGCGCGTAGCAGCGGGGCGAGCGATGGCGCGATCTCGCCAAAACTGGCTTCCAGTACCGGGTGCAACGGACCGCGAAGCCATTCTTCCCAGGGTAAGGTAAACGTCCGTTTTTGTTGGCCAAGAATCTCTTCGGGCAGCACACCTCTCAATGCTTCCACCAGCAATGCCTTCTGCGCTCCCGTTCGATGGCGCGCCACATCAGGCAGGGAACTGACGAATTCCACCAGCTGCGTATCCAGCAGCGGCACGCGCACTTCGAGCGACCGCGCCATGCTCACCGAATCGGTATCCCGCAGCAATGTGCTCGCCATATAGCAGCGCATCTCCATCCATGCGGTTGCAGCCACGGGCTCCAGTTTCCGGGCCTCGCTTGCCGTGCGGTCCAACCACCCAAGCCACGTCGGCTCGAGTGTGACTCCGTCTGAGCCTACGGTGCTCGGACGGAAACGCGGTTCCATCAGCTGTTCAAGCTGGCCTAAAGGAAAGAGCGCCCGCGCATAGAAGTAAGCATCGGGAAGCGCATCAGGCTCTCTCCATGCAGCAACAGCTTTGCGTGCTGCGTCGGCAGACATGCGCGTTTGTAGAGCGCTTGCGATCAGCGCCGAGGTCGCTCGGCGCAACGGCCCAGGCGCGAACCATGCTAGCCGAATGAGCCGCCGTAGAAGCGCCGTGTTCGAGAAGCTTGCATAACCGGCAAACAGCTCATCCCCCCCCAGCCCGGAAAGTGCAACCTTGAGTCCAACCTGACGCGCCGCCCATGAGACCAGCGAAGTGTTAATGCCATCCATCGTTGGCTGGTCGAGGCCTGCCAAGGTCTCATCAATGCGCGCGAGCATCGCGGCGCCATCAAGAGGTATCTCCATATGCTCCGTACCGCATCGTTCGGCGACTTTGCGCGCCAGCGGAGCCTCATCGTAAGAAGTTCCTGGAAAGGACAGAGTGAAGCTGCGAATTCCGGGCTGCGCGCGCCCCGCCAGCGCCGCAATTGCCCCCGAATCCAGGCCTCCGGATAGAAATAAACCGATCGGTACATCCGCAATCAAATGCGCGCGCACGGCAGCTTCAAGTAGCGGACGCAAAGTCCGGGCCGCCGAATCCATATCTTTTGGTTTGCGTGGGTCACGCGCCGCGGGACTTGCTTGCACGTCCCACCATGGACGCGCACGCGGCACTCGCCGACGCTCCGGGAGGTACAACAGCATGCGATGGCCTGGCGGAAGAGAGAAAACCCCCTCGATCAGGGTCACTGGTTCTGATGTGCTGCCAAATAGCATGTAAGACGTCAGCGCGTCTTGAGAAATTTGTTTGGGTACGACACCGCTTGCCAGAAGAGCACGCACCTCTGAAGCGAAAGTGAATCCTTCCGGCGTCTGTGCATAGTAGAGCGGTTTAATACCGAGCGGATCGCGCGCCAAAAAAAGCAGCGGCGCCGTCGCAAATCGTCCGCGCAGATCGAGCAATGCAAATGCAAACATGCCGCGGAGTTCCGTCAGGCACTCCTCGCCCCACTCTTCCCAGGCATGTACTAGAATTTCCGTATCAGATTGCGTTGCCAGGCGATGCCCGAGCAGAGTCAGTCGCTCGCGGAGTTCTCGATAGTTATAGAGTTCGCCGTTGAAGATAACGGCGACATCCCGCGTTTCATTCCAGATAGGTTGTTGGCCGCCGGCCAGATCGATAATACTGAGCCGACGCATTCCAAGCGCCAGCCCAGGGGCGCGCGGATCGCCGATGAGGAAACCCTCCGCATCCGGACCACGATGCCGCAATGCTGTCGCCATCGCTCGCACGCGCAGCTCCGCATCGTTGTTGCGCGATGCAAACGCGACACCACAAATGCCGCACACGCTATTGTTTGATCTCCGGGGTCGAAAAGAAGGCCGTAGTTGCTCGCAAGGCATGCTCGCGCAAATGAAAGCGGGGAATTCGCAATCTGTGATCGGCATACCACGCGAGCATTTCGCGAAGCAGCAAGAAAAAAAGTGTCAAGCAGACGGAAACAATCAGGATCAGAAACGATTCCCGCTCCAGCAACAAGCTCCAGTCCACAGATTCGTCCCAGCCCGGCTTGACGGTGTCCAGTGCCCGTCGAAGTCCAAAACTATTTAGCGGCAGTCGTGACAGTCGCACGTGCGCGAATCGGTCGAAATTGTACTCGCTCGGATAGCCTGGAATTTCGCGGATGGATTCCGCAAACACCGCCGGATTTTCCAGTTGATTCCGCGTCAATAGCTGCCCGGCTGCGTCACGAAACACCGCGCGATACGTTGGATCGACGACAATCCACCGCCCATCAACCAGTACTTCGGCCACTACATGCTTGGTGTTGCGTTCCGGGGTCAGCAACAGCAGCCGCCGCACGCTTAAGCCTCCACTGCGGGCAAGGTTTAAAAAGGCGTTGGTCGCGGTCCCGCAAACGCTGAGGAGCTGCTTGTAATTTAGCGTAGTTTCCGGGTCTCGCGCCGATGGCTCAGAAGGATTTCCGATACTGTATCGCGATGGGCCATTCTTCATCCAAGACAATATGGCCTCGGTCTTTTTCTCCGGCGTCGCCGACTCAGGCACAACGGCGTCGGAAAATCCCTTCAAGTATTGCCTGACGGAATACTTGCGAGCTCCAGCGTAAAGTGAACACGCGACAGCCGCAGCCAGAAGCAGATTTACGCCCCGCCATGTCGCGTGAAAGATCGTATGTCTTTCCCCAGAAAATTTCATCGCCACGATATTCCAGATTCTGCGCTGGTGGGTCGCGCAATTGCAAGCTTGTTATAGAGCGATTCCATCTCACCGACCGGCTCATCCCAACCAAGCTGCGAAGTCACGCTGCTGCACCCCGCGGACAACCTTGCGTGCAACTCTGCGTTGCCAACGAGGGACTTGATCGCTTCCGCGAGCGCCGCTTCGTCGTGCGCCACGACTATGCCCGCAACCCCTGCCAACAGGGGAGCGATGCCACACTGCTCCGTCACAATGATCGGTGTGCCCGCCGCCGCTGATTCTGCCGCGGTATTCCCGAAGTTCTCGTTTTGCGATGGCAGAACGAACACATCGGCATCGCGATATGCGGCCCACTTCGTTTCGCCAAAAATAGCTCCTGTGAACTTCACCTGCGAACCTACCAGCAGCTCCCCAGCCATCTGTCTAAGCCGAGCCTGCATTCCGTTCTCGTCTGGCCCCGCAAACACGAGGTGCAAGTTCCTTCCTGGAGCTTCCCTTGCAAGGGAAGCAAACGCTCGCAACAGCAAACCCGGACTCTTCTTCTCAGACAGTCTGCCGAGAAACAGGATGACTTTCGCGTCTTCGGCAATCCCCAGCACCTTGCGAAAAACGCCCCGCTCCGGCCACGAAGCTGGCGCTTCCACACCGTTCCGGCGTAACACGATTTTTTCGCGCGCCACGCCTCCGTTCACCAATTCAGCCCTCTCTTGCTCCGATGTGACCACGATCGCGCCCGCCTCTTCGAACAGCCGCCGGCCAAACCAAGCGTGATACACCCTTTTGAGGCGGAAGCTCCGCACGATCGGCACAAACATCCCGATCGGTTCCACAACATATGGAATCTTAAGCCTCGCGCAAGAGCTGGCAACCTTCGGCCCGAGAAAATCGTAGAGGCCATAAATGTGCACCACATCGAAATCCCGCAGCAGCTTCCGGCAGAATCGCCTCAATCTAGGGTTCCAGGTCACGGAGCGATACCGCAGCCAGGTCGGCAAGTAAATCGCCGTCACGCCATGGTCCCTCCACTCCCATCCAAATGGACTCCGCTCCGCGCTCGCCGTTTGCTTTTCGTTCATACGCGCTTTGAAACCCCAGTCTGCCGTAAGCACCGTTACTCGATTCCCATGCCCGGCGAGTCCTTGGGCGAGCGCCTGCACCTTCACTGGCGGGCCGCCAAACTCCAAGAACGGCGCGTAGGATTCCGTGACGCTCAGGACTCGCATTGTTCGCGGAGGATCTTCTTCAAAGACCTGGCAAATACGCTGAACCGGAATTCTCGCTCCACGCGCTGCCGCCCGCGCCCGCCCATTTTTTGCGCCATGGCAGGGTCGGAGAGCAGCGTCTGAATGGAGGTCGCAAGTTGTGGCGCGTCGCCGTGCGGGACTAGGTAGCCTGTCACGCCATCTTCTATGACTTCCGGAGCGCCCCCGTGCGCTCCGCCAATCACTGGTTTCCCGCAGGCCATCGCTTCCAGGTAAACCAGCCCGAAGCCTTCGCCACGGCTCGGCAGAGCAAACATTTCGCAAGCCTGATAGCACGCGATCAGCTCCTCGTTGCTTATCCCGCTGAGGAAGTGTACGTGGCGATTTACGCCGTTCTTTTCCGCAAGATCTTCTAGCCAAGCCCGGTCATCGCCATCACCCACAGCCAGTAACTGCAATTCTGGCCATCGCGTTAGAAGGCGCGGCAGCGCTGTGATCAGGGTATCCATCCCTTTGTATCGTTCATTCGCCAGCCAACGGCCCACAGTCAGAATCACCCGGCCTTCTGGATATCCGTTCGGTAATCTACCTTGCGGCGTATTTGCCGAAATTGCCTCAAATTGCGGATCGAGCGCCCATGCCAAGACGTGGATCCTTGCCTTCCTTACCTCCTGTTCCGCCACGTGATGCGCTGTGTCTTTGCTCGGTGCAAGCACGACGTCCGCCCGCCTCAGCGCCATCCGCCTCAGCACCGGGAGCGGTTCCCATACTTCTACCCCGTGCGTGCAAACAATCGTCCGAAGCCGTGGCGCAACGAGTCTCATGGCCTGCGTAATCGGTCCAAGATTCGGATGTCCGGCAAGAACCACCTTAGCCTTCCGTCTCGCTGCGCGTATCGCGTTCGCCGTAAACCGGCTCTTACTTCGCTCGCAGCCCGTAAACACAAATTCCTTTCCTCCTACGGACATGCGGTGCAGCTCTGGCGTGTCATTCAAGCTCAACAGCCGGCAGTCCATGTGCCGGCTGGCCGCGAATTCGCTTAACACTGCCGCCACGTGCCGGCTCGCCCGCTGCACTCCCCCGCTTCCTGCCAATTCCGTAAACAGTCCAATCAGCACGCGCCGAGTCTGCCTTGTGTCGTAACTTAAGGCAAGCCCCCAAGAGTGAGGATCGAGACCTGAGCGTTAACCGAGCCAACACAGAACAGCGAGTGCTGACGAATTCCTTCCTGCTGTCCTGACCATCGTTCTATTTTGGCAAATGGCGCTCAAGAATTCGGTTGTACAATCGCAGGTTATGTCTGGTGCCCCCGTGTTTTCAGGTCGAACGACTTGCTTTGTTCTTATTCTTTTCCTGGTTCATTCCTCTGGCGCTCTTGCCGCTAATTCCTTAAAAGGAATCTTGCGTGACGGGGCTGGCCTTCCCGTCGCCCAAGCCACGGTATCGCTGCAGGCTACTTCAGGCGGCCGCCACTATTCGACGCGGACGGCGGCTGATGGGGCTTTCGTTTTCGCCGGCGTTCAGCCGCAAAGCTATTCGATCTCCGTACGGCTCCGTGGTGCGACCTGGAAAGCCACCGTGCCTCTGACGATTCGAGTCGGCGACGCACTTACCTATGATCTCGCACTGTCCGCGGCCGATCAGTCCCTCGCGCTGCTTGCGCGACCGATCGACTCTTCCGCGACGGCGACCGGTGGCGGTCATCTTTCGAGCGGACAGGTTTCCAGCCTGCCTCTCAATGAACGCGACTTCAGCAAACTATTGCTCTTGGCTGCCGGTACCATGACGGACACCAACGGCGCAGCCAACTTCACTCAGCAATTCACCGTCAACGGAATGCGCGGCACCGCTTCTGTCTTCGCCATGGATGGAGCTGACACCAGCGATCCCGAACTCGGCGGCGCTACTTTCACCAACTTCAACGTCGACGCCATTCAGGAAGTTCAATCAAGCTCTGGGGTGATGCCCGCGGAAATCGGCCACGGTGCGGCTGGCTTCACGAACGTCATCACCAAGTCGGGCACCGATCAGCTTCACGGAAGCGCTTTCGAATTTGTGCGCAACGCTGCCTTTGACTCAAAAAACTTCTTCGATCACGCCAGCGCCGTCGATCCGCGGCGCCTGCCGCCATTCACTCGCAATGAATTTGGCGCCACCGGCGGTGGTCCAGTAGTCCTGCCCAGCATCTACGACGGCAGGGCTAAGACGTTCTTCTTTGCCGAGTATCAGGGCTTCCGTCAAGTCCTCGGCACCACCCAAGTTTTTGCAGTACCCACTTCTGCGGAGCGGCAAGGCATCGATACCACGACTTTTTCAGGCGACACTCTCACCGTTCCGGTAAACCCTGAGATTGCGCCTCTTCTCGCTCGCTACCCACTTCCCAACGAGCCGCAAGGCCCCTTCGGCGCCCGCACGTATGCAACTTCATCCAAGGTAGTCACCGACACCGACCAGTTTTCCATTCGCGTGGATCATCACATCTCGGATAGGGCCACGCTCTTTACGCGCTTCAGTTTGAATCAGGTCAACGGTCCTACCACAAATCCCGATCAGACCGCCATCGACCAGGGCTTCGCTGTGAATTTCTTTGACCACCAGCGCAATGCCGCCATTCGTTATTCCAGGAGCTTTTCGCCACGCTTCAGCTTTACTACCTCATTCGGCTATATCCGCAGCACGCCGATTTTCCCCGCGTCGAATCACGCCGACCCCGCTTTGGTTTATGGCGACGGCCTTTTCCAGGGATTTAACACCGCCGATGGCTCGATCTTCGGGTCCTACAGCAATCTTTATCAAATCAAGCAGGACATGACTTACCTACGCGGCCCACACACCTTCAAGTGGGGCGCAGAAATTCGCCTTAACAAAGACGCAACGATTTTCGGCACCAATCCCAGCGGCGTCTACACGTTTGGAGGAGGTACTGCCTATTCCCCTGTGCAAATCACTTCTGCCAGTGGCTTGCACAATATACAGCCGGGCGATCCGCTCCCCGATGCGCTCACCGGCCTACTGACCGCCACGCCTTACTCCTATTCCATCACCGCCGCGGCTGCCACAACTCCCGTCGGCAACAGATTCGACGAGGCCGCCGTTCGGCGCGAAGCCTACAATTTCTATTTTCAGGACTCCTGGAAGTTTTCCAGCAAATGGAGTGTAAGCTACGGCCTGCGTTACGAATTGAATTCTCGGATCAAAGAGGCCAAGCACCGCACATCGATTGCCGAGCCCATTGGCCCTGACGGAAAGCCAACCTCCTATTTCACGCCGGGCGCCACGCAGGTCTTTTTGTACAATCCGCAGCCCGTTTATCCCATGGACTGGAATGGACTCGGCCCTCGGCTTTCGGTCGATTACGGCATGACACAGCGCACCACCATCCACGCCGCCGGCGCCATAACCACAATTCTTCCCAATTTGTGGCAGGACAATTTTGTCACTGGAGGAATTCCTCTAGTTTTTCAACCTCTCGTAACCGCTCTCCCTGGCATTCCTGTTCCGTTTCACAACACCGCCGTCCCTCTCGCGCTCCCTCCAGCCTACACAACTGGCGGACAGCTTCTCTTTCCCAACGGCGACAGCGCTCACGTCGCTGCCAACACACCGATCGATCTCCAAAGATTTCAGACCGATCTCGACGCGCTAACTCCCGGAAACGAAGTCCAACTATTAACGGCCGCCGCCATCTCTCGCTCCTTTCGTAACGGCTACATCGCCACTTCGACGTTTGGTGTGGATCACGATTTTGGGATCGTGAAGCTCAGCGTAGATTATGTGGGCACGGCCGGAATTCATCTGGGCAGCGTCCTTTCCCCGAATGGCTACTCCGGCGCCGACGCGGCCTTCGCTCCATTCACGCAGTTCAATTCTTCCGGCCAGGCCATCGGTGGATTTGGGCCGGAGTCCATCATGTCCACGGGCTCGCATTCCAGTTATCACGCGCTTCAAACGAGCGTCAGCCAGAACGCTTCGCACTTCGGCCTCAGCTTTCAAGCCAGCTATACATTTTCCAAATCGCTCGACGACACCAGCGCCGTCCTCGGAGGACTTCCTTCCAATGCCGGTGTCATCATGCAGACCCTCCCGCAGAATCCTTTCAATCCCGTAGCGGATAAAGGGCCCTCCACGTTCGATGTGACTCACGTTTTCTCGCTAAGCGTAATCCAATCGCTCCCGCTAGATCGCGCGAACTTCCTCAAACCGCTCGGAAAGCGACTGACTGGCGGCTGGCAATTTCTCAACATCACGTCGCTGACGAGCGGCCCGCCATTCACCGTCTATTCTGGTACTCAGCAAACAGGTGTCGGCGCTGGCGGAACGGATCGCCCCGATCTCGTTTCCATGCCCGAATTCTCTACTGGCCGGACTGTCCGTGAAGATTACTTTGGCCGGGGTGCGAATAACGGTTCGTTTTTCTTGCTTCCCATCGATTTGCCCGGAGGCACAGGCCCGAATTCCGGTTTCTTCGGCACGCTCGGTCGCGACACATTTCGCGGCCCCGGCTTTCATCAATACGATGTCGCGCTCATCAAGAACACGCCCTTCGGCCGCCGTAGCAGCGCCGAACTTGGCATCCTCGAATTTCGCGCCGAATTCTTCAACGTCTTCAACATCACCAATTTTGGTCTGCCCTCCAACACCGTCCGTGGCAGCGGCTTCGGCCTCATCAGCAAAACATCAGGCCCTTCCCGCCAGATCCAGTTCTCCCTTAAGCTGGTCTATTGATTTTTGGTCGTCCCAATGACGCTACTCAAAACCTGCCTGGTCGAAAAGCTCTGCCAGTTCGCAAAATCGCTCGAAATAAATGTCCGCCGGATGTGCCGCGCGATTATGCACTCCAAACCCATAATTCACCACCGCCGCCAGCATGCCGGCGTTCCTTGCTGTCTGCACGTCCACTTCGGAGTCGCCTACCAGCAGCGCTTCCTGTGGCTTAACCTCTAGTTCCTTCAGAATTGTCCTCGCTCCCAGCGGATCGGGTTTCTTTGTTTCGAAACTGTTTCCTCCGTAGATCGCTCGAAAATACGTCGACAAACCCATCGCACCCAGAATCCGTTCGCTGATGCGCACTGGCTTGTTCGTCAAGACTGCCATCGGCACACTCGCTAATTTCTCCAATGTCTCCGCCACCCCGGGATAGGCCCGCGTGGTATCCATCTTGTGCTCTTCGTAATATCGCAGAAAAAACTCCAACGCCCGTTGCCGTTCCCCCTCCGTACATCCGTTCCCAAGCGCCCTTGCCACCAACAGCGGAGCCCCGTGTCCGATATAGCCGGAGATCGTTTCCTCAGGCAGCTCCACCCGTCCCAATTCCAGCAGCATCGCGTTTACGGAATGGATCAAGTCCTGCTTCGAATCGATCAGCGTGCCATCCAAATCGAAAATCAGCGCACGCACGGAGATCAGCTTCAGTTCAGACATGAATCTCCCATTTTAATTGGTTCATCTCTGCTTCCGCATACTTCCCTCTCTTTAAGCCATTATGAATGCTGCATGAACGCTCGAGACACCATTCTATCGTTTTCCAGAATCATCCCTACTTCGCGTAAACTAGAAGGCTTGCCGCTCGGCACAAAACACCACCGGAGACCACATGGCCCAGGTTCAACCCTTCCAGGCGTTTCGCTATAACCCGCAGCATGTCGCGTTTGAACGCGTCCTCACGCAGCCTTACGACAAAATCTCCTCCTCGATGCAGGACGGGTACTACGCCGCCGAGCCTCATAACCTCATCTCCGTCGAAAAAGGCCGCGCCTTTCCAGACGATTCTCCGCAAAATAATGTCTACACGCGCGCCGCTTCCGCGCTGGAAAGCTGGATCCGCGAAAGCATCGTCCTGCAGGATCCCGTCCCTTCCTTTTACGCCTACTCGCAGGAATACACTGTTCCCGGAACCGGCGAACAACGCACGCGTCGCGGCTTCATCGGCGCCGGCAAGCTCGAGGAATATTCCGCCGGCGTGGTCTTCCGCCATGAACACACGCTCTCCGGTCCCAAAGCCGACCGCCTCGAGCTTCTCCGCCACACCCGCACCCACACTGGTCAGCTCTTCATGCTCTATTCCGATCCTCAAAAGCGCATCGACACCATTTTGAAAGACGCCGAATCCGCCGCCCCTGCAACTCAGCTCCGCGACGAGTATGGCGTCGTCCATCGCCTCTGGATCATCGCCGACCCCGAGCGCACCGGCGCTATCAAGGACGCGATGCACGAGCAAAAGCTTGTCATTGCCGATGGCCATCACCGTTACGAAACGGCTCTCAACTATCGCAATGAATGCCGGCTCCGCGCCGGCGGCCTGCACCCTTCAGCACCCTACGCGATCGGCCCCTACGATTTTGCCATGATGACCTTCGTTAACACCTGCGGCGAAGGCCCCACTATTCTTCCCACCCACCGCCTGGCCGCCAATCTCCACGATTTTTCCTGGAGCGAAGCTCGCCGCTATCTCGAGCCCTGGTTTGAAGCGCAGTCCTTTCCATTTACCGACGACGCCCAAAAACCCGAAGCGCAAAGAAATTTTCTTGCTAACCTCCATGCCGCGTGCGCGCAAAGAGCCATCGGCGTGTACCCCGCCGCGGAACCATCGAAGCGTGCTTACTACGTTTTAATGCTTCGTCGCGGCGCCGACCTTTCTCAACTTCTACACTCCGTTTCACCTCTTCAGCGCCAACTCGATGTTGTTCTTCTCCACGACGGAATTCTCGAACCTGCCTTCGGCATCACGCCGCAAGCGGTCACCGCCGAACGCAACCTCTCTTACGAGCGCGAATCCTCGGCCGCTCTCGATGCCGTCGACCGCGGCGCCGCCCAAATCGCCTTCCTCCTCAACCCCGTCGATGTCGAGCAGGTCATGCGCATTGCCACAGCCGGCGAGGTCATGCCCCAAAAATCCACCGACTTTTATCCGAAGCTCCTCAGCGGGATCACCATGTACCGTGTTGACGCCTGAGCGAATCACGCAACTGCTTCGTCCGACAGTCAACACCGTTTCTTCAATCCGTTCGTCACGCGCCTCGAGCAGAAAACAAAAAGGGCACGCGCAGGCGTGCCCTTTATCAAAAACCATTCTTCAGACCGCGGCCTGCGGAGTGACGCTAAAACGCCGCAACCTATTTCGCGAAGCTAGCCACTGCTTCCGCTTCGGTGTTGTACACATCAAACACTGTCAGCAGCTTCGTGATCTGCAGGACTTCCTGGAACTTGCTTCCCAGGTGCGCCAGTTTCAGCGCCGCGCCTTGCGACTTCGCGCTATGATGCGCGGCCACCAGCGTGCCCAGGCCAGCGCTGTCAATGAAAGTGATGTTCGCCATGTTCAACACAACCTTCTTCTTCCCCTCGGCGATCAAGCTCTTCACTTTTTCGCGCAGCGCGTTGCTCTCTTCTCCCAGCACGATGCGCCCGTCCAGCGCCACCACCGATACGCCATCTACTTCCCGGTTGGTCATCTTCAAAGCCACTGTGTTTTCCTCCTCATCGGATAGCAGTTCCGGCGGCAACCTGGGCCGGGACCACAAAGCTTATCAATAATAGTCCGCGCACGACATGTAATATCCGCAGACCGGGCACATCAATTTGCAACGCCGCGATTCCAGCCGCTGCGAGCATACCGGACAATAGCACGAAGCATCGATCCCCGCGGTCTCGGCGGACTTTCCCGCCTTCGCCGGCGAGTCATCCCCCACGGATGCCTCCGCCCGCTCCCGCTGAACCGGGGCAAGTTCCTGCTTTGCGGCACCTTTCACGGCCCGATGGTTATAGCACATCCCTGCTTAACTAGGGTAGCGCCTCCTCCCTCGGTCCCTTGCTCCCGCAGGGGCACAATCTATCGTGTCCTCCGGGCCCCAGCGATCATGTCTGTGCTATCGTTCTCCTTCCATCATTCTCATGCCTCTCGCGCCTCCAGCAGTCCTCGGCCTCCAACTCGATCCACAGACCCGCTGCCTCCACTACCATTCCCCGCTCGATATCATCGCCATCAGAATGAAATGCTGTGGCTTCTACTACGCTTGCAAACATTGCCATGATGCCCTGGCCGATCATCCCCTCAAGCCTTGGCTCTCCTCCGAATTTCAAGAGTCAGCTATCCTCTGCGGCGCCTGCCGCACTCAGCTCACCATCTCCGACTATCTCCAATGCAACTCCATCTGCCCCTACTGCCATGCCCCCTTCAATCCGGCCTGCCGCAACCATTACCACTTCTACTTCGTCCCGGCACCGAGGGAGGGATAAACCTTCTCAAATCTCCGTCGTTCAGTGAATTTCCCTCCCACGGAACTGCACGCTCCCGCCCGCGGCCCCTGCCGCGGAGTCGCCCTCGCCGGCATCCCACGTTTTTCGCGTTAGCGGCTCAACAGGCTCCAGCTTTTTCTTTGAAAGCGATTTGTTCACCCCGGGCAGCTCCTTCATCGTAAATCCGTCAAACTCCGCGGCCACATCTTCCAGCTCCTTCTTCAGTGATTCGATCCGCGCCGTCTGATAATCTGTCGGCCTCCCCTCATAGTTCAGGATCTCTCCGTAAAGCCCGGTGGTTTTCTCCCGGATTCGTTCTTCTCCTGTGATGGCCCCGCCTTCCGTTGTGGCCACGATCTTTTTCCGCATCTCTTCCACCTTGCCCGCCATTTCCTCCAGTCTCTTGCTCAACGCTGCGTCGCTTTTCGCCTTGCCCGCTCGCTCGAGCAGCGCGTCATGCACTCCGTTGATGCGGTCCACGTCGAAGCTCATATCTCCCAGTAGCGCTGACAATCGCGTCGCGGCGTCGAACTCCAGCTTGCGATCTTCCAGCGTATATTTGGCCCGCGGATCGAGTTCTACTCTCAATGGCGTCGTGTAAGTCTCCTTCCCGCGCGTCATTTTCACGGTATATGTGCCTGGCAAAACTCTCGGGCCTTGCGCCGCTTCGAACGCAGCGGAGGCCGCTGGCGGAACGTGCGGCGCCTTCAGCCGCATCGGCCATTCCACCCGGCTGATTCCCCGCCGGCTGTTGGCCGGGAGCGTATCTACTAGCTTCCCCTGCGAGTCAAAAATCTCCAGTTTCATCTTTCCGAAAATGTGCCGCTTGCTCTGGTAATAGGTAATTACCGCAGCATCCGGCGGATTCGGTCCTGTGAATACGGCGCTTCCTTCCACCCAACCCCCACTTGCCTCCAGCCGCTGCTGCGCGGGATTCGCCTCCAGGAATGCGGCGCTCTGATTCAAGACTTCGGAAGTCAGCTTCCGCAACGGCGTGACGTCATCGATAATCCAGATCCCGCGGCCGTGTGTGGCGATAACAAGATCCGATTCTCGCGGCTGGACTACCACGTCACGCACCGGCACCATCGGAAAGTCGTGCCCCGTGTAACGAGCCCACTGTCTGCCGCCGTCTGGTGAAATCCAGAGTCCAAACTCGGTTCCCAGAAACAGCAAATTGGAATTTACCGTGTCTTCCTTGATCACATGCGCGTACCCGCGCACGCCGCTCCCGCCTTTCACAATCGGCGTCCATGTCTTCCCGTAATCCACGCTCTTATACACGTACGTTTCCAGGTCTCCGAACGTATGGCGATCAAATGCCGCATAGGCCGTGGCCGCATCATACCGGCTGGCTTCCACCCACGATACCCACGAAGCCTTCGGCAAGTTGGGAACGTTGGCAACCACGTTGCTCCACGTCTTTCCTCCGTCGCGCGTCAACTGCAGATTGCCATCGTCTGTTCCAACCCAGATAGTTTGTCCATCTCGTGGCGATTCGCTGATCGAATAGATGGTCGTGTGCGTCTCCGCATAAGAGTTGTCTATCGTTACCCCGCCGGATTCTTCCTGTCTCTGCTTTTCCGGATCATTCGTCGTCAGATCGGGCGAAATTCGCTCCCACGACTGCCCGTGGTCCCGCGACCGGAACAGGTACTGCGCCCCAATGTAAATCGTCCCCTTCTCGTTTGGACTCATGTGCAGCGGGGTATTCCAATTGAAGCGCAGCTTCTTTTCTCCATAATTCGGCTCCGGCTTGATGAAGCGCGCTTCCAGGGTCACTCGATTCACCCGTGCGACAAACCCGCCCTGCGACTCCGCATAGACGTAATTCGCATCCGCTGGATCGGGAAACGCCCAGAATCCGTCTCCGCCGCCAAGATTTTCCCATCGCCCGTTCGTGATCCCGCCCGGGTACTGCGAATCTCCCATCCACACGCTGTTATCCTGCAGTCCCCCGAAAACGTGGTACGGATCCGCGTTATCCGTGCTCACGTGATAGAACTGCGAAATCGGCAGGTTGTTGCCCTTCCACCAGGTGTTCCCGCTGTCGTAGGAATACCAGACGCCCCCGTCGTCCCCTGCGATGAGGTGCTGCGTGTTGTCGGGGTTCACCCACACGTCGTGGAAATCCCCGTGCGCGCCGTTGCCGATCCCGCTAAAGCTCTTTCCACCGTCTTCGCTCAGAATTAACGTCAAGTCCGGCTTGTAGATTTTGTTTTCATTCTTTGGATCCACGATCAGGTTTGCGAAATAAAATGGCCGCCACACCATCCAGCTGCTGCGGTCCCGTTCCTGCCAGGTATTCCCGCCGTCATCGGACCGGAACAGCGCGCTGCGCGTCGACTCGATCAGCGCATACACGACATTCGGTTTCGATGGAGCAATCGTCACCGCGATGCGTCCCCACGGCTTCGCTGGCAACCCCTTCGCGCTCTTTTCATCCAGTTCGGTCCACGTCGCTCCGCCGTCCTCCGTTCGATAAAACGCACTCCCGCTCGCCGCCGTCGGACTCTCCCCTCCGGAACGGAACGTCCATCCTTTTCGGCGAAAATCCCACATCCCCGCGAACAAGACCTTCGGCTCCTGCGCATTCATCGAAATCATCGAGCAACCCGTCGAAAGATTCGCTCCCTTCAAAATCAGGTTCCACGTCTTCCCGCCATCCGCGGTTTTGTACACGCCCCGGTCCGCGCTGTCACTCCACAATTTTCCCGGCACGCACGCATATACCGTGTTGCCGTCTTTCGGATCAACGATAATCTTCGCGATCCGCTCCGAATTTGACAGGCCCATGTGAGTCCACGTTTCCCCGCCGTCCGTCGACTTATAAATCCCATTTCCCACTGATACGCTGTTCCGCGTCCACGATTCGCCCGTCCCTGCCCAAATCGTTTTGGGCGATTCCGGATCTATGGCCAGCGCCCCGATCGACTGCACCGGCTCCTTGTCGAACACCGGCTTGAACGTCGTTCCGCCATTCGTCGACTTCCACACCCCGCCGCTCGCCGCTCCCACATATACCGTCAGCCGCCCGTCCTCCCTCACTGCCGTGACCGCCGCCACCCGCCCGCTCATAGTCGCTGACCCGATGTTTCGTGCTCCAAGCCCCGAAATCGTATCCGAATCGAACTTCGCGTCCTGGGCTCCCGGGGCCCCCGCAACAACTGTCGCGGCCAGCGTCGCTAACAGCATAAAGCGCCAGAAACTAGTCGATTTGCTCATATCGGCAGATCCCTCAGCAAAAAAATTGAACGCCTTCACGAACTACCCGCGATAGTTGACCTAAATACGGATATGCGACAGGACCTCTCTTCTGCTCCCTCTTAAACGGTTCTTACAATCCGGCCGGCGGCGCCTTCGCCTCTGGTTTTGAGCCGGGCATGGAGAATACTGAATCTTCCAGCGGCACATTTTGCTCGATCTTCACGACCGTAATCTCCGTCCGCGACGAGCTGCCCTTTTGCGCCTGCTCGATCGTGAACGGGTAATAGATTCCGTTCACCTGCTCGTAATCCCCGTAATACAGCTCCGACTCCTGCAGCCCCCCGCGAATCGTTGTCTGAATCTCCACCTTCAAATCCAGGTAGGAATCCGCATCGAGGTAGTAGTAGCGCACGTCTCCGTTCTTCATGCTCAGCTTGATCTTGTAGCAGTCCGTTCCTTCCATCGACTCGTGCCCCACCAGCTCCGCCTTGTTGCCCTTTTCCTTGTAGTTGATCAATGGCCCGTCGATGTCCGAGTCAACGATTAGACTTTTCAAATCGTCTTGCGACAGCATTTCCGCGTCTCTGCGCCCGCCGAAGGGAGAAACCTGCCATCCCGTCTTGCCGTCGTAGGCTTGAATCTGCGCCATCCCTTGAATGATGAATTCTTCCCGAACCTTGTCCCCGCGCTTGTTCTCCTGCAAAAAATCCGCGCGAAACGATCCCTGCGTCAACTTCGCCGTCGTCCGAAGGCTGTGCACGGCTTCCAACTTTTCCATGCCTCCGCGCGCTTCAATATTCTTCGCGATCACTTCATCCACAGTCTGCGCGTTCGCGCCCAAAGCAAAACATGCCGTGGTTGCTGCCGCCAGGAGTGCGACGCCAAAAATCCGCCAGCTCACCGTCCACTTTCCAACTTTCTCTTCTGCTTTCATACACTCTCCCCGACTTTCGCCCGTCCATCCCTCGATCTGCCCCGGCCTCACGGCGCATCATTATAACCACAATCCCGGTCCCGCCAGCGCCCGGGTAATTTCCCAATCGCGACCTTTCAAGTTCAGCCGGCCCTGCGCCGAGAGCCGGTACGCTTTGGCCCCCGTCTCGTATTCCCAGGCGCGCGGTTGCGTCATTTACTGCCGCGCACTTCTGCTCCAGACCGTTGCTGGCGCGTTTGGTGTCTGTTTTTGGATATCTTGCGCGTGGACGAAGATGGTATACGAAGAGGTTCAGGGACGAGGAGGAGACGGCGATGGGAAAAAACCAAGTGCGGGAGTCGATTTTAGAGGCGATCGGGAATACGCCCGTCGTGCGGCTGAAGAAGATGGTGACGCCAGGAATGGCGGACGTGATTGTGAAGCTGGAGTACTACAATCCGACGGGATCGTACAAAGATCGGATGGCGCTGGCGATGATCGAAGGGGCGGAAGCGCGCGGTGAGCTGCGGCCGGGGATGCGCGTGGTGGAATGGACGGGAGGAAGCACGGGATCGTCGCTGGCGATGGTGTGCGCGATCAAGGGATATCACTTCACGCCGATTTCCTCAGACGGGTTCGCGGACGAGAAGCTGCGGACGATGCGGCTTTTTGGAGGAGACCTGGAGATTTTTCCAGCCGAAGGCGGGAAGCTGGTGCCGGAGCTTTACCAAAGGATGAAGAAGCGCGCGGAACAGCTGGCGAAGGAACCGGGAACGTTCTACACAAACCAATTCAATAACCAGGACGCGATCCGGGCGTACATGGGTATCGGGAGGGAGCTGGCGGAGCAGGCGGGGACGGGGCTGGCGGCGTTTTGCGGCGGAGTGGGAACAGCTGGGATGATTGTGGGCGTATCGCGAGCGCTGAGAGAGGCGGGATGCAAGGCGAGGATCGTGGCGCTGGAGCCGGCGAGCTCGCCAACGCTGACGACGGGGAAAGGCGGGCCGCACCACGTCGAGGGCGTCGCGGCAGGTTTCCGGCCACCGCACTTGAAGGACGGAGATTTCGATGAAGCGCGAACGGTGGAGGAAGCGGAAGCGCGAGAGATGGCGAGGCGGCTGGCAAAAGAAGAAGGAATCTTCGCGGGGACGTCTTCGGGATTGAATGTTACCGCGGCTTTGCAATTGGCGAAGGAGCTGGGGAGTGGGAATACGGTTGCGACGGTGGTGGTGGACAGCGGGTTCAAGTATCTGGCCGGGGATCTTTACCGAGAGTGAAGCGAGCTCCCGCGCGGCGAGTTGCGCGGGGGATTATTCCGCGCTGAGGGGGAGGAAATACTGAGTGCCTTTGACGGGTTCCTGGAGGCGTTTGAGGAGGAGCTGGAGGTCTTCGGAGCGTTCGACGAAATCGATGTCGGACGTGTTGATGACGAGGAGGTCGGAGGCGGCGTAACGGAAAAAGAAGTGTTCGTAGGCGTGGGCGACTTCTTCGATATAGGCGGGGGAGATCTGGGATTCGTCGCGGGAGGCTTTTTTGGCGATGCGGGCGCGAAGGACTTCGGGCTTGGCCTGGAGATAGATGACTAGATCGGGAGCGGGAATGCCGGCAGTGAGGGATTCGTAATAGCGCTCGTAGAGTTTCAACTCTTCGTCATCGAGATTGAGATTGGCGAAGATGCGGTCTTTTTCGAGCAGGAAATCGGAGAGGACGGGGGCGGGCGCTTCGACGGCGAGAGCATCGCGTAGGCGCTTCTGGCGTTCGAAGAGGAAATACATCTGGGCGCGGAAGGCGGCGCCCGCTTTTTCCTTGTAAAAATCGGCGAGGAAGGGATTGTCTTCGCAGTCGTAAATGCGGCGTGCGTGAAGACGCTCGGCGAGGATTTTGGCTAGAGTGGTTTTGCCGACGCGGAGCGGGCCTTCGATGACGATGAAGCGGGGAGATTGCGGACCGCGCCCCGGTTTGAGAGCGCGCTTGGCTGCGGTAGATTCGATGGCGGCCATCGGTTCGAAAAAACCTCAAGTGCGACCGCGGCAGAGCCGGGTCAATAATGGGGATTATAGCAGAGTCGTACTGGCGGGATGGGTTGGGAGATAGTGTTTGCGCGGGCAGCAAAACTAGAAAAGAGGAAGCGGGAGCTACGCTTTCGCGCTGCAAAGGAGGACGGCGGCAAGGACGTGCCGAAAAAGTGAAAATTTGTTCACATTGAGGGCTAGTACGGGAGTCCCGAAAATAGCAAACGGAGGGTTCAGAGGAGGGTACTAATAAGAATGAGACCAATGGGCCAGTGCGGCCTGCCCTTTAGGACAGTATATTGTCGGGAGTTGAGAGTGGGGACCGATGTGCAGAGCTTTCAACTACTGAGGTGGAAAAATGCTGCTGGCCACGATCCTTTTGCTGTGTCCTCTTCCGCAGGCAGATGTAGCTGTAAAGGCAGTTACGGAGCGCCCCGCAGGCGTAACCGTGGAAGCGACCAAAGTTACTACGTCAGCTAATGCGCTGCCCTCGACGCCCGACCCCAAGATCAAAACGGATGTGGAAGTTGCGGAAGCTTCGAGCCCGGCGCCCCTGAATGCGGCGGCTCCGATCGCGCCGGCGAACCCGCCCCTGGCCCTTAGGCCAGTGCGGCCCGCGACGCGCGAGGAATATGGGACGGAACGGCAGAAGAAGATCTGGCTTGCGCTAACGGTTGCGTCCTCTGGCGCAGCGGCGTTCGATGCATGGTCGACGCGGCGGGCAATTTCTGGCGGTTACGGAACGGAATCGAATCCGTTGCTGAGGCCGTTCGCGCATTCCAACGCAATTTATGTGGCGACCCAAGTGAGCCCGCTGGTGCTGGACTTCGTCGGGCGAAAAATGATGACGAGCCGGCATAGCTGGATGCGGAAGATGTGGTGGCTGCCGCAGTCAGCCGGGGCGGGAATGTCGCTGAGCGCGGGAGTACACAACGTGGGTGTCGTGCCATAGCCCTAACGAACTGAAAAAATCTAGAAAATCAAAGGCGTCCCGGTGCGGAAATTCACCGGGACGTTTTCATTTTGCGCGGAGGCAGATGCGGAGAGTTCGCAGTCGCAAGCGTGGTTTGCATGCTGCTTGCTGGCGGCTACTTCTCTACTACCAGAATGGCAAAGCTCCCCTGCTTCATTTTGCCGCGGCGCTCGCCAGGAGCTGGCGGATCGAATTCGGCGGAAGAGAGAAAGATCTTGTGCGTTTTCAAGTCGAGGCCCATGGTGCGGGCGGAGCGCTTGGTGGGGACATTTTCGACGACGCTGAATTTGTCGGGTGAGTCCTCATGGATGACCGTGAGGTGGCCGTCACCGCAGGAAGCGAAAGCGTTGCCGGTGGCGGGATCGAAGGCGGAGGCATCGGGACCCTCGCAGATTTCCGGAGTCGCGACGATTTTGCCGGTGTCGGCATTCACGACGGCCATGACCTTTTCATCGCAAACGGAAAAGAGACGGCGAGTCTTGAGGTCCATGGAGAGGCCGGAGGGGGATTTGCAGGGCGCGAGCGGCCAACGATGCGTTTCCGTGAGTTTTTGGGCGTCGAATTCGACGAGCTCGGATTTGTCTTCGATGTTGACGAAAATGCTGCCCTTTCCGTCGGAGACGGCGAATTCAGGTTTGCCGCCGAGGGCGAGCATGCCTGCGACGGAACCGTCGGCACCATTGATGGCGGTGGTGTTGTGGCCGCGGCCGTTCATGGTGAAGACCCGCTCGGTGACGTCGTCGTAGACAATGGCGTCGGGATTGGTGTCCGTATCGACGGTGCCGAGGGTCTTGAGCGACTTGAGATCGAAGATAACTGCTTTGTTGGCGCGCCCAGCGCTGACGAAGCCGCGGTCAAGCCCTGGAGCGAGAGCGATGCCGTGAACGCCGGCAGTGTCAGGAATGTCGCCTTCGATGGCGTAAGTGTCCGCATTCATGACGACGACGTGGGAACCGTGGGAAATGTAGACGCGGCGGGCGGTGGGGTCAACGGCGAGATAGTCCCACCCTTCGTCACCGGGAACGGGTACGGTTTTGACGAGATGATAGCCGGAAGAAGCGGGGGACGGTGCAGCAGCGCGGGAGTACAGACAGGCGCAGAGGATCAGCGCGACGGAGAGGGACCCGAGGGTTGCGAAGAATCTGAAGCTTTTGCGCATGGTGTTTCTCTCCTTAACTGCAACTGCATGGTCCGTAAAAGAGCTGGGGCAGCTATCTATACAGTGCTTTACCTAAACCCAAGATAAATAAAAGGCGATGGGAAGGGAATTCTTGGAACTGCTGGTATGGCTGGCCGCAGGACACCACGAAGCCGACCAAAGATTAGGAGGCGATCGGCTGAAGGCTTTTGTTACAGATCGTTGACACTCAAGAACCGGATAAATATACTCCTAGAATCAAGCAGTTGGCTGATCAGGTGGCAACTGCATGGCGGGTGGCCGATTCCGATGTTCGGGAGGAGCTACTTTCATGTCTGCCAAGTTGACCTACCGCCACTTCCTGTTGCTGTTCTGCTCAATCTTTCTCGTAAGTTCGGCCCACGCTCAGTATCGGGCGTCGATTCAGGGCGTTATAACAGACCCCCAGGGAGCTGCCGTCTCCGGAGCAACCGTCACATTAAAGAACCTGGACACAAACCAGACACTAACCGCCACAACGGACGACAACGGTATATATAACTTCAACGCCCTGCCCCCGAATAGATATTCCCTCACGGTAGAGAAGGCGGGCTTCAAGACGAAAGCACTCGACCATGTTGGGATCATCCCGGAATAAGCGAACGCTTTGAATGTTCAGCTCGAGCTAGGAGCGGTCACAGAAAGCGTGACGGTGAGCGGCAATTCGATGCCGCTCATTGATACAGAAACAGCCAACTTGAGTGGAACGGTCACCTCCAACCAAATACAGCACCTGCCGTCCTTCGGGCGAGACGTGCTCAAACTGGCACAATTGACTCCCGGCTCGTTTGCAGATGGCTCGCAGGGTGGAGGCGGCGGCAACGGCTATAATCTCCCTGGGACTCAGACCGGCGGAGGGCAATCCGGCGGCGCAGATGGCATTTTTAAGACCGAAAATGGGGCCCAGGTGATCGCCAGTGGACAACAGACTGAGAACAATGGAATTTCGATAGACGGAATCAGCACTACAAGCGCCGTGTGGGGCGGATCCACAGTCGTCACGCCGTCTGAAGATTCCGTGGAGAGCGTGAAAGTGATCTCGAACAGCTACGACGCCGAAGACGGCCGTTTCAGCGGCGCTCAAATTCAGATCACGTCCAAGAGCGGCACGAACAACTTCCACGGCAGCCTCTTTCTCACGACACACCAGCCGAACCTGAACGCGTACCAGCGATCCAACGGCGAGGGGAATTCCGTGACGCGAGACAACAACAAGTTCGAACAGTTTGGGGGCAGCGTCGGGGGGCCGATCTGGAAGAACAAGATCTTTTTCTTTTTCAACTACGAGACGGTTCGCGAGCCCTTCTCCAACCTGCAAGGCAACGGATGGTACGACACTCCGGCTTTTGACGCTTTGGCACCCGCCGGAAGTATCGCCGCGCAGTATCTCTCATTTCCCGGGAACGGCGTCGTCGGCACCCTAAATCCAAATGCCACGTGCGCGACGGCTGGCCTGACAGAAGGGGTGAATTGCAGAACGATTCCGGGTGAGGGGATCAACGTAGGTACGCCATTGACGACGGGACTGGGCACGCAGGATCTCGGCTGGGCTAGCGCGCAGGACCCCGGTTGCGGAGGCGCAGGGACAGGGTGCGGAACAGCTGGCAGTCCGCTGGGTACAGTGGCTGATCTCGCGAACTACAATACGGTGAACCCGACGAAATTTACGGCAGTCCAGTACAATGGCCGGCTGGATGCGAATGTCACGGACAGGGACCGCCTCGGCTTCGCCATCTACTGGGTACCGCAGTCAAGAGACAACTACAACGGCAATCGGGCATACGACATTTTCCACCATTCGCAGATTAATGACGCATTCTCGGCGATCTGGGATCATACTTTCTCTTCCTCGCTGCTCAACGAGGCCCGCGCCAATGCCGCCGGGTGGCGCTGGAATGAAATCAATTCTAACCCGCAGTCTCCTGTCGGATTTCCCACGGATCGTATCGATCAGACCGGGAGCATTACAACGAATTCGTTTGGGCCGAACGTCGGCAGCATTCTGAACCAATGGACATATACATTTAAGGACGTGGCCACCAAGATTTACGGGCGGCACACCATTAAGTTTGGAGGGGAGGGCACACGCCTCTTTTATCTGCAAGATTGCGCTGGTTGCGGCGTGCCGAGCTATAATTTCTTCAACATTTGGGACTTTCTTAACGACGCGCCGCATAACGAAGGTGGGGGCTTCAACCCTATCACCGGGTTCCCGACGACGATTCGGCAAGACCAGCGCGAAAACATCCTCGGCTTCTTCGTCCAAGATAATTTTAAACTTCGCCAGAACCTGACACTCAGTATGGGGCTGCGTTGGTCGTATTTCGGCCCGTTGTACGCGAAGCAAGGCAACATGCTCAGCGCCGTGCCGGGGGCTGGGACAGACTACCTAACGGGCCTAGTCGTCCGGAAAGGCGATTCGTGGAGCCCGCAAAAGGACAACTTTGGGCCTGAGGTGGGCGTTGCCTGGAGCCCCACGGCATTATTCGGCCATGCATTCAATAACCGACTGGTGATTCGCGGCGGTTATGGCCTGAGCTACAATGGGGAAGAAATCGCAATCTCAGCCAATATCAGCAACAATCCAGGGTCGGTCGTATTTCCAAGTTTGTCCATGCCGAGTCCGACCTCGCCAAATCCGGGCATTATCTATGCCCTGTCGTCGGGCGCGCATGATCTTAGCGGCTATCCCGCAAACCCGAATACTATTTCGAGTTTTGGCGCAAATGGTCTGCCCACGATGGGGTCCGTCGGAGTTCAAATCTTCCCGCACACCCTGCCTACAATGCGAGTCCATCATTACTCGGTGGATGCACAATACGATCTTGGTCACCAATTTGTAGCATCGTTGGGGTACCAGGGCAGCTTGTCCCGCGACACGTTCTTCCACGAGAACCCGCTGGCCGTTCCAGCAACCCTCGGCTATGCGTTCAATCCCCAGATCGGCGGGGGAGACTATTGGGGCGTGAATGGCAGCGGGAACTACAACGCTTTGCTCGCTGAATTGAAGCATCAGTTCTCGAGCCAATTCATGGCTGACACGCAATTTACCTGGTCCAAGTGCATGGACACTAGCTCGGCGCCGTACTCGGAGCAGCCTTATCCATACGACACCAGCCTGGATTACGGACGCTGCGACTATAACGTGGGCAAGGGATTCAAGATTTATGCCATGTGGCAGCCTGTCTTCTTTCACGGCAGCAACAGTTGGATGGAAAAGATTGCGGGGGGCTGGTCGCTTAGCGGCATCTTCACGATCCACTCTGGATTCCCATGGACGCCCATGGTGAGCGTGAACGGCGGAAACACCTATTGCCCGCAATGTGGCTACGGGTCGCTGCTCCCCACCGCTTACTTGGGCGGGGCGGGGAACAGCACAAGTAACAGCGCATTCGAGACCGTCGCGAATTCGAACTTCCCCATGGGCGGGGCGGCGTATTTCTCCCCAACACCACCGTACCCTGCCTTCTTCGGCACTTCGCTGCCTCCGTCCCCTGGCGTCCATCGCAATTCGCTTAACATGCCTGGATACAAGGATGTGGACCTGACACTCGCCAAAGCGTTCGGTCTGCCCAGCATGCCGGTACTTGGCGAAGACGCCAAGGTTGAACTGCGAGTCGATGCCTACAACCTGTTCAATAATCTGAACCTAAATCCGAACCAGATCTCGAACAACATTGCCAATTCAAACTTCGGGACGATTACGGGTGCTCTTGCCGCGCTCGTGGTCGCGCTGGGACTCCGCTTCAGCTTCTGACACCAACATGTCTGGAGGCGCATTTCGAAGCTTCAGCTTCTGACACCAACATGTCTGGAGGCGCATTTCGAAAATGGAACGCGCCTCTGGATTTGTTCAAGGAAGCTCTCAGCGAATGGCACTAAGCTCAGAATTCGCTACCAGCTCTCTTTGCGCGCCTGGCGAAGGTGCTAGGTTGATCGGAAACCGGCTTTTTGCATGGCGGTTTGCGCTTCAGGATTTTTCATAAAGGTGTCCCAGACAAAGCCGGTACGGTTATTTTCGGCCATCAACATGGTAATGCCGAGGTCGATCCCCAGCACGTCCTGGTCGTACCAGTCGGTAAGCGGATTGAAAGCATCGACGAAGCTGTATTTCGTCCAGGCTTTAGCGCTGTAGCGGCCTCGGACATTGCGAAGGACGCGGATGCAATCGTCGAAAAGAAAGGCCAGTGAACCGCCAGTGGCGCAGGGCACAATGCTGCCGTCAATCGGGCCCTGAGGCGGAGGACCACCCCACGCCGTGTAGCCCTTCGCATAGTCGGACGCGCTGATGCCCCACAAATCCCCGCTGTAATCCGGAAAACGGTCGCGTAGGGAAAGGCAAAAAAGTTTGTGCGCCTTCGTCGCTTTGATCGAGTTCTCGAAATAATTCGCATAAGCGTCGCGTTTCTTCCGGAAATCAAACCACGCCTGCGAATACTGGTGGGTGAAGAGAGGATCGTTGCCGGAAATATATTCGATTCCCTGGTATTTAAGGATTGGGCGCGTCCAGGCTTTCCAAGTGTCGGGAGAGAGCGGATGGGTGGGAGAGCCGATGCCGAGAAGATAGATCATCATCAGCTCGCAATAGTGGCTCCATCGAGCTTCCAGGAAGCCCGATTCGGGAGTCCAGCCCATTGAGAGGGTTGAGCCGCCATTGAGCATCCACGGCCAGTCAACACGTTCATAGATTTTGGTGGCGAGGTCCTTGATTTCCTGGTCTGCAAAATATTGGCGGGCGGTCAGGACGCCGCAAAGAAGCAAGGAAGTGTCGATGGAGGAGAGCTCGCACTTTTCCCAGCGCTGGCCAGTTTCCAGGTGAACGAAATGGAAGAAGAACCCGTGCTCGTGGCGAATCTCTTTTGCCAGAAATCGCAGCGTGTTGCGGACGCGGCCGAGGATATCCGCCTTTTTTCCGAAACCGCGCCGATCGCCAATGCACAGGCTCGTCAAACCGAATCCTGTCGCGGCGATGCTGGACATGGTGTGCGTGTCAGGTCCATTTGCTACGGCACGGTCTTTGACCTGTCCAGTCCGGTGACTAGCTTCGTTCCAAAAGAAGTCAAATGAAGCGCGCTGGATTTCGTCCAGTAGCTCTTCATCAGTCCCTTCAAATGGGGCGTCTCTGGGCACAACGAAGGTCTTTTGGAATTTTGTACGCGAGCCTGTAAACGGAGCAAAGGCAGCTGAGAGGAACCCAAGCCCGCAGAGCCGAATGATTTCGCGACGATTATAAGAGCAGTGCCCGGCCATCACATGGATTGGATCTATTTGGTGATTTCGAGAGTTGCCTCGGAACCATGCGCGGAATCCGGGCTGATCCAGATTTTTGCGCGCGACGGCTCAACCACAAATTTGTCGTGATCGTTCCAGAGGGCGAAGGCGTCGGGACCCAGGTGAAAGGTGACGCGCTTTGTTTCCCCCGCCCCCAGCCCCACGTGCTGGAAACCTTTGAGCGCACGAACCGGCTGGGCCGTGCTGGTGCCTTCGAGGCGAATGTAGAGCTGAACGGTTTCTTCTCCAGGACGTCTGCCGATGTTGGTGATGTCCGCGGTGGCAGTGAATTCGGAGTCTGACGTACGTTTCGCATCCGAGAGATCGTTGTTCAGTGCGGCGGCGCTGAGCGACATGGCACTAATCTGTGGCGGACCAAAGCGGAAACTCGTATAGGTGAGCCCATAGCCGAAAGGAAATTGCGGCGAATTCTGCTCGTCGATATAGCGCGAAACGTACTTGGTCGAGCCCTCCCAGGGCGGCTTCGTGAGATCGGCGTTGCCAGCCGGACGGCCGGTATTGAGCGCGTCGTAATAGAGCGGTTCTTGCCCAACGGCGCGCGGCCAGGAGACGACGAGCTTGCCTGTTGGGCTTGATTCTCCGAAAAGAATGCGGACGAGAGCGGGGCCAGCTTGCAATCCGGGAAACCACGCGGCCAGAACCGCCGGGACGTGCTCGAACGCCCAGGGGAGAGTAAGCGGGCGGCCGCTGAACAAAATGAGGACGACGGGCTTTCCTGTGGCGATAATCGATTCCAGAAGCTGTTCCTGGCGCCCCGGCAAGCCGAGATGCGCGACGGAGGCTGCTTCGCCGGTCATCTCCGGACCATCCTCGCCGAGCGTTAGAATCACGAGATCGGATTGTTTTGCCGCGTCGACGGCTGCGTTCAATTGATCGTCCGAACAGGTGGTGATTGTGCAGCCTTTGAGGTAGCGTACACGGCCCTCTCCCAATTTTTCGACCAGCGCAGCCCGCAACGTGACTACGTCTTCTGGACGAGCTTTTGCAGACCAAGAACCGAGCATGTTTGCGGCATCATCGGCGAGAGGACCGATGAGCGCGACATGCCGGAGGTCGCCGGAAAGAGGAAGCAGCGGCGATCCGTTAGTGGACGGAGAATTGTTCAACAGCACGAACGAGCGCTCCGAAGCTTCGCGAGCAAGCGAGACGCTGCGCGGCCGAAGCATGGCCGCGGCTTCTTTCGCCTCATTCGCGTATGGACGCTCGAACAAGCCGAGCGCAAATTTGACGCGCAGAACGTCGCGGACCGCTTGATCGACATCGGCTTCAGGGACCTGGCGGGAACGGACAAGATTTGCGAGATTCTCGTGATAAAAACTGCTGACCATGTCCATTTCGACGCCGGCAAGAAAAGCCTTGCGCGCAGCCGTGGCTGCGTCATTGGCGATGCCATGAGGGATTAACTCGGCAATGGAGGTCCAGTCGCTATCCACAAGCCCCTGGAAACCCCATTCCTTGCGCAGGATTTCTTTGATCGTGAAAGGATTTGCGGAAGCGGGGATTCCATTCAGAGAATCGAAGGCCGTCATGATGGACGCGGCGCCCGCTTCGACTGCTGCGTGAAAGGGCGGCAAATAAAATTCTCGGAGCGTGTGCTCGGAAATTTCCACTGAGTTGTAGTCCCTGCCGCCTTCGGCTGCCCCGTAGCCCACATAATGCTTGACGCAGGCAGCGACACTTTCCGGGTTCGAAAGCCGCGCGCCTTGATAGCCGAGGACGTAGGCTCGTGCCATGGCCGAGCCGAGAAACGGATCTTCGCCCGCGCCTTCGGCCATTCTTCCCCAGCGCGCGTCGCGGGCGATATCTACCATCGGAGAGAAAACCCAGCGGATTCCGGTGGCGGTTGCTTCCTGGGCCGCTACGCGCGCCGCCTGCTCGACAAGCTGAGGGTCCCAGGTGGAAGCCATTCCTAACGGAATCGGGAATTCAGTGCGAAAGCCATGGATGACGTCCTGGCCAAAGATGATGGGAATGTGCAGGCGCGATTGTTCGACCGCTATTCGCTGATAGGCGTTCGAATCGTGCGCATTGGTTACGTTGAACAAGGCACCGACTTCGCCTTTAATTATCATGTCTTTATATTCGGTGGGGCCGGTGACCGGGCCCGCGGCTTGACCGACCGAATATTGCACGAGCTGGCCCACCTTCTCGTCGAGCGTCAACTTGCGCAGGAGCACGTCTATTTTTTGATCGATGACGGGATCATTGAGGCTGTAGTGGCTCGACGGGAGGTTTGAGGCGGAGGAAGGAGCGCTATCCTGCGCGACGCCGGACTTCGAGAACATCAGCAGAGAGACCAGAATAGAGAATCGAGTGAAGTAGTTGAGCACCTTTACGAGAACTCCGATCGTGCCGAGGAAAGCAGACTGAAGCATTCTATTCGACATGGAAAATATCATAACCCCATTTAGTTCGGGGCGGTTATGAGACAAGAACCCAGAGCAATGCGAGCATCAAGGCCAAGGGGCAAGTTTGACGGCGCGGTCGTAGCCGGTCATTTCCAGATAGCCGACGCCGTTGAGCGGAGTCTGCCCCTGACGGCCCGCTAATGTGATGGCTCCTTCCCAGTAGGACGGTACGAAGCTAGTTGTTGTAGCGAGCTCTTGTGAGGCGAGGGGCGTGTGCGCTTCAAGTTCAATGCCTATTTTCGGAATCGTGATTTTCCAGGCGATGGGATAGACGGCGTGCGTCACGGGACTTGTCCAAGTTTCCGTGAGAGGTTGAAGAACAATATCGTTCGCGTGCAGATGTTTGGATTTGCCCTGCGCATCGACGTACGTGCCCGCAGAGAATGGATCGAGCGACGCATCTTTGCGGCGAATGCGGAAGAGCATCAATTCAGTGTTGTCATTCAATTGAATACTGAACCAGTCCCAACCGGTTTGATCGGCTTCGAGTTGGTGAGTGAAGAATTCGTGGTCCATCCATGCAGAGCCGGACACTGTAACCTGTTCATCCTTCAGGTCGAGGCTGCCGGTGGCTTCCAAACGCGTCAGCGAAAAATAGTAAGAGGCGTGGCCAATTCCTTGGGACTTCTGGCTGACACCATTCTCGCCGTGGATAACGGGCGGCTTCTCAGGATGCAGACTCAGATGCACCTGAAAACGCGGTTCGATGGCATCCAGTTTCTGGTTCGATCCCTGCCATTTAACCTGCCAGTTGCCGTTCCAAATGCGGGCGCTGGATTCGCTTACGCCTGCGATACCTGGGCCCGCGCGATTGATTTTCTCCGCATGGTAGAACTTCTGGCCGTCCAGATCGCTAAGGGCGAAATGAGCGAGATAGAGAACCTTCAGATCCCAAGTTCTTGACACTGACTCAGATGGATCGCGGCTGACCGCCTGCCGGAAAAAGGTGAGTTCGAATCCGTACCGATGGCCGCTTGGGGATTTCAGATTTCCCGTGTAGTACCACCACTCGGTTTGAAAATCAGGGTGGTTGAAATAATCTCGGGGAAATTCGAAATGGTAGCCGGGCACCGCGGTGCGGTATTGCGCGGCGAGCGGATTGAATATCAGGAGCACCGCGGCAAGTCGGGCGAGATTATTCCTCATGGACAGCCTCGAGCGGATTGAGCCGCACGGCGACTTGCGCTGGATACAGACCGGAAACCACGGTGGCCACGTAGACCACGCTGAGCGCGCCCGACAAGACCGCAACCGGCCAGTGGAAGCGAATCGTCCAACCAAATGACTGTTTATTGATCACGTAGATCAGGACGAGCGAAAGCAGGAATCCGAGCACGAGACCCGAAATATTCGCAAGCAGGCCCAGCAGGGCGGCTTCGACGAGAATCTGTTTGCGCACTTGGCCAGCGGCTGCGCCCAGAAAGCGCAATAATCCTAGTTCGCCGCGACGGTCAATCACCAGAGCGAGCAGCGCACCGGCAATTCCAATGACCGCGACAATGACTGCGACGGCTTCGAGCGCGTAGGTTATGGCAAACGTACGGTCAAAAATGCGAATTGCTTCGGCTCGTAAATCGCGGTTCGAAGCGAGCAAGACACGAAAGCCGGCGGACGCTTGGACAATTTCTTTGCGAACGGTCTCGATCGACCGGCCCGGGGCGAGGTAGATTGCGAGATTCGAAGGCGCGGGGTCGGGGAGATAGCGCAGCATGGTCTGGCGCTCCATGAGGATGGTGCCGCGCTCGCTACCGTAGTCGTAATAGACATCCACAATGCGGAAGGAGGGACGTGCGTCTCCGAGGGACAACGTGATGGTGTCGCCCGCCCGAACGTGATGTTTGTAGGTGAAGGGCTCGCTGACTACTACGGCATCGACGTTGCGAATTTGCGAGAGAACCTGTTCGGTGGGACGGCCCGAGAAAAAGTTCGAGCGGTTCTCCGAGCGAAAGGCGCTCAAATCCACGGATGCGAGCGTCGCAGGCTTTCCATCGTAGCTGATTTCGTAAGCGCGCAGGCGATCTACGCCCGCGACACCCGGCAGCTCGCTGATTTTGTCCGCCAGTGCCAGAGAGATTGTCGGGTGACGGTCGGGAGCCGGATCACCGGCAGGGCGGAGATAGAGATCGGCGGGAAGGCGGTCGTTCATCCAGAGAATGACCGTTTCTCGGAAGCTGCCGACCATGATGCCAACAGAGGTCATCATCGCGACGGCTGTGGAGAGAGCGCCTACTAGTACGGAAGTACGTCGAAGCGAGGCGGAAATGCTTTGCGATGCCAGCATAGCTTCGACGCCGAGAAGTTTGCCGAGCCATCGAGACGTCCGGGAAATCAACGCGTCTGTGAAAGCCGGAATCGCAAGCGCGGCGGCGACAACCAACAGGATCGCGGCGAGATAGCCGAAAATCGGCTTGCCTTCCTCCGCCGGAGCGCGCGATGCAGCGGCAGCGGCGATGCCCACGAAAAGCGCAATCCACAGGTCGCGCGATTTGTGGACGCGCGCGGTGTATTCGCGCCGGCCGCGCGCCATGGCTTCGACAGGCGAGACTAGCGAGGCTTCACGGGCGGGCGAGTACGCGGAAAAAAGTGCGACGCCCACGCCGACGACGAATGCGAGCGCAACGGAGGCCGGCGTGAGTTCAATCGCTCCTGGACGGCTGCTTACATAGAGAGACTCAACTGTGGCAGACATCAACTTTACTGCTCCGGAGGCCAGCACTCGGCCGAGTGGCAGGCCTAACGCTGCGCCAGTTATCCCGAAGAAAGCCGCTTCGCCAAGGAAAGCCGCGAGGACTGCACGACGGCTGGCGCCGAGTGCACGCACAATTCCAGTTTCTGGACGGCGGCGGACGACCGATACTGAAATCGTGTTGTAAATGAGAAAGGCACCCACGATCAAAGCTATGTAACTGAGTAATTGCAAATTCCAGCGAAAAGCGGCGAGCATTTTCCGGTTTTCGTTTGTGCCCGTGCCCTGGGGACGAACTTCCACGCCCGCGGGAAGGACGGCGCGCAAACGACTTTGCCACTCATCCAGACCGGGAGCCTCAGGAACCTTCAGAAGGATGCGATCGACGCGGCCGAAGCGTTTCAGAGCGCGTTGCGCCGCCGAAAGATCCATCACGATGGCGGATTCTTCGCCGTTCGAATCGGGATAAACGCCGCGGACGGTGAATTCGCCGGCCTGGTCGTTGATCAGCAAGCGCAATCGATCGCCAGGCTTTTTTCGCATGCTTGTGCCGATCCAAATGCTGTCCGGGTCTTGCAAATGCTTCATGACATCTTCTGAACGCACAAAAGCTTCACTCAATCTGGACTCAACCGCGGGGTCGCTCTTGTCCGAGGCGCTTTCTGCAATAAGGTCGAGACCGATGAGCGGAATGGTTTGCTGCGTGTCTACGATGAAAGCGGAGTCTTCTATACGCGGGGAAACTCGGAGGGAGTAAGGAAGTGTCGCGAGCGTTCCCACAACTGCTTCCGGTACACCGCCTGCTGCGACGATTTCAAGATCGTTGTCGCCTGCTAAAGTTTCCATCGAAGATCGAAACGAACCGGTCGCCGCAGTTCCGGCCAGCTCGATCGCCAGCACTACGGCGACACCGAGAGTTACGGCGAGAATCGTAAGGAGGGTTCGCACCGGCTCCTGCAGAAGAGGACGAAGCATCAAGCGATAGAAAAGGACGAGGCGTTCCATATCAGCGGCGAACGAGCTCTTCGATTTTTCCATCGCGCAAGCGAATAACGATATCGGCGAGCGCGGCCGCTTCAGAACTATGCGTGGCCATTATGGTTGCCGTATTCAGCTCGCGAGTGAGCCGCCTCAACAAACTCAGGATTGTGTTGCCTGTAATGGTGTCGAGATTCCCCGTGGGCTCATCGGCGAGGAGGATTGCGGGCGATTGGATGAGAGCACGGGCGATGCCGACGCGCTGCATTTGACCACCGGAAAGCTGGTGGGGATAGCGTTCGCCGAGGCCGTCGAGTTCGACCCAAGCGAGTCTTTCGCGCGCGGCCCCACGGGCATTGGATTTCCCGGCAAGGAGCAATGGAAGTTCTACGTTTTCAAGAACGGTGAGCGTATGGAGCAGTTGGAATGATTGGAAAATGAAGCCGACTTTTTCCCGGCGAAGCAGGGTCAGGCCGGCGTCATTCAGGGAGGATGTCGGGACGCCATCGAGGAGGACCTGACCGAAGGTGGGAAAATCCATTGCGCCGGCGAGATTGAGCAGGGTGGATTTGCCGCAGCCGCTTCGGCCGACGAGAGCGACAAATTCGCCGCGGTTTACCTCGAGCGAAACATCGTCAAGGGCTTGCACGCGCTGTCCATCGGTGAGGTAGTCTTTCCCGGCGTTTTGGAGGACGACGATGGCCATGCCTTATGATGGGGCAATCCGAACAAAATATGCCAGCGGAGTGGGGTGCACGCTGCGCGGAAGAGCCTGCGATGTCCGGCAAAACGCATCTTGAGCCATGCAAAGACCTGCTATAGACTTCGCACTCATAATTCTGGTACACAAATGCAGCCGTTTTCATTGTAGTTAGCGCGCAGGAGCCAGCAGGGGCAGGTATGTAAGGCGCTCTGGCGCACGCGGAATCGACCGACTTGCCGGCACAGCTCGGCGGATGCCAAGGAGGAACGGATGCTGTTTGCAGCGGAAGCTGTGGTTGCACACAAGAGCATTGCCACCTTGGATCTCGTCATCATCGGGATCTACTTCGCCATCGTGTTTGGAATCGGCCTCTATTTTTCGAGGCGCGAGAGAACCTCGGAGGACTACTTCCTGGCGGGGCGCGATGTTGGTTGGTTTTTCATCGGCGCGTCCTTGTTTGTATCGAACATATCGACCGAGCATTTCATTGGCTTGTCCGGGAGCGGCGCCTCGTCGGGATTGGCGGTAGGCCACTTTGAATGGTGGGCCTGCTTGATCTTGCTCGTCCTGGGATGGGTCTTTGTACCCTTCTACTTACGTTCGAACGTGTTCACGATGCCGGAATTTCTTGAGCGGCGGTTCAATCGCAATTGCGCGGTCTACCTGGCGGGCATTTCAATCATCGCGTACATCTTCACAAAAATTTCCGTCCAGCTTTACGCCGCCAGTGTCGTTCTGGAACGCGTTGCCGGATGGTCGCTCTGGAAAACAGCGGTTGTTCTGGTAATCGCCGTCGGAATTTACACCGTGGCCGGCGGTCTGGCCGCCGTGATTTATACGGACACCGTGCAAACTCTGATTCTGATCACCGGCGCGGTCGTTCTGACAATCATTGGTCTTCATCGCGTGGGAGGCTTCGCGCACCTGCGAACCATGGTTCCGGCGAGCTACTTCCATATGATCAAGCCGACTTCCGATTCGCAATTTCCATGGACAGGTATTTTTTTTGGAGCGCCCATACTCGGCATTTGGTACTGGTGCACGGATCAGGTGATCGTGCAGCGCGTGCTTTCCGCGCGCGACGAAGGCCACGCCAAACTTGGGACAATTTTTGCTGGATTCCTGAAAATATTGCCGGTTTTCATCCTCGTCCTCCCAGGCATCATCGCATTCGCTCTGTTCCCCGACCAAGTGAAGAAGCCCGACTATGCGTATCCAACCCTAATCTTGAACTTGCTGCCCACAGGCCTCGTTGGGTTGGTGATGGCGGCCCTGCTCGCGGCTGTCATGGGCGCGATGAGTTCAGTATTCAACTCGGCGTCCACGCTGGTAACTCTGGATTTCTACAAAAAAATCCGTCCACAAGCTTCCGAGGGCCAACTCGTGAATTTTGGCCGCGTCGCGACGGGCGTGATGGTCCTGCTCGGGCTGCTCTGGGTTCCTTTCATTCATTATATCAGCAGCCAGCTGTATATTTATCTTCAGAGCGTCCAGGCTTACATCAGCCCCCCGATTGCTGCCTGTTTTGTGCTCGGCATTCTATGGCCCCGACTGAACGGCTCTGGGGCGATCAGTTCGCTGTTAGCGGGCTTTGTATTGGGTGCGACACGGTTCGTGCTCGAACTCGCCGACCAGGCCGGCGGCAGCCATTTCCAATCACCTGCAATCCGCTGGCTCGTGGATATGAACTTTCTGCACTACGCCATTTTCATGTTCGTGGTCTGCTCGCTCGTTCTTGTGGTCGTCAGCCTGATGACCAAACCGCCAGACCGCAAGCAACTTGCCGGACTGACCTTTGCTACCGTGGACGACAAGATTGAAACGGTCGCGGTGAATCTGAGCCAGCGCAAACCAGCGCATGAGACTCCTACCGAACACGTTATCAACGTCGTCTTCAGTCTGCTGTTGCTCGGGACGGTGATTGGATTGTGGATTTACTTTCGTTAGCCGGTGGTTGCACGGAAAATTGATGAAAACGTCAGTCATCCAAGCATTGAAGCCGAACGTCACCCAGGAAGAGGCCATTCGCGTCTTCCGTTCGGGAGGGTTCAGTGCGGCGTACTGGAGGATTCGAAACGGCCCGCTTCAGCGAATAGCGGATGTCTACGTACCGTTCAAGGTCTATCAAGTGCGCTACCAAGTGGTTGGCGCAGTCAATGCGCGGATTTTTGCTCTCGATGCGATTCACGGCGTGCTCGACCTTTTCGAGTTCCCACACATTCCGCGAGGAGATGAACTGCTGACTGTCGAGACGCAGAACCGGCTGGTGCCGCGATTGAAGCCGGAGGAGGCCGCGGAACGCCTCAGGCTAAAAGTCCTGCGGGTACTCTTCCAGCAAGGTTTCTTCAAAATGCGCGCCCTGAAAGTGGAAATCGACGCGAATCCAGTGGAAGTGCATCTTCCGTATTGGCTGGCGTTCTACGGAAGCAGCAGTGCGGCGAAATGCCGCGTTATGGACGCGGTGCGCCGGCGTATTGAGGGCGCGAAGGCTTCGTCCTTTTTTGAGGAGTGGCTCGCGGCCTAACAAAACTCGTGCTGCGTGCCGCCCGGCGCGCGACGAGGCATCGAAGAGATCGTACTCCCACCAGCCACTGGAAGAGAGGAAAAGCATGCCGCGCCTGGCACGATGGACCGGAATCTGCATCCTATTTTGCGTTCTCAGCACTGGCAACGCGTCAGCCACGGGCTGGCAGCATATCGGAAACGTACAACGCGCGGAGAGGCTTCCGAATGGCGTCGAACTAACCTCAGGTTCCGCGAAGGTTCGCATTACGGTGTTTCGCGACGGCATAATTCGGGTCCAGCTGGCGCCGCAAGGTTCTTTTCCCAAAGATTCTTCCTGGGCAGTGATCGAGTCTCCGGAGCCTCCGCCCATCAAAATTGAAGAGAGCAAGACCGAAGTGCGCATGACGGCAGGCGGCGTCATGGTGATCGTCAAAAAAACGCCGTTGCTAATCACTTTCGCGAACATAGCGGGCGACGTCCTTCTTGCGGATGAACCTTCCCTGCCGATGGCTTGGAACGGTACTTATATTCATGTGTGGAAGCGGATGCCTTTGGACGAAAATTACTATGGCCTGGGCGACAAACCCGGCCCGATGAACCGCCGCGATCATGCCTACACGATGTGGAATACCGATTTCTTCGGATGGCAGGAATCAGATGATCCGCTCTATAAGACAATTCCTTTCTTTATAGGCCTTCGCGAGGGCACCGCTTACGGCGTTTTCTTCGACAACACCTTTCGAAGCAACTTTGACTTTGGAAAAGAGGCCCGCAATTATTTTTCGTTCGGAGCGGAGGGCGGAGAGCTCAACTATTACTTCATCGCCGGCCCGGAGCCAAAAAAAATCGTCGAGGAGTTTACCGCGCTGGTCGGCAGGACGCCGCTTCCCCCGCTGTGGTCCCTCGGGTACCAGCAAAGCCGTTACAGTTATTATCCCGAAGCTCAGGCGAGGGAGATCGTCCACACATTGCGGGAGAAAAAGATTCCCGCCGACGCGATTTATTTGGATATCGATTACCAGCAGGGCTATGCGCCCTTCACCATCAATCGCGAGTATTTCCCCACGTTCGAAAAAATGATTTCTGATTTTCTTGCGCAGGGCATGCGCACCGTGCTGATCACTGACTTACACATCAAAAAAGATCCGGGCCATGGCTACTATCCTTATGATTCAGGAATGAAACAAGACGTCTTCGTCAAAAATCCGGATGGTTCGGTGTATGTCGGCAAAGTCTGGCCGGGCGACAGCGTTTTCCCGGATTTTACGCTGTACCGTGTGCGCGATTGGTGGGGCGGGCTATACAAGAATTTCGTGGACATGGGCGTTGCGGGCTTCTGGAACGACATGAATGAGCCTTCGGTTTTTTTCACTCCGCCAAAGACGATGCCTCTTGACGTGGTCCACCGGCTCGATGACGGAACCACGCTGGATCATCGCGCCATTCACAACGTTTATGGCATGGAAAACGCTCGCGCCACGTACGATGGGCTTCTCACGCTGCGTCCCAACGAACGGCCATTTGTACTGACGCGCGCCGCATATGCCGGTACAGAGCGGTATGCGGCCACTTGGACCGGCGACAATAGCGCTACCTGGAATCACATCGGCATGAGCGTGCCGCAGATTATGAGCCTCGGCATCTCTGGTTACGACCTCGTTGGCGCGGATGTCGGCGGCTTCGCGGGCTCGCCGCCGGTCGACTTGCTGACACGCTGGTACGAGCTTGGCGTTTTCTATCCGATTTATCGCGATCACGCGGCGAAGGGCACCGAACCTCACGAACCGTGGGCCAGCGGGCCCGAACAAGAAGCCATTCGCCGCCACTACATTGAACTGCGCTACAAACTCTTGCCGTACATCTATACATCCATGGAAGAAACTTCGCGAACTGGTTTGCCTCTGATGCGGCCGCTTTTTCTTGAGTACCCAGCCGCCTCGCAGTACTACGGCGACGACCACGAATTTCTATTCGGCCAGGACTTGTTTGTAGCTCCCGTTGTCACGGAAAAAGTGGACGCACTCGATGTTCATTTGCCGCCCGGCGACTGGTACGATTTCTGGACAGCGGATGTCCACACGAGCAAGGACCACATTTCGTTGCATCCGGGACTCGCGGAAATGCCCTTGTACGCCCGCGCGGGCGCGATTGTACCCATGCAGTCCGTGGTGCAAAGCACGAACGAGAAGCCGGAAGGTCCGCTCGAATTGCGCGTTTATATGGGCGACGACTGCCACGGTTCCCTCTATGAAGATGACGGACTCACATTTGCCTATCAAAACGGAAAGTATCTACGGATTAATTTCAGTTGCGACGTGACTCCGCAAGACATGACCGTTACGAGCAGCGTAGCTAAGAATGGCTACAAGCCGTGGTGGAACAGAATGCAATTGGAAATCTACGGAGCGGCTGCCGCGCCGAAGGAAGTCCGCATCGGCGATACATTGATTCACGATTGGCGGTTCGATGCACGAGCGCACTGCATCACACTGACGGTGCCCGACGCCCTAAAGAATTGGAAAGTTCGCTTGAACTTTTGACTCTTCAATCCAGCAGAAAAATGGACAGTGTTTGGGCGGGCATGGCGATGCGCGCTTCGCCGCGGAAAACGTCCGCCTTCGCTCCACCAAGAAGGGGAGTAAATCCAGCCGCGCCCCCGGCGGGCGTACTCCGGAGAGGAACTCTGAGTTCCCGGGATTCGGCCGAGTTGTTGAATGCCACTAGAACGCGCTCTTCTTCCGTCTCGCGCAAAAAGACGTATGACGTCTGGTCCGAAAAGAGGTGCCACAGACTCCCACTTTGCAGCGCGAGATGTTCACGTCGCAATTGCAGCAGCGATTGTACGTAGGCGAAAAGTTCTTGCTGCTCTGGTGTGCGGCCCTCGGCGGTAAACGCATTCTTCGGATCGCCTGGCCAGCCTCCCGGAAAATCGCGTCGATTGTCCGGATCCCCACCGCCAGGCATACCGAATTCGTCGCCGTAGTAAATCTCGGGAATGCCCCGCAAAGTGAGCGTGAGCCCAAACGCAAGTTTGAGCTTTGCCGGTGAATAGCCCGCAGCGCTCGCGAAGCGCGGGACATCGTGGTTTGCAAAAAAGGTTACCAGCATGTCTGGATGCGGGTACAGCCAATCGCTTCGCAGAATGTCCGCGATTCGGCCCGCTGGTGCGCCGTGCAGAAGGACGTCTCTCAGCGCAAAGAACATCGGATAGTCAAACAGAGTGTTCACGCCGGAATCGATGCCGTCGAATCGCGCCTGGCCACCGGCGAAAAATGAAGTGACGCTCGGATCTGGGTGAAAAACTTCGCCGATGGTTGTCAAGTAAGGATAGAGCTGGTGCAATTGCGCGTGCCAGACCGACCAGAATTTCCTCGAAACGTAAGGGAAAGTGTCCAAACGATAGCCGTCCAATCCCGAAGTTTCCGCCCACCAAATGCTGTTCTGCAGCAAGTATTCGGCAACCATGGGATTCTCCGTATTTAAGTCAGGCAGTATGTTGAAGAACCATCCTTCTGTGAGATTTCGCGTGAGCTGCGGCGGCGCGTGTGGATCGACGAGGAGCTCGAACGGATCGTTGGAAATCAGCTGCTTATCAGTTTTCCCGTAGAACGTACCATTAACGCCCGAGGAAGAACTCAAATGCTGCTGCGCAGTGCCGTGGAACCAATCTGGCAGTGGTGGATCAGCCACCCAGGGATGCAGCGGCCCCACATGATTAGGTACAAAATCGAAGAGAACTTTCATCCCCCGCTTGTGCGCATCTGTGACGAGGTCTTGATAATCCTGAACCGCTCCGAGGTGCGGATCCACAGCGTACAAATCCACGGCTCCGTAGCTGTGATAATCCTGGGCCGCGCCATTTTTTAGAATTGGGGTGAGCCATAGCGTGGTCACTCCCAAGTCTTTCAAGTAGTCCAGGAGTTCGCGAATACCGCGCAAATCGCCGCCATGGTAAGCGCGTAGATTCGCGCGATTATGCATACCCCGAGCTTCGGGGGGGTCATCATTTGTCGGATCGCCGTTCGCGAAGCGGTCCGGCATGATGAGATAAATAACGTCCTCGGGAGCGAGACCTTGAAATCTCCCTAACTTCATCGTGCGCGTGGCGAGCGGCAGCTCAAATGATGTTGTTCCTGTCGGCGTCGTAATTCGGCAGACCGCCGTGCCCGACTGTGTATCCCGGCCAATCTCCAACCACACGAACAGATAGTCGCCGCCGGCTGTCGCCTGCGTGCGTTCCACAACGATGCTCTTCAAATTGCAGGCGATTCGCGTGGCTTCGAGATGATGGCCGGAAATCAGCAACATCAACTCAGGCGTCAATTTCAACCACCACGACGGTGGGTCGACTTTTGTCACGACGGGTGCGTTGGCATCCAGCTTCTGCGATGGAGCCGTCTGAGCAGGCAATGCCCGCGCGTATAAGACGGAAATGGTTGCAATTGCAGACAGTCTCCGGATTGAGCGTTTGAAAATGACCAACCGCGGCAAAGAAGTGGTGGGTCTCACTCGGGAAGCATAGAAAAAAAGGGCGCGCGACGCCAGTCTTGAGCCTGAGAACGTATACAGCCGGTTTAGCTTTTGAATAGCAGTTTGCCGAAACTCTCAGGCACATGGAAATTAGGCGTGGGCGTCCCTGTCGGCCGCCAGGCAGAGTAGAAGCGCGGCTCTTCGGTCCCTTCAACCCGATAAAAATTGACGCGCCAAATGCTCTGTGGGTTGAACTGAGCCGTTAAGCTCTTCATCGGCAAAGCTAGCTCAGCCTGCCAAGTCTTGTTCTTCCCATCAATCGCCACTCCGCGCTTCAATCCACTTCGCAAATTTTCCCTTCGTGCCCGTGCGATATCCAAATCAATCCATAGGCCGTTAGGACTTACCTCGAACTCTTTGTAACAACCCGTCTCGGATCCGGCCGGTTGCAGAAAAACCTCCGCGACGTCGCGATTCCAGAGATCATCGCGGCGGCCATCAGCTTCGCCACTGGGAAAAACCGTGATATTGCGGTAGTGCGCCACAAATTTCAGATAGAGTGTCTCCGGAGTCCAGAGTATACGCACCTCCGTCTCGCGCAGCGGATCGGCATGCTTACCCTGCCAGTCGTGATCGAACGCAATCGGATGAGCGCCACTCCATGCGGCTGGCATCGGAAACCCGTCTCGATCCGGTGGGCTGCTGAGTTTGGCGGCCGTTACCGTTTCGGTGTCGCGAACCTCTGACATTCTCCCAGCCATCACGCAGTGCACCCCGCGCCAGACAAAAACTCGCAGCAAGCTTAACCGCAAATCGAAATGCGACTCCGAGTAAATGACACTGTGTGCGGTGAATGGCATGAAGCGAATCGGCAACACTTAATTGTCGCCTCTAGGGGCAAACCTTTTGCGCACGCGCACAGTCACTCTTCAAAAGCTCCGAGCCTCCGCGTGCTAGCATCGAATTTGGCCGTTCTGCGCCGCCTCTTGATCTATAGGGGCGGCATTCCACACGGAGGGCATGGCATGATTGAGCCGGCTGAAGCACAAGATTATCTTTCGCGGCCAGGGAAGCGCGCGCCAGAACAATTCGAACACGTGAAGCTGCGCATTGAGGGCAGCGTTGCACGGATGACGCTGAGCCGCCCCGAGCACAATCTTCTGAATGAAGCGTTTCTGCGTGAACTAGCCGACGGAATCTCGTTTGCCGGCGAACGTCCCGAGGTCAAGCTCATCGTCCTTGATTCCGCGTGCAAGGTATTCTGTGGCGGCATCGACATTGGCGAATACACCTCCCAGCGCGTCTTTCAAATGCTGGATGCATTCCACGCAGCCTTTTCCGGCATGTTGGAGGTAGCCAAGCCGGTGATCTGCGTGGTCAACGGCCCGGCGATCGGGGGTGGAGCAGAGCTTGCAGCTTTTGGCGACCTGGTGGTCGCCACTCCGAAGGCCCGTTTCGCACAGCCTGAGATTTCCATCGGCGTTTTCCCGCCGCTTGCTTCGACAATTCTTCCCTTTCTCGTCGGGCCAAAGCGCGCCCTTGAAATTGTCCTCACCGGTGAAGCCATCACCGCGGAACGGGCGCTGGAACTTGGCTTGATAAACCGCCTCGTCCCTGAAGCCAGGCTCGAGCAAGCCGTGAATGAATTGACGGAGCGCATCTCAGCGCACTCGGGTCCGGTGCTGACAATGGCCAAGAAAGCCATCCTGGGTGGCATGGGCCTTTCGTTGCGAGACGGCATGAAGAACTCCATGAACATCTTCCTGAACGAACTTTATCGCCTCGAGGATTCCCAAGAGGGTCTCCGAGCGCTCGTCGAAAAGCGCAAGCCGAACTGGAAGAATCGCTGAGCGCCATCGAAAAAGACTGTCATGCCGTACATTGACACTCGTAAACCTGCGGCATACACTGATTTTTCAATTTGCAGGCAAGGGATGAGGGGAAGGCCGTGAGAATCGGCCGCGGTCCCGCCACTGTTAGCGGCTGAATTTGCCGCAAGCCAGACTACCCTCCTTTGCCGCAGAGGCAACCGCTTTTCGCGAGAAAAAGCGAGGCCATCAAGCCCTACGGCGTCTCGCGGGGCTTTTTTATTTTGTAAGTGACAGAAGGTTGTTACTGGAAATTTGTGCAGACGCGAATGAACACACGAAGAACGAACCTGGCTGCGGGCGCTCTCGCCGCCGCGCTGCTCTATGCCGCGTCTTGCTCTCCATCAGTTCGCGCACAAACGCCAAATGCTAACTCGGCTACTGCGCCACTATTCAAAGATTTCGTGGATGAAGCCGGCCGCACGGTACATGTTCCGCAGCCTGTACGAAGGATTGTCTCACTTTCGCCGAGTCTCACGGAAACGATCTACGCTCTCGGTTTGCAGGATCGGCTCGTCGGCGACACGGATTATTGCGATTACCCGCCCGCTGCACAAAAAAAACCGAAAGTGGGCGGCGCGATCAATCCGAGTATCGAGCAAATCGTCGCGCTCCGCCCCGATCTCGTCCTCGTCACCAAATTAAACCGGCTCGAAACAGTTCACGCTCTCGGTAATCTGGGAATTCCGTCTTACGCCACGGATCCCCACACCGTTCAGGAAATCGTGACTTCGACCGAACGCCTCGCCGATATGCTAGGGGCGCCGGAAGCCGGCGCTTCTGTTGCAGCCGGCCTCGAACTTCATCTCGCGGATCTTCGGCAACGCTTGAGCGCCTCAATCCCCCGCCGGGTCCTTTTCGTCGTTTGGGCGGATCCTCTTATCTCCGTGGGCAAAGACACTTTCATCGCCGACGCTTTGCGGTTGGCAGGCGCTGCTTCCATTGTCGATTCTTCGCAGGATTGGCCCCAAATCAGTCTCGAAGAAGTCGTTCGTCTTCAGCCCGACTATCTAGTTTTCGCGGAGTCTCATTCCGAAACCGCGAAAAGTGACTTCGACGTGCTCGCAGAGCGCCCTGGATGGCGCGGCCTTGACGCCGTTCGCAACCGCCGCTATGCCGTGATCAGCGACGCCGTGAACCGGCCGGCGCCACGGATCGTTTCTGCCATCGAGGATCTCGCCAAACAACTGCACCCCAAGGCTTTTTCAACGCGTCCCGAGGACGAAAAGAACCAAAAAATTCCAACCACTACTCAGCCGCAGCTTTCGTTCCGCCTCATGGCTTCGATCGGTGGCTGGTCCGCTGTTTTGGAGGACTGCGCTTGCGCCCTTTGACTCTCAGCCGCTTGCTCGCATACTGCTCGGTCCTCGCCGCGATTCTTTTCGTGGTTGTGGTCATCGCGCTTAAGATGGGCGCCGTCCCCGTCTCGCTCTACGGATTGGGCCGAGACCTCCTCCGCGTCCTTTTCCGCCAAACGAGCCAACTCTCCAGCGAGTACCAGCTCATTATTTTCGATATCCGCTTGCCTCGCATACTGCTCGGTATTTTTGTGGGCGCCTCCCTCTCCGTTGCGGGAGCCAGTTTTCAGGCCTTGCTTCGCAACCCCCTGGCGGATCCATACGTCTTGGGAGTTTCCAGCGGCGCGGCGGTCGGGGCGATCGTCGCCTTAATCATCGAGCCGCATCTTGCGCTTGCGCCCGCGGTTGCCGCGCTCTTGACCCCTATCGGTGCTTTTCTCGGCGCCGCGCTTACCGTCACCGCCGTCTATTTTCTCGGCCTCCGCCAGGGACAAATCGATAGCGGCACGCTGCTGCTCGCCGGAATCATTTCAGCTTCCTTTTTATCCGCCATCATCATGTTTTTTATGTCCACGCTCACTGGCGGCAATTATCGCGGCATGGCTTTCTGGATGATGGGCGATCTCTCAACCCCGCCTCAGCGCGTGGTTAGCCTGATTCTTCGCTTCGGTTTCTTCCTCGCCGCGGGAGCAATCTATACGACTGCGGGCGACCTAAATCTGCTCCTCGCAGGCGAAAAAGAAGCCATGCACCTCGGAGTGGACGTCCGCCGCGTTCGTTTGGTCGTCTACCTCGCAGCCTCTCTGCTGACGGGTCTCGCCGTTTCTGTCAGCGGCGCCATCGGCTATGTGGGGCTTCTTGTGCCCCACGTCATGCGCCTGATTTTCGGCTCTGATCATCGCGTGCTCTTGCCAACCGCTGCCTTCGGCGGCGCAATTGTCCTGGTCGTCGCCGATACTCTTGCTCGCACAGTCATTTCTCCATCGGAGCTTCCCGTCGGCGCCATGACCGCCATCGCTGGCGCGCCGCTATTTCTCTATCTAATGCGCAGGAGGCTGGCGTGAGCAGCTACGCCCGCACCTCCTCCGCAGCGCGGCCGTTGGCAGACGCCGGAGATCCAAACTCCGACATTCGTTTGAGCGTCGAGCAAGTCAGCTATGCTTATTCCGCGAACCCATCGCAGGCGCCTCTCTTCACCCTGGAGGCGACAAGCTTTCAAGTTCGTCCCGGCGAAATCGTTGCCATTCTCGGTCCAAACGCTAGCGGCAAGTCTACGCTACTAAAATTGATTGCGGGCGCGCTTGAACCTCTTTCCGGCCGCGTCCTGCTCAACGGTTTCGTCACGCACACGCTTCCGCACCGCACTCGCGGCCAACGCATCGCCATGGTCCAGCAGGAAAGTCCCTTGCTTTTCCCATCGCGCGCCTGGGAATTCGTACTTCAGGGACGTCACGCCTACGGACGCACGCTGCGATTTGAGACCGCGGACGATATCCTAATCGCCCGCAATGCGCTTCAGCAGGTCGGCGCCGAAGATCTCAGCGATCGGTGGATGGATCAGATTTCGGGCGGTGAAAAACAGCGCGTCATTCTGGCGCGTGCCCTCGCTCAGCAGCCTTTGCTTCTTCTTCTCGATGAGCCGACGCTGCATCTCGATATCGGAGCGCAGGTCGACCTGCTCGAAACTCTCCGCCGGTTGGCAGCCGCGAATCGCTATACCATTGTCGTAGTAACTCATGATTTGAATCTCGCGGGCCAATACGCCGACCAGGTCGCAATTTTTCAAAAGGGCAAATGTCTTCGCGTCGGTCCGCCATCTACCGTTTTTCAGCGCGAGCTGCTCGAACAGGTTTTTCAAACGCCTCTTACCGTGGAGCTCGGCTCTTCCGGCAGGCCTCGCGTGACTGTGCTGTCTGCAAAATAAGTGGCAGTTTCTGAGTTAACCCAAACGCCGCGATTCTGTCCGCGGCACTTGAATAATCCACAGCGGGCCAACGCGCCCCCCACATACACCGCGGACTTCGTGCACGGGAAGACGGTGCGTTCACCCTGGCCAACGCTGGGGCCGAACGTGAAAGAAGCCGTCGCCGCCGCGCGACTGTAAGGCGGAATAAGGTACTGCCGCGGCCACTGCGGCGCATCGCTCACTGTCCGCGATCTTCCTCACAGGGTCGCGTTCAGAACTAACGGGCAGCGCCACGGGAAGGCCCGGCACCGGCCCCAGAAACAGCGCCAAGCGGGGACGGAACTGCCGCCAAGCCAGGAGACCGGCGAAGTCTGCAAGCCTCGGCGATTTTTCCCCTGCGCCAGGCCAACCTTCAACTCCCGCGCGAGAGGGAGCGGAGGAAAACATGAAAACTACGTTTCTTCGGACTGCTTTTATTTTTCTTGAAATGTTCGCGATCAGCTTTTCCTTGTCCGCACAAGCCAATCTAAATTCTTCCGATGCGCATCTTTCCGGCAAACTCACTGATCCATCCGGCTATGGTGTCTCAAACGCAGAAATCACGGCTCAGCTCGAAGCTAACGCCAACGCGCCGTTACTTTCGGCGTCTTCCGGGGAAGCAGGAACTTATCGCCTGACTCTGCCGCCTGGACGTTACCATATTCATTTACAAGCCCCGGCCTTCGTCACTCGCGATTTTGTTCTGGAACTCGCAGCCGGGGAAAATCGCTCGCTCGATGTACGCCTCTCGATCGAGCTCGTCTCCGAAAAAGTGGTTGTCACCGCGAACTCTCAGCCTGTTGAGCTTGATCGCACTCCCGCGCCCGTGGACATCATCGGCGCCCAGGAAATCCAGGAGCGTCAGGCCGTTTCTCTGCCGGATCTGCTCTCCACCCAAACCGGCATTGCCATTGCCCGAACGGGGCCCGCAGGCGGCTTGGCCACCGTTTTTCTCGATGGTGGCGACTCCGCCTTTACGAAAGTCCTCATCGATGGTGTTCCCATCAATGAGCCCGGAGGGGATCTGAATTTCTCGAACCTCACTCTCGACAACGTCGACAAGATCGAAATCGTTCATGGCGCTGAAAGCGCTCTTTACGGTACCGACGCCATGTCTGGGGTCATTCAACTCTTCAGTCATACAGGTTCCACGCGTATTCCCGAAATCAACCTTTTCACGGAAGGTGGCAGTTTCTCTTCCGCTCGCGGCAGCGCCCAACTCAGTGGCCTCCTGGATAAATTCGATTACTCGGCAGCCGGCTCGTATTTCGAGACAAACGGCCAGGGCGTAAACGACGCGTTTCTCAACCGCGGCCTCGCCGGCAACATCGGTTACCGCTTCTCTGCCTCGAACCAGCTTCGCCTCACCGTCCGCAGCAATTCCAGTTTGGCCGGTACGCCGGGCCAGACTCTCTTTGGCCCCGCTTTCACTGATCCTACTGCCTACGACGACTTGCGCCAGCTCTCCGCAAGTCTCAGCTGGACCTTCGCCACGGGCCCGCACTGGGTTCACCGCATCACGGGCTTGGAGTCGCGCGTTCTCGATACCGTCGGCTTTCCGGATTTTGATTTCTTCGCTACTGACCAGTTCAATCGCGCAGGCTTCCTCGAACAATCCACCTACTCGTTCCATGGAGGAGCCGCGACGGCCGGCTATCAATACGAAGTGGAGAACGGATATCCGAGTAACCTCGGCGGCGTTCACGCCCGCCGAAACAATCAAGCGGGCTTCATCGACGCTCGCTGGGCGCCGATTTCTCGGCTCACGCTCAGCGCGGGAGTCCGCGCCGAGGACAACACGAATTTCGGCACGCGCGTCGTTCCGCGCGCGGGCGCTGTCTATGCGCTCCGTTATTCCAGGGGCGCTTTGGGAGACACGCGCGCCAGAATTTCCTACGGCCAGGGCATCGAGGAGCCCACTATGTTCGAATCTTTCAGCACCGATCCGTGCAATCCCGGTGACCCTTCGCTGCGCCCGGGGCAAAGCCACACGCTCAACGTCGGCATCGATCAATTCTTCAGCAACGATCGTTTTCGCGTTTCCGCAAGCTATTTCAACAGCCAGTTTCGCGACCTGATCAATCAGCAGGTCGGCCCGGCAAACCCCATCTGTTTCAGCGGCAATGAGATGTTGTATTTCAATACCGACCGGGCGCGTGCTCGCGGCTTGAACTGGTCGGGCGAAGCCCGCTTCAACCGTTGGCTCTCAATGAAGGGCAATTATTCTTACGATGATTCCCGCGTGCTACAAACCGTTGCTTCCGTTCCGAGCGTCGAGCAACCTGGTAATCATCTTCTTCGTCGCCCAGTGAATTCCGGCAACCTGTGGCTAAACGCCAGCTATCGCCGCATCAATTTCAACCTTGCCGGATATTTCACTGGCGTGCGCACCGACAGCGACTTCGACGGCCTCGGCCTGACCCACAATCCAGGCTACGTCCGCTTCGACGTGGCTACCAGCTATAATTTCACCCGCGGTTTTTCTTTCTACGGCCGCGTCACCAATCTCCTCAATAAGCACTATCAGGATGCAATCGGCTTCCCTGCTCTAGGCCGCGACTTTCGTCTGGGCGTGAACTACCGATTCGGCGGCAGAGATTGACTCGGAGAATTAGCACGCGATGAGCAGGCCTGAACCCATTCTAGTCTGCTGGAGCGGTGGCAAAGACAGCGCCATGGCGCTGTGCGCGCTGCTCCAGCAGACCGACGTTCGCATCGCCGCGCTCCTAACCACCGTGACCGAAGGTTATGAACGCATCAGCATGCACGGCGTTCGCTGCGAACTTCTCAGACGGCAGGCCCAATCCATCGGATTGCCGCTCCACGAAGTCCGCATCCCGCCGCAATGTGTCAATCCAGTTTACGAAGCGCGTATGGAAGAAGCTCTTCGTGTCCACCATGAAAAAGGAGTTCGCAATGTCGCCTTTGGCGACATTTTCCTCGAAGATCTCCGCGCCTATCGCGAGAAAAATCTCGCCCGCATCGGCATGTCCGCTCTCTTTCCAATCTGGAAAAGAGGCACGCGCGAGCTAATCCGTTCATTCCATGCCAACCGCTTTCGCGCCATCACCGTCTGCATCGACCCCAAAACCCTCGATCCCAGTTTCGCCGGCCGCGAACTGGACGAATCTTTTTTGCGCGATCTTCCGCCACACGCCGATCCTTGCGGCGAAAACGGCGAGTTCCATACCTTCGTTTTCGATGGCCCCGTTTTTCGCTCTCCTATTCCCGTTTGTACGGGAGAGGTCGTCCACCGCGACGGCTTTGTTTTTTGCGATTTACTTCCTAAAATGGAGATGGAAACAAAATGAATACGCAACTCTCTCTGAAAGAAACTACGCTCTATCGTACCCTGCTCGCGCTCACGATGATTGCCCTCGTGGCTGCCCTGCGCATCGCTCCTCATCCCTGGAACTTCACGCCCATCGGCGCCCTGGCTATTTTTGCCGGCGCGACTATCCGCAATCGTCGGCTCGCCTTCGTCACACCGCTCCTCGCTCTCTTTGCCGGAGACATTTTCATCGGCTTCCACAGACTCATGCCCGTCGTCTACGCCAGCTTCCTGGTTAGCGTCGCCATCGGCCTCTGGCTTCGCAATCGCCGCACCGTAACGCGCATCGGCGCTGCGACCCTCGCCGGCACTCTCCAGTTTTTCCTCGTCACCAATTTCGCAGTTTGGGCCGCCGGCCTAAACTACCCGCGCACGGGTACCGGCTTGCTCGCCTGCTACGCCGCGGGAATCCCCTTCTTCTGGAACACCCTCGCCGGCGATGCCATTTACGCGACACTGCTGTTCGGCGGGTTCGCACTTGCGGAGCGCCTGTTTCCAGCTTTCCGCGAGCCCTCCTTCAAAAGGGCTTGAACACTCGCGCCGGGGATCGCCGTCGTCTCGCCCTGTCCCGGCGTGATGTTATAATTCTTGCTCCACTATGGCGAAATCAGCTCCAGAGACGGCGGCTATCGCCCCCGAAGTTCTCGCGAAATACGAGACCGTCATCGGCCTGGAAGTCCATGTCCAGCTCCTGACGAAATCCAAAATCTTCTGTGGCTGCTCGACCCATTTCGGCGATCCGCCGAACACCAATGTCTGCCCGGTCTGCCTCGGGCTGCCCGGCACACTTCCCGTTCTAAACAAGCGCGTCATCGAGCTCGCCATGCGTGCATCGCTCGCGTTGAACTGCACCGTTCACGAACATTCGCGTTTCGCGCGCAAGAATTATTTCTATCCCGATCTGCCGAAGGGCTACCAAATCTCGCAATACGAGCTTCCGCTCGCCACCGGCGGTTGGCTCGAAATCGACCACGACGGCGCGAAAAAGCGCGTCGGCATCACGCGCCTCCATCTCGAAGAGGACGCCGCCAAAAATCTCCATGAAGGTTTCGCCGAATCGGCCACCAAAGCTTACATCGACTACAATCGTTGCGGCACGCCCCTCAGCGAAATTGTCTCCGAGCCGGACATGCGCGCTCCCGAAGAGGCTTACGCCTATCTCACCACACTCCGCCAAATCATGCTCTACACCGGCGTCAGCGACTGCAACATGGAAGAGGGTTCGCTCCGCTGCGACGCAAATGTCAGCGTCCGCCTGCGCGGCTCGAAAGAATTCGGTACCAAAGTCGAAGTAAAAAATCTGAATTCCTTCCGGTTCCTCCAAAAAGCTCTCGAATATGAAATCGAGCGCCACATCGGCGTCCTCGAATCCGGCGGCCGTGTCTCGCAGGAAACACGCCTGTGGAACCAGATCGAATCTTGCACCGTCTCCATGCGCTCGAAAGAAAAAGCCCACGACTACCGCTATTTCCCCGAGCCGGACTTGCTCCCCGTTCACGTCAGCCCAGCCTGGCGCGAAGAAGTCCGCGGCTCGCTCCCCGAACTCCCTGAAGACAAGCGCGCCCGTTTTATCGGCGCTTATTCTCTGACGTCCTACGATGCGGACATTCTGACGGGCACACAGTCACTTGCCAATTATTTCGAGGCGGTAGCAAAATCCGGCGCGCCGCCAAAAACTGCCGCCAACTGGATTCAAACGGAGCTCCTTCGCCGCCTTAACGATTCCGGGAGAGAAATCGAGGCAAGTCCCGTTTCTCCTGCCTCGCTCGCCGAACTTCTTAAGCTCGTAGAATCTGGCCAAATCACAGGCTCCATCGGAAAGAAAGTATTCGCCGCCATGTTCGAGACGGGCCGGAGCGCCGCCGAAATCGTCGCAGCCGAAGGCCTCGCGCAAATCAACGATACAAGCGCCCTCGAGCAAGCTGCGCGCGAAATCATCGAGAAAAATTCCGACAACGTCGCCAAATTCAAATCCGGTAACGAAGGCGTCTTCAAATTTTTTGTCGGCCAGGTCATGCGCGCCACGCGCGGCCAGGCCAATCCCCAATCCGTCAACGATATCTTGCGGAAGCTACTTTCCTGGAAATGAGTCCGAGGACACGACATGCTTAAAGAAGGCGACAAAGCCCCCACATTCCATTTGAAAAACGACGCCGGCGCCGATGTGTCTCTCTCCGATTTTCGCGGCAAGCAGGTCGTCCTGTTTTTCTATCCGAAGGCCAATACCTCCGGCTGAACGATCGAAGCGTCCGAGTTTCGTGACGCAAAGAAGCAATTCGACAAACTTGGCGTGGTAATCCTCGGCGCGAGCGGCGATTCCGTGAAAGCCCAGGCGTCTTTCAAAGCCAAGTACAAACTGAACTTCGATCTCCTCAGCGATCCCGGCTTCGAGGCCATCGAAGCCTATGGCGTCCGCCGCATGAAAAAATTCCTCGGCAGATCCTTTCTCGGCATTGTTCGCAGCACGTTTTTGATCGGCCCGGACGGCAAAATTGAGAAATACTGGGACAAGGTCAGCGCCAAAGGCCACGCCGCCGAGGTTCTCGCGGAAGCCTCTAAGAAATAAACAGCAGTTTGCGCTCTAGAGGTGAAAAACAAACTCTTCGGAGTCGTCTGCCGTGGGCACGATCAATAAATTGTCGATGAGCCGCGTTTTGCCGATGAACACCGCCAAAACCGCATAACAGGCCCGTGAGACGCGCACCACCGACTCGAATGTTTCCGCGTTCACGATCTCCGCGTAATCCGCAGTCGCCAGCGGCTCGGCCTCGACAATTTTTCGCATGGCGGTTTGCAGTTGTAATGCGTCGCGAATTCCAGACGCCAGTTCGTCCCGTGCTGCAATCAGCGCTCGATGCAATACTGTCGCGGCCCGGCGCTCTTCCACGCTCAGATACGCATTCCGTGAAGAAAGAGCAAGTCCATCCGCTTCCCGCACAATCGGGCAAACCACGATCTCTGCATCCAGGTTCAAGTCGCGGGCCATTTCGCTGATAATCCGCACCTGCTGCGCATCCTTCCGGCCGAAATAGGCAAAGTTCGGCTGCACAATTTCAAACAATTTCAGCACCACGGTAGCCACGCCGCGAAAATGTCCCGGACGCGACCGTCCCTCCAGCCGCTCGCTAATCCCCTCGACGCTCACATACGTCCGGAATCCATCCGGATAAACATCGGCCGCCTCGGGTGCAAAAAGCACGTCCACACCGATCGCGTCCAGTTTTTCCGCATCCTTCTCAAGCGTTCGTGGATATTTTTTGTAGTCTTCGCTCGGCCCAAACTGTTTCGGGTTCACGAATACCGACGCAATCACGCGCGAGCATTCCTTTCGCGCTCGCGCAACCAGTGCCGTATGCCCTTCGTGCAGTGCCCCCATCGTCGGCACGAGTCCAATGACGCGGCCCTCGGCGCGCGCCGCTCTCGCGTACTCTTTCATCCACGCAATTGTTCGGATTATTTCCACAAAGAAAGTGTGCGAATCACTCGTTACGCGCTCGCCGCCGTCGCGCGCTCACGATAATAGTGCATCAGGTCAGTCAAAATCGGCTGCGCTCCAAGCTGCCGCAGCAGCGTCGTTACCTGCCCGCGATGATAGGTTCCGTGGTTGACCACATGCTGCATCGATTG
>DATJXZ010000096.1:0-59400 GCA_035499815.1 Candidatus Solibacter sp. | reverse complement strand
TGGCGCCTTCGATTCTCCTGATCTTTCTGCTTGAAGAAGAGGCACGAGGAGAGCATACCACTTTCGTAATTCACCGTGGGGTGATAAGACGAGGGGCACCCCCACAAGCAAAATCAAAATCGTTTCGTCGAGTTTAGGGTGTCGCACCCCGCACGCGTGCTTCCAAATAGTCGGGGATGGGATTCCAAGGTCAAAGGTGACTGAGGGAATGGCACCGCATCGGCAATTTCCGCGCGAGGCGCGCAGGGGAATGGGAGGAGAATCGAGGCCAAGACCCAGGTTCAAACGACGAACCTGGGGCATTCTCCGCGTTAGTCTGATTCGCAAACTCAAGAAGGACTGTTCCTTTGTCTAATCAACGAGAGGGTCACAGATTCGGTGACGGTGCACCGGGGCGCGGGCGCTGAAGTTGTGGCTGCGGGAAAAGCGGATTTGGTACAAATCAGACTGCATCGAAATCGGTGGCCGGAGCATCTGTTTCCACTGTGAATGGCGAGGCGGATTGAGCGCGAGTTGAAAAATCCAAGGAGGAGCTATGGCAACGACGAGAGTGGGAGCAAAACCGATGATGGCGGCGCAGATTTCGAAGGCGGGAGGCGATTTCGAGATTGTGGAGCGGGAGATACCAAAGCCGGGGGCGGGGCAGGTGCGGATCAAGGTGCAGGCTTGCGGAGTTTGCCATAGCGACGTTTTGACGAAAGAAGGGGCGTGGCCGGGGATTCAGTATCCGCGAGTGCCGGGGCATGAAGTGGCGGGGATTATTGATGAAGTGGGCGCGGGAGTGACCGCATGGAAGCAGGGGCAGCGCGTGGGGGTCGGTTGGCACGGCGGGCAGGACAATACGTGTCCGGAATGCCGGCGCGGAGATTTTCGAAATTGCCGGAATCAGAAGATATCGGGAATTAGTTATGACGGGGGATATCAACAATACATGGTGGCTCCTGTGGAAGCGCTGGCGGCGATACCGGAAAGCTTGAGCGACGTGGAAGCGGCGCCGTTGCTATGCGCGGGGATCACGACTTACAACGCGCTGCGGCACAGTGGGGCGATGCCGGGCGACCTGGTTGCGGTGCAGGGAATCGGCGGGCTGGGGCATCTTGGAGTTCAATTCGCGAATAAGTTTGGCTATAACGTGGCGGCGGTGGGGCGGGGAGCGGAAACGGGTGCGCTGGCGAAGAAGCTCGGAGCGAAAGTGTACATCGATAGCGCGGCGACGAACGCCGCCGAGGAGTTGCAGAAACTGGGCGGGGCAAAGGTGATTCTGGCGACGGCGCCAAACTCGAAGGCGATGTCCGAGCTGATCAACGGGCTGGGACCGAACGGAAAGCTGATGGTGGTAGGCGCGACATTCGATCCGATCGAGGTATCGCCAGTACAGCTGATTACTGGGAGCAAAACGATTCAAGGCTGGGCGGCAGGGACAGCGGCGGATTCCGAAGACACGCTGCGATTCGCCGAGTTGAGCGGTGTGCGCCCGATGATTGAAACATATCCGCTGGAAAAAGCGGCGGAAGCTTACGCGCGGATGATGAGCGGGAAGGCGGAATTTCGCGTCGTACTGACGATGTGAAGGCCGCTGTAGATCAAAGCGAGGACGAAGGCAAACGAAAGCTTGCTTGAGCCCAGGAGGAAGCGCGAGGAGGGTAGGAGTCGAGGCGTTCCTTGTAGAGGAGGAGTAGGAGCCACCGGCGAAGGGCGTGATGCCTCTGTTGGGGCGCGATCAAGCTGCGGGAGGCGGAGAGGTTGGAGAAGGAGTGGAAGCCGGGAGGCCGAGGGCTTCGTTGATGGACTTGAGGAGGGTGTCGAGGTCGACGGGTTTTTGGAAATAGGCGATGGCGCCGGCTTTGAGAGCGGCATCGCGATTGGCTTTTGGATCGCGCGAGCTGACCACGATGATGGGAATGGTGTTGGTGTTGATGAGCATTTGAAGACGTTGGAGGACGACGAAGCCGTCCCCGGCGGGAAGGCCGAGGTCGAGGAGGATGAGGTCGGGCTGCTCTTTGCGAGCGGTGCTGATGGCGGTCATGCCGTCGCGCGCGGCGGCGATATCGAATCCAGCGGATTTGAGGCGGCGAGCGAGAAGGGTAAGCTGGAGATTTTCATCCTCGACAATTAGAATTTTCTTTCCGGACATTGCAACGCGTAGCCTCTACCCTCTTGAGCAATCCCAATTCCGGCATGGCAGCGGAGAATCTGGGCTTTCCAATTGAGTATGCGATTGTGTGGGGGATATTACCAGAGAGATAGAGGATCGAGGCAAGAGGAAGAACCAAGAGAGTAACTGTGCCAACGTGAAACATTGGTTGAAAGCGGGGAGAGGCGGGGGAAATACCAAAGTGGGAAGGGGCATAGTACAATCCGGCGCGGGCGTTGAAGGAAGCGTCGAGGCGGAAGGGTGACGGATGAAAACTGGGCGATGGGTGACTGGAATTGGGAGCGTGATTTTATTTCTGACGGGGATTGGACATGGAGCGAAGTTCGGGGAATTGCAGGGGATGATTGCGGCGAGCGTTATGAAGGCGCCACTGGACGGAATTGCGAGGGCATGCTGGCTGGTCTTTTCCGGTGAGATGGTGGGGCTGGCGGTGATCGCGACGGTGGCGAGCATGATGGCGGGCGGATGGCGGATCGTGGTGATTTGCGGATTGACGATGGTTCTGGATGCAGGGCTGCTGCTGCATTTTTTGGGGCCATTCGTGGGCGTGTACGTTTCGGCGGTGGTGGCGGTGCTGTATCTTGCGGGAGGCTTTTTGCAGAGAAAACAGGCGGATTGAGAAGGCTGCGCGAGGACGATTAGCGGCCAAATTGACGGTTGCGGTCACGAGGGGCGATGCGCGAAAATTAGCGCTCCCGCCGAGGCTGAGAAGTTCCCCTGAGAGTGAGAGCGTTGGCGGGTCGGGCCCACGGAGCAGCACGAGAAAAAGAAGGTAAAAGAAAATGACGCAACACATTGGAGAGCTGAATCCACCAAGCCGATTGATGCTGACGCCGGGACCGTCGTCGATAGACTCGAGAGTGTACCGGGCGCTGGCGGCGCCGCTGGTGGGTCACCTCGATCCGTGGTTCAAGGGGTGCATGGACGACACGCAGGCGTTACTGCGGCAGATTTTTCAGACGGAGAACCGGTTGACGATGCCGCTGTCGGCGTCGGGATCGGGCGGGATCGAAGCATCGGTACTGAACACGCTGGAAGAGGGTGATGAAGCGATTGTTGCGGTGAATGGAGTGTTTTCGGACAGGATGTTCGAGATTGCGTCGAGGGCGACGACGAAAGTGACTAAGGTTGAGGCGCCGTACGGGCTGCCGGTGGACGCGGAAGACGTGCGGCGAGCGGGCAAGGGCAAAAAAATCAAGATGATCGGATTGGCGCATGGGGAGACTTCGTCGGGAGTGGTGACGAAGCTGGATGCGTACCGAAAGGTGGCGGACGAGTTGGGCGCGCTGCTGGTAGTGGACACTGTAGCGTCGCTGGCGGCGGTGCCACTGCACGTGGATCGCGAAAGAGTGGATATTTGCTTCAGCGGATCGCAGAAGGCAATCAGCGCGCCGCCGGGGATGTCGCCGATTACGGTGAGCGTGGCGGCTGAGGAAGTTTTTCGCAAACGGAAGACTAAGGTTCAGAGCTGGTACTTTGATTTGACGACGGCAATGAATTACTGGGGGAAGGAACGGCTGTATCACCACACGCCGCCGATATCTTTAATATATGCACTGCGGGAGGCGATGAGGATTGTGGTGGAGGAAGGGCTGGAAGCACGCTGGGAGCGGCACCGGGTGAACCAACAGGCGCTGATCGCGGGAGTAGAGGCGATGGGGATGGGGTTGCTGGTGAAGAACCCGGCGGATCGGCTGCCGACTGTGACAGCGGTGATGATCCCGAGCGGGATCGAGGATGCGAAGGTGAGGAATCAGTTGCTGGATGAATTCAATATCGAGATTGCTGGCGGGTTTGGGCCAGTGAAAGGGAAAATCTGGCGAGTGGGATTGATGGGGCATTGCAGCCAGAAGCCGAATGTTCTGCTGTTCCTTTCGGCGCTGGAGAAGGTGCTCGGGGAACAAGGATTCCGCGCGCCGGCGGGAGCCGGGGTGGCGGCGGCGATCGAGAGTTATTCGCACGCGGAGACAGCGGCAGCGGTGAGCCGATAGGAGCAGAGGTTAGTGGTCGGAGATTAGAGATCGGAAGAAGTCGATAGGAAGAGGAAACTCGTGACGACACGGCCGGTACTAGCGAATGCTGGGGCGATGAGCCAGTTTGTGGGAGCGTTTGAAGTGACCTCGAAGCTGAGCGGGCAGGTGTATCAGTGCAGGTTTTCGCACATGTGGAATGGAGTAGCGACGAGGCATAGCGACACGATTGACACGAAGTTTTATGTGGACGGAGAGGCGCGGGTGGTGGGATTGGCGCACACTGCGTTCGTGAAGTTCCGGGAAAAGCGAGGGCGGGACCTGACCGACCGGGAAGCGAGCTTCGTTTCGGCGGAGTATTTACGCGAGAGGCTAGAAGAAGATGATGAGCGGCCGCTATACGATGTAACGGAAGCGGATGTGGTGAGACTGATCGAGGAAGTCGGAATCAAGTAGCGGTGAGTTGTGAGTCGAGGAACGAGGGAGGCCGGAAGCGAGTCAATCGCAAGGTTCGGCACGGAAAGCGGCGAGACGAGGATGGTGCAAGCCATCGCGGCGAACGAAGTAGATGACCAGAAGCATCAACAGAGAGCCGGCAACCATCACGCCGACGGCAACCTGTAGACCGAGCTGAAGGTCGCTGGCGTCGGAGATTTTCCCCACGAGTTGCGGACCCAAAGCACCCAAAAGCTGAGTGACGAACATGTAGACGCCGATGGCGGTGGCGTGGGCGCGTTGTGGCGTGAGGTCATGCAAGACGGCGGTGACGGGGCCGTGATACCAGGACATAAAGAAGCCGCCGATGAAGAGAGCGGCGAGAAAAATCGATTTTTCGTCGGATTGAATGGCGAGGAGGACACAGGGAGCGGCGAACAAGAAGGCAGCGGCTATGACCATGATGCGTCCGTAGGGAAATTTTCGTTGGAGGCGGTCAGCGAGATAACCGCCGGCGAGCACCCCCAACAAGAGAGAGAGCAGCGCGATGACGGCGATGGAGACGGAAGCCTCCCTGAGGCTGAACTCCTTATAGTTGACTGCAAAATCGGTGCCCCAAGTGAGGAGCGAGACGCTGGCGAAAGTGATGCAAGTTCCGGCGACAATCATGGCGAGATAGGCGGGGACGGAGAGCAGACTGAGGATCGGAACGACTTCGGAGCGAGGCCTGCGAGGAGGCTCGGGCAGCTTGATGACAAAGAGGCCCGGAAGCATGCAAACCAGACCGACGACGATGAAAGTGTATTTCCAGCCGTGGGCTTCGCCCATAATTCCACCGAAGGCCTGGCCGGCGGCGCCGCCGAGGAGCATGCCGGAAGCAAAAATGGATTGAGCCATGGCGCGGCGCTGATAGGGAAAAGAGTCCGTGATCATGGACTGAGCGGCAGGAGCGTAAGCAGCCTCACCGACGCCGATGAGGGCGCGGAAAACGAGTAACATCAGGAAGGACGAGGCGAAACCGCAAGCGATAGTCGCGAGGCTCCAGAAAGCGACGCCCGCGGCAATGATCTGGGTGCGCCCCCAACGGTCGGCGAAAAAACCACAGGGAATGCTGGCAACCGCGAGGACAACAAGGAGCCAGGTCTGCAGTGAGCCGAGGTGCATGTCGGACAGACTCATTTGCCGGCGAAGAAGGGGCAGGAGTGGCACGACGACCTGCCGATCGGAAAAGTTGACAAAATTGATCAAAGCAAGTACAGCAAGGAGTCGAAGCTGATAGGCAGACAGCGGAGATGGATTCGACGCCATAGTTAAATTGCCCGAGAGTTCGAGCGAAACCTGGATCGCAAGGGTCTGAGAGATTATATACCGCCGATGAAAGCCGCCACTCCCCCGAACATTACAACGAGTAGCCGTCTAACAACTGTACTTTCCTACGGTGCGATATTGCTTCTGGGATACCTGGTGTACCTGATCGCGGAGCCGTTCCTGGTGCCGCTGGCGTGGTCGGCCGTGCTGGCGATTTTTTTCTACCCATTGCATGAAAAGATCTTGAAGAAGATGAAGCCTACGGGGGCAGCGTTGACGAGCACGCTGGGAGTCACAGTGCTGCTGATCGTACCGGCGCTGGTGATTCTGGTGTTCACGGCGAAGGAAGCTCTCGACGCGACGGCACGGGTTCAGAGCGCGCTGGCGGTTCATGGGCAGGGGCCAAACGAAGGCCTGCTAATGAGGGTAGAGGATTGGATTCGACTGAAGGTTCCGCGATCCTGGAGCGGGTGGGATTTATCCGATCCATTGAAGCAAGCGGGAGAAAAGATAGCCGCTTTTCTGGGAGCAAGGTTCGCGGGGCTAGTGAAGAATCTAGTCAGTTTTTTTGTGGACCTATTCATCTTGATTTTTGCCCTGTTTTTCATGTTTCGAGATGGAGAGACGGTGGTGCATGGCGTCAGGCACCTTCTGCCCTTTGATGAGGATATTCAGACAGATATGGTAGAGGAATCGAGAGACCTGATTTTTGCGAGCGTTGCCGTGGGTTTACTCGTGGCCGCGATTCAGGGAGTGCTTGGAGGGCTGTCGTTTGCGGTGGTGGGAATTTCGGCACCAATTTTTTGGGGAGTTTTCATCGCATTTTTCTCACTTGTGCCGGTGGTAGGTTCGGCACTGATCTGGGGCCCGGCGTCGATCTGGCTTTTGCTAAGCGGCCACTGGGGGCAGGCCCTGCTGGTTGTGGCGATTTGCGGAGGAGTATCGACGGTGGCGGACAACATCGTGCGGCCGCTGTTATTGCGTAATCGAACGCGATTGAACGAATTGTTGCTGTTCATAGCCGTGCTCGGAGGATTGGAAGCGTTCGGTCTGCTCGGACTGGTGATAGGGCCAACCATCGTAGCAGCGGCAATGGGTGTGTTTCGAGTGTACATGGAGAGGCGGGATGAGTTGGCGGCGCGTCAGGCGTAGCTTCCCCGCGAGCGAGCGGGGGCAGACTTTCAGGCTGGGAAACGCGGAAGGGGAAACTCGGTTGGGCGCGACGTGGGTGTGCTAGAGTACCCGGCTCGGATGAGTTCCAATAACCTTAAACCCGCTGCGGCGCATACGGAACTGCCGCCCACGAAGCTGCGTTGGCGGTGCGAGCTGGCGCGCATACCCTTTGAAACAACGGCACAGGCGGAGCTGCGCGAAGGGTTCATCGGGCAAGAGCGTGCACTGCGTGCGCTGAAGATGGGCGTGGAGCTATCCGCGCCGGGATACAACGTATTTGTATGCGGGTTGGCAGGTACAAGCCGCGGCGGAACGATTGCGCACATGATCGAAGACTTGCACCCAACTACAAAGCCCTCGCTGGACCGCTGTTACGTCAACAATTTCAAGATCGCCGACCGGCCGAGGTTGCTATCTCTGCCGCGAGGACAGGCGAACGCCTTTAAGAAAGATATCCAGGCGGGAATCGATTTTCTGCGGCGGCGGATACCGCAAGTGTTTGAAGGTGAGCCGTTCCAAAGACAAAAAGGTCGGATTGTAGAGCGATTCACGGTCCGCGAAAAAGAGTTGATGGACGATTTTACGCGGCGAATCGCACGGGAACAGTTTGCGCTCGGGCACATGCAGGTGGGAGCCGTTGCGCTGCCAGAGATTTTCCCGGTGCTCGAAGGGCAGATGGTGCCGATCGAAGATATATCGAAGATGGTGCATGAAGGAAAGCTCGAATCGTCAGTGGCCGAGGATATCGAGAGGAAGTACGAACAGTTCCGGCAGGAATTTACAGTAGTCTACCGGAAAACTCTGACGCTATCGCGCGAGTTGGCGAGCGAGCTGAGCTATCTGGAGCAGGAAGCGGCGTCGGTGCTTGTGGATGGAGTAATTGAAGAGTTGAAAGAGAAATATCCGGGAACGAATGTCGCCGAGTATCTCGAAGAGGTGCGGCATCATCTGCTCGATAACCTGGATCCTTTCAAGGAACGCGAAGGCGAGGGAGAGCAGGAGGGCGAGGCGCCCGATGGTTTGCCGAAAATGCCTGGGCCAGGAGGCCCGGAGCGCGATCCCTTCCGCTTGTATGGCGTGAACGTGATTCTGGCTCATGGGGATGACGAAGGTTCGCCGGTGATCTTCGAGACCACTCCGACGTATGCCAATCTGTTCGGAACGATCCAGAGGGCGTACGACACAAGGGGCGGTTGGACGAGCGACTTCATGGATCTGCGCGGCGGGTCCCTGCTGCGCGCAGACGGCGGATTCTTGATTATGTACTCGATGGAGGCAATCTCCGAAGTGGGGGTGTGGAGGGCGCTGAAGCGAACGCTGAATCACAACCGGCTCGAAATACAGCCACTGGAGATGTTTTATCCGTTCGGGGGAAGTGCGCTGAAGCCGGAAGCAGTGGAGATCAACGTCAAAGTGATTTTGATTGGCGACCGGCAGCTCTACGAAATGCTGTACGAGTACGAAGAGGATTTTCAGAAGATATTCAAGGTGCGTGTGGAGTTCGACGAAGAGATGCCCATGAGCGACGGCGTGATCGCCGAGTATGCGGGGCGATTGCGGACGCTTTCCGAGAAAGAGGGGCTTTACCCGTTCGATCGCGGCGCGTTTGCGGCGATGCTGGAATATGGCGTTCGCAAAGCGGGGCGGCGGAACAAGGTGACGGCGCGGTTTGTGGATATCGCCGACCTGGCACGGGAAGCGCACTACGCGGCGGCCGCTGCGGGAGAAAGAGTCGTGCGAGCGGCGCATGTGAGGGACGCGCTGGCATCGAAGATGGAGCGGCACAACCTGATCGAAACGCGGATCCGCGAAATGATTGAAGAAGGGACGCTGCTGGTGGACGTGACTGGAGAGCGCGTTGGGCAGGTGAATGGACTAAGCGTGCTGGAGATTGGCGGGTATTCGTTTGGTAAGCCGGTGCGAATAACGGCTTCGGCGGCGCTCGGCAAAGCCGGGATCATCAACATCGAGCGCGAATCAAATTTGAGCGGACGGTTTCACGACAAGGGCGTGCACATCATTTCGGGATATTTGCGGAGCCTGTTTGCGCAGGACAAACCGTTGTCGCTGGCGGCGAGCATTTGTTTTGAGCAGTCGTATTCCGGTGTGGATGGAGACAGCGCGAGTTCGACGGAAATCTATGCGCTGGCTTCGGCGCTTTCCGGAATTCCATTGCGGCAGGATATTGCCGTAACCGGATCGATGAATCAGCAAGGAGACATTCAGGCGATTGGCGGCATCAACGAGAAGATCGAGGGATTCTTTGACGTGTGCCGGATCAAGGGATTGACGGGGACGCAGGGCGTGCTCATGCCCGAATCAAACGTTGAAGATTTGATGCTGCGGGAAGACGTGATGGATGCAGTGGCGGCGGGAAAGTTTCATATCTGGCCAGTGGGCAGAATCGAGCAGGGAATTGAGATTTTGACGAAGGGCACGGCCGGGCGGCGGAACGGCGACGGAACGTTTGAGGCAGGGACAGTATTTGGTTTGATGAATGAGAAATTGACGGAGATGGCGAAGACATTAAAAGAGTTCGAATAGCAAGTCCTCAGGATTGCCCAGCAACAGAGATATCCAACCGAAAAAAACCATCCAACTTCGGCGTGCTACTTGTGCCGTGGTGGAGGTGCTATATACGCCTGCCGATGGTCAACGCGATAGTCCGGCGCAGGCGTAACAGAGATTGAAGAGCTCGCGCCGGCAGAATACACGATTCGGACATCGATCGAGTGTAACTTGCCGTCGTGCACGGGTGGCACGAAACCAAGATTGTATTCATGGCGAACGAGTTGAGCGATCTGTGCAAAGACTGCGGCATAGTCCTTGCCGGTGATGGGGAAATAGGCGCGGCCTCCATTAGCCTGCGCGATAGACTTTAACTCCTCATCAGCCTTGGCGAGGGCTTCGTTGACGGCTTGCGTTTTCTCAGGAACAGTTTGGGGTTTTTTCGAGCGTTTCTTTTCCGCGGGCTGGGGAACGCGGAGTTCGGCGCCGAGAGAGACGGACAAAACGCGCACGTCGGTGGATTTCAATCGGACCAGGAGGTTCTGGATGGCGGCGGCTGGGGAAGTATCGACACCCGTGGAGAGCAGAACAAGAGTCTTCTTGCCGGGGATGCGAGCGAGCCAATCGAGCGCGGTGGCCATGCTGGAAGCGAGATTGAGTTGGCTAAAGCCGAGATTGAAGCGCAACTGATCGATAGCGCCGGCAGCTAGGGATTTGTCGGGAGTGAAATTAAGGATGGGTTCAGGGGCTACATTGTAACGTGCAATGGCGACCTGGTCGTTGGGGGAAAGGCCGTCGAGGAGCGCGTGGACGGCTTGAAGATGGCCGCCCCGAAGCAGATAGACGGCTGGCCCGGCTTCGATGAGGAAGAGGACTTGAGCAGGTTCGTCGACGTTTAGGAAATCCGTGATGGGCTGTTCGACGCCATCATCGAACACACGAAAGTTTTCTCGGCGCATGCCGCCGACGAACTCTCCGCTGGAATCAGTGACCAAAACACCGACATCGACGCGGTCGACGGTGACGCGAATGTCAGGATCGGGCTGGACAGGCTGCTGGGGAAAAGCGGTCGGCACCAGCAATAGCGCGCACGAACCAAAAAGGAGGGCGCGAATTTGAAGGCGAGGCAACACGATGGAAATTCGCATGGTAGAACGCGGCTGGAAAAGACAGAAGCCCCGTCCCGCACGAAGTTTCCAGAATGCGGAACAGGGCCTGCGACTGCTAACGGAAATCGGCAGAGTCTGGACTACGGCTTGGTCGGAGCTGCTGCCGGGGCAGCGGCGGGAGGCGCGCTCGGGGCCGCTTCCTTTGGAGTCGAAAGATAGCCGGTTGCCTGGTTCTTGGTGACGTCGAAAACTACGATTTCGTAGGGAGACATGCGCGAGGCGCCCTTAACATAGAACTGGACGGGCTCGCCGGCTGTCTTGTCTTTCTTTTCGATGCTGCGGTCATCCACCAGGACCATCAAGGTGTATTTTGATCTCTTCTGGTCGGTCTTCGTGAGGGTAAGCTGGATCGGGCCGACTTTTTGGCTGTGCTTGGATTTCGTGAGAGAGAATTCATAGTAATTGCGATCACCGCGGCGTTTCAGTTCTTCGAGGTCATCGTGGTTGCGGGCGATAAGGCCGCTCATGACGCCCTCGTCGCCGGTGACTCGCTCGAGCTTGCCCTTCGTCACTTCGAGGTCACTTTTCGTGGCTTCGAGATCTTTCTTGGCGCCCCCAACTTCGGTGGCTACCGCGCCAATTTGTTCCTGGCTTTCCTTCCTGGCCTGTGACAATTGGGCGGTGAGCTTCTGGTCGGAGGCAATCTGCTCCTTGCGAATGGATTCGGCGCGGCTCTTGGCTTCGGCGAGTTCGGCGACGGTCATACCCATCTTTTGTTCGGTGACTTCGATGTGGCCCTTCAAGTCGGCTAGACGCGAATTGGCTTGCTCGAGCTGTGCGGTCAAGACTTTATTATTGTCCTGCTCCTTGGCAAGGCTTTGCTCGAGCCGAGAAATTCCAGAGTAGCCCACATAGCCGAGAGCAGCTACGACCACGAAAAGCACGACAAACAGCACTGCGATCCAGCGCGGCGTTCCAGTGGATTCGTAACGATAAGACTCTTCTGGGCTCGGCACATTTGGAGAAATGCTCATTCCCCCTCCTCGGTCATGGCTCCGACCTGGGCACCGGATGCCGGTGAAATTATCTAACGCAATGTCCGCCGTGTCTATGGCGTGGTCAACGGGGCTTGCCTCTCCGCAGGGGAACCTTAAGTCCAGCTTTCTTGTCAGCAGGAAGCCGCGGCCAGCGTGCAAATATCGAAGTAGTTAAACCACCTCGTGGCGTAAATTCGCCGCGGACGACGCACCACTCCGGACGGACAGCTTCGACAATATCATGAAGAATCTTGTTCACGGCATTTTCGTAAAAAATGCCCAGATCGCGATAGGCGAGGAGGTACATCTTGAGAGCTTTGAGTTCGAGACATACTTTGCGCGGCATATATTGAATGGAAATGGTGCCGTAATCGGGCAGCCCGGTCTTTGGACAGACGGAAGTGTACTCTGGAAAACGAGTTGTAATGATGTAGCCAGGAAACTGGTTAGGCCAGGTATCGAGTTTCGGCAATTTTGTATGGATGCCCGCGCGGGCGTGGTCCGATGTGTAATCAGCCATGATAGTTCCTATTGTACGATGACTTGAAGGCGACTGCCTCTTGCCGAAGTGCGACACATCCCCTATCCTTTGCGGAAGGGTCCCTCGGAATCTTTCGATGAAATGCCCAGCGTGTCACTCGGCAGACTGCCGGCGATCGAGGCGGCGGTCGGTCTACGACTACTTGTTCAGCGCTGGAGGTGTCCTGCCCTGGCGCTGCAATGTTTGCGAGGCGCGCTTTTACTCGCGCACGAAATCGTTTCGGAATTCAATGTACGCACACTGCGGCATATGCGGAAACCTCGAGTTGCAACAGATCGCGGCGGATAAAGTTCCTGGAGTAACGTCTCTCTTATGGCGATTGCTTGGTCTGCCGGCGGTGCGCTGCGCTCCTTGCAGACACAAATTTTTTTCGTTGCGGCCCTTGCTGCCGGAAGAACGGCTGGCTAAGGTCTCGGCGCAAAATAGCGCAGCGAAATTCTAATTTCTTACCACGCCAGTCCCACTTCATGAAGTATTAGCACAGGACTTTTCAGTACCTCATTCTCTGTACTCATTGCAGCCTTTCGCGCATTCGGAAATCGCCTTAGCCTGAAGAGGCCTCGGAGGGATCCATGGAAAAGAACATTCGCCTCATCTCGGCCAACCGGCCCTGTCTCCTGCGGGAGTTGGTGATCTCGAGTTTTACGGAGCCTTCAGGGAACCGCATCGTGGCCTAGCTCCTTCTGTGGCTGTTGCTTGCTCAGGCCGGTAGACCGTGCGAAAATGAGCTCACTGACCGAATTGTGCGAATCCTGACTTTACTTCGCGCAACTCTCTGGCGCTATCGTCTAGGGGTCTAGGACATCGCCCTCTCAAGGCGGAAACACGGGTTCGAATCCCGTTAGCGCTACCAAAAGTTCCTAACCTATTCTGACCCTGATCAATCCGGTCACCCTACACGCCGCATTCTTGGAAGCATACTCCTCGAGTCATAGCTCTGCATTTGTGTTGGTGAAGCGGTACATCATTCCTCCGGACTGCCACATGGGATCGCAACTGGACTAGAAATACGGACCCGCAAGTTCGACTTCACTCCCTCCAGACTGCGCCGTTAACCGACACGAAATAAGGAGGTTAGTGTTGCGTTTTACACGTTAGACACTCCGTACTATACGGGTACTAGTACGGAACACTGTACTTCCCAAAACGTGACAACGCCTGTTTCATTTCGGAAACTTAAAGTATGGCGAACCCTCTCTCAGAGCTTCCGCGGCCTGCGAATTCAGCATCAGGCTTGAATGCGGCACAGGTCTGCCATTCGCGGAATACGACCATCGTTTCTCGCGATGTCGCTGGCGAAACGATCGTTGTACCCATTTGCCGGGGCGTCGGAGATCTTGACTCCGTTTATACCTTCAATGAGGTTGGTCGGAGCCTGTGGAAACTTCTAGAGAGCGGCCGGACCGTCGATGAACTGGCCAATTGGGTAGCCGCAAATTACGAAGTGAACTCGGATCAAGCGCTCAGTGATGTCCAGAATTACATCGCTGAACTCCAGGAAGCAGGCTTGATTCGTTCGAGCTAGCCAGTCGCACTCCTTCTCGAAATGGCTGGAAAGCCCTAAGAGGCGTCGAGTGTGAACTGCGCGCACGCGAGGCAGTTCTAGTACCTGCTTGAATCTTTTTGGAGAAGGGTTGGACTTGCAGACGGCAGCATACAGTGAGTTAACGGGCTTGGTTCACAAGCGTTTTCAGGGGAAACGTGCGCCTCTCGAGGTGTCCATCGAGGTCACTCGCCGCTGTCCGCTCGATTGCCTCCATTGTTACAACAACTTGCCGATGAGCGATCACGCGGCCCGCGCCGAGGAGCTTACGCTTGACGAGCATCGCCGCCTCCTTGACGAGCTTGTTGACGCCGGCTGCCTCTGGCTGCTCTACACCGGCGGAGAAATTTTCGCCCGCAAGGATTTTCTCGAGATTTACACCGAAGCCAAAAATCGTGGATTTCTGATCACTCTGTTCACGAATGGGACGATGATCAACGAGCGGATTGCGGACTATCTCGTCCAGTACCGGCCCTTCGCCGTCGAAATTACGCTCTACGGAGCGACCCGCGAAACCTATGAGGCACTCACTCAGATTCCGGGCTCTTACGACCGCTGCATGCGTGGCATCCGGCTGCTCCTGGATCGGGGGCTTCCCTTAAAACTCAAGACCGTGCCAACCACCATCAACCGGCACGAAATTTCCGAAATGAAACGGCTCGCCGAAGAAGAGTTCGGTGTCGAATTCAAGTTTGACTCTTTGATCAATCCGCGGATCGATTGTTCGCAGAGCCCCCTGGCCGTCAGGCTCACACCGGAGCAAGCGGTTGAGCTCGATTTTGCCGATCCAAAACGCAAGGAAGATTACCGAAAGATGGCCGAGCGGGATTTGAGCGCGCCGTTCGACCTCACCGTGGAAAGCGAGTCCCGCCAGAAGTATTCCTGCGGCGGCGGAGTCGCCGGCTGCGCCATCGATCCTTACGGTTTGATGAGCATCTGCGTGATATCGCATCAGCAGGGCTACAACATCCGCGCAGGCAGCTTCCGGGAGGGCTGGGAAGGCCCACTCCGTGAGATTCGCAATCAACCGCGCACACGGCCATCCATCTGCGATCGCTGCCGGATTCAATCTCTCTGCAGCATGTGCCCTGCGAATGGCGAGTTGGAAAATGGGGACCAGGAATCTCCCGTCTCCTTTCTCTGCCAGGTAGCTCATCTCCGCGCTTACGCGTTCGGACATGAAGTGCCCGAACATGGCGATTGTGAGTGTTGCGACGGCGGCAAGCATCATTCGGAGCTGCTGGCCGCGTCCGGTCGCCTGAAAAATCTCCAAACCGATCCCAATGGCTGGATGGGAGGCAGGCTTGTGTCGCCTGTCTTGAACGTTCTGCAACCTAGTTCCGGGTGTGGAAGCGGCGGATGCCATTCCTGCGCTCCCACGCTCGGATAGCTGAAAACAAAAATGAGCGAAGAACACGACAAGAATCTGCCGCAAGCGCACGAAAAGGGGCCTTACGAACCGCCAAAGGTGATCCGTGTAAGCCTCAGGCCCGAAGAGGCTGTGCTCGGCCATTGCAAGATCACTGGCGCAGCGGGACCCGTCTCGGGCTCTTGCCGTTCGGTTGTTGCATGCCGGTCGTTAGGCTCATGAGAGAACGAAGACCCAACATGCAGACCTCTCAACACGAATATGGGCAGGCGAACACGGTGAGCGAGCCATCATTCCTAGGCGTTCCCCAGGTTTCTTACCGGATTGGCGGGATTACCTTTGGCCTGCAATCCGAAGTCGGCTTGTGCATCGCTCTGGAAAAGGAACTACGGGCGTTCGAGGTCGTCGCAGATTCTTGCGACGTGGATCTGCGAATCGCTTGGGCCGATTCGCTTGAGATTCCGACTTCGCGCCTCTCATTTCACTCTGGCGGTCTGTGGTCGCTCTTTGCCGAGTCTGACGGTTGCCGCTTCAGTTTTCTTGCACCCATGGTGGGAATGAGACCATACAAGGAGGCTTGGTTCGATCCAGATTTTTGTTCCGGACGTGTGCTGCTGTCGCGCGAATATTTTGATGCAGACCGGCCTGCCTATCCACTCGAATATCCGCTGGACGAATTGCTCATGATTCACCGCCTTTCGCGCGGCGAAGGCGTGGAAGTTCACGCCGTTGGTATTTCCGATGGGCAAGGCCGCGGGCATCTTTTCCTTGGGCATTCCGGCGCAGGCAAGAGCACCACGGCGCGCCTCTGGATGGGCCGTCCTGGGGTTCGTATCCTCAGCGATGATCGCATTATTCTTCGGCTGCGCCAGGGACAAGTATGGATGTACGGCACGCCCTGGCACGGCGACGCGGGAGTCGCTTCGCCTGATTCAGCGCTGCTGACGGCCATCTATTTGCTTGAAAAGGGGCAATCGAACAAGCGCTTGAGTCTTCCGAAGGGCCGTGCCGCCGCCGAACTATTTGCGCGCAGTTTCGTGCCCCACCATTCTGAAAAGGGGATTCGCTCGACTCTCGATTTTCTCGATCGCGTCGCTTCACAAGTGCCTTGCTCTATTTTCCGTTTTGTTCCCGATGAGACTGCAGTGGAGGCCATCTGCCGTGCGGAAGTCTAGCCCGATGGTGGTCAGAGATTCCGTGAAGTTCGGCGAGCTGAGCGCCGTGCTCCTCCAGCTCGGCCTGAAGGTGCGATTCCGCGCAAATGGATTGAGCATGAGACCCAACCTGCTCGATGACGATGCCGTGATCGTCGTTCCCGCGCAAGCCACTGAACTTCATAAAGGCGACATCGCCCTGACTCATGGCTCCGATGGGTTTCGCGCCCATCGTGTTTCCAACGTACCTGCTTCGGGCGGCGTGATCACGCGGGCCGATGCCGCACAGGAAAATGACGCACCAACGAATCTTGTGCTCGGAAAAGTCATCGCCCTCGAGCGCGATGGCCGTCTCCACTCGTTAACATTTCCTGGCCAAAGATATATTCATGCTTGCCGCAGCCTGATGCATCACTGGAAGCAAGCCGCAGCCCTTCGCGTGGGGAAGGTCGCTACCGCTTCCGCATTTTTCAGTCTCGCGATTCTTTTTGGAATACTGATTGTGGCGTCACCAGTGGCGGCTCAGTCTCTCACGATCACAGATACAGCAACTCCCACGACCGTCGCGCCAGGCGGCACCATCACCTACACGCAAGTTTTGCAGAACAATAGCGGTCGAAGTGTTACCCGTCCCCTTACCGTCACACAAATCGTCCCAGCCAATACGACTTTTGTCTCCGCGGCTAAGACGGGAGGCAACAACAATTGGGCCTGCGCAAACACCGCTGGCGTAATCACTTGTAACGATACGAGTTTTGGCAATTATGGGAGCGGAAGTAGTACTACCTTTATTATTATCGTCACCGTTGATGGGGCCGCTCCCGACGGCACCGTCATCACCGATTCGGTGACCGCCGACGGGGCCAACACGGCTCCAGTAACTGCGACAGCCACGACAACTGTGATGATTCCCGACATTTCTGTCACGGAAACGGTGACGCCTAACCCCGTCGCGACGGGCGCGAACATCACCTACGTGGAAACCGTAACAAATAACAGCGCTGTCGCTGCTAGCGGCTTGACCCTGACGCAAAGCACACCCGTGAGCACACTGTTTGTGTCCGCCACTCCTCCCGCCGGCTGGACCTGTGGCACTCAGCCCGGGGCTGGCGGGACAGGCCCGATTGCTTGCACAGCGGCCACACTCGCCGCTTCGAGTTCCGTAAACTTCACCATTGTTGTCTCCGTGAGTCCGGAGGCCGTAGTTGGTTCGACGATCACGAACTCCGTCACCGTAAGCGGAACGGCCACCGATCCGAATCCCGGCAACAATTCGACCTCTGCCTCCGTCCAGGTGCAAGGCGCCGACCTTTCGATGACGCAAGTCGCTTCGGCCCCGGCGACTGCTCCAGGAACTACAATCACCTACACAGAAACCGCCACGAACAGCGGCCCAAATGCCGCGAGTGGCGCGGTCCTGTACCAGCAGACTCCTCCTAACACGACCTTCGTCTCGATGACTCCGCCAACGGGATGGACCTGCGGCACCAAACCCGCCGTAAACGGCACTGGCACGGTTCTCTGCTCCGCGAACGCAGACGTGCCGAGCAATACCACGACAGGGAACTTCACATTCGTTGTCACCGTCGGAGCGGCCGCTGCCGCTGGCACTTCAATCATAAATTCCGCCGATGTGACTTCGCAGACGACGGATCCCGTGGCCTCGAACAATGCCACGACGACTTCCGTTCTCGTCGAAATCACGGGGGACGCGGATCTATCTCTCTCAATGACGGCATCGCCTACGCCGGTTTTCATCTCCTCCAACCTGACATACACCATCCAGATTCAGGACCTCGGCCTCTCAAACACGGCAGACGGAACCTTGACGGACACGATCCCAACCGGAGCAACTTTTGTCTCAGCCTCCTCGACGCAAGGATCCTGCTCGGGCAGTTCGACCATTACCTGCGCGCTCGGCGCGATCACCAGGGGAACAACAATCACCGTCGCGATTACCATCACCGCGCCAGCAACTCCAACGACGCTGACGAACACCAGCAGCGTTGCGACGTCCACCACCGATCCTGTTTCAGCCAACAACAGCGCGACGGTACTCACCGTCGTCCAACCTCTCGTGTGTGCTTCCCCCGGACGCGACGGCTCAGGCGGCACTCTCACGGGCATTGTGAACGCCTACTATCCTCCAGCGAACGGCGCTTTGGCTGCCGGGTCAACCTCCGTCGTTCTCGGCGCAGCTGCCGTGGGCGGCGCGCAAACGCCCATCGCAATCGGTGATTTGCTTCTCTTCATTCAAGCTCAGGACGCTGCCATCAATGCAACAAACACCGGCGCCTATGGAGACGGCTTCCCCGGCGATCCCGGGTCGGGCTGGACCAAGCTCAATAACTCAGGAAATTTTGAATTTGTCACCGCGACAAGCGCCGTTCCCGTGACTGGGGGCACGCTGAATTTTCAAGGCACCGGTGCAAACAGCGGTCTTCTGAATACCTACACGAAGGCTGCCTATATTGCCGGATCGCAAGGACAAAGAACGTATCAGGTCATGCGAGTCCCGCAATACAGCTCCGCGATTTTGAGCTCTGGCCTCACTGCAATGATCTGGAACGGTGCTACAGGTGGCGTGCTGGCGATCGACGTTTCTTCGCAACTCACTCTTGCCGGGACGGTGGCCGTGGATGCTCTCGGCTTCCGCGGAGCCGCCGGAAGAATTCTCGGCGGCGGCACGGGGACGGCTACGGATTATGTAACTCTGGCAACGGACGCAACAAATGGTTCCAAGGGCGAAGGGATTGCCGGCACTCCGCGCTATGTCGTGAACGGCGCAGTCACCAATCCCGCACAGACGGCGAGCGATACAGGCGTGGAAGGCTTGCCAAATGGCAGCTACTCGCGCGGCGCGCCGGGGAACGCAGGTGGCGGCGCCACGGATGCGAATCCACCCGCGAACGATCAGAACAGCGGCGGTGGCGGCGGCGGCAACGGCGGTTCTGGTGGCACGGGTGGGTACGGCTGGAACAGCGCGGGAATCGTGGGTGGATTTGGCGGCGTCGCGTTCCCGGTTTCAACGAGTGCGCTCGCAATGGGCGGTGGTGCCGGAGCGGGAACTTCGAATAATGGCGCTTATTGGATTCCAACCACGGACACAGGCAATGCGAACTGCGGGGCAAACTGCACCGGAATCTACAGCAGCGGCGGCGCAGGCGGGGGAATCGTCATTATCCACGCAGGCTCCGTGATTGGCACTGGAACCATCACTTCCAACGGGCAATCGGCTCTCGCTGTGGAAAACGACGGCGGCGGCGGCGGCGGAGCGGGTGGCACGATTCTCGTTTACGCCAACAGCGGAACTCTTAGCGGACTTACAGCCAGCGCTAATGGCGGCAATGGAGGAACCACTTGGCCGGAGCAGGTGCCCGGCGCGTTCCCCGGAAACCGTCATGGTCCCGGCGCAGGCGGCGGTGGCGGCGTGGTTCTGTCTTCCGCCTCGCTCGCCTCAACGAGTGTCCTCGGTGGCAACCCCGGCGTAACAACATTGGCCGACGACGCTTACGGCGCAACGCAAGGACAATCCGGTGCAGTTCTCTCCGGACTTTCCATCACGCAGACTCCGGGCACACAATCCGGTGCGTATTGCGGTGGAGCCGATCTTTCCGTGACGAACTCGGGGACGCCGAATCCCGTCCTTGCCGGACCGGGTCCCGGCAACATCATCACGTATGCGCAGAGCGTCACGAACAACGGCCCGCTTGATGCGCTGAACGCGGTATTTAGCGAAGCGATTCCGACGAACACGACATTTCAATCCTTGAGTTTTCCCGGAGGCTCAGGTTGGACCTGCAACGCACCCGCCGTCGGCGGCACGGGCACGATCTCTTGCAGCAATCCTGATTTCGCTAACGCAGCTTCCACCACCTTTATGGTCGCCGTTGCCGTGAACACGGGCGTCGCTACGGGCACCGTAATCACGGACATCGACAACTCGACCGCCGGCAACAATGATCCCAACCTTGCAAACAATACGGCGATTGTACAAACTACAGTCGGCCTAGCGACCAGCGCCGATCTCTCGATCACCAATACGGCCACTCCCAATCCGGTCATCGCCGGCAACAACATTACTTATACAGTCGTAGTCAAAAATAATGGAGCGGCGCCGGCAGCCACTGTCGCTTTTAGCGAAGCCATTCCCGCCAACACGACCTTTGTATCCGCTACGCCCGCGCCACCAACCGGCTGGACGTGCGGCGTGGCCGGGGGAACTCTCACCTGCTCGAATCCCACGGTTGCTTCGGGAGCTTCCACTACATTTACCGTGATCGTGACTGTCAACGCGGGTACGGCTTCCGGAACTTTCATCACGGACACCGCGAATGTTTCCTCCGCAACTACGGACCCGAATCCCAACAACAACAGCGCGACAGCGACCGTCGTAGTTGCCACTGCCGGCCAATCGGACCTGAGTATTACCAGTTCGGCGACTCCCAATCCCGTCACGGACGCCAACAACATCTCCTACGCACAATCCGTCACGAACAGCGGGCCAGCAGCATCGGGTACGGCAACATTCACGGACACGATTCCCACGGGCACGACGTTTGTCTCCTTCAATGTTCCGTCCGGATGGAACTGCGGCACCCTGCCCGCTGTTGGTGGCACCGGCACCATCACTTGCACCATTGCCGCCCTCGCCGCGAATGCCAGCGCCAATTTCCCGCTTGTCGTCAAAGCGAGCCTGGGCGATGCGCCAGGCAGCACCATCACAAACACCGCCAACATTAATGTCCCGTGTTCCTCCGCCAGCGATCCGAACTGCGCTAACAATTCCGCTGCGACGACCGTATACGTTGCTTCGCCGACGCAGGCCGATGTGGCGATTACAAAAACCGCTAGCCCGGACCCCGTTGATCAAGGCACTAATTTGACCTACACCTTGCAGGTTACGAATAACGGCCCCGCATCTGCGCAAGGTGTCTCTGTCACAGACCCGATCCCCGGCGAAGTTGCTTTCGCGTCTGTTTCGACGACCCAAGGCACATGCACCTACGATATCCCGTCGACTACAGTCAACTGCTCTCTCGGAACCGTCAGCGTTGGGGGACTCGTGATCATCACTATCAACGCGAGCGCCAATACTTTCAGCTCCTCGACCCTTTCCACCAACACCGCGACCGTCTCATCAAGTACCGGAGATCCGAATCTCACGAACAATTCATCTTCCTTTATCTCGACGATTGCTGCTCCGACAGCAGTCCAGTTGGCTTCCTTCCGCGCCCTGACTCGCCAGGGGGGCGGCGTCCTGCTCGAATGGAAGACTCGTGAAGAGATTCGCAATCTTGGATTCAACGTTTTCCGTCTGGACGGCGCGAGCCGCCGGCGTCTGAATCCTTCCATCATTGCGGGTTCGGCATTGTTGATCCGCGGTGGGCGCCCTCAACACGCCGCCAAGACCTATCAATGGTTTGATCCCAGCGGCACTCCGCAGTCGACGTACGAACTGGAAGACGTCGATCTCAACGGCACTCGCATGACGCACGGTCCTGTTTCCGTGGACGTGTCCGCAGCACCACGCTCCGGCGCCGTCGCGCAACCAATGCTTCTGACGCAGATGAATCGCGCCATTGTTCAGCCCGCCCTGATTAGCAAACGAATGCTGCAGACGCCCGCGCCCATTCTGCCCCCATCGCCTCGAAGCGTGGCGTCCGGTTCGCTCGATGGGGACGCAGCCGTAAAAATCTCCGTACAGACGGAAGGCTGGTACCAGGTTTCAGAGTCGCAGCTTGTTGCCGCGGGCCTTGATCCCAACGCCGATGCCCGCACTTTGCAGCTTTATGCCGAAGGCGTTGAGCAGCCGATTCTCATCTTGGGAAGCCAGTCCGGCCCCCTTGGCCCCAGCGACAGTATCGAATTCTACGGAACGGGTATCGACACGCCTTTCTCCGACACTCGCGTCTACTGGCTCATTCGCGGGTCGCGTTCTGGATTGCGGATCAATTCAATCTCCCCCGCAGGCAGCGGAAACTCCCAAGCGCAAAGTTTCCCCTTCACTGTCGTGCTGCAACAGCGCACCACGTACTTCGCCACGCTCCTCAATGGCGGAAATAACGACAACTTCTTTGGTGCCGCCGTGACCTCCGAGCCGGTGGACCAGCAACTCACCGTCGCACACGCCGATCCGAATTCCAGTGCGCAGATTAGCGTCGATATCACGCTGCAAGGCGCCACCGACCAGCAGGCCCACAGGGTTTCCATCTCATTCAATGGCGCATCGATTGGTGAGATGGATTTTGCCAACCTTGCAAACGTCACGAACACTTTCCCGATCGATCGAAGCCTGCTGCAGGATGGCGTCAACACGATTACGCTCACTGCTCTGCAAGGCGACAACGACGTAAGTGTCGTGCAGTCCATCGCGCTGCATTACCCGCACACCTACGAGGCGGACGGCAACTGGCTAAGAGCTACAGTTGCAGCGGGCAATTCGGTTCAAATCACGGGCTTTACGAATCAGCAGATTCAGGCGTTCGATATCACCAATCCACTGGCCATCTCCCAACTCTCCGGTACAGTCAGTCAAATAAACTCCGGCTACGGAATCACACTCGGCATCCCGTCGAACGCAGGACAAGACCGCACGTTGCTCGTCTTTAGCGGCGATCAGATCTCGGCACCATCCGGTCTTGCGTTCCACAAGCCCGCTGCACTCGCCAGTCAGAGTTCTGGCAGCCAGATGATCATCATCACGCACCCGGACTTTCAGTCCGCGCTGGGTCCGCTGGTCAGTCTGCACGAGTCGCGCGGCCGGGCTGTCCAGGTCGTCACAATCGACGAGGTTTTCGACGCGTTCAATTATGGCGAACGCAGCCCATTCGCTATTCGCGACTTCTTGCAAAGCTCTCAATCGAAAAGGATTCGCAAGCCGCAGTATGTCCTATTCGTTGGCGACGCTTCGCTCGATCCGCGCAACTACCTCGGACTGGGAGACTTTGACTTCGTGCCCACGCGCATCATCGAGACTGCCGCATTCAAGACGGCGTCTGACGACTGGTTCAGCGACTTCAACAATTCAGGATTCGCGACCATGGCCACGGGACGCCTTCCAGTTCGCACCGTTGCTGATGCCGAGCTGGTGGTCTCCAAGATCGTGAACTACGAGAAAGGTGTTGGCGCGAACTCCGGCAACCAGCAAGCCCTGATGATTGCCGATCAAGACATCGGTGCGGATTTCTCCACCGCCACGAAATTCGCGGTTACCGATCTTCCTTCATCACTGCAACCCGTCGAGCTTTTTGCGGACGGCCTCGATCCCAGCGTCGTCCAGCAGCAGATTGTCACCGCGCTAAACAGCGGTCCGCTCCTCGTCAACTATTCTGGCCACGGCTCAGTGGAACAATGGTCGTTTGCGAATCTCCTGGATGACTCAGGCGCATCGACCCTTACGAATGGAAATCAGTTGTCCGTCTATCTGCTCATGGATTGTCTGAATGGCTTCTTCCATGATGTTTATTCGACCAGCCTCGCAGAGTCACTTTTGCTTGCTCCCGGCGGCGGGGCCGCTGCCGTCTGGGCCTCCTCCGGATTCACCAATCAGCCGCCGCAGGCTTCCATGAATCAGGCTCTGCTGCAAATCCTCAAAACAAACCCGGCGACGCCGCTTGGCAGTGCCATTTTGAAGGCCAAATCGAGCGTCACGGACGACGATGTTCGCCGCACCTGGATCTTTTTCGGCGATCCGGCGATGACTCTTCAAGTCTCGCCCGCTGCCACTTCAGGGCACCCTCCCGCTCATGTGCGTCCGCCAGTTGTGCTGCTTCGTTAATTCAGTTCTTGTTGTCTTCTAACCGGGGCCGCTGAGGACAGCTCTGCGCTCCGCGCGGCATCGCCGTTCCTCCGTGTTTTCAGCATGCGAAATATTGCCGGCGGCTTGTGGGAAGTCAGGGAGTGGGCTTATCGATTGCTCGGCAAGCCTGTAAAACGAATCCCCGCGCCGTGCACTTTATAGCGGATGTTGATTCCGACCAGCAGTGCCGTCAGCGATTCCACGATTCGCGCATTTTCCAGTTTTCCTCCATTGATGGCCCGCGCACCAGGAATTAGCTCCGCCAATTCCGACGTGATTTGTTTGGCGCGTGCGTCGTCGCTGCACACCAGAATGTCGCAATCGACATCCTCGTCGCCCGAAAGCAGTTCCGCTCCGAGATTTTGAAACGCGGAAGCGACGCTGACTCCTTCTGGCAATAGCTCCCTGGCTTGTTCCGCTGCCGAGCCTTGCCACACGCCCAGCATGCGCGTCGCCGCTCCTCCCACCGCCGCAGCCAGCGGCACTGTCGTATCAATGACGACCGTTCCCGGTTTCCAAACGCTTTTCAACTGTTTCAAGAGTGCCGCATGGCCTGCAAACGGAACAGTCAACACCACAACTTCGCATTGCGCGGCGGCCGTCGCATTGTCGGCACCTGCAATGTTTGCGGCGCCGCCGATACGCGCACACAATTGCGCGGCAGTCTCCGCAGCGCGCTGCGTGTCACGCGACCCGATCACAATTTCTTCGCCCGCCCGCGCCCACCGATAGGCAAGTCCGGACCCCTCTGGACCGGTTCCGCCCAGTATTCCGATTTTTCTGCTCATCGCTGTTCCACCCCCTCTCGTTCAACTCTTGCCCGTTCTGCTCGCGGCTGCTCCACGGCGGGTGCCAGCTGCTCCTTGTTCCGCGCTCTGATACGATGGCGTTAGCCTATCGCGCTCGGCGGCCGGAAGAGAGCAAAAGATAACACGCAATTCGATGGACCAATGATGGAAACCCTTTCTCACTCGGCCCTCGCGAAAGTCCTCGACAGGCAGCATACCGATCCGCGTTCATCCGTTCACGCCCTCCTTTTGCCTATCAAGGATTTGCGTAACGCAAAACAAAGGCTCGCTAAAGTGTTGAACCCGGAGGAGCGCTTCGGCCTAGCACAAGCCATGCTTCTCGATACCATTCGGGCCGTGCGCGGCGCACACCGCCCGGACAAAATATTTGTGGTAACAAACTATGAGCCTGCCATGGAAACCGCCGCGAAATACGGGTGGGAGATTTTGCGCGAAGAGCGTCAGATTTCGGAGAGCGCCTCCGTCGATTTCGCGTCGCGCCTTTGCGCCGAACGGAGAGTGGCGGCTCTTCTCCGCGTGCCGCTCGACCTTCCGCTCGTTCAATCAGGCGACCTGGATAAACTCCTCGCCACGGAATGCGCCGCTCCCGCCGTCATCATGGTTCCCTCACGCGACGGCACAGGCACAAACGCGATTCTTCGTACACCTCCAACTCTTTTTCCTTCGCATTTCGGGCCGGACAGCTTCGCAAAACATCGCGACGAAGCCGAACGAGCGGGCGCGAAAATTATTGTTCGGCGGAACACACGCCTGGAAATGGATGTCGACGACGAATCAGACCTCATCGCGCTGCTGCACTATGATTTGAAGGACACGGCCACCGGGAAGTGGCTCGAGGAAACCGGCGTTGCGGCGCGCTTCAGGACCGGCGTTTTCGCAGCTAAAGCGCCTCTCTAGCGCGCTCTCGCACGCGGCTGTCAGTGCGTGGTCTTTTCATACGGCCTGCTCGCCGTGGCTCCTTTTCCTTCCGTCACCACCACGGTCTGCCCAGCGGTCACATTCGTCAGCCGGTCAACTTGTCCGCTTGGCCATTGAATCTCCACTTTTTCCGCTCTTTCCTGCTCGCCGAGTCCAAACGTGAGCACCAGTTCGCTCGCGGAAAGATAGCTTGAACCGCTGCGCAGCATTTCACCTTGCGTGCCGCCCGCGGTAGTCACGCGCACCTTCGCCCCGATTCCATCGCGATTGGATTTTGTGCCAATGAGCTTCACGCGCAAACTATGATTCCGCGGCTCGCCCGTTGCTTCGTTGCGAAACAGCACTGTCGGACCGCCGTTTGTGGCCATCAGAATGTCCAACCGGCCATCATTGTAGACATCCGCATAAGCGGCGCCACGCGCCACGCGCGGCGCATCAAACGCCGGTCCCATCGATTTTGTCACTTCCTCGAAGTTTCCTTTGCCCATGTTCCGGAAAAGATGCGGCGGCATCGCATATTTCACGTTGGCTTGCACTTTCTGAATATCAGGGTCGATGTGGCCATTCGCCACGAAGATGTCCGGCCACCCGTCCAAATCGTAATCAAAGAAGAAGCACCCGAATCCCAGCGTCAGCAAGGACGCCCGCCCGATTTCCGATTGCGGCGCCTCATCTACAAACAATCCACTGCCTTCATTGTGGTAAAGCGAAAGCATCTGGTTCGCGAAATTTGTAATCAATAAACTCGGATGCCCAGAGCGGTCGTAGTCCGCCGCGTCCACGCCCATCCCCGCGCGCGCCACGCCATCCTCGCTGAAAGCCACGCCTGCAAGCACGGCCTTTTCTGTGAACGTTCCATTTCCATTGTTGCGGTAAAGTTTGTTCGGCTGCGTGTCATTCGAAATCATGAGATCGGGCCAACCATCTGCGTCGTAGTCGAGCACCGCAATCCCGAGCGATTTGGAAGTCGGATCCCCAAGCCCCGCCTTTTTCGTCGCGTCTTCAAATGTGCTGTCGCCGCGGTTATGCCACAGCCGCACCGCTGTGCCTTTATATGATTCCGGCGTGCAGTACGATTTACTTTTTCCATCGAGCGTGCAGTAAAGATCCGTCTCCGGCGTCCACTGCACATAATTCGCGACCACCAGGTCCAGCCGCCCGTCCTTGTCGTAATCGACCCACGCCGCTCCCGTGCTGAACTCTTTTACTCCGCTCAGTCCCGCCCTCTGTGTCACGTCCGTAAACGTTCCGTTTCCGTTGTTGTGAAAAAGATGGTTCTGTCCATACGCCGTCACGAATAAATCGTCATAGCCGTCGTTGTCATAATCCCCGACCGCTACGCCCATGCCGAACATTTCCTCGCGATCCAGCCCAGCTTTGTGCGTCACGTCGGTAAACGTTCCGTTGTGATTATTGTGATAGAGCTTCGGCGTCGAGTGGCTGTCCCCATGCCCCGGCCAGCTCATTCCGTTCACCAGAAAAATATCCGGCCAGCCGTCGTTGTCGTAGTCGATGAACGCAACGCCAGGTCCAAGCGTCTCGGGCAGATATTTCTTTCCAAAGGCCGCGTTATTGTGGACAAAATGTATGCCGGACTGCCGCGTGACGTCGCGGAACGTGATGCTCGATGAATTTGAACTCGCGCCAGCCCCGGTAAATGCCGCAAAAGAAATTCCGATCGCAAGTGCCACCAAAGCCGCCGCCGGCTTCCTCACCGCGCCACCGCAGTTCCGTCGCGGCCCACTCCCAGCCCGTCGGCCACCCGATTGATGTAGTTGAACCACGAGGCGATCAATGTAATCTGCAAAATCCCGCGATCGTCGAATCCCACCGCACGCAGCTTCGCGTGATCCTCCGGCAAGACTTTTGTCGCGTCCTTCGTCAGCTTCACGACGTAATCCAGCATCGTGCGGTCCTGTTCACCAATCGGTGCCGTGCGGTAATCTTTCTTCAGCGCTTCCACCATTTCCTGATCCAGCGTCACCCTGCGCAGAAACTCTGCGTGAGATTCGATTCAATAATGGCACCGGTTCGTCACCGAAACCATTGTTGCGATCATTTCGTGCTGATGCCGTTTCAGCGGCAATTCCGGAGACATCAGTGCGCCAAACGTGCTGAACGCATGAAACAGCACATCGGGGAAAAGCGAGTGCGATCCGACGATGCTCGCCTCCACGCCTGCGAATACGGCGGAAACGGGTGTCGCATATTCCGCCGGATAGAGTTTCCGCTCGTTTTCAATCGCTTTTTTGACGCTCTCGTCCTCTTCCATTCGAACTGTTTTGATCCACGTCATGCGCCCGTCTCCCAAAAAGCGTTCGTAAAAAATCTATCGAGTCCCGCCGCCCGCACTCACCGGCGCTTCCCCGCGAATTCTTGCCTGTGCGCTCGTTCGCTTCGCCGCTCGGCGCCGCACGGCCGCTGCCGTCTCTGCTTTTTCCGGCCCCAACGGCACGGACACGTGCTCATGAATCGACTGCCGCTCGTCGTTATCTTCCGGATGCGTTTGCCGGTAAGCCCCTGTAATCGCTTGCGAGGCCTCGTCCGCCTTGAATCGCAAATACCTTTCTTTGTGTTCGTTCGCCATCGCCTCGTTGCCTAGGCCGTTGTAGCAAAGCATCAAATTGTAATTCGCCTGCAAATCCTCTGGATCGACCGCCAGCGTTCGCTGAAACACTTTCACGGCCTCAGCATACCGCTTCTGCAAAAACAAAATCCGCCCCAGCTCATTGATCGCCACTCGGTCGCGCGGATATTGCGCGAGCACGACTCCCAAGTAATTCGCCGCCTCATCGTATTTTCCTTCTTCGCGCAACACTCGCGCATAGAAGAAATTCGCCCTCGCCAGCTTCGGCGCGATGGCCAGCGCCTTATCCAACACTTTCTGCGCACCCGCTGTGTCGCCTTCTTGCACCAGGCACCGCGCGATATTCACCCACCCATCCGGATTCTGCGCATCAATCTCCGTGATTTTCTCAAAAGCCGCCGCCGCGCCCTTCAAATCCCCTTGCAAAAATAGTCCAATCCCGTAATCGTTCCAGCGCGTCCAATCATCTTTCTCCAATGCAATCAGCGGTTTCGGTGCCCCCGTGCTTCGCGGCAAAACGCGCAAACTCTTCGTATCCTCCGCCATCGTTATGATCGGAAGATTCGGAATGTACTTCAGCTTCCCAGCCACCTCTTTCGTATCGCCCGTGAACTTCATCTTTGTATCGTCATAGTCCGGGGTCACCTCTCCATGGGGTGCGCTCGTATCTTCCACGCCCGCGTAAGCAAACTGCGTATTCCACCACATGAACTTGCGGTAGTTCAGCTTCGCGTGCAGCGTGATTTTATTCCCCGCGCTTTCCGGCACGTGAAGCCGAAAGTGCACCGTATCGGCCGCTCCCGGCGGAATCAGGTGTACGTACATGGTTGCGCGGCTAGCCCACGCATTTCTCTTGTTGATCGGATTCCCATGCTCGTCGATTTGCAAGGATTTGTAGAAATGCGCTCCCTTCTCCACTGGGCCCTTGCCATTGTCCTCGATTCTCCCGCTCCAAAATATTGTCTGCCCCTTGTCGTCAACAGCTTTCAACTCCAGCCACACGTCGAACGCATCCACAGTCCCGCCTGGAAAAAAGTGCCCAACTTTCCTAGTCCTGACCACGACATCCACTCGCACGTCGTCGCCGCGCCGCACTGCCGCATCCACGCGCCCAAGCGGCGCCGTAATCGGCCGCACTTCCCCCGCTACTCCCGTTGGCGCTAATGATTCCGCCTCTTCTCCGACCGCAAAGGTCGTCGCAATCTCCGGCTGCATCGCGCCGCCCGCTGCCGGCGCCTTGATTTCTTTCCCTTCCGGCGACACCGCAAAAATATCCACGCTCACTTGCCCATCCTTCAGGAAGTGCTCGCTCGTCTCCAGTTGTTCCTTATCCTCATTCGCCGTGGGAATCGCCGTGTTCGCTCCGGGGAAGCGGTGCGAGTGCACGTAGCCATTCACGTTTCCCGCGTCATTCGAGCGCACCAGCGGCATATGGCAATCCGCGCACATCATCGGATTCGCCGGGTAGTAAAAAGATCTCGCCCCTTGTCCCGATACGCCGCTCGCCTGCCAGTTGTCGTACTCATTGAACCCCCGCACCCAGCGGTAATGGTTCACTGGCACGTCCAGGTGCACCTTATGGCAAACCGAACAGAATTCCGCGGTCTGCTCCCGCATGAACGGCTTCAAAAAAGTCCTCCGGTGCGGCTCCGGATTCAGGTTCACCACGAAGTCGTGCAGCGTTCTGATGATCGGGTTGTCGCTCGCCGCCAGCGCGTGCAGTCTCGGATATTCCAGCGTGTAGTCGCCTTGCCCCATCGTGCTCTTCACGTGCACGATGCTATGGCACATCAGGCAGCTCAGTCCCGCTTGCGCCGCCGGCGTATTCTCGATTTCCCGCACCGGCTTGTTGAACATTCCGCTGTAAAGCAGCGCCGGATCATGGCACCCCGCGCACCATCTCGACGGCTTGATCCCAACCGTGTCTTGCATGTATTCGATGGCTTTTCGATACCACTGGTTGTTGAATGACGAATTGTGGTGCATCGAGCTGTCCCACTGCTTGTAGATATCCTCGTGGCACCGCTCGCAAGCCTGCGACTGCATAAAATATTTCGCCGGGATGTTCTTCCCGTTTTTTGTTTGCCCCGAGCTCGGAAAAAATTTGCCTCGCGCTCCGTCGCCTTCGTCATCCATTGTTGCCGGGGCGATCGCAGGGTTCGTAATCCGGAAAGCGTTATTCCACGCATACGTCCTATACCACCAAGCTCCCGCCGAAATTCCCGCCACCACCGCGACGAGCGCCGCGCCACGCAACGCTTGCTGAAAGCCTCGCGCTCCCAGCCATCCTCGCGAAGCCATCCACGACCCCGCCAGAAACGCCACTCCCAGCACGCACGCATAAATGTGCGCGTAGAGCAAATTCTTCATCGGCAGAGTCGTGCCCGTATAAATCAGAATCACACCGATCACAGCCCCGATTGCCAGCAACACCCATCCAATGCGCGCGCCCCATGAGCTCGCCCGCAACACTTTCACTAGAAATGGCAAAAGGAGGGCCGTCAGGAAGATTCCCGCGGCCACATGAAAGAAAACAACCAGGATGTAAGGGATGTTCGCCGAAGGAAATCCATACAGGTACACGGCGCTCGTAGCCAGCGCGATCACGCTCCGCGCACGCCATTGGCTCATTCGGCCTTTGTCCACCTTGGACTCATCCATTCTCAAAAACTCGCCGCTTCAAATAGTTGCGGCCGGAGCTGTGCGGGCGTCCGGCCGCGGGTGCTTGGGGTGCCTCCACGTTGCCAAAAACTCGGTAGGTGGGAAGCAACTTGCTTGTTGTGCGTTTTATAGCGGGCTCCTCAAAATCACGCAATAATGCAAAACGATTAGAACGCAATTATTTTGTAATCCCTTTGTTTTCAATGATTTCGTAGGCCTTTCCTGTCGCCAGATCCTTGTACTCTTCCTTCCTTCCGCTGGGCCACTCGATGCTAACCCGATCAATCTTCTCGCTCCTCCCAACTCCAAATGTCACTGGCAATTCCGATTGCGATAAATAGCTCGACCCTCCACGAACCATTCTCGACTGGCTTTGCCCTCCGTGTCCTTTGTCCGGGTTTTCAAAGATCCGAACCGTGGCTCCAATCGCGTCCCGATTCGATTTCGTTCCCACTAGCCGAAATCGGATGCTCCGGTTTCCCGCCGTCTGATCATTCCGGAACAAATACGCCGGCCCGTTGTTCGTCGTGATTAGCAAGTCCAAATCGCCGTCGCGGTCGAAATCGCCGTAGGCCAGCCCGCGCCCCACGATGGGCGTCTCAAATCCTCCCCCAAGTTTTGCGGCCACGTCCCGAAATTTTCCATCTCGCTCGTTCAGAAATAATTGCGGCGCTTGTGCGTAGCCCACATTTCCGCGAATGTTTCGCACCGTCTCGTCGATGTGTCCATTCGCCACCGCCAGGTCCAGCCAGCCGTCCAGGTTCGCATCCAGAAACGCGCATCCAAAGCCAAGCGTGCTTCGCGAAGCCGCGCCCAGCCCGGCGGGGATCGCCACGTCGTCGTAAGTACCCGCGCCAACCGAGTGGTATAAGCCGATCATCTCGTTATCGAAGTTGGTGATCGCTACTCCGGGCTTCCCGGTATTCTCAAAATCTCCCGTAGCGATTCCCATTCCGGCTCTGGCTTTTCCTTCGTTGCTGAACGCCAGCCCCGCCTCGACTCCGACCTCCTTGAATTTTCCATTCCGCAAATTTTTGTAGAGCTTGTTTGGCTGCGTGTCGTTCGCCACCAGCAAATCCGGCCAGCCGTCTTGGTCGTAATCGAACATGGCCACGCCCAGCGACTTCGAGCTGCTGTCGAAAATTCCGCTCGTTGCCGTTACGTCCTCGAACTTGCCGTTTCCGCGATTATGAAAGAGCCAGCAGGTGTCTCCGCGATAGGCTTCCGGCGTGCAATAGGATTTTTGTTTCCCGTCCAGGCTGCAAAAAACATCCTGTTCCGGTGACCATCGCACGTAATTGCAGACAAAAAGGTCCAGCAAGCCGTCGCCATCGTAATCAAACCACAGCGCCGACGTACTGAATCCATGCCGCCCCAGCAAGCCGCTCGCTTTTGTTTCGTCCACAAATGTCCCTTTGCCCGTATTGCGAAACAGTCGGCTCTGTCCCACGCAACTGATGAAAATATCCGGAAAACCATCATTGTTGTAATCGCCGGCAGCCACTCCCATTCCGTAAAACTCCACGTCCAGCCCCGCAGCACGTGTCACATCGCTGAACGTACCATTGCGATTGTTGCGGTAGAGCTTCAGCGTTGTTCGTTCCCGCCGGTGGCCGGGCCAGTCCATTCCGTTAATCAAGAGGATGTCTTGCCACCCATCTCCGTCGTAATCGAGGAATGCGCAGCCGGAACCAAGCGTTTCCGGCAGCAGCTTTCCGCCGTAGGCCCCGCTGTTGTGCTGAAACTGAATCCCCGCCGCGGCGGTCACATTTGCCAAGCGGAATCCCGGATCGCCGCCCGCTTGCCCAAAGATCCTTCCCGGCAGGATCGCCGCCCCAATGCCGGCCGCGCAGGAGCCCGTCAAAAAATCGCGCCGTTTCAAGGCAGGTTCACCAGCCCATTGCGAATCGCATAAACCACCAGCTCCGCCGTCTTATGGATGCCCAAGGCATCCATGATGTTGGCCCGGTGCACCGAAACAGTGTTCGCGCTCAGGCTCAGCTCCGCAGCAATCTCCTTGTTCGATTTTCCTGCAACAATTCTCTGCAGCACTTCCAGTTCTCGCGGCGTCAATCCGCCTTCGCGCTCTCCTTTCAGCGCGGCGGGGCGTGCCACTTGCGGGTCCAGGACTTGTTCCCCCTTCGCTGCCCTCTTGATCGCGCTTACCAGGTCCAGGTCCATCGCATTCTTCAAAATGTAGCCGCGCGCCCCCGCTACCAACGCCTGCCGCACCAGCGTGTCTTCCGAATGCATGCTTAGCATCAGAACTGCAGCTTCCGGTCGTGCCTCTAATATTTTTCTCGTCGCCTCCAACCCGTTCATTCCCGGCAGCGCGCAATCCATCACGATCACTGCCGGCTTCTCTTCGTTCGCTAGCCGCACCGCTTCCTCGCCGTCACTCGCTTCGCCGATGACCTCAATCTCCGGATCATCTTCCAGAATGCGCCGGAATCCTCGGCGTACCAGCGCATGATCGTCCACCAGCAACACGGTCAGCTTATCCGCCATGGGCCTCCACTTTCTGGCGCGGAATTCTTAGTCGAACCACTGTCCCCCCGCTCGCCGGTTGCAGCAGTTTCAGCGTGCCTCCGATAATCTCCGCGCGCTCCCGCATCGCCACCAGTCCGATTCCGCGGCCATTTTTCTGCGCCGTCATTCCTTTCCCATGATCTTCCACTTCCAGCTCCAGCGCATCCGGCATGAAATTCAGCCGCACCCACGCTTCTTTCATTCCCGAATGCCGCGTCACATTATTCAACGCCTCTTGCAACACGCGGTAGACGTGCACACTGGCCGCGCCATCGAGCGGAAACGCAATTCCGGACTTTTCATAGTGCAGTTTGAGCCCTGCTTGCCGCTCCACCGTTGGAATATACCAGTCCAGAGTGCTCACCAGCCCTGCTTCATCCAGAAGCACCGGATGCAGCGCCTGCGAAAGGCTGCGGATATTGTCCAACGTCGATTGTGCAATCTCCCGCACTTCCTGCACTTCTTCCCGCACCTTCGAGCCTTCCGGCAGATGATTTCCCGCCCGCCCCAGCAGCGAGCCGATTGCCGTCAGCACCTGGCCAAACTCATCGTGTAGCTCCCGCGAAATATTTCGCAGCGTCGATTCTTGCGTCGAAATCAATTTTTGTGCAAGTTCGCTGCGCTGCTCCGAGAGCGCCGCCAGTCTTGCGAAAATAATCCGGTTCGTGCGGATCAAATACAAACTCGTCAGCACAATGGCAATCAGTGTCGCGCCCAAAAATAGATACAGCTGCCGTTGCACGCCGTCGTAAATCTGTGCGATGCGTCCGGCCGCCTCTTCTTCTCCTTCGTTGTTCTGCACCAGCAATCGCGATACCGCCGTGCTCAGCGATTCCAGTCGCGCCTGCAGCGTCAAGCGGATTTGTTCCCGCGCTCCCTTTTCATCCCCCTGGGCCGCCACTGCGAACATGCGGCTGACCGCATCCCAAAATTGCGAAACGGATTGGCTCAAATATTTACGCTGGTCGGCTGTGCGATTCGCTCCCGACAACTGTTCCTCGGTCCGCAGCGCCACATCCAGGTCCGCGCGAATCCGTGCGAACTGCGCCGTCCACGCCGTCAGCGGATACGGCTCGCTCGCATCCAGCATGTCGCGCATGGCCAGCCCGATCGAGTTCAGATCGTTTTGCACACGCAACAATTGCAGCGAATCCTTGCGGTTGCGGTCCACCATTTCGCTCTGCAAACTTCGTAATCCGGAAAGTTGCACGCGGATATAAAACGAATACGCAACCACGGCGGCGAGCGTAATGATCAGTCCGAAAAGAAGCCCGGTTGTTGGCGAGCGCTGCGCTTGCGTTGGCACGAAGAGAGGATACCTCAAGCGGACGCTTGGCGGCGCACGAGCAGCAGCAGAAGAATCATCGCGACAGCGGAAAAAAGCGGCACCAGCAATCCGACTCGCAGCCCCCCCGCATTTTGAGAGACAAAGCCGACCAGTCCCGGACCAGCCGAAGATCCCAGCGACGACATTGAGAACATTACACCGCGGACGCGCGTCGCCTGTGCACCGTACCAACGCGAGAGCCAGGCGACGTAGATCGGAAAGATTGCTGCGCAACCCAATCCGGTGATCGTCACGCTGACAAATGCGGTTAGCTGGGTGCCCGCAAGTACAAAAATAGTGCCGCTAACGATCACCACGCTCAATGCGCAAATCACAAGGCGAAACTCGCGCACGCGGGCGAGTACGAAGGGGGCCAGTGCACGGCCGATAGTGAGCCCTCCATAGAAGAACATGGGAGCCAGCGTCCAGATTCCGCTTCCGTTGACGGCGAGGCGCTTCACGTGCGAGGCCGCCCAACTGCCGAAGCTCGTTTCGGTGGCAACGTATAGAAGAAACAGAGTTGCGAGGACACCGGTTACGAGAAGGCTGATTCCTGGCGCCTCCGTCGAAGTTCCCGCGCCGGAAGCGGCCTTATGGTCCTCAGGAAATTGCGAAAAAAGAAAAGCGACAGCTAGCAGGCACCCGAATCCGGCGAAGACATACAGCAACTTAGTGAGCGCTGCATTCTTCAAAGCAAGCAGCACCAGCGGAGGACAAGCGAAAGAGCCGACTCCCCATGCGAAATTCACCAGACTCACCAGCGACGCGCTTCGCCGGCCGCCGATTTCCGCCACGGCAAGATTGGTCACTGGAACGACCAGTCCGTAGCCTGTTCCCAGGGCCGCAAGGGCAAACTGTGCCACGGTCATGGACGATGAATTCAGGGTGGCAAGGCCGGCGCCGATGACCAGGTAACCAAGTACAAGCGAGGTGCGGCTGCCCAAATAATGCGAAATGAAACTCGAGAGCCATACGCCGCCCAGCGAACAGGCAAATTCCAGCGTGAAAAAAATCCCGGCTCGTGCATCGGTAAGTGACCACCGCTGGATGAACAGCGGCAGTATGGGCCCCGCGACGGTAATTTCGACGCCTGTTAGGACAAATCCGGCGAAGAGGAGCACCAGCAAATAGCGCTGGCGCGCCGCCGCGCTTCCGTTTAGAGGGATGGCTTCCGTGCTCACGGGTGTTCAACCATTTTGCAGGACACCTGCTCCGCGAGCAAACTGATAAGAAATGGATTTGAGCCTGCGAAAAACCTGATTCTTCCGATTTGGCCATGCGATAGTATGAAGCGCCATCTCGGATTCATTTGTAATTCATTCTTGGATGCCGTCATGCTCTGCTTGGGAACATCTTCATGATCGACGTCGGTCTCGTCGGATTTGGACTTGCCGGCCGCTCTTTTCACGCGCCGGTCATTCGCGCGGTCCCGGGTTTACGGCTGGCAGCGATTGTGCAGCGCAACGGCAACGAAGCCGCCACCCTGTATCCCGACGTCCGCATCGTCCGCACGCTCGTCGAGCTCCTGTCCATGAAAGAAATTCGGCTGGTGGTGATCGCCACCCCAAACGATTCGCATTTTCAGCTCGCGCATCGGTGCCTGGTGGCCAACCGCGATGTGCTCGTCGATAAGCCCTTCACGACCTCTCTCCAAAAAGCAAATACGCTGGTCCAGTTTGCGAAGAAGCAGGGCAGGCTCATCACCGTCTATCAAAATCGACGCTACGACGGCGATTTCCAGGCCATCTTACAACTCGTCGCAAGCGGCGCCCTTGGACGTATCGTGCGCTTTGAATCCAATTACGATCGTTACCGTCCTCTGCTTCGACCCGGCGCCTGGCGCGAAAAATCCGGCCCCGGTTCGGGAATCTTTTTCGATATTGCCCCGCACTTGATCGACCACGCGCTTTTGCTCTTCGGTGTTCCCGAGGCGGTGACCGCCGATATTCGCATCGAACGCGAAGGCGCTGTTGCCGATGACGCTTTCGACCTTGCGTTTCATTATCCACGCGGCCTGCGCGCGGACTTGCGTTCCTCCATTCTTGCCGTCACAACTCGGCCGCGCTTCTTGCTGCATGGAACGAATGGCGCGTTCCTCAAACAAACGTTCGATCCGCAGGAAAATAATTTGCGGCACGGACGCATTCCAGCGGAAGGTGCGTGGGGCGCGGAGCCGGAAGAAAACTGGGGCTTGCTTACGCTTGCGGAGAACGGCGGACTGACTCAACGAAGGGTTCCTTCCGCGAATTGCGATTACCGCGATTTTTATGCCAATTTGCGCGACGCTCTTCTCGGCAAAGCGAAGCCGGCCGTGACCCCGGAGTGGGCGCTCGACGTCATGCGCCTGATGGAACTGGCGCGGCAAAGCAGCCACGAGCGGCGAACGATTGCCGTCCCCCCGGCGGAGGCTGGCCAACTGCCTGCTGAAGCCAGCATTTAAAACGCCGCTGTGGACATGGCCGCGATTTGCGAAGGTATCCAGCGGCTCTCGCGTATAATCAAATGAAGAGAAAGAGGGAGGAGCACTGACGTGGCTTCCGTCGTCGAACTGGCACCCTCGATACTTTCCGCTAACTTCGCGCAATTGGGCGCCGAGGCGAAGGCCGCGCTCGATGGCGGCGGTACGGTTCTGCATCTCGATGTGATGGACGGCCATTTCGTGCCGAACCTCACGATTGGCCCGCCTGTCGTGGCTTCGCTGCGCAAAACACTTCCCGGCGTCACGTTCGACTGCCATTTGATGATCGAAAATGCCGACGATTTTATTCCCGCATTCGCCGAAGCCGGCGCGAACTGGATTTCGGTGCATCAGGAAGCCTGCATTCACCTGGACCGTACGCTCCATCTGATTGAATCGCACGGCTGCAAGCCTGGCGTGGTCATCAATCCGGCCACGCCGGTGCATACGCTCGATGACGTGCTTGAAATCGTCCACCATGTCCTGATCATGTCCGTGAATCCCGGATTTGGCGCGCAGCACTTCATTCCCAACTCGCTGAAAAAAGTGGAATCGCTTGTGCGCATCCGCGAATCGCGAGGGCTCGAATTCCGCGTCGAGATTGATGGCGGCGTTGCGCTGGATACTGTCGCCGGCATCGTCCGCGCCGGCGCTGAGATTCTTGTCGCGGGGAATGCGGTCTTCGCGCATGGCGACATTCGGGAAAATGCGCGCGCGCTCCTGAGTGCCGCCCGTTCGGCGGCGGCTGCGAGCGCACTGCCGCGGCTCCGGCGCACTGCTACTGCTCCTGGTAATTCCAAGTCAAACCTCCGTCAACGACGTACGTAGTTCCCGTGACGTAGCTGGATTCGTCTGACGCGAGGAATGTTGCGACCGACGCGACATCTTCCGGCTTCCCGAGACGGCGCAGCGGGATGTTGTTCAGAAGTCCTTTCAATTTCGACGGATCGTTCAACAGATTTTTATTGATCGGCGTTTCGATGGCCCCGGGAGCGATGTTGTTGACCGTGATGCCGAAAGGTGCGAGCTCGATGGAAAGATTGCGCGTCAGCATTTTCAGGCCGCCTTTGCTGGCACAGTAGGAAGAAAAATGCGGGAAGGGCAGTTCCTCGTGGACGGAACTGATGTTGATAATTTTTCCGGGGCGCTTGGACTGCATGAGATAGCGGACCATGGCCTGGGTCATGAAAAAAAGGCCTTTCAAATTTACATTGAGAACGAAATCGTACTCGGCTTCGGTCACTTCCCAAAAAGGGGCGCGCTTTTCAACGCCGGCGTTGTTGACGAAAATGTCGAGTTCGCCGAGCTGGGCAACGGTTTGCGAGATAAAGCGTGGGCCATCGGCGAGCTTCGAGACATCGGCCTGAATGGCGACGGCTTTTCCTCCTGGATTGCGAGCGAGGAGATCCTGGATGACACGGTCGGTGCCAGCTTTGTCCGACAGATAGCAGATCGATACCGCAGCGCCTTCCTGAATGAATCGCTCAGCGATTCCCAAGCCGATTCCCTGATTGCCTCCGGTGATTGCGGCTACCTTACCTTCCAACCGTTTTGCCACGTGCGGCTCCTCCTACCCCCATTAGGCGTTTGCGAATGCTCGCATCCATAAGGGTAACACTTGGATGTTGCTGACCTGTTTCGGGCGTTAGGGAAAATGAGCCGTACAGGGGCCTCACCCAAGTTTTTGTATGTGCTGATTCTAAAGAGGTTATGGGTACATTTTTCGTAAGTGCGGATTCTGCTGGACTTAGCAGTGAGTGACGGGTAGCCAGTGGCAAGAGTAGAGAAAATGAAAAAGCAGATTCTGGGTTGGAGAGGCATACCCCCGGTGTTTTGCAAAAGAGTGCGGAAGCTGTTGGAAATAAAATGGTTAATGGAATGATCTTTTTTGAAGAGTGCGGAAACGTATGAAAAATAAGGGCTTAATTTTGCGCTCTTATTGCCAAAGAGCGAAAAGAGTGAAACCGAAGTGCTAAGCGCTGGAGAAAAGCGCGGGTCTAAAGACCCGCCACTACAGGGGCTAGAAGAAAGGTCGCCGAACGCCAGGGCAAGGATTTCGCAAGGGATCGAGGGAGACGAAACGAAGACGGGAGGAAGGTCGGCGCGGGAGGGGTGTGAGCTTGAGCGAAGCATGGGAGATGGTAGCCTCGTAGTAACCGAATGTCAATAACTTTGTTTGTTTATCGACATGTAATTCAAATGACAGGGGTGGATTCGAACGGGAACAGCGGAAGTTGAGGGAATGGAAGGAGTTGGCGGTGTGTTTAGCAGGTTGATACCGCTGTGGAAATGTGTGGAGAATCTGATGTTGAGCGAGATCATCCGGCAGATTCATAATTATTTCTATGCAATCCGCGTCATAGGCTCGCGCGACGAGGTACTGAAGCGAAGGCCGCCAAATTCTTAGCAGACCATGGACTGAACACTTGGATGAATGGGGGCACGATGTATCGTGCCACTACGGAGAATTGTGCACATTTTTAATTCGAGATCGAGTTAGTTGGGGCGGAAGTGGGATTCGACGATCAGGTTGAGGGCGGAATCGAGAGTCAGGCCTTCGGCGGTTAGAGGTTTGATCCACAGCCGCTCAAAGAGCGCGGGGTGGTCCTGGGATTCGGAGTACAGATGATCGAGGGCTTCCAATTTCCAGAGGCGCTCGAGGTTTTCGCGTTCCAGGCGCTCGCGAAATTCTTCCACAAATGTTGTACCTTTTTTGTCGCTCAATTCTTGAAACCTTTCTTTGCCGCATGCCATAAATACTTTCAAGCGTTGATAGCCTTGTCGAGGGATGGACGCCCTACCACTAAATGTCCTGCGAACTGGGCTGTGACTATCGGGCGGAAATAATGAACGAGCAGCGAGGCGGGCGGGTGCTTGGCGTGCCGTTCCGATTGGGACTCCTGTGCCGGCGCCGGGCATTGCTGGCCGGCGCCGGGAAACAGGAGAGACTCGCGGGGTCAGCCGACGAGGAAGAGAGTCCTGCCGCCGCGATTGACGAGCAGGAGTGGATTGTCTCCAGCCTTGCGGACGGCGCTTTCAAATTCGGAGACGTTGTTCACAGGCTGATGGTTCACTTCCTGGATGACATCGCCCTTTTGCAAGCCAGAATCGGCTGCCTGGCTGGCCGGGTCAATGTTGGTGACCACGACGCCCTTGGTGGTTGCCGGGATGCCGAGTTGCTGGGCGATGTCCGAGTCGAGGTTTTGAACGTCGACGCCGTTCAGGGCCTTGCTGGCGCCTTCGCTGCCGTTTGAGTTGGCCTCGGCAGATTGCGCGGGCATTTCAGCGAGCTTGACGGTGGCGTCGCGCATGTCGCCGTTGCGGAGGAACTTCAAGGTCACCTCCGTGCCAGGCTGCTTCATCGAAATGTTCATGCGGAGCTGGTTACTATCGATCACGGGCTTGCCGTTGACGTCCAGAAGGATGTCGCCGCGTTGAATGCCGGCCGCTTTGGCAGGGCTATTCGGAGAAACGTCGGCAACGACGACGCCTGCGGTCTCCTTTTCGCCGAAAGCGCGAGCCATCGCGGGAGTCACGTCCTGAAGATAGATGCCGAGATAGGCGCGAGTGACGTGGCCGTTTTTCAGGATTTCGTCCATGACCTGTCTGGCGAGATCAGAGGGAACCGCGAAGCCGATGCCCTCGCTGCCGGAGCCGTGAGTGAGAATCGCGGTGTTGATGCCGACGAGTTCGCCGCGGTCATTGATGAGCGCCCCGCCGGAATTTCCGGGATTGATGGGCGCGTCGGTCTGAATGAAATCTTCATAGTCTTCGATACCAAGATTGCCGCGGCCGGTGGCGCTGATGATGCCCTGGGTGACGGTCTGGCCGACGCCGAAAGGATCGCCGATGGCCAAAGCGAGATCGCCAACCTGGACTTTAGAGGAGTCGCCAATCGTGATGGGAGTGAGATTTTTTGCGTCGATGCGGAGAACGGCGACGTCTGTCTTGGGATCGGTACCGACGACACGCGCCTTGAATTCGCGCTTGTCGGAAAGAGTTACGCGAATGTCGGTGGCGCCATCAACGACGTGATTGTTGGTGAGGATGTAGCCCTCCGGACTCACGATTACGCCGGAGCCCAGCGCATTCTCCCGGGAATCCTTCGGGATATTGAAATGGCCCTCGCCATCATCTCCAAAAAACTGGCGGAAAAACGGGTCCATGGGCATGTCCTGTGCGCTCATGCGATTGTGCACGACTTTCGAGGAAGAGATGTTGACGACGGATGGCAGGACTTCCTTGACAAGCGGGGCGTAACCACCCCTCGCCGGCCCTTCACTGGCTCTTGCCAGTTTGAAGGTGGCCGGAGGATTCGTGGATACAGCTTTTTCCGTGGTGCGGGCCAGGCCCAAGCCTGCCGCGCCGAGTGCAAAACCCAGTGCAAGCACTGCTGGCTTGGAACTTAGAAGATTTTTGATTGATTTCATGTTTCCTCTCTTGTTTCCGATGCGATTTGCTGCAACCAGCTAGACGGAGGGTTGCTGCTGTTTTGGTTCCACATAATGAGACGCGGTTAGGCGGCTACGGAGTTCTCCCGGTTGATGGGTATATCGAATACCAACGATTGGGTAGACGGAGGAAGTGGTCCTAAAAGCGCAGGCGACCAGTACGACGGATGGACGCGCGGGCCGGGCAAAAACGAACAGATGAGGAATGCTCAAGAGATGATGCCTTTGCGCACAGCGAACAGGATGAGTTCGGGAATGCCGCGCAGGTTGAGTTTTTCCATGATGTTTGAGCGGTGCGTTTCGACGGTGTAGACGCTGAGATTGAGCAGGTTGGCCACATCTTTATTGGAGTTGCCTTCAGCGACGAGCTGAAGAATTTCGCGCTCGCGGGGAGTGAGGAGATCATAGGCATCTTCGGCGCCGCTGCGCTTGAGTTTGCGGACGTAGTCGTCGAGGAGGACTTTGCTGACGGCGGGGCTGAAAAAGGACTTGCCATCGGCGACGGCGCGAACGGCTTTGATGAGGTCGGACTCGGCGGAGTCCTTGAGAAGATAGCCTTTGGCGCCGGATTTCAAGGCGCGGAGGATGTAGCTCTCGTCGGAGTGCATGCTGAGCATGACGACGGAAATCTCCGGATTGGACTGCGTGATTTGGAGAGCGGCTTCGATGCCGTTCAGATTGGGCATGCCGATGTCCATGACGGCGACATCGGGCTTGAGGGATTTCGCCAGCGCGACAGCTTCGCGGCCGTCATTGGCTTCGCCAACCACGGCGAGATCAGGCTGTTGTTCGACGAGCAGACGGAGCCCGCTGCGGATGAGCTTGTGATCGTCCGCGAGAAGGATACGGATTTTTCTCATGGTTCGTGAACGAGTGATGGAATGGGATGGAGGGGAATCTCGGCGGAAACGGTGGAGCCCTTTCCTGGAGCGGATTGAATGGCAAAAGCGCCTCCGAGGCGGCGAACGCGCTCCTCCATTCCGAGAATGCCCATGCCGCGCTTGCGGTTGGGGTCGAAACCGACGCCATCGTCGATGACTTGCACGGTAATCTTGTCCCGAGTCTGGATGACTGTGACTTTTGCGTTTTTGGCGGAGGCGTGGGTCGCTGCGTTGTTCAGAGCTTCTTGAACGAGGCGGTAGACAGTGACCTTCATTTCGTCATCGAGAGTCTCGGAGACTTCCTGGGAGGTGACTTCGACTTCCATGTCGCTACGCCGGGAGATTTCGCGGGCCTGCCATTCGAGAGCGGCGACGAGGCCGAGATCATCGAGCATGGGAGGCCGCAGCAGAAGAGCCATATCGCGGATGGACTTAACGGCGTTTTCAGCGACGGACTTGATTTGCGCAATTTGCGCCAATGTGACGCGATCTTCGGGAGAAACGGCTTTCGAGAGATGGCCGACCTCGACGAGAAGTGCGCCGAGGGTCTGGCCGACTTCGTCGTGGAGTTCGCGGGAGATGGAGCGTCGCTCGGCTTCCTGGGCCTCGACCAGGCGCGCAGAGAGAGTCTCGAGTTCAAGGCGGCTTTGAGCGAGAGCCTGATAACGGTCACGCCCTTGGCGCTCGAGACGAAGGATGTACCAGCCGCAGACCAATGACATGAGGACTCCGGCGACGAGCGCGAGGCCGACCAGCCACACGAGGCGCGACTCCATCGATTGAAAGCGGAGAGCGAGCGCCAGATTCTCGTCGGCGAGGCGCTGGCCGTCGACGGACGAAATTTCCTGCGAGATGGCCAGGATGCGCGTGCTCCAGGGCAGGAGATCCTCGCCGATGAATTGACGGGCGCGCTGCTGGCGATCGCCGGCAGGCCAGTTCAAAACAGTGGCGGCGGAATTTTCCTGGTCGAGCAGGAGAGTTTGCAGTTCGCCGAGCAGGAAATGTTCCTCGGGAAATTGGTCGGGAGGGAAGCGGAGAAGAGCAGAGCGGATTTCGGCCAGCTTGCTCGCAATCTCATCGGGGGTGGGGCTGGGCGTAGGGAGCTGGCTTTGCAGGAGATAGCGCTCGAGCTGATCGTCATAACCGCGCACGGAAACGACAATGGTAGAGAGAGCCCGGCTGCGCGCCGAAAAGCGGGTGCTTACCTGGCGCTCCTGAGTGTCCAATTGACGCAAGGAAAGAAGCGCGTTGACGCCCGCGCCGATCAAGAGAGCGAGCAGCCAGCCGAAGGATATAAACAGGAGAGTGCGGACTTTGCGCGCATAATCGCTGGATCGCGAGTCCGGGGTGACCGTCGAGGGAGCGGGCACGTTTTCCTTGGGCAGAGTGTCCACAATAAAAGGATAAAACAAAATCAAGAGAACGGCGCCGCCAAAGCGCGGAAAACAACCGATCTAGAGCCGCAAAGCAAGATTGTCGCACGGCCGGTGGACGCGGGCTTGCGACACCAAAGCTCGAGTTAAGCGACGGTGACGTCGGGGCTGAGGTAGACGTCCTGAATCGCGTTGAGGAGCTGGACGCCTTCGCTCATCGGGCGCTGGAAGGCTTTGCGGCCGGAGATGAGGCCGGTGCCGCCGGCGCGCTTGTTGATGACGGCGGTGGTAACGGCCTCCTCGAAATCGTTGGCACCGGAGGCGCCGCCGCTGTTGATGAGGCCGGCCCGGCCCATGTAGCAGTTGGCGACCTGGTAGCGGCAAAGATCGATGGGATGATCGCTGGCGAGCTCGGTATAGATGCGTTTATCGAATTTTCCGTAGCTGGAATCGCCCATATTGAGGGCCATGTAGCCGCCATTATTTTCGGCCATCTTCTGCTTGATGATGTCGGCTTCGATGGTGACGCCGAGATGATTGGCCTGGCCGGTGAGGTCGGCGGAAACGTGATAATCCTTGTCCTTTTTGAAGGCGCTATTGCGGAGATAGCACCATAGTACGGTGGCCATGCCGAGTTCGTGGGCCTCGGCGAAGGCGCGGCTAACTTCGACGATCTGACGATCGGCCTGATCGGAGCCGAAATAGATGGTTGCGCCAATGGCGGCGGAGCCCATGTTCCAGGCTTCCTTCACGGTGCCGAAGAATATTTGATCGAATTTATTTGGGAAGGTCAGCAGTTCGTTGTGGTTGAGCTTTACGATAAAGGGGATTTTGTGGGCGTATTTACGCGAGACGGCTCCGAGCACGCCGAAGGTGGAGGCCACGGCGTTGCAGCCGCCCTCGACGGCGAGCTTGACGATATTTTCGGCGTCGAAATAATCGGGATTTTTCGCGAAGCTCGCGCCGGCGGAGTGCTCGATGCCCTGATCGACGGGGAGGATCGAGAGGTAGCCGGTGCCATGAAGGCGGCCATGATGAAACAAGCGCTGAAGATTCGTAAGCACGCGGCTGCTGCGATCGGAAATGGTCCAGACGCGATCGATGAAATCGGGGCCGGGAAGATGCAGGCGCTCCTTCGAGATTTTGGGTGATTTGTAGCCGAGATAGAACTCCGTTTTTGCGCCGAGATACGTTTCGATTTTTCCTGCGCTTGTAATCGTTCCCATAAAGGTCTCCTAGTCTATTCGCGAATTGCGTGAGTGAGCTGGCTGCCTGCGGCGGTGTCCACCAGCCAAAGCAAGGAACCGTTCAATGGACGAATCAATTGCGCCGGCAATTGCTCCGGCTCGTAAGCTCGCTCCAAGACGGCGGTCAATGCGAGGCACTTGTCCGCGCCGGTCACCATAAAGAGCACGAAGCCGGCGTTATTGAGGGCCGGGGCGGTGAGCGTGATGCGGTCCATGAGAACTTTGCCTACCCAATTATGCACGACGATGCGGCGATTTTCTTGCAGAGCTTTTGTGCCAGGGAAGAGGGAAGCGGTGTGGCCTTCACTGCCCATGCCGAGGAGGACGAGGTCAAAGCGTGGGAACTCGCCTTCCGCAAGCTTGAAATGTGCCCGAATCTGCCGCTCGTAGTCCTTCGCGGCGTCCTCGGCAATGGGATATTCGGCTTTGATGCGGTGGATTTGCTCCGGCTTCAGAGGAGACTTAGAAATTAAGGTTTCCAGCGCCATGCGGTAATTGCTGCGCGGATCATCCGGCTTGACGTGGCGTTCGTCGCCGAAAAAGAGATGCATTTTGTCCCAGGGGACTTTTGAACGGAGCTCCGGATCACTTACGAGCAGAGTGTGAAGTGCTTTCGGCGTGGAACCGCCTGAAAGAACGAGTTCGAAGGAGCCTTTTCGACGCACGCCTTCGGCGGCAATTTCCACGAGCCTTTCGGCGGCTCGCCTAGCGATCGCGGCCGCGTTGGGCAGTATGCGGACTTCTGCGCTCGACTGGGATTGTGTCACGGACATGGCGTTTTACTGGTGCATGGCTCCAGCGCCCTTTATGTTTTCTGTCGCCGTTGCGGAACTTGTGGCGTCGTCGGCTTCCTCGCCGATGGGGCGCCAGGCGCGGTTGTCGCGAGCCAGAAGCTCGTCCGCTTCTTTCGGTCCCCAGGAGCCAGCGGCGTAATTCGGGAAGCCGCGCGCGGGAAGAGCCTTCCATACGTCGATGACAGGTTCGATGGCGGCCCAGCCAGCTTCCACCATGTCCGCGCGCTGGAAAAGCGTGGCGTCACCGAGCATGCAGTCGTAGAGGAGGCGCTCGTAGCCGGTGCTGTGCGAAGTGCCAAAATCGCGTGCGTAATCGAAATCCATATTCACCAGGCCAAGCTTCATGACCGAGCCAGGAACCTTGGCGGCGAAGCGCCACGAGATGCCTTCATCGGGCTGGATGTGAATCACCAGACGGTTGGTACGTGGATCCTTGATGGGAGTCCTGCGAAACAACATGAAAGGCGTTCTACGAAACTGGATGGCGATCTCCGTGACGCGCTTGGCGAGGCGCTTTCCCGTGCGAAGATAAAAAGGAACGTCAGCCCAGCGCCAGTTATCGATTTTGAGCTTCAGGGCGACGAAGGTTTCCGTATTCGATTCCGGAGAGACGCTTTGCTCATTCCGGTATGCGGGAACCTTTTCGCCAGCTTCCGAACCTTCGCCGTACTGCCCCCGGACTGTGCTGCGCAAAACGTCCTCTGGAGTAAGAATTTGAAGGGCATGGAGGATTTCCGCCTGTTTGTCGCGAACGGCATCGGCTTCGAAAGAGATGGGCGGTTCCATGGCCGTCAGGGTGAGGAGCTGAAAGAGGTGGTTTGGCACCATGTCCTTGAGAGCTCCCGCGGTTTCGTAAAAGGCGCCGCGGTGCTCCACTCCCACGGATTCAGCGGCGGTGATTTGAACATGATCAATGTAGGTGCGATTCCAGAGCGGCTCGATCATGCTGTTGGCGAAACGGAAGACCATCAGGTTTTGTACGGTCTCTTTGCCGAGATAATGGTCGATGCGGAAAATCTGTTTTTCGGTGAGGATCTGCTTTAGTTCCTTGTTCAGTTGCCTTGCGGATTCGAGGTCGTGGCCGAAGGGCTTTTCCACGATGACGCGCGTCCATCGGCCGTTTTCTTCTTTGGTGAGCCCGATTTCGCCGAGTTTTTGAACAATCAACGAGAAGAAGCCAAAGGACACGGCGAGATAGTGGAAGAGATTTCCGCCTGTGTTGTGCTTCTTCTGCGCTTCCGCGACCTGGTCTTTGAGGCGCTGGTAGGCGGCCGGGTCCTTGAAATCGCCTTGTACGTAGTAGATGCGCTCGAGGAACCAGTCCCACAACTTCGGATCCATGGGATGCTCTTCGAACTGCTTGATGTCTTCGCCGAGGTGAGCGCGGAAGGATTCGGTGGTGAACTGATCGAACGCAAAACCGACGATGGCGAATTGCTTCGAAAGCAGGCCTTCCTGCGCGAGATTGGCCAACGCAGGCAGAAGTTTGCGTTTGGTGAGGTCGCCGCTGGCTCCGAAAATCACCATGACGCAAGGAGAAGCGGGGGAGCCGGGTTCGATGTGCTCTGGGTTCATGGAGGTTGTCCTGTTTTTGTTGGCTGGAGCTCCGAGCGCTAGATAATCTTAATGGCCGCTCTTTTTCTCGATATGGCCGCCGAACTGGAATCGCATGGCGGAAAGCACCTTCGAAGCAAAATCGCTTTCACCGCGAGAAGTGAAGCGCTCGAAGAGAGAGGCGGTAAGCACCGGCGCCGGAGCGGTGGACTCGATTGCTGCGAGAATCGTCCAGCGGCCTTCGCCGGAATCGGAGACGCGGCCGGAAAAACGATCGAGGGTGGGCTGCTCCAGAAGAGAGATGGCAGTCAGGTCTAGAAGCCAGGAAGCGATGACGCTGCCGCGGCGCCAGACTTCGGTAACGTCAGCAAGATTGAAGTCGTACTGATAGTGTTCGGGATCACGCAGAGGAGTGGTCTCCGCGTCGGTTTCGCGATGGGACTTACCTACGTTGGCGTGCTTTAGGATGTTGAGGCCTTCGGCGTATGCGGCCATCAAGCCGTACTCGATGCCGTTATGAACCATTTTCACGAAGTGCCCAGCGCCGGAGGGGCCACAGTGGAGGTAGCCTTCTTCTGCTGTCCCGCCGACCTTTTCGCGACCGGGAGTGCGATCGATACTTCCGCGGCCCGGCGCGAGTGTTTTGAAGATGGGGTCGAGGCGTTTCACGATGTCCGTCTCACCGCCAATCATCTGGCAGTAGCCGCGTTCGAGGCCCCAGACGCCGCCGCTCGTGCCGACATCGCAATAATGAATTCCTTTGGCGGAAAGTTCTTTGGCGCGGCGAATATCATCGATGTAATAGGAATTTCCACCGTCGATCACGATGTCGCCGGATTCCAATTTGCCGCTCAAGTCGTGCAGAGAGGCATCCACGACGGCAGCCGGAACCATTAACCAAACAGCGCGCGGTTTTTGCAGTTTTTTGACGAAATCATCGAGCGAATCGGCGCCTGTCGCGCCTTCCCCGGCGAGTTGCTTGACCGAGTCCGCGCTCCGGTCGTACACGACGCATTTGTGCCCGTCCTTTTGCAGGCGCCGCACCATGTTGGCGCCCATTCTTCCAAGCCCGATCATGCCAAGTTGCATCGCGATGGCTCCTGTGTCCTCGTACTGAAAATCCCGAAGGCTTGATTTTTAGGCAAGCGCTTGATTTACGGCGTCTGCCAGCGTCGCCAGGCCCGCAGCGATATCCTTGCCGAGATGGACGCGCAAGGCGCGCCGGCCGCGATCGGCAAGAACGGCAAAGTCGCCGCGCGCTTGCGCCGCTTTTACCACTCCAAAGGTGTATTTCTGGCCTGGAACGAGAATGTCAACCGCATCGTCGCAGGTAATCTGAAGGAACACGCCGGAATTGGGGCCCCCTTTGTAAAGCTGGCCGGTCGAGTGGAGGAAGCGCGGCCCAAAGCCCAGAACGGTCGCGACTTTCTTGTTGTCCCGGACCGCGAGGCGAATCGCTTGAAGCGCCTCTTCATTAGCCTCGTTCATCGTTAGGTAGCCCAACACGCCAAAGTAATCTCCAGGTCCGATGCGGCTGAGATGTTTCTTCAAGAAGCCCGTGAGCGTTCCTCCGCCCTTCAGCGCAACCGTATTTTTTATATCGGCGTAGAGCTTCAAGCCATCTCCGGTGAAAAATTGGGACTCCGGGGGCAGCTTACCTGTTGTTTCGTATTCCGTGGTCAGCTTTCGTGTTTCGGTTTTGCTGGCCTCGACATCGGGCTGATTGAAGGCATTGATCCCAAGGAGAGTGCCGGCCACCGCCGTTGCAATTTCCCAGCGGAAAAACTCCTGGCCGAGATGGTAGATATCCGGCAGCACGATGCGCACGACAGGATTTCCGGCTTTGGCGAGGGCATCAATCGCCGCGGCCTGTTCCTTGTCCGGATCCGATTCCAGACGCAGATAGGCGAAAACGCGGTCGGTGCCGTAGGTGTCAGGTTTAGCCAGACGCTCGCGGTCCACTGGAATTATGCCCGTTCCCACTTTTCCCGTGGATTCGGCAATTAACTGTTCGAGCCAGGCACCGAGATCGAAGATGTCCCTGGACGTGACAATGGTCAGCTTGTCGCGGCCGTGTTTTGCGGCGACTCCGAGTATCGTGCCCAGGACGACGCCGGGATTTGTGAGCGCATCCGTATCCGCGCCGCACGCCTCCACCATTTTTTGGGTACTTTTCAGAAACTTCAAAACGTCAATGCCCATCACGGCGGCGGGCACCATGCCGAAGTTGGAAATCGCCGAGTAACGCCCGCCGATGCTCGGCACGCCCATAAAGGTTTTGCGGAACTTGTCTTTATCCGCAACGCGCTGCAATTTCGAGCCGGGGTCCGTGATGGCAATGAAGCAGTTGCCAACTTCTTTCGGGCCCACTTTTTCCTTTATGCGTTCAAAGAAGTACTGTTTGTAAATATTGGGCTCGAGAGTGCTTCCGGATTTGCTGGAAACGATGCAAATCGTGCTGGCGAGATCCACCTTTGCTTCGATAGCCTTGATTTGTGCCGGGTCCGTCGAATCAAGGACATGCAGGTCCGGGTACCCGGGTGTTTTTCCAAAAGTCAGGCGGAGAACTTCCGGGCAAAGGCTCGAGCCACCCATTCCCAACAGGAGTGCGTTCCTGAACCCGGTTCTTTTGATGTCGGCGGCGAGCTGCTTCAGCTTTTCAATGTCTTCGATCTGTTTTCCGGTAATATCCAGCCACCCGAGCCACTTGTCCTCGTCCGAGCCAGTCCAAAGCGCAGCATCCTCTTGCCACAGCCGCTGGATTTTGCCCTTCTTCTTCCAATCCTCTAGAGAGGCGTTTACATCATTTGCGAGTTTTTCCGGGAGTGTGTAGGTTTGGCGATTTACGCTCACGCCTTCACCCCTGCGCTTTTGCCCGTCGCGTCCAGAAGTTGCCTGAACGCGTCCGCGAACAGTTTTACGCCGTCCACTAGGAGCTTTTCCGTGACTTCTTTCATCGAAATGCCGGCCTTGCCGAGGTTTTCCATCGTCTTGCGCGCGGCATCAACGTCTTCGGTCAGACTCGCCCGCAGCTTTCCATGGTCGCGGAAAGCGTCAAACGTCGCAGGCGGGATGGTGTCCACGGTGTCGGCGCCAATCAGCTCTTCCACGTAGATAACGTCGCGATAATTCGGATTTTTTGTGCTCGTGCTGGCCCACAGCAGGCGCTGTGTTTGCGCTCCCTTGGCAGCCAAAGCGTTCCATCGCGCACCACCAAAAAGTTCCTGGTATTTCTTGTAGGTGAGCTTGGCGTTGGCAATGGCGATTTTGCCGTGGATGCTTTCGAGCAACGCCTTTTGCACAGGGTCAGAAACTGTTTTTAGTTTCTCTTCGACCTTGCCATCAACGAGCGTATCAATGCGGCTCACGAAGAAGCTGGCCACGCTCGCCGAATGACCGACGTCTTGCCCCTTGGCCGCGCGAGCCTCGAGAGCGGCAAGAAAGGCTTCGGCGACTTGCTCATAGGCGGACTGCGCAAAAAGCAGCGTGATATTGATGTTGAGGCCGTCTTCGAGAAGCTGTCGAATAGCGGGAATGCCTTCAGGAGTGGCGGGAACTTTGACCATGAGATTGGGGCGGTCGACGGCCTTCCACAGCCGGCGCGCTTCTTCCAAAGTGCCCTTGGTGTCGTTGGCGAGATACGGAGAAACTTCCAGGCTGACGTAGCCGTCGCGCCGTTTGGACTCGGTGTAGACCGATTTAAAAATGTCGCAAGCGTCCTGAACGTCCCGGATGGCGATTTTCTCGAAGAGTCCCTTGGCATCCAGCTTTTTCGCATCGGGCGAGTTCAAAATGTCGGAGTAAACACTGCTGCCCGTGATCGCTTTCTCAAAAATCGCTGGATTCGAGGTCATGCCGCGGAGCCCATCGTTATCAATGTATTTCTTCAGCCCGCCGCCGGTGAGCAAGTCTCTGCGGATATAGTCCATCCAGGGAGATTGTCCGTAATCAAGCAGCGCCTTCAGAGGATTCGTGCCCTGCGTCGCGCTAACGCTTGGGATTGTGGTGGTAGTCGTCATGATGATTCACCTCCATGGTGGAAAATCCGCCCAGGATATATTGTACTCCCTGAGAGCGTGGTCACGCCCATCACTTCCACCGGCTTGCCCATTCGCCTATGCCGGCGTGGCCTAAGAGCCGGTGCAGTACTTCGATTCAAGAGCCTTCACTTTGCCGAGCCGCCGCACGTGCCGCTCTTCATTGGAGAATTTCGCGCCCATGAATGCGCGGACCAGATCCTGCGCCAGGGCCACGCCAACGACGCGGGAACCGAGTACCAGCACATTGATGTTGTCGTGCTCGACGCCTTGATGCGCCGAATAAGTGTCATGACACATTCCCGCGCGAATGCCGGGAAGTTTGTTTGCGGCCACGCTAGCGCCGACGCCGCTACCGCAGATCAGCACGCCACGTTCCGCCTTGCCATCAAGAACAGCGCGGCCCACTGCCTCGGCGAAATCCGGATAGTCGGAGGGATTTTCATTGAACGCTCCGACGTCAAGAACCTCGTTGCCCATCGAGCGCAACAAATCGCCCATGGCGTTCTTGAGCTGGAAGCCGGCGTGGTCGGAACCAATCACAACTTTCATGGGGCTCACTTTCCCAAGACTTCTTTTGCCGCAGCGACCACATTTTCGACCTCAAAGCCGAATTTCTTGAGCACCGCTTTGAGGGGCGCGGACGCGCCAAAAGTATGCATGCCAATCATTTTGCCTTTGGGGCCGACGTACCGCTCCCATCCAAACGTCGAAGCCATTTCGACCGAGACGCGCGCCGTTACGCTTGCGGGAAGCACATTTTCTTTGTAAGCAGCGTCCTGTGCCTCGAAGAGTTCCCAAGACGGCATGCTCACCACGCGCGCTTTGATTCCTTCTGCGCCCAGTTTCTCCCACGCCGATACGCAGAGCGAAACTTCACTTCCCGTGCCAATCAGAATCACATCCGGCGCGCCGCCCGGAGTGTCCGCCAAGACGTACGCGCCTTTGGCTACTCCGGTTGCCGGCCCGAATTTTGTGCGATCAAATGTCGGCATGGCTTGGCGTGTCAGCACGAGCGTCGCCGGCCCGTGAGTGTGCTGCATAATGACCTTGTAGGCTTCCACGACTTCATTTGCGTCGCCTGGACGCAGCACCAGCATGTTCGGCATCGCACGGAAAGACGCCAGTTGCGCGATCGGCTGGTGCGTGGGTCCGTCTTCTCCCAGACCGATCGAATCGTGCGTGAAAATGTAGATGGCGGGAATCTCCATCAGCGCGCCTAGCCGCATACTGGGGCGCATGTAGTCGCTGAAATTGAAGAACGTGGCGCTGAACGCGCGTAGCTTGGAAGAAACCATGCCGTTGACGGCCGCGCCCATGGCGTGTTCGCGGACGCCGAAATGCAAGTTGCGGCCCTTGTATTCGTTCGGATAAAAATCACCAGCGCCCTCGAACGTCAAGTTCGTCTTGTTCGAATGCGCCAGGTCTGCTGAGCCGCCGAGCAGCCACGGAATGTTCTTCGCCAGCGCATTCAGAACTTTTCCAGAGGACTCCCGCGTAGCCATACCCTTCGCATCAGCCGGGAAATTCGGCAAGTCCTTGTCCCAACCCTCCGGCAGTTTTCCCGTCTGAATTCTGTTCAATTGCTCAGCCTGCGCAGGGAACTTGGCTTTGTACTCCGTGAATTTTGCCGCCCACGCGGTCTGCGCTTCCGCTCCTCGCTTGCCCACGCCATTCTTGAATTGATCGTAAACGCCATCCGGCACAAGAAACTTCGCATCTTCCGGCCAGCCGTAGAATTGTTTGGCGAGCTTGACCTCCGCTTCGCCCAGCGGTTCTCCATGCGCATCTGATGAATCCTGCTTATGTGGCGAGCCGTAGCCGATATGGCTATCCACGACAATCAGCGTCGGGCGGTCCTTCGTCTTCAGAAAAGTCTCGTACGCGTGCGCGAGCTTGCTCAAATCATTGGCGTCGGCGACTCGCGTCACGTTCCAGCCGTAACCCAGGAAGCGCGTCATCACATCTTCGCTGAATGACCAGACCGCCGGGCCGTCCAGCGTCACGTGGTTGTTGTCGTAAATCCAGCACAGGTTTGAAAGCTGCAAATGACCCGCCAGCGAGGCAGCCTCCGAAGCCACACCCTCCATCAAGTCGCCATCGCCACACAAAGCGTATACGTTGAAATCAAAAATATCGAAGCCGGGCCGGTTGTAATTGGCGCCCAGCCACTTGCCGGCGATCGCCATCCCAACGCTGTTGCCGGCGCCTTGCCCCAGCGGACCGGTAGTGGTTTCCACTCCAGTCGTGAGATGCGATTCGGGATGGCCGGGCGTTTTGCTTCCGAGCTGCCGGAAGTGTTTCAGTTCGTCCATGGAGACGGCAGGCTCGTCCAGCACTTTCCCGTCCGCGTTGACCTGCTTCACTCCCGCGAGATGCAGCGTGGAATAAAGCAGCATCGAGGCATGTCCGGCGGAAAGCACGAAGCGGTCGCGATTCGGCCAGATCGGATTCGCGGGGTCGTAGCGCAGGTACTTCTGCCACAGCTCATAAACAACCGGCGCCAGTCCCATAGGTGCACCCGGATGCCCAGAGTTAGCTTGTTGCACGCCATCAATCGATAGAGTTCGTATCGTGTTGATGCTCAGCTGGTCCATGTCTAGCTGAATCTGCGGTTGGCTCACTTTGGCTCCTGTGGCGGGCAGGAAGGACTCCCGCAACTCTCCCGAATTATTTGATGCACCGCGCTTCAGATCGGATGAAGTGATTTTACGTCAAAATGAAAGCGGCCGTTGGCCCGCAAACGGAATTGCAGCTTGAAAATCCCCACGCCAACTCGCTCGATCCTCCACAGTGGCGGGCGGCCACCCAGGGAGAGGAAGAAAAATTACCGCGCCCACCACTCCTTGTCAATCAAGTTACGAATCATTCATGAATTGCTCCGACCGGGCCCCACAGCCCGGGACCAGCTGCCTGGTGTCTGCCCAGTCTGCCCGGAACATTGAGCGCAGCCTTCATACATGCTACTTTTCTCTATCTGCCCGGCCCGGGTGGCGGAATGGCAGACGCTGAGGACTTAAAATCCTCCGGGGATTTTTCCTCATGTGGGTTCGACTCCCACCCCGGGCACCACTGTTTCTTTCTGGCACATAAACGCTTCCCAATTTTATGGCGTTACATTGACGCTAACATTCGCCAATGTTACGCTCTCGCTTCTGACCCCGACACCGCATGCGCACTGTCGATCTCATCCGCAAAAAACGCGATTCCGGCGAACACTCCCGCGAGGAGATTGACTTTCTCATCTCCGGTTATACGCACGGTGAAATTCCCGATTACCAGATGGCCGCCTGGCTCATGGCTGCCTGGATCCGTGGTCTGAATCGTTCTGAACTCGCCGCCCTCACTGAATCGATGCTCTGTTCTGGCCAGGTTCTCAACCTCGCGCGCATTCCCGGGAAGAAAGTCGATAAACATTCCACGGGCGGCGTTGGCGACAAGACTTCTCTCATTCTCGCTCCCATCGTCGCTGCTGGCGGCCTAACTGTTCCAATGATCAGCGGCCGCGGTCTCGGTCACACCGGCGGCACGCTCGATAAGCTCGAATCCATCCCCGGATTCAACGTCAATCTCTCACTCGAAGATTTTTTCAACGTTCTCCGCGAATGCGGCATGGGTCTCATCGGCCAGACTGCGGAAATCGCTCCTGCCGACAAAAAGATCTACGCTCTTCGCGATGCCACTTCAACCGTCGAGAACGTCGGCCTCATTTGCGCGTCCATCATGAGCAAAAAATTGGCCGAAGGCATCGACGCCCTCGTCCTCGACGTCAAAACCGGTTCCGGCGCATTTATGAAAAGCGAAGAAGACGCCGTCCTCCTTGCCGAACTCATGGTCGAAACCGGCGAACGCATGGGCAAGCGAGTGGTCGCCCTCATCACCGATATGAACCAGCCTCTCGGCCGCATGGCGGGCCACTCCGTTGAAGTCATTGAGTCCATCGAAGTTCTCAGCGACAGTGGCCCAGCCGATCTTCGCGAACTGAGCATCGAACTCGCCGCCTGGATGTTTTTTCTTGGCGATCGTACCAAGTCCCTCGACGACGGCCGGCTTCTCGCCGAAACCATGATCGTCAGCGGCCAGGCCAGGGAAAAATTCAAACAGGGCATTCGCCTCCAGGGCGGGGACGAACGCGTCGTTGACGATCCCCAGCTCCTACCCCATGCCGCTTCTCGTGCCGATGTCCTCAGCCCTTCGGTAGGCTTCGTCACCTCGACCAACTGCGAGCATTTCGGCACCGCTCTTGCTCTCCTCGGCGGCGGCCGCGAAAAAAAGGAAGACCGCATCGACCATGCCGTCGGCCTCGAATTCCACAAGCGCATCGGCGACCGCGTAGAAATCGGAGAACGTCTCGCCACAATTCATTACAATAGCGGCGCAAAGTTGGCCGAAGCCCGGACCCTCATCGGCAACAGCTATGTCATCGAGGAATCCGCATCTTCGGGAACGCGCCCGCTCATTCGTCGCATTCTCGGCGGTTAGCGTGCCAACGATTTCGTCTTAATCTGCTAGGCGGAAAGAGGACATCGCATGGGACGTTTCACCGGAGTGCTCGGCCTGCTCACGATGCTGGGTCTTGCGTATCTCTTTTCCACCGAGCGCAAGGCCATCAAGCTGAAAACATTGCTTTGGGGTCTTGGCCTGCAGCTATCCTTCGCTATTTTCGTTCTGCGCTTTTCCGCGGGCCGCTATCTCTTCGAAAAGGCCGGCTATTACGTCAATCTGCTTCTAGGCTACGCCTTTTACGGTTCCCAATTTGTTTTTGGCGAACTCGGGCTGCCGCAAGCTCCTACTCCCGGCTTCAGCGCATCTCCGGAGCACTTCATTTTTGCGTTCCAAGTCCTGCCCACGATTATTTTCATCGCCGCGTTTTTTGCGCTGCTCTACCACATCGGCGTCATGCAGCTCATCATCCGCGCCGCCGCATGGATCATGACTCGCGTGATGGGCGCCAGCGGCGCCGAATCGCTGAACGTCGCCGCCAGCATTTTCATGGGCCAGACCGAAGCTCCGCTCACAATTCGCCCTTTCCTGAACAAGCTCACCAAATCCGAGCTGATGGTCGTCATGACCAGCGGCATGGCCCACGTCTCCGGCGGCATCATGGCTGCCTATATCGCCTTCGGGATCAAAGCGGAGCACCTCCTCACCGCCGTCATCATGACCGCGCCGGGCACGCTGCTCATGGCCAAAATGCTCGTCCCGGAAACCGAGCAGCCTCTCACCGCGGGCCGCGTCGAAATGCCCGAAATGGAAAAGGACACAAATTTTCTCGGCGCCATTTCGCGCGGCACGGTTGACGGCCTTCATTTGGCGCTCAATGTCGGCGCCATGCTGATTTCCTTCATCGCGCTGCTCTATCTCGTAAACGCTATGATGGGCGGTGCACACAACTGGCTCGTAATCCATCCGCATCTTCACCTGACGTGGTTTCCTTCCAGCCTTCAGCAGATTTTCGGCTGGGTCTTTGCGCCGATCGCCTGGCTCATCGGCATCCCCTGGCATGACTGCATGGCCATGGGCAATCTCCTCGGAACGCGCATGGTCATCAATGAAGTCGTCGCGTTTCAGCAGCTCGGCGAACTGATCAAAGCCAGCGCCTTTGATCCGCGCTCCGCCAGAATCGCCACCTTCGCTCTCTGTGGCTTTGCGAATTTCAGCTCCATCGGCATTCAGATCGGCGGCATCGGAGCGCTCGCTCCCGATCAGCGAAGCCAGCTTGCCAAATTCGGCATCCGGGCCATGCTCGCCGGGACCATGGCGAATCTAATGTCCGCCTCCATCGTCGGCATCTTTTCGTAGCACAGCGACTCCTGGCTGTGCTCTTGGCCTACGCTCTTCGGTTAGTGATTGCGTCGAACTCACGGTAGAATGCCACGCACGGCATGAATCCACCACGAAAAGCCTCTTCAAAAACCAAGCTAACCGGCGAATTTGAACGCGCCGAAGCTGCGGCCAGTTTCATCTTTTCGAAAACCGCTCTTCGCCCCAAAATCGCATTGGTCCTGGGTTCAGGCCTCGGTGCCTTCGCCAATGAATTCGCCAGCGCAACAAAAATTTCTTACGCCGAGATTGCACATTTCCCGAAATCCACAGCTATCGGCCACGCTGGTCAGCTCGTCATCGGCACAGTCGGCGAAATCCCTGTTGCTGGAATGCAAGGCCGCGTTCATCTCTACGAAGGCTATTCCACCAAAGAAGTCACTTTTCCCATCCGCGTTTTCGCGCGAATGGGTGTGAAAGCCGTTATCCTCACCAACGCTGCCGGCGGCATCAAACGGGAGTTCACGCAAGGCGAGCTTGTGGTGATCAAGGATCACATCAATCTCCAGGGCGCGAATCCCCTGACCGGCCCTAACGATGACCGCTTCGGCCCGCGCTTCCCGGATATGACTGTCTCTTATGACCGCCGCTTCCGCGAAATCACCGTTGGCGCCGGCAATCGCAACGGGATCGGCCTCTACGAGGGCGTCTACGCTGCGCTGCCTGGACCAAGCTACGAGACGCCCGCGGAGATAAGATATCTGAGGACGATTGGCGCGGATCTCGTCGGCATGTCCACCGTTCCCGAAGTTATCGCTGCGCGCCATTCCGGAATGCGCGTGCTCGGCATCTCTTGCGTCACCAATGCGGCAGCAGGCATTCTCGATCAGCCGCTCGATCACAAAGAAGTTCTCGAAACCGGCGAGCGAGTTCGCGGCCAGTTCATCGCGCTTCTGAAGATTGTGATTCCGCGCATTGCCGCCGAACTCGGGTGATGCCACACTCATTTTTCTTCGGAGGTGCCAGCGTGAGCGAACATGACGCACTCATCGAAGCCGCGCAACAAGCGCGAGAGAATGCGCACGCGCCGTTCTCGAATTTTCGCGTCGGCGCCGCGTTGCGCGCCTCATCAGGGCGCATCTTCGGCGGATGCAATGTGGAAAATGCCACGTATGGCTTGACGGTTTGCGCCGAGCGCGTTGCGATTTTCAAAGCCATGAGCGAAGGCGAGCGCAACTTTGACGCCATCGCCGTCGTCACCGATACGGACACGCTCACGCCGCCCTGCGGCGCGTGCCGCCAGCTCCTCTGGGAATTTTGCGGCGATATCCCCGTGATTCTGGCGAATCTGAAAGGCAAAACAGAGAAGCTCCAGATGCGCGATCTCTTTCCCAAGCCGTTCGATTCGTCGAATTTGTAATCGCGCCACCGGACAATGGCCGATGGCTTTTAAGGAAAACCAAAATGCGCCATCTTGTAGGTTCTTGTTGTCTTGCCCTTCTTTGCGTTCTCTCGGCTTCCGCAGCCAGCTTTGCTCAAGCTCCCGCCGAGGCACGCTCCAAGTTTATGCTGGCGGCGGACTTGCTCATCACGAATGGCACTATTGTTACCATGGATGCCGGCCGCCGAATCATTAAGAACGGATACGTCATGGTTCGAGGCGATCAAATCGTGGCAGTTGGACCCACGAATGCACTTCAGAGGAACTATCCGAAGGGTTTCTACAAGACAATAATCGACGCAAAAGGTGCGCTCGTCCTCCCCGGTTTTGTCAATGGCCACACTCATGTTCCCATGACGCTTTTGCGCGGACTGTGCAACGACATCACGCTGGATGACTGGCTGCGCAAATGTATTTTCCCCGCCGAAGCGAAAAACGTGACCGAGGACTTTGTCCGCTGGGGCACT
>DATJXZ010000095.1:0-3863 GCA_035499815.1 Candidatus Solibacter sp. | reverse complement strand
GCCGCGCGCCCTGATCCAGCCGTATCGCGAATACGCCCACTCCGATCGTACGCGCAGCCGCATCCATCGTCTGCGCAGCCATCGCGTTCGCCCTGCGCCCGCTTCCCCACAAGGCGCGCACCACGACCTCACGCAATTGTTCGATAGCCTCAACCAGCGGCATTTTTCCGGCGAACTTCCGCGCCCGCATATCGCCTGGAGCAGCCGCTCCTGGCGCCGCCAGTTCGGTAGCTACGATCCCGGCCCCAATCAAATCGTCCTGAATCGCCGCATGGATCGTCCCGGCATTCCCCAATTTGTCGTGGAGTATGTCCTCTATCACGAGATGCTGCACGTGAAGCATCCCACGCGCCGCTCCGGCTGCAGCCTCATCTCCCACTCCCCGGAATTTCGCGCCGAAGAAAAGCGTTACGAGCATTTCCACGCCGCCCGCAAATTCCTCGACCACCTCGCCCGCTGATTCATCGGTGCCGCGCCTCCCTGTAGGGGCGGCTTTATGCCGCCTTCTTCCTCTGGCGCCGCCGATCTCTGGCCGGCGTGAAATCGCAACCGGCTGCGTATTGCGGTCCCGGCGTTGGGTGGGGATGCGGCCCATTTGCCAAACAGCAGAGGTGTGTCGCTACGAAATGTCTTTCTTTTCTTTGTCGATTTCTTCGTGCAGCTTTTCGATTTTCTTTCGGATTTTTTCGGCGTCTTCCGCTTTCGGGTCCAAATCCAGATAGCGCTGGTAAGCTTTCACCGCCGGCTTCTTCTTGCCTTTCTTCTCGTAAGCGTCGCCCAAATATAAAAAGGGAAGCGCGTATCCCGGTTTCGCCAGCGTGGCATCCTCGAAGCGATCGATCGCCGCGTCAATGTCGCCCTTTTTCATGTAGTATTTGCCGACCTGCATGTCTTTGTCGGCGCGCAGCGGGTCCCACGTCGGTTGGTCCGGCGCCGATGCCACCGGATTGTCCGCGTTTTTCTTCGGCGGTTGCTGTGGACTGGGCGCTGGCGGCGGATCCTGTGCGGGCGCCTGCGCAGGGGCGGACGCCGCGCAAAGTCCGGCCAACGTCACGGCCATCCCGATGAGCGTGTTCCGCGCGTGCTTGCAAATCACTTCCACGGTGCCTTCATCTCCCCCCGATTCAGTTTGCCCCCACCGGCGCTGTCCGTTCAAGTGCCTACCCCACGCCCGGGGAGCATTGACCTATTGAATGCACCCCGTCAACCGAGACTCACCAGCGCGATCCGACCACAAGGACGGGGTAACTAGGGAACGAGGTACAATCTCGGTGAGACACCCACCACGAGGCTACGAATGGGAATGTATGCGAAATTCCGCCACGTTTCCGTGAGGGAACTCAAGGCTGCGGAGAAAGAACCTGCGAAATTTTATCGCAATCTGTACGGCCTTGAAGGAAAACCGGCCGATAGAAGCATGATGCTTCAGAGTCTTGGGCACCAGATCGGCGCAGCGATAAAAGCATCGCCGCTGGCAAAGGAGTTCACAGATATGCCGGAGGCTCGGCGTCTAGCAGAAGCAACGATGCAGGGGAAATCCCCAGATCCGTCCGATCAGGAAGCCCTCGCTCGGAAAGTGCTTGAACTGCTCCCGGCAATTGGCTTTCGGCCCAATCACTCAAAGTTCGTGCCAAGAGCGACAAAGATTCCTAAGGGCTTGGAATTGGAAAAGTCGTGGCACTGCCTTCACTTCATGTTGAGCGGCAAAGTATGGAAAACAGGCAAAGCGGCAATCGGGAAAGCAATATTGGGAGGCGCGGAAATTCCGGATGTCGAAGGGGTAATGGGGTATGGCTCCGTCCGCTACCTTGAGCCCGGCGAAGTGAAGAAGATTACGGTTGCGTTAGAGAGGTATCCGATTGAGCGAGCGGCAGCAAGATTCGATCCGCGTGCCGCCTCGGCTGCGAAAGTCTATTGCCCCAATCACAGCCCCGAAGAGTTGGTGTACTACTTCAATATGCTAACCAAATACTATAGGGAGGCGGCATCAAGAGAACATGCGATGCTGCTTTGGATCGAGTAATCGCACAAAGTTGTCCGGATTGGTGTCCATAACCAAGAGCTCGAGGCCCCGAAAGATTGACCCTGATTAGTCAGCGAGTTGGAAACGGACCCATTTCCCAACTCTCGTCCGCTTTTTCTTCTCTAGCTTACGCCGTACACTGATCCTTAGCTCATGGAACCCCGCGAAAAAGCTGCTGCGCTTCCCGAATCGCCCGGCGTGTACCTGTTCAAGGACGTTACCGGCAAGGTGGTCTACGTCGGCAAGGCGCGTTCCCTGCGCAGCCGCGTCCGTTCTTACTTCCTCGAATCCCGCTGGGCCGACGCCAAAACCGGTTCGCTCGTCCGCGAAGTCGCCGATCTCGAATCCATCGTTGTTGAAAACGAGCGCGAAGCCCTGGCGCTCGAAAACAATCTCATCAAGCAGTACAAGCCCAAATTCAACATTCTCCTCCGCGATGATAAAACTTATCCCTACATCAAGCTCACTCTCTACGAAAAATATCCCCGCGTCTACTTCACCCGCCGCGTCAAAAAAGACGGCTCGCTCTATTTCGGTCCCTACTTTCCCCCCAGCCTCGCCCGCCGCATCCTCCAGTTCATCCACAAACGTTTTCTCGTCCCTTCGTGCTTCGTCGATCTCAACAAAAATCACCCGCGCGCCTGCCTGCAGTACTACATTCACCGCTGCCTCGGCCCCTGCGTGGCCGGGCTCACCACCGAAATCCGCTACGCCGAAGCTGTCCGCGACGCTCGCATGTTCCTCGAAGGCCGCCGCCAGGACCTCATGAAAAGCATCGAAGCGCGCATGCTGGCCGCCGCCGAAAGCGAGCGCTTCGAAGAAGCCGCCAGCTATCGCGATCTTCTCCGCACCCTGGACGATATCGAAGAGCGCCAACGCATCGCCTCCGCGCAAGGCGACGACACCGACGTCCTCGCTTACTACGCCGAACCCCCGCTCGTCGCTGCCAATCTGTTTCACCTGCGCGCCGGCCGGGTCGTGGATCGCCGCGAATTCTATTGGGAAGAACTCGACGAATTCGATCCTCACGAATTCGTCCCCTCGCTCCTCAAGCAACTTTATCTTGAAGCCGAATATCTCCCCAAAATGATCCACGTTCCGATCGATTTTGAAGATCGCGAACTCCTCGAAGGCCTGCTCGGCGAACGCGCCGGACACAAGGTGGAAATCTTTACCCCGCAGCGCGGCAGCAAGCGCGCCTTCCTCGATCTCGTTGAAAATAACGCCAAACACTCCTTCGAGCAGCGTTTCCGCGTCCTCAAGCCCACCTCTCGCGCCATCGGGGAAGCCCTGCAATCCGCGCTCAATCTCCCCGAAGAGCCAAAACGCATCGAGAGTTTCGACATCTCGCACATCCAGGGAACGGACACGGTCGCTTCCATGGTCGTCTGGGAAAATGGCCGCATGAAAAAATCCGACTACCGCAAATTCATCATTCGCGGCGACGAAACTCCCGAGGGCCGCGCGCGCGCGCAAAACGACGATTTTGCCAGCATGTATGAAGCGGTCCTCCGCCGCTATCGCCGCCTTCAGGAAGAAAAAAAGCCTCTGCCTGGCCTGATCCTGATTGACGGCGGCCTTGGCCAATTGCACGCCGCCGCGCAGGCCCTCGAGGCCCTGCAAATCATCAATCAGCCCATGGCCAGCATCGCCAAAAAAGAGGAAATCCTCTACGTCCTGGGCCAGGAAGACGAACCCGTCATTCTCGACCGGCACTCTCCGGTATTGCATGTCATCCAACAAGTTCGCGACGAAACTCATCGCTTCGCCGTCGGCTTCCACCGGCAACGCCGCGGCGCTCGCCAGACGCATTCCGCTTTGCTCGAAATCCCCGGGATTG
>DATJXZ010000094.1:0-10284 GCA_035499815.1 Candidatus Solibacter sp. | reverse complement strand
CTGCTATCAAAACGAGCGGCTCGAATTGGAAGCGAAAGATTTAATTGGAGAGCTCCCCGACGCTACGGGATTCATGTGCGACGTCACGCAGGACGAGCAGATTGCGCGATTGTTTGGAGAAGTTAAGGAGAAGTACGGAGTGTTGCACGGGTTGGTGCACAGCGTGGGTTTTGCTCCGCCTGATGAGTTGAAAAAACCGTTTCTGGAGACCTCCCGCGAGGGATTTCGCATCGCGCACGACATAAGCGTGTATTCGCTGATTGCCGTGGCGCGCGGCGCAGCGCCGCTGATGACCACCGGAGGGGGAATCGTCACGCTGACGTACTACGGCTCCGAAAAGGTTGTGCCGAATTACAACGTCATGGGCGTTGCCAAGGCGGCGTTGGAGGCCACCGTGCGCTATCTGGCGTACGATCTTGGGCCGAAAGCCATTCGCGTCAACGCGATTTCCGCCGGCCCGATCAAGACGCTCGCGGCGCGAGGAATCGCCAATTTTGGAGATATGCTGAAGACACAAACCGAGCGCGCGCCGTTGAAACGCACCGTGGACGCGGGAGAAGTGGGCTCGACAGCGGCTTTTTTGCTATCCGATGCGGCCTCGGGAATCACCGGCGAGACGATTTTCGTGGATTGCGGCTACAACATCATGGGATTTTGAGTAGCACGGGCACTCCTGCCTGTGGGGTTTTTTGCACCTTTCAGGAAACCGAGCACAGCCAGGAGTGGCTGTGCTACCAAAATGCAAAAACTGACGATTGCGATTGACGGGCCAGCGGGGTCGGGGAAAAGCAGCCTGGCGAAGCGCGTTGCGCAGACCCTTGGATATCTATATTTGGATAGCGGCGCGATGTATCGCGCTCTCGCGCTGAAAGCGATACATGAAGGTATCGCCCCGGACCAAGTTCTCGCGCTCGAAGAACTTGCGCGACGAACGCATATCCAGCTGAAGCCGCCCACGCCCGAGCAGGAAGCGGCGGGATCGAAAAACCGCGTGTTTCTCGATGCCGAGGAAGTGACGCCCGCGATCCGCACCGCCGAAGTGGCGCAAGGCGCTTCGCGGCTGGCCACGATCGCGGGAGTTCGGGAAATTCTTGTCGCAGAGCAACAGCGCGCCGGCGCCGGCGGAGGCGTGGTGATGGAAGGGCGGGACATCGGAACTGTGGTTTTTCCTCGCGCGGAGCTGAAGATTTTCTTGGAAGCGTCGCCGGAAGTGCGCGCGGAGCGGCGCTGGAAAGAGCATCAGGAAAAAGGCGAGACGATGACGCTTGCGCAAGTGCTTGATGAAGTGCGCGAGCGCGATCGGCGCGACCGCGAGCGAAAAGTGTCGCCGTTGGTGCGCGCGGCGGACGCCGTGCTGGTGGATAATACGGCGATGGACGTCGAGGAGACGGCGCGGCTGGTTGTGATGCTGGCGCAACAACGGGAAAAAGACCTGGCGCACGCCGCTAATTCATCCAATTGACGCAGTCCCGTGCAATCCCGTAGTACGTTTCGTTTCCCGGCGAAACGCGAAGCGATCTTTCCTCAAAAATTGCGAAACGTAGCGGGCAGTTACGCGGCACAAACAAGCGCGGAGCGGTGTCTATGGAGAAGTCGCAGGGACCATGCGAGGACACATGGGCGACTGGAATCTGGTGGAGTTGTGGCGTTCCATGGGAACGCTGTGTCATGGAGTCGTGATCGTACTGGTGGTCATGTTCATGCGAGCGGTGGCGGTAAGCACGGGACGGGCGATGAGATACAAATTGGCGCGCGAACAATCGAGGGCCTACATCGCGGAATGTTCCGCGCCGCTGCTGGAAGGGAAATTCGAACAGGCGATTGTCGCGGCCGAGCAGAACAAAAAGAGCCACATCGCGCAAGTCGTCGCCGCAGGACTGCTGGATTTTCAATCAGCACCCGAAAGCATGCCCGAGAAGGCGGTGATGGAAGGAGTGCAGCGGAGCCTGGAGCGCTCGAGCGCGGAAACGACGGAAGAGATGAAGCGCGGCTTGAGCGGGATCGCGACGATTGCGGCGACGGCGCCGTTCGTCGGATTATTCGGGACGGTGATCGGGATTCTGAACGCGTTCCGCAGCATCGGACTTACCCACGCGACGGAGATCCGCGTGATTGCCGGATCGATTTCGGAAGCACTGCTGACGACGGCGATAGGGTTGTCGGTCGCGGTGCCAGCGGTATGGTGCTACAACCTGCTGACCAATCAGATGGATGCATTCGGAGTCGAGATGCAGAATTGCGGGCTGGAGCTGATGTCGTATCTCCGCGCGCGGCAAGCGGGAGTGCGGAGAGAAACAAGATTGCCCGTTATTCCCGGCTGAGGAACTGTTTCGCTTCGATGAGTTCAGGGCGGTCGCCGGTGGGCTGCGGGCAATTGGCGAGTAATTTGGCGTAGTACACGGCTGCTTTTTGCAGATCGCCGGCGGACTGAGCGGCGTGAGCGGCTCCTGCAAGGGAATTGAAACGCTCCGGAGCAAGTTTCAGAGAGGTCTCGAAAGCTTCGAGCGCAAGCGCAGGGTGATTGGCTTCGAGAAGCATCTCGCCGAGCAGTTCGCGCGCAGGGACGATGGCGCCGGGAGTGACCGGAAGCTTATCAGTGGCGTCTTCGTGATCTGCGGCCGCGCGCATCTGTCGAAGAGCTTCTTCTTTCTTGCCTCCATCAAACGTAATCCATGCGATGACTTCTTCGCGCTGAATATCCACTTGTTCGGCGGAATAGGTGTTGTGCACTTGCAGAAGCTGCTCCCGAAGAGCGGCCATTCGTTGCAAGCCAGCGTTCGCCACAACGGCGTTGCCGCCCCGCGCGGCGCCAAGGGCTCGAGCGAAATAGAAATCGGCTTCCGTCCAGGCGTAACGGCCACCGGGAAAGGTTCTGGCAGGCAGGACGAGCACAGCGGCCTCAGACCAACGGTGACGTTCGATCGCTAATCGCGCGGGGATGGCGGCGGTGGCATAGAGAGCGGTGAAGTAAGAAGCGTCGTCGGGCTGGGCTTTCGGCAGCGTAGCCAGAATTTCATGTGCTTCGCGATCACGGCCCTGCTGCAGGTAGGCATAGACGAGATAGTCCAAAGCGTGCAGCTCGTCACCCACGAGGCCATTTTTCTTCGCAGCGGCGGCTGAAGCGAGATTGGAGTCGATGGATTCCTGCCAGAGGCCTAGACGCGTAAAGATGTGCGACGGCATGTGCAAGGCGTGCGGGGCGTCGGGAGCGATTTTGGCATAACGGCGCGCGGCATCGAGAGCGAGTGGAGCGAGAGATGGGTAGTCATCGCAGTGGATGATGTAGTGAGCCAGGCCGGGATGATCGGGATACCGGGCAAAAAGCGGTTCGAGGATGGCGCTGGCTTTCTTCTGATTTGCGTAAGTTTTGTCTGAAGGTGGCGCATTCGCACGGACAGAGAGAGCGTAGAAAATCGCAGCCTCGGTATCTTGCGGATAACGTTCGTAAACCCGCTGCATCGCTCTCTCATAATCCAGAGCGCGAGCGGAGTGGCTGCGTATGCCGGAATCCTTGTAGAAAATCTCCATCGCGGCAATGTAATCGCGCTCGCGCTGCGTTTTAGCGCCAGCGATATTTGCACTCTCGACGGCGGCCCAGCCTGCTTGCAAATCACGCGGCGAAGGAGGATCCCAGATCTGATGATAGCGAGACATGGCGATGCCCCATTCGGCCATGCCGCAGGAGGGATCGGCTTTGGCGATGGCGGCAAAAGACTCTTCGGATTTTTTGTACCAGAAGGAGTGCAGCAAGGCGACAGCGCGATTGAAATCATGCTGGAGTTCCGGATTGCAGGAAATGGGGAAGTCTACAGTTCCGAGTGCGCCGGACTCCGGCGCGGCATGTTCGTGTTGCGTAGTGGCGACCGAAGGGATTGCCAAGGACACGCAGAAGGTCGTCAAGAGAACCAGAACGGAACTGCGCACGAACGCCTCCGCTTCATGAAGGTTTATAACGCGGACCGGAAAAGCTCTAAGCGCAAAGAATTATATCGCGGATGGAGGGCGAGACCGCATTAGGAGATGGCGCTGCGGCGATGAGAGCCGAAATTGCTGGGAGATAAGAGTAGGTACTTGCGAATCAACAAGTTATACAAAAAATGGGCCAAAAATGGTGTTTTTTGAAAAAAGCGCTTGACAGAAATTCGAGGATCGTTTACTTTCGGGATACCTCAGTCGTACACCTGCTGCATTTTTGTGCAGGACCTCACTGAGCGTAAAGAGGCAGATGTGAGACACGAAGACAAAAGCCAAGTCGGAACGATGCCAAGGCGAACCCGTCTCGCGAGCTGCTTGTTTACGCGAGCCTAAAGCAATAACCACCGCCTAAGTCGTTTCGATCCAAAGAAATCACCGCTGGGCTTCGTGTACCCGGGATGGTGAAGAGCAGGGATACTTCTCTCAAAGAAGCGGGGATGAGCCCCCGCGACCCTGAACGGTTGTTCCTCCCGGTTGAATTTGACGGCGCAAATCGCCGATTGATGAGCGATTCGAGCCGGAGTCGTGAGCACCGACGGGAGTCTGTGCCACGGGCGACGAGGCTGGACGTGGTGAAGGGCAGGGTTACTTCGCCTGAAGACGCGGGAGGTCGTGAGTTCGATTCTCACCTGGTCCATGATGTTGCTTCGAGCCGAACGGCGAGAGGGGCAACAGGCCAGTAGCTCAATGGGTAGAGCGCCTAATGTCCCTGACCGAGAGTTCCCGTCCAGCAGTTTGGAAAGGAAAGAAAGGAGGTGCGACGTGGAAAACGTAATTTCACTGGAAGGGCCGGTGTTGAAAGTCATGGGTGAATTGATGCTCCTGATTCCGCTGGCGGATGGCGGGGCGGAGCTGATGGAGAGTTCCCGTGGCATCTCCGAAATTCAGGGAGAGTTCTTGAAGATCGTCATTCCTGAATGGCTGGCGGGAATTCTGCAGATTGAGGAGGGAGACTTGGTGTCCGTGTGCAGCGACGGCAAGCTGCACATTCGGGCGTCGAATCCACGGGCGGTGAATTGAAAGCCGTCGCAGCAAGAACGAGAAAAAAGCAGATTCCTCGCTCCGCGCGGAGTGACAAACGGGTGGAGTGAGTGGATGACAGGATTGGCAGGTGAGAATCCGCGGAAAGGAGGGAGGACGAGATGGTGAAGATGAATGTGTGGAAGCGGATGTTCCCGGTAAGGACGCACGAAGGAGCGGTGGCGCAGCGCGTCGACGTAAAGACGGAGCTGCGGCGCACCGTACTGTCGTGCTTGCTCTGGGAAGACACGTTCTACGAGAAAGGCAACGACATTGCGAAGCGGATCGCGGAACTCGTGGCGCGAAGCAAGCCGGAAGATGTGGCGGCTCTGGCGCGCGAAGCCCGCGACAAGATGCAGCTTCGCCACGCACCGCTCTTTCTTACGCGTGAGCTGGCCCGGCGCAAGGGCGTTGGACCGCTGGTGGCGGAAACGCTCGAGCACGTAATCCATCGGGCGGACGAACTCGGCGAGTTCGTGGCGCTCTATTAGAAGGAGATGAAGCAGCCGCTGTCCGCGGGAGTAAAGCGCGGGCTGGCGGAGGCGTTCACGAAGTTCGACGCCTACCAGCTTGCGAAATACAACCGCGAGTCGGTGGTGACGCTGCGCGACGTGCTGTTTCTCTGCCACGCGAAGCCGAAGGATGCCGAGCAGGAGGCTGTTTGGAAGAAGCTCGTTGAGAACACGCTCGAGCCTCCCGACACTTGGGAGGTTGCCTTGTCCGCAGGGAAGGACAAGCGCGAGAACTTCGAACGGCTCCTGCGCGAAGGGAAGCTCGGCGGAATGGCCGTCCTGCGAAACCTGCGCCTGATGCTGGCATCGGGCGTGGATCCGAAGCTGATTCGGGACCGGCTCGAAAAAGGAGTTGCGCGGGCGCTGCCGTTCCGGTTCGTGACGGCGGCGCGGCACGCTCCGAAGCTCGAAGACGCGATCGAAAAGGCCATGCTTGCTGGAATCGCCGGACTCGAGAAGCTGCAGGGATCGACGGGACTCGTCGTGGACGTGTCCGGGTCGATGGACGGACGGCTCTCGGCGAAGGGCGAGACCACGCGCATGGACGCGGCTGCGGGGCTTGCCATCCTGCTTCGCGAGAAAACCGAGGAGTTTTCGGTGGCGACCTTCTCCGAGGCTTGCGTGGAAATTCCCGCGCGGCGCGGGTTTGCGCTGCGTGACACGATCGTGGGCTCGCAGGCGCACTCGGGGACGTACCTCAAGCGCGCGCTGACGGAGCTGCACGAGAAGCGGGAGTGGCGCGAACTCGAGCGGCTGATCGTGATTACCGACGAACAGTCGCACGACGGAATCCTGACGGCGTGGACGCCCCGCGCGTACGTGGTGAACGTGGCCCCGTACGAGCACGGTGTGAGCTACGGCAACGGATGGACGCACGTCGATGGATGGTCGGAGCGGATCGTTGACTACATCGCGGCTGAGGAAGCGGAAGCCCCGGCGTGAAACGCCGGCGACGAACGCAAAGCGTTCGATGCCGAGCGACAAACAAGAACACTGCAACCGGCGCGGCAGAGAAATCGGCCGCGCCCTTTTTATTTGCAGCGCGACAACTATACGGAGACAGACGCGGCGCGGGTTGCGGCGGAGAGATAGCATTCGGGGACGCGCTCTTCCAGATAGCCGATTTTTGCGGACAGGCAGGAGAGGGCCTTCCAATCCGCGCGCTCGTAGGAAACAAACATGTCGTAGACATCGCGGAAGCGATTTGCGCCGCCGCAGAGAGCGGTTTGGACCTCGGAAGAAAGAGGGAGATGGGAAACGACATTGTCCATGGGCAAATCGAGGATGGCGTCGGTCACGGAAAGCAGCCCCATGAGAAACAGATCGGATCTCTGCGCAGACATACCGAGCGGTTCGGAGATTTCCTCGCAAAAGTAGGCGCGAGTAAGTGCGGTGCGGATCAGTTCCGGAGGTTTATCGCCAGACATCGAGACGATGGCGACGACGGAAACCCAGCGGCGGAATTCCGTCTCGCCGATCAGCGAGATAGCGTGGCCGATGCTGCGGATTTCATTGCGAAGGCCAAGCAGCGGAGAGTTGAGATAACGAAGGAGCTTATAAACGAGCGAAGGCTCCTGCTTCATGACTTTCTCGATTTTTTCGAAACTGAATTCCGGCGAGTTGATGGACGCGAGAAGGCGGACATGGTTCAGTTTATTGCTGGGGATATCGCGGCCCTCGACCATGGTGGGTTTGCAGAAAAAATAGCCCTGAAAGTAGGTGTAACCCATGGCGCGGGCCTGGCTAAGCTCGTCTTGCGTTTCTACTTTTTCGGCAAGCAACTGCAATCCTTGGGGCAGATAGCGCTCGGCCATCTTGCGGCAGGCGTCGCGATCGGAGAGACGGAAATCTACTTTAAGGAATCGTGCGAGAGCGAGGAGCGGCGCCCATTTGGGATGATCCACGTAATCATCGAGAGCCAGAATATAGCCGGCTTCGCGCAGGGCAGCGCAGGCGGCGACGATCTCTGGAGTAGGAACGACAGTTTCGAGAATCTCGACAATGATGCGGTCCGCGGGAAGCAGACGGACGGCGCCTTGAAGCAGGGCGGTCTGATCGGCATTGATGAAGGCTTTTGCATGGCCGGTGAGGTTCTGCAAATCGAAGAGCATCATCGAATCGACGATTACGCTGCTCGAAGCATCTTTGCGCGGCTGGAAAGCGTTCTGCGGGCCGGCGCGGAAGAGAAGTTCGTAAGCGAACACCTTAAGGCGATGATCGAAGATCGGTTGACGTGCGATGAATCGTTCGTACAAGTGCACTCCTTCGAGCAGCATCCGAAGCATGCTGCGGAGCGCGGCGTGGAGCGCTGCTCGAGAGGAGAGCTTGCGGGAAGGGGGCGCTGGTTTTTAAGTTCAGGCCGGTGCGGACATCGACCCGAGAAATTCGGTGTTGGACTTCGATTTCGTGAGGCGGCTGAGCAGAAGCTCCATCGCTTCGACGGTCGAGAGAGGACTCAAAACCTTGCGCAGGACCCAGACACGGCTGAGCTCGTCTGGCGGTAGGAGCAATTCGTCCTTACGCGTGCCGGAGCGCTGGATATCGATGGCCGGGAAAACGCGTTTATCGGCAAGGCGGCGGTCGAGGTAGATTTCCATGTTGCCGGTGCCCTTAAACTCTTCAAAGATGACGTCGTCCATGCGGCTGCCGGTATCGATCAGCGCGGTGGCGATGATGGTGAGCGAGCCGCCTTCTTCGACGTTGCGGGCGGCGGCAAAAAAGCGGCGCGGACGCTGCAAAGCATTAGCGTCAATACCGCCGGAGAGAACTTTGCCGGAGGGAGGCGTAACGGCGTTGTAGGCTCGAGCGAGACGGGTGATGGAATCGAGCAGAACAACGACGTCGCGCTTGTGTTCGACGAGGCGCTTGGCTTTTTCGAGAACCATTTCCGCGACCTGGATGTGGCGCTGAGGCGGTTCATCAAACGTTGAGCTGATGACTTCGCCCTTCACGGTGCGCTGCATGTCCGTCACTTCTTCGGGGCGTTCGTCGATGAGAAGCACGATGAGCGCAACTTCCGGATGATTGGTGGTGATGGAATTGGCCATGGACTGCAGGATCATGGTCTTGCCGGTGCGCGGCGGCGCGTTGACAAGGCCGCGCTGGCCCTTGCCGACGGGGCAGAGGAGGTCAAGCACGCGGCCGGTCATGTTTTCCTTGGTGGTTTCCATTTTGAGGCGGCCCTGGGGATATAGCGGCGTCAGGTTATCGAAGAAGATCTTGTTGCGTGCGACTTCCGGATCTTCGAAATTGACGGCTTCGACTTTAATCAAGGCGAAGTAACGCTCGCCGTCTTTCGGCGGTCGAACCTGGCCGGAGACGGTGTCCCCGGTGCGGAGATCGAACTTGCGGATTTGCGACGGCGAAACGTAGATATCATCGGGGCCGGGGAGGTAGTTATATTCCGGCGCGCGGAGAAACCCGAAGCCGTCGGGGAGGCATTCGAGGACGCCCTCGGAAAAGATGAGGCCGTTCTTTTCCGTTTGCGCGCGCAGGATCTGGAAGATCAGTTCCTGTTTGCGCATGCCGCTGGCGCCGGGAATGTTCAATTCCTTGGCGATTTTGGCGAGGTCGGTGATGTTTTTTTCTTTTAACTCGGCGAGGCTAATGCTCATCTGGTTGGTTCCTTCAACGCTTGTTTCTTTCATATATCCTTAACTTTGATGGTGTAAATTGACCTTCTTTTTTGCGTGGCCGCAGAGCGGTCAACGAAATCCCGGATTGTTCGTGAGGTGGCGCACCGCACTGGCGGACAAACGAAAATATGCCAGGATGGGCAAACCAGACTTTCTGCAACCGGCAGCAGCACCGAGCCCCATCCTGCCTGGAAAAAAAAACGCAGTACGGGCCCACAAACTTCACCGCTTAGTTGGTCAAACTCTTGTCTTTCTCGGCGCTGGCAACGAAAGGTTCCGCAACAGGCGCAACCTCAGGATGTTCGAGGGGCACAATCACTCGTTCAAGCGCAAGCTGCAGCACTTCATCCATGGTTTCTACAAAATGAACCTTGAGACAGGAGAGGATCTCCTGCGGGATATCCGCCAGGTCCTTCTCATTGTCCTTCGGAAGCAGTACCGTGCGCAAGCCCATTCGATGGGCGGCCAGGAGCTTCTCCTTGACGCCACCGATGGGGAGGACTTTGCCGCGCAAGGTGATTTCGCCGGTCATGGTCACGTCGCGAAGCACGGGGATCTTGGTGAGCGCGCTGACGATCGAGGTGCAGATGGTGATGCCAGCGGAGGGGCCGTCCTTGGGGATGGCGCCTTCGGGCACGTGCAGATGTACGTCGACGTTGCGGTAGAACTCGCGCGTGAGGCCGAGCGCCTGCGCCTTGCCGCGAATGTAGCTGAGCGCGGCCTGGGCTGATTCCTGCATCACGTCGCCGAGTTGGCCGGTGATGGTGAGCTTGCCCTTGCCGTCGAGCACCTGGACTTCAGTGGTGAGGATGCTGCCGCCGACTTCCGTCCACGCCAGGCCGGTGACGAGACCGACTTCGCTCTTCTCGTGCACTTCAGAGTCGCGGAACTTGGCCACGCCGAGGAATTCGCTGATGTTGAGCGCGGTCAGTTCTTCCTTGTGCTTGACGCCGTTCTTGACCACCTTGCGCGCGACCTTGCGGCACACGTTGCCGATCTCGCGTTCGAGGTTGCGGACGCCGGCTTCGCGCGTGTAATAGCGGATGATTTCGAGGATGGCGTCGTCGTTGAAGACAATGTTTTTGTCGCTGAGGCCGGTTTGCTCGCGCTGCTTCTTGATGAGGTATTGGCGCGCGATTTCG
>DATJXZ010000093.1:0-9896 GCA_035499815.1 Candidatus Solibacter sp. | reverse complement strand
GCTTCTTTCGGGTCGGCCGAGGACTTCCTGAACTCGGGTCAACTTCCGGAGTTCGCGTGCCTTATCGTCGATATTCGGATGCCGGGCATGTCCGGCCTGGACCTTCAGACAAAGCTAAAGGCTGAGCGTCCGGTTCCCATTATTTTCATCACCGCGCACGGAGACGAAAAAATGCGAATTCAGGCAATGCGAGCTGGAGCGGTGGCATTTCTAGCCAAGCCTTTCGATAGTGGCATTTTGCTGGATCGCGTTCGAGCGGCTTTGGAATCCATGAGTTCGTAGCGAGTTGCCGAGAAGGTAGCAGGAGGAACCTATGGGGCCCATCGAAAATGACGCTCTTCGGACCCACGACGCTAGAGGGCCCGGATTTGAGCAAATCGTGGGTCAGAGCGCGGCTCTCGAGGCGGTACTTCAACAAGTGGAACGCGTCGCACCGACAACTTCTACGGTGCTCATTCAAGGAGAAACCGGCACGGGAAAGGAGTTGATCGCACAAGCGATTCACAATGTCAGCCCGCGATGCGGACGGCCTTATATCAAACTGAACTGCGCCGCTATTCCTTTCGACCTGCTCGAGAGCGAGCTCTTTGGCCATGAACGGGGAGCTTTTACCGGCGCGATAGCGCAAAAGGTCGGTCGCTTTGAATTAGCCGACAAGGGAACCTTGTTCCTGGATGAAGTCGGGGATATACCCCTAGCCCTGCAACCCAAGCTGCTCCGGGTCCTGCAAGAACAGGAATTCGAGCGTCTGGGCAGCGGTCGTACGCACAAGGTAGATGTGCGCCTTGTGGCGGCGACGCACCGGGATCTTCCCGAGATGGTGAGACGAAACGAGTTTCGCAGTGACCTGTACTACCGCCTCAATGTGTTTCCCATTCTCTTACCGGCCCTGCGGAACCGCCGTGCGGACATTGCGCTGCTGGTTCGACATTTCGTGGATATTTTTTCACGCCGGATGGGAAAGAAAATAGATCACATTCCGGAAGAAACCATGGCCGCTTTCCAGTCCCATCCGTGGCCTGGAAACGTTCGCGAACTTCAGAATGTGATCGAACGCGCTGTGATCCTATCGGACGGCGGCTTGCTTCCTATTCTGCCTTTACCAACGCGCACCGAGCCGACGACTCCTGTTCCCGTGCGGTCCACCCTCAAAGACTCTGAACTCACTCTCATCATGGAAGCCCTGAAGCTGGCAGATTGGGTGCTTGGCGGACCGAACGGCGCTGCCGCCAGGCTCGGTCTGAAACGCACCACTCTGATTGGCAGAATGAAAAAATATGGAATCTGCCGCCCCTCTCAGGATCTTGATGGATATCGTGTTGTCAAGGCGGGTTCCACTTGCACACCTTTTAGCACCGCTTAGCGACTAGGCCTTTTTCGCCAAGAACCGATTCTCAGGCCAAGGCCCATCGCACGGGCGCGGCTGCAGCAACAAACAAGCCCACCTCAAAATCCCGCTAGCACTTTTAACGCAAATACCGTAGGAAGATAGATCACCGAGGCCAGCAGCAATCGACGAGCCGCCGCGTTTGACTGGACAAAGGTGAGTCTCGCGGCGAAGTAAAGAAAATTCAGGCTCAGCATTACCGTTCCAACCGTGCTCACTACACTGGCGTGGCGGAGGGCCAGGGGCGCGACGGTCACGCACACCAGCGCGAGCGCAGGGAGCAGGCTCTGCCATCCCATGAATCGGACTTTTTGTTCTCCCTGCGGAAGAATCTTATACCCAGCCCGCGCATAGTCCTCGCGATACATCCACGCAATCGCCATGAAATGCGGGAATTGCCAAAGGAACAGGATTGCATACAGAACCCATGCGGGTGAATTCAGTTTCCCGGCAGCAGCGACATAACCAATCAGCACAGGCATGGCACCGGGAAATGCGCCCACGAGCGTGCACAGCGCCGTTCGACGCTTAAGTGGCGTGTAGAGAAAAAGATAGCTAACGAACGTCAGTACGGCAAGCAGGCTCGCTGCCGGTCGCACCGCGAGAGCCAGATAAATGCTGCCCGAAACCGCCAGCCCCAGCCCGAAAACCAGCGCATGCACAGGTTCGATTCGACCAGCCACAACCGGCCTACGAGCGGTGCGTCGCATTTGCGCATCGAACTCCCGCTCGATCAGCTGATTCAGAGTCGCCGCACCGCTCGCAACCAGGAGCGTGCCGAAGACGGTATGCGCCAACAGCGCCCACGGAAAGCGCGCGATTGGTTGGCCACACCCGACGCAAAAAGCGGCTGCGGTTGCCAGGGCAATCAAAAAGTTGATTTCCGGCTTCGTTAGTTCCCAGTAGTCGCGCAAGACGCGGGGCCATGCGGCATGGCCCCGCTGTACAGCAGCGATCGGGTAAACCGCAAGAAGGGGCTCACTCGCCATCTTCAGATGGCCTCCACACTTTGTGGACCAGTCCCTGCGCTCATCGTTGCGGGCGTTTCCGGTTGCAAGAATTCCTGTTCCTCGGAACTCCGCACCGAAAGCAGCCGGACCGCAACAACCGCTGCGGCCACCAGGTAGATGAGTGTTACGCAAGTCCACATTAACGCGGCTGCGCGCTGCTGGTCTTCGAGAGCGGAAATTCCAAAACGTGGGGGCGTGGCAAGGTACACCGTGTAGACGACACGATCGCAAAACACAAGAAATCCGGAAAGGACATCGCAGGGCACGGCGGCGAGAAAAAGATAGAGAATCGTAGACCATCGCGGCCACGCCTCTGCAATCGGCCAGGGTCGGATCACCGGCCACCAAAAGAGAAGCCCAGCAGCGAAGAAACTTACGTGCTCCACAACGTGCCAGACTTCTGATTGCATCCCGACGGTGAATAGTGCCGGAATGTGCCACGCCACCAGCGTTGCTGTGGCCGCGATCCAGCAAAACACGGGTTGGCCCAACACTTTCCCGACTCGTCGTACACGTGCTAATCGAAAAACAGCAACCGCAATCGGCTTCATCCGTGTTTGCGGTAATCCATATGACAGCGTGAACAAAGGTTCGCCAAGCAGGAGGAACGGCGGAGCCAAAGTCATGAGCAGCAAATGCTGGACCATGTGCGCCGTCAGCAATTCATGATCGAGTACCGCTATCGGTGAAGCAACAGCCATACCAACCAGAAACAAACCGGCGAGAAAACTGCTGGCGCGCCAGTATGCAATCGTTTCCGGGCCAAGCCTGCGAACACGAATCCATCCGCACAGGTAGATCAACGCCGTGAGAATCAAGAGCGCGACGAACAAAAAGGATGTGGGCGCGGTGGAATGCGTGTGTGCCATCGAGTGTCGTCCTATTGCCCCGCCCCTGCGTTTTTCTGGCCCGTGTCCCCAACGACCATTTCGCGGGACGCGTCGCGCGCGGGAGCTTGTCCTGCCGGATGCAGCGTTTCAAGAAATGCGACAAGGGCCGTGGTCTCGGCGGGACTCAAATTTTTTCCATATGCTGGCATGTTGCCGCCCCCCTGAATCACCTGGCGGATGAGTTGGTCCTGCGTAAGACGAACGGCCACTCGGTCCAGAGCCGGACCCCTCTGCCCGCCACTCTCGCCCAACGAATGACAGTTGCGACACTGCTTCACTTGAAAGACCAGCGCGCCTTGTCGTTGAAGCGCAGTTCTGCCGTGGAGAAATGTTTCCGGAACGGGATCGCCGCTCCAAGCGTTCATGTGCGGGCTCCACGGTGTAAAACCGGCGAGGTGGGTAAGAGTTCCGAGCGTCAGCGCAATCAGCAGGACCGTTAAAACGGCAATGGGACGGCGGCGCCAGCTTTTTTCTCCTTCGCCCGATAGAAAGGGAAGGAGAACCAGGCACGCGATGGCAACGACCGGGCCTATCAATAGTGCCGGTGTCTCCATCGATGGCGGCAAATAGGAAAGCAGGCCGTATAGCCACAAGAAGAAGTAATCCGGCTTTGGTGCGGTCTGGATGGCCGTCGGGTCTGGGCGGCCCGTTGGACCGAATGGACCGAAGTACAGGGCGCAGGCGGCCACTGCTAAGAGAATGAAGGCAGCGAAGAACAAATCCTTCCATACCGCGTAGGGAACGAACGGCGCGCCGTCTCTTTTCGTCAATTCGTGGTACTCCGCGACGTACGTTGTTTTTTTGACGAGCCGGCCCGGCATCGGCCATTCGTTGATTCCCAGCTTGAGCACCATCAGCAGATGAAGACACACAAATCCGATCAGCATCCCGGGGATCACGAAAACATGCATTGCGAAGAACCGCGAGAGTGTGGCGCCCGCGATGATGGGACCACCGAGCATCAACTTCACGGCAGCGGGTCCGATGACCGGCACGCGGCTCGCGATCGACGCACCGATTCCAAGTCCCCAGTAAGCATCTTGATCAAAACGCAGCACTTGCCCGGTGAAGGCCATTCCCAATGTCATGAGCAAAAGAAAAACACCGATGATCCATGTGAGCTCGCGCGGAAACTTGTGCGCTCCGAAAAGAAACACCTGCACCATGTGAATGAGGACGATCGCCACCATGAAGTTTGATCCCCATCCGTGCATCGCCCGGATAAACCAGCCGAGCGTTACATCGTGGTTCAGCGCTTGCAGGCTGCTCCACGCCTCCCCGGCAGAGGGAACGTAGATGAGCGCCAGAAGAATTCCCGTGACCAGTTGCAGCAGAAAAACCGTCAGCGCTGCGCTGCCGAATACGTAAAACCAGCTTGCCGTGTTGCGCGGAACGGGATGCTCCGCCGCTTCACGGATGGGAGCCGCCAACTGTAAGCGCTGGTCAAACCATTGCCCGATTTGTTTGATCAACTCCATGTCTTGTTCCTTCCGAGCGGACCATCCCCCTCGCTTGACGTGGATAGCGGTCCGTTCTCGATGGAAATCAAGCCATTCGTTGCGCCGCATGGTGTTTTCCCTTTGAGCAGCGCGATCGCGCTGCCCGGAGTGGGCAGCTCACCGGCCTGAATCGTGAGAAGACCGTTTTGCACTTTGTAGGGATATTCGAACAGTCCGCGCTCGGGCGGACCCGACGCACGACCACCGTCACGGTAATATGCTCCACCGTGACACGGGCACATGAACAAACCGGATTGCGGAAACCAACGGACCGGGCAGCCCAGATGCGCGCAGTTGATCGCAAATACCTGGAATTGGTCTCCCGCGATGCGCCGTACCCAGCACGCCGTATCAGCGGTCTTGCCGTCGGTCGGGGTGACATACGGATTGCGAAACGTAGCAAGGCGCGTCTCGCCTTCGGGAAATTCACTGACCGTGCCTAGCGGAACCCAAGACAGGTAACCGTTGGAACGGCCGCGCGTAACGGACGATAGAAGAAAACCCACAACGGGCGCCGCCAGAGCGGCCGCTACCACCCCGTTGAAGAGCATCCCCAGTTTCATGAGCAATCCGCGCCGGGAAACGAGATTTTCATTTGCCATCGTCAGACTCCTAATGCTTCGTGTAATTCGAAGCGGAATACGGCCGTCCCGGATTTTTCGTCCTCTGCGACTCCAGCCAGGCCACGACGTCGGTGACTTCCTGATCGGTCATCGGCTTGCCCGGCACGTTGCCGCGCCAATCGGGCGCACCCAACTCCGGACGTCCCGTTATAACGACGGTGCGCAGCCCTTGATTGCTGACCAGTGCGAGGAACGAATCGTCCGTGATGGAACTGCCCTTTGCCCCGCCGCTGCCGCCGGGCCCGTGGCAGGATTCGCAATAGGTTTTATAGGCGGCTTCACCGCGCCGGGCATCGCCCGTGGATTTCGCCGCATAGGAGGGTGGATTGGCCGCGTCGAGAATTCCGGCCTGGCTCCAGCGTGCTCGGATTCCGTTCGTGATCACATCAATTTGCTTCTCGGTCAGCATTCCGCCGGAGCTTTCGGCGAAAGCCGGCATCGGGGTTCCACGGACGCCGCTAGCAATGACTTTGCGAATCGCCGTGTTGTCCGCGATCGCCAAATAGACCGGACTCGCAAGCGCCAGGGCCGCGCCTCCCTTGCCTTCCGCGCCGTGGCAACCCGCGCAGTTTTCTCCGTACAGCGTGCTGAATTCGGACACTTCATTCGGAGCGATCGTCTCAGATCCTTTGCGCGGCTGCCCGTGTGGCGATCCGCATCCTGAAACCAGCATCGCCAAGAGCGCGGTGAACAAGCATGAATTCCGAAATAACTTCACGGCTGTTCGTCTCCGTTCCCTCGGGGTGGAATCGTCCCCGGGGCTTCAATCCCAGCACGCAACTCGAAAGGCATGTTTTCGCGAGTTCGAACACGCGATTGCCGCATGACGACGCTTCCCGCGACGACACCAAAAGCGATTTGTGACGCGATAAACCAAAACCAATCGATGTGGCTCTCGAGTACAGGGTTGAGAAGCCCGAGGATGGAGTAGAACAGACCCGACCACAGCGCAGGCGCGATCAAGCCTCCCAGCACCATGGGCCGCCGCGCGAACATCGGAAGCATCGCGCCATAGAGCAATCCTACAAGGACCGACGTTGCGAGATGCAAGACCACCGCGATAAGAAAGAGGCCGGGGTGGAAAGAATTCAATTGCGCAAGGGGAGGAACTTCCGACGGCGCATACACCACCGCGGCAAGAAGATTGATGGGATACCAGATGCTTCCGGTCTTCAGCAAGCCGAAGAGGCAAGCCAGCGCTGCCATCGCGACGCTGCCCGCCAAGCCTCCCTTCACGCCAGCTGAAATGGGATACGTCTCAATGGGAAGCCACGCACGCACTTGCTCCGGCGCGATTGGAATTCGGTCGACTACCCGCCGCGCTGTCGGGAAGACTCTCTGTTCCGGGAGTACCCCCACAATCTCTTCGTGCTCGTGGGGGAAGACTTCCCGGAACCAACCCACGCAACCCGCGAGCGCGAGGATAGCGCCGAGAATACTCACGGAAGCGTTCGTCAGGAGGCCTGCGAACGCGAGCGTAAATCCAAAGGCCAGAACGAGAGGCCACGCCGTGGCGGCCGGCACCTCGATCTCGTTCGGCGCGTGCGAGCTTTGCTCCATTTGTTCTATACCTTGCAGCGCTGCCATCGGTTTTTCCTCAGCGACCTAAAACGTAAACGACCGTGAAGACAACGACCCATACGACGTCCACAAAATGCCAGTACATCGAAAGCACTTTTACGCGTGCGGCCTGCTCGTTGCCCACGCGCCCGGCCAGCCCGAAGAGCAGCACGATGGTGAGCATGAGCAGGCCCGCCGTAACGTGAAACGCGTGCAGCCCCACGAGCGAATAGTAGGTCGTTCCAAAAAGATTGCTGGAGATGGTCAACCCGTGTTCGTAAATCAGGCGATGCCACTCCCGCGCGGTTCCGTACATGAAAAGAGCGCCCAGGATAATGGTGAGAAACCAAAGGCTCAAAAATCCGCCACGCTTCCCGCGTTCGAGAAACCTTGCTGCGAAGTGGATCGTCACACTGCTGGACAGCAAGCAGATCGTGAAGAAGATGGGGGTTTCCAGCACTTCGCGGGGAGTCGGACCGCTGAGACTCTTTCCCGCGTAGAAAAGATAGGCCACGACAAAGATCGTGAAGATCGCCGACTCGGCCACAATGAGGCAGGCCATGCCGACTCTGCCTCGGTACGGAAGTTTCCAAGACGCCGGATATTCAGGAAATGGACTTGTGATGGCGCTCATGGGTCGATTCCCTCACTCATAGCGGCTGTCCTGGTCCTCGGGATGCTTCAAATCCCACAACGGCCGGCGGCTCGAGACCTTGGGAATCGAGGCAAAGTTGTAGGCCGGTGGCGGTGAACTCACCGACCATTCAAGTGTCCAGGCATCCCACGGATCGTTTCCCGCTTTCGCGCCCTTGAAATAAGAGAAAATGAGATTGCCTACAAACACCAACGTGGCGATGGCCTGGATGAATGCGCCGATGCTGACGAGAAGATTCCACGTATCCCAACCGCGGCCGGGCTCGTAGGTGTAAATGCGCCGCGGCATGCCGAGCAAACCGGGAATGTGCATCAAGTCAAACGTCAAGTGAAAGCCGAGGAAGAAGAGCCAGAAATGCAGTTTGCCCACGCGCTCGCTCAGCATTTTCCCTGTGATTTTTGGGTACCAAAAATAAAACGCCCCGAAGATGGCGAACACAAGTCCGCCCACGAGGGTGTAGTGAAAGTGCGCGACGACAAAGTACGAACCGCTCAGCTGCCAATTGAACGCGGCGCTGCCCAGCATGATGCCCGTGAGACCCGCAATCAGGAATTGAAACAGAAACGCAATGCAGAACAGCATCGGCGTCTTGAACTGAATCTTGCCGCCCCACATCGTGCCGAGCCAGTTGAATATTTTGATTCCTGTGGGAATGCCGACCGCCAGAGTCGTCAAAGTAAAAAAGGCGTTCGTGTACGAGCTCATGCCTATGGTGAACATGTGATGCGCCCATACGCTCAGGCTCAAGAAACCGATACACACCGTGGCCCCCACCATCACCGGATAACCGAAAATAGGCTTGCGGGAGAATACTGGAACGATTTCCGACATGAATGCGAAAGCAGGAATGATCAGGATGTACACCTCGGGGTGTCCAAAAATCCAGAAGAAGTGCATCCACAACGTCGCGGATCCTCCGGCCTGGGTGTCAAAGAAATGGCCGCCGAGATAGCGATCCACGCACAGCATGATTTGCGCCGCGGACAATGGCGTAATCGCGATGAGCACCATCCCGGACATAACCAGGTTCATCCATACGAGCAACGGCATGCGACCGAGCTTCATGCCCGGGCACCGCATGCAGAGGATCGTGGCAATAATGTTGATTGCGGTGCCGATGCTTCCGAAGCCGGAGACCAGTAGGCCAATCGTCCAATAGTCGGTGCTGTGGCCGGGAGAAAACGCACGCGACGTCAGCGGAGCGTACGCCCACCAGCCGACATCCGGAGCGCTTCCCGCTCCGTAGAGGCCGCTTCCACCGAGGAAGCTGAAGTACAAAACAAATCCCCCGAACGCGGTGAGCCAGAAGCTGAACGCATTTAGTCGTGGAAACGCCATGTCCCGGGCGCCGATCATCAACGGCACGATGTAGTTTGCGAACCCGAACAAGAAGGGTATGCCGACGAAGAAAACCATGGTTGTGCCGTGCATCGTGAACATCCGGTTGAAAACCTGTGGGGACACGAAACCGTTGTGGGGATACATGAGCTGGATGCGCATGATCATGGCTTCCGAACCGGCGACGGCGAGAAAAAACAGGGCGTAGACGATGTACAAAATGCCGAGCCGTTTGTGATCGACCGTGGTCACCCACTCGTGCAGCGTGTCGAGCCACGGCCGACCGGTCTCCCTTGCGCTGCCAATCGCTATTGCATCGGATGACATCACTGGTCTCCAAATCCCACTCTACTGAAGCGTCTCCAGATAACGCACAAGCGCATCCAGATCGGCGTCACTTAATTTCATGGCAGGCATCAACGACCCCGGCTTAATGGCATCCGGGTTCTCGATCCACAGCCGCAAGTTCTCATGCGTATTCCGTGCCGCCCCAGCGGCGATCGTTTTGCGGCTCATTAAGTGCGTCAGATCCGGACCGAAGCGTCCCGTGCCGTTGGTCCCACCGACGGCGTGACAGTTCACGCAGGACGTGCTTTCGAAGACGTGTTTCCCCACGAGTTCTTTTTCATCCTGAATCGCGGTCTGTTTTTGCGTCCGAACCCAGGTGTCGAAATCTTCGGGGCTCTCCACCGACACTCGCAACAGCATCTTCGCGTGCTGCGTGCCGCAGTACTGAGCGCATTGTCCAAGAAAGGTACCCGTCTGTTCAGGTTCCATCCACATCTCGTTGATACGATTCGGAATCAGGTCGGTCTTCCCCGCCAGCTGGGGAACCCAGAAACTGTGGTCGGTGTCGGCGGAAAGCAGCTTCAAGTACGTGGGCTTGTTCACGGGAAGATGCAGTTCGTTGGCTGTGACAATCCCCAGTTCGGGA
>DATJXZ010000092.1:0-4821 GCA_035499815.1 Candidatus Solibacter sp. | reverse complement strand
GGCTTCATTCGTGCGATGCATAGCCGGGTCAGGGGGAGGAAAGCTGAGAATCCCTTCGGGGATTGAGGGCTGGGCCAGCTTCCTTCCCCCGGCCACCAACCGCCGCTCCCTTAAATTCCTACCCCTCTGATATTGCGGCGGGGTGTTTGATTCCCTCCAGTAGAGCCAATCACCTTGTTCGGGTTCATGCAGTCGCGCATCTAGCTTCAACGGAGTCGAAGTAGTATTCTGCCTTCTCCTCTGGGTGAGGCCGCCAGCCCCACGTTTGAGACCGGTACCGTTTTCGTGGACGGGACCACACGTCGAATGCGCGTTCTAAAAGTCGTTCAGTCCTATTATCCATTTCAGGAACGCGGCGGACCGGTGTTCAAGGTTCGCGCTCTAGCGTCGGGTCTCGCGAAAAGAGGTCATAAGGTTACGGTTTTGACCGCCGATCTGGGCTTCGCAAAAGGAAACGGCTTTCACGCCGACGCCGAGCGCTGCCGATGGGGCTGGAGGGCTCACACCGACAACGTGGAATCGATCTACCTCTCAACCGCCGGCCGATATCGAGCGCTGACCTTCAACCCGCTTGTGCTAGCCTTTTGCCGGGCCTCCATTCATCAATATGACGTGGTTCATTTCTACGGACTGTATGACCTGTTAGGCCCCTCAACGAGCCATTTTTGCAGGCGTGAATCCATACCATACGTCATCGAGCCGATGGGAATGTACCGGCCCATTGTGCGAAGCATCTACCTGAAACAAATGTATCTCAAACTGCTTGGGCACCGATTTATCCGTAATGCGCGGTTCCTTGTGGCGACATCTGAGCAAGAGAAACAGGAACTAGTGGACGGGAGCGTCGATGCTTCGAAGGTTGTAGTTCGTCGAAATGGCATCGAGCGACCCCCAGTTGCCCCTGAGCCCGGAAAATTCAGGCGTGAGCGAGGGATTTCAAGCCAGGCAAAGGTGGTCCTGTTTCTCGGCCGCCTTGTTTCGAAGAAAAGCCCGGACCTGCTACTTGAGGCGTTTGCAAAGTGGCACGCTCGCACGAACCGCAGCCAAGACGCAGTACTGGTGCTCGCTGGCCCGGACGAAGGCGACGGGTTCTTGGCAAAACTGCAATCGCAGGCTCGTGGCCTGAAGATGCAAGACGAAGTCCTTTTCACCGGGCCGTTATATGATGACGCAAAATGGGCAGCCTATCTTGACGCGGACGTCTTTGTCTTGCCCTCGCAGAATGAGAATTTCGGGAATGCGGCTGCAGAAGCCGCCGCTTGCGGAACACCCGTGATCGTCACGGACCGGTGCGGCATCGCTCCTTTTGTGGGTGCCGGCGGGCTGGTCATTCCTCACGACCTTGGGGCGCTCGAAAATGCCCTGGAAAGGCTTCTAGCCGATCCCAAGCTTCGCGAAAACTTCAAGAAAGGTTGCGCGGAATTTGCAAACAGCCTATCGTGGGATGAACCGCTCGACCAGACCGAGCAGTTATACCGGCAATGCGTCGCGGCTGGTGCAAGCCGATGAAACAGCACCCTCTATTCCGGTTCACTTGGTACGCCGTCAATATTTCTTTGGCGATTGCATGGTTGCTTGCCTTGTACTCGGTTGGCTGGGAGTATTCCACCCGCCGTTACCTCAAGGGATTCTCGGACGCCGTAATCCCGGCTTCGGCATCTTCTGAACAGAAGGTGCAGGCAATACTGGACTGGATGGCGCACGGACCCGCGCGGCAAAGAATGGGAGCGCCCGACGCGTCCGTTCCCGACCGTGATCCCACGGAAACCCTGAATTATGACGCGCTGCTCCAAGTGTGCGGCACTGCGACGAATGCTTTCGTGAATCTCGCCGATAGCGCCGGACTGGATGCTCGGCGCCTCTTACTGCTCGATTCAAACAATCTGACCAAGCACGTTTCGGCAGAGGTGCTGGTGGACGGCCGCTGGATTGTCATCGACCCTACTTATCGAACGATTCTTCGGGCTCCTGACGGCAAGACCGTCACACGCGGCGATCTATTCGACCCGGCACTATTTAACTCAGCCACCCAGAACATCCCTGGATACAACCCCAGCTATTCGTATGAGAACACTGTCCACCTTCGCGAGGCACGGTTCGGCATTCTTGGCTCGCCCCTTTTCGGCATTCTGAACAGGCTAGCGCCCGGATGGACAGAATCCATGTGGGTCAGCTTGCTGGCAGAGAGGACGTCGCTCGTGGCGGCCTTGGTCTCGATTTTCTTGGTTGTCTCGCTGTTTCTTTTGCGGCTATCGCTTCGCTGGTACGGAGAGAAGCGCTTGGGACTGCATACGAACCGTCTGCGGGAACAGTTTTCGAGAGCTTGGGCCGCGTTTTTGCACCCCGATCCGCCCACGGTCTCGAACTTCTTCCCGCGCAAAGACACTACGAATTGAGTACCTATAAGCGGTGAATTTGCCTCAGCGGCTGGTGGACTCCAGGAAACGAAAGGCGTCTTCGATGGCCTTCACGCTTCCTTTTTCCACCTTCGAGAATTGATATTGCCGCTGCGGCGAGAAACTCCCCGGGTCGAACGTCCCTTTCTCAAACTGAAAAACCCACACGTATTCCCGGCGTGCGCTGTCCGCTTGCGACAGAGGGATCAGGGCGGTGTCGAGCGGCGTGATGGGTGAAAAGTCGGAGAACCCGTCGCTCTTATGAATTGGCGTGGGCATTGTTCCGCTGAAAAAGTCCGCGTCGTGCGTGAAGATCATCACGAAATCCACCATGGAGGGGCTCGACGCCGGGCATATGTTGGCGAATGCTTTTTCCCGCGTTTGAGCAATCCATCGGATCTGGCTGGGCGTCAGGCCGTAGGCCGAGAAGTAGCTCTGGCACGCTCCGGCCGGCTGCTCGTTGGTTGTTGAATCGGTTTCTGATGTGGCGTCCACGGAAGGCGCCGACAAGGCGTGAGAATCGTTCGCTCGGGTCATGGCAGCGCCGTTGGAAGGCTCCGCAGGCGGCCTTACTGCTGCGGACACGGGTGTTGGTTTAGACATCTTCACCGGCGTGCTTGGCGCCACGGATGTGCTTAGGCGACCCGGCGCGGGATTGGAAGCGGAGGCTGCGAGCGGCGCCGTTTTCGGCGTGCCATATGCGCTAGACGCCACTATTATGGCCGTCGCGAGCGAACTCTGCGCCACGGTTAGAGACGTCCGATCCGTAACTGAACCTGATGCGGGAATTGCCCTCGAGTAGTTCACGTCCGCGGGTGCCAGCACGGCCGCATTCGCGGCTGCTTTAGCGGTTTGGGTGGCCTGTGCCTGTCTCGCGGCTAGGCCAACGTCATGCGCGGGATCGCGATAAGGCTGAAATGGCGGAAGATCGGAGATCGCCGTGTCGGGCACATAGCCAATCACGCCATTCTGGGCGCGAATTTTTACGTAGCCCTGAACGCGCTCGATGATTTCGACACCCTGGCCGCACTTGAGCTTCACATCAACGTTGAAGTTGCTCAGCGAATCGTAGACCCAGATTTGATCTTGATTAGGATTGCATTTCAAGGTCGCGGGACTGGCCGATGCGGACGCGGCCACCAGCAAGGCGCCGGTCGCGGTGAAAATTGCCGGTAGCAAATGCCATTTGCAAACCATGGTCACCCCCTTTAACCGTGGCGCAACGATGTTTAGCAGTCTAGAACTTCAGAACAGGCGAACAACTGGACGATGGTACAGAGAAAGGACAGGTAAGGACAGCTTCCCGTATAGAAATATAAGACTCCAGGTACTACCTGCCTAGTCGGAGCCACAGGCCAAAGGCGTGAGTTGCCAGGGCGAAGAACCGTGTCGATTGCTTGAGGCGCGCGTGTAGAATGAAGGCGTCAAAATCTTGAACCAGGATGGAGCGCCTTGAACTATCTCCTCAAGACGGAACCTTCTGAATACTCATTCGCCGATCTGCGGCGCGACAAAGAGACGATCTGGGACGGAGTGTCGAATCCGGTTGCGCTGAAGAACATCGGGCAAATGAAGGCGGGGGACCGGCTGATTATTTACGAAACCGGCGAACGCAAGACCGCCGTCGGCACAGCCAGCGTTATCTCGGTCGACGCGTCGAATCCAAAAGATCCGGTGCTAAAAATCAATGCTGGGAAGCCGCTCGCCAAGCCGGTGACCCTGGCGCAAATCAAGTCCGATTCGCATTTCGCGACATCACCTCTCGTTCGCCAGGGCAGGCTCTCGGTGGTTCCGCTGAGCGATGCTCAGTACAAGATTTTAATTGGGGGCTGACGAACCTCACATGCAAGCATACGTCGGGAAGAACCGAATGGTCTAATTGGAAGCGGTTCGAAGGATCGGGAGAGCCAAGGTCGATAGCTTGCGAGCCAGCCTGGCCCAAATGTGTTGAGACAGTCCTTCAAACGCGACGGCATCTCAGATATAAGATGATGATCTTGCGGTACCCTGTCCGAATCTTAGTCTAATCGTCTACCTGCGCCCGAATCCAAAGACTGTCCGCGAAGTGAGTGAGAATCGGGAAAACGCTAGACGCGCGCCTACCTTTCTCGGAGAGCGAAACGATCCATCGAGCCTTGGCCGGAAGAAAATCCAGATCCGCCGCCTGCGGATTTTGCGAAAAGAAACCGTCGGCATGAATTTTCGGTGTTGTCAGCCCCGCACTCCGGAGTGCAGCAGAAATTTGACTGCGCGACCAGTAACGCATCTCAAAAGTTCCGGCCTTCGCCTCGCGAAAGCCGCGCCGAAGCTGTTGCAAAAGGCTGAGCACGCCGAAGCGGTTGGGAAGTTGCACCAAGCACACCCCTCCCGGTTTCAATATACGGCGAACCTCAGCAAAAAATCGCAACACCACCGAACGTTCGAG
>DATJXZ010000091.1:0-110625 GCA_035499815.1 Candidatus Solibacter sp. | reverse complement strand
AGCCCTTCTTCGCCATCGACTTCGGGATCGGAGGGATCGATGGTGCGTACCCGGTCGAGATACTCGATTGCATGTGGGAAGTCCGAGCGGTCGTTGTAAATCGAAGCGAGGCCTTCGCAGGCTCTGACCATTTGGAGGCGGTCGGGTGGTCGCTCGGCCGAGGCAAGTTGGAACGCTTTAAGGTGATGCGCTTCCGCAGATAAGGATAGTGGGTCGTGGTCGGCCTGGAGGTTCGCGACCATATTCTGGACAAAAGCCGAGTTTGGAGAAGTTTCCAGTGTTTTGGTGAAAAGTACGCCATCGTCTTTCCAATCGAGGTTGCGCGCTTTCGTCTGGTAGCCAAACAGCAAGAGGATGCCAACCAGCAACGCTACGCCAATGGGCCTACGGGAGCGCTGGGGGAGCCAGCGGGAAATCTCGAACGCCAAGATGATTACAAACAAGCAGAAACCGACGGACGGAAGGAAGAGGTAACGCTCGGCAAGTACGTTGCGGCCAACGGCGTAGATGTCCATGACGGGAAGAAGCGTGATGAAGACCCATAGGGCCGCGAACGCCAGCAAGGGGCGGCGGCCGGTAAAATAAAGAATGACGAATGCCGCCAGTAAGAGAAAAAGAAGTGCGCTGGTGGCGGCAGTAGAGAGCAGGGATTGAACGGGTGAGAAAACATAGTAGGCGTTCAGAGGGACGGGGACAAACAGCTTGTACCAGTAGTCCAGCATGAGGTGGGACACAGTGAGCGCAAATTGAAGAGGGGTGAGTTGCCAGGTGCGGAGGCTTGCGGCCATGTGGCCCAAGACGTGGAATCTCAGAAACAGATAGGCGGCGAGTACGACCCAAAAAGGGAGAGAGAGGATGGCGGCAATTCTCGGGCGAGAGGCCATAGACCTTTCAGGAGGCAAGAGCAAGACATAGGCTGCGATGAGGAGCGGAAATACGGCTGCGGTTTCCTTCCATAAGAGGGCTGCGGCAAAACACAAGACGGAGAGGGCCCATACGAGGAGTTTGATTTTGGCCCAGCTATGGTGCTACGACTTTTCTTGGAAAGCGGGTTTGGTAGCGAGCAGGAAGAGCATGAAAGCAGCGAGTAGAAAAATGGTGCAACCGACGTCTCCAATTGCCGAGGCCCAATCGACAGCCTCAGCGTGGATGGGATGGACTGCAAAAAGGGCGGCGGCGGCAAACGCGACAGAGAGCCGGCCAGTGACCATCCAAAAGAGGAAGAGGCAAAGAATCGTACAGACGCCCATGCAGAGGACGCTGAGGAGGTGAAACGCTGCGGGGTCGAGGCCTGCGAGGGCGACCGTTGCGCGGAACGTGGCCATTTGCAGCGGGCGGTAATAGATTGCGTTGCCCGCTGATGCGCCTAGCAGTGGAGAAAAAGCCCAGACATCGGAAAACAAGAGCCGGCTTAATGGCGTGTCCGAACGAAGTCCGGGATTCATGACGATCTGTTGATGGTCGTCCCAGGTGAAGCCGTTTTGCAGGCTGTTGGAGTAGGAGGCAGCAACGAGGATGACAAGTGCGGTGACGGCGCAGGTAGTGCGCAGAGCTAATGACCACCCTGTAGCCGAACTGGGCTCCAGGAGGGGAGGGTTAGAGTGTTTTGGAGAAGAGAGGTTTCGCATTGAGTTGTTGGGCCTCGAGGTAGGGGTCGAAGAGCATAGCGGCATTGCGGATGAAGATGCGGCCCAGCCAGGTGGTGCGGATTTCGCTGGGAGTGAGGAGGATTAGGCCGTCTTCGCGGAAGGGCTCGAGGCGGCGGAGTTCTTCGGCGAAATATTGGTCGAAGTCGATCGCGAATTCCTGCTCGATTTCATTTTTATAGATGACGGTGTGGCAGAGGAGGCGGCTGATTACGGCGCGGCGGAGGCGGTCGTCGGCGGAGAGGTGATAGCCGCGCATGGTGGCGATGCCGCGGTCTTCGACGGCTTGCTGCCAGCTGGGGATGTCGCGGTGATTTTGCGCGTAGGCGTTCTGGATGCCGCTGATGGCGGTGATGCCCATGCCGTAGAGATCGGCGCCGGCTTTGGTGGTGTAACCCTGAAAATTGCGATGGAGGGTGCGGTTTTGCTGGGAGACGGCAAGCTCGTCGCCGGGCTTGGCGAAATGGTCCATGCCGATATAGAGATAGCCGCCTTCGAGAAATTTGAGAAGGCCGGTGCGGAAGATTTCGAATTTTTGCATGCCTTCGGGGAGATGGCCCGCGAAGGAGCCTTGCTGCTTTTTGAGCCAGGGGACGTGGGCGTAGCTGAAGAGGGCGATGCGGTCGGGGGTGAGTTCGAGGATTTGATCGACCGTGTGGGCGAAGGTTTCGGCGGTCTGATAGGGGAGACCGTAGATGAGGTCGACGTTGACGCTATCGAAGCCGAGTTCGCGGGCGGATTGAATTAATGCGGCGGTGAGTTCGTAGGGTTGGACGCGATGGATGGTTTTTTGGACGAGCGGATGAAAATCCTGGATGCCCATGCTTAGGCGATTGAAGCCCAGTTTGCGAAGAGTTTCGAGATGCTCGCGGGAGGTGACGCGGGGGTCGACTTCGATGCCGACTTCGGCGTCGGGAGCGAACGTGAAATGCTCGCGGGTATAGCCGAAGAGATCCTCGATTTGGGCGGGAGAGAGATAGGTGGGAGTGCCGCCGCCCCAATGAAATTGAACGACGGGACGCTCGCGGGAGACGTTTTGACTGACGCGGGTCAATTCGCGCTTCAGGATTTCAAGGTAGGGCGGGGCCACGGAATGATTCTTTTGGATGATGACGTTGCAGGCGCAGAAAAGGCAGAGGCTTTCGCAGAATGGGATATGCATGTAAAGCGATACGGGAGATTTTGCGAGATTGGCTTCGGCATGAACTTTTTCCAGGTCGGCGGGGCCGAAGGAGTCATTCCAGACGGGGGCGGTGGGATAGCTGGTGTAGCGGGGGCCGGGACGATTGTAACGGGCGAGAAATTCTTCGCTGACGCGAAGTTCTTCGCGGGCTTGAGTCAGGTTGGGATTCGCCAGGGTCACGATGTGATTCCTCGTTCAGTTCCTCATGCGGTGGGACTCGCTGGGGCGCGCCCCATACGCTTTTCGCTACACGCCTTTCCCAGCGGGATGGGCTTCTTGCAACAAAATTTGCTGGCCGGTTTCGATAAAGAGCTTGGCATTTTCTACCGGCGTATGCTGCAAAATACCGTGGCCGAGGTTAAGGATGTGGCCGGCGCCGCCGAGTGCCGTGGCGGTTTCCAGAGTTATGCGGCGAATTTCTTCGGGTGGGGCGAAAAGGACGGCGGGGTCGACGTTTCCTTGCAAGGCGATGCGGGGGCCGAGCTGCGCGCGAAGGTCGCGCATGTCAATGCGCCAATCGACACTCAGAACGTTTGCGCCGGAACTGGCAATGGCGGGGAGAAGATGATGCGAAGCCTTGGTGTAATAGATGACAGGCGCGGAACCCGCGAGCGCCGAGATGATTTCCTGGACGGCTGGGAGAGCGAAGTCTTCGTAGTCGCGGAGGGAGAGTTCGCCGCACCAGGTGTCGAATAATTGAACAGCGGTGGCGCCGGCGGCGATTTGGGCTTTCAGGTACGGGATGGTTGCTTGGGCGATGCGATGTAGGAGAGCGCGAAATGTGGGTGAATCGCTGAGGAGAAAGCTCTTTACCGTCGCGAAGCCTTCTTTTGTGCGGCCTTCGACCAAGTAGCAGGCGAGGGTCCAGGGAGCGGCGGCAAAACCAAGAACGGGAACGGTGGGGCCGACTTCGCGGGCGATGCGGCGAATGGCTTCGGGGAGAAAACCAGTTTCAGTTTCGGGATCGAAGAGACGCAGCTTTTCGACATCGCGTTTTGAGCGGACGGGTTCGGGCAAGTTGGGGCCCGCGTCGCCGAGTTCCAGCTTGAGGCCCATGGCCTCGGCGGGGATGAGAATGTCCGAGAAGACGATGACGGCATCGACGCCGAGGAGCCGAAAGGGTTGGAGCGAGACTTCGACGGCGAGATCGGGCGTTTTGCAGACCTCTAGAAATGGATGATTGGCGCGGATGGCGCGGTATTCGGGCAGATAGCGGCCAGCCTGACGCATCATCCAGACGGGAAGGCGGGGAAGTGTTTCACCACGGCATGCGCGGAGAAATAAATCCTTTCGATTGAGAGGAGCGGAGGTCGAGGTCATGGTGCGCCTGGAGAAGAGAATAGCAAATCCGGTGACTGATTGCAGAATGAGGGCAGCCGTTAGCGAGTGCTTTGTGGGTGGGCTATACTCGGAGTGTTCTTGATGGGGCAGGACTGAGTATCGGGCGGAGTGCGGCCGGGAAGTACAAATATTTTAGAACAGCTTAGATTGCGGAGCTAATGGAACGCCTGTTCTTTATTTTGACGATTGTGGTTTACGCCGGAAGCCTGAGTTGTTACCTGCATTTCCTGAACACGGGCAAGGAAATCACGGGGCGGCTGGGGACGGTATTTCTTGGGCTCGGGCTTGTGACGCACTATTTTGCTCTGCTGGAGCGCTCACGGGGATTGCATACCGTTCCTTATCATGATTTGTACGGATCGATGTCGCTGTTTGGGTGGCTGCTTGCGTTGACGTATTTGGGATTGGAGCTTTTTCATCGGCAGCGGTCAGTGGGAGCGTTTGTGCTGCCGTTCATTTTGGTCTTTTTTGTTGCGGCGCATCTGGCGCCTGCCGACCGCTTGTCCCCGACACAAGCTCAGGGGGTTACGTTCGCGTTTCACGTCACGTTGAGTATTCTGGCTTACGCCGCGTTTGCACTTTCGTTTGTCTTCAGCTTGATTTTTCTTGGCGAAGAGAGGCATTTGCGGAAGCACAAGATGGGAAGTGTAGTGTGGCGGCTGCCGCCGCTGGAATTGCTTGAGCGGATGAGCCGGTCGAGCGTGTTGGTCGGATTGGTTTCGATTGCGATTGGAACCGTGCTGGGGTTTGTATGGGTGGACCGGTTGCATGGAGAGTTCTGGTATTACGATCCCAAGTACGTCATCACGTTGGTTGTGCTGCTGCTCTACGTAATTTATTTCCAGCTAGCGAGGACGGCTTCTTGGCGGGGAGCGCGGGCATCGAAGCTGTGCATATTTAATTTTTTCGTGGTGGTAATGAGTTTCACCGTGGTGAACTTGTACCTTTCGCACAGTCACCGGTATTTTTAGGAGCGCAGGCGGAGCATGGAGATTGTCCTCGTCGGACTGAATCACCGGACCGCACCGGTTGAGGTGCGCGAGCGGGTGTCCTTCACGGCGGAACAGTCGCGGAAGGCCGCGGAGGAATTGCGCGCGCGGGGAATCCTGGAAGAGACGCTGGTGCTTTCGACGTGCAACCGCAGCGAGATTTATGGCGTGCCGCCGGAGAGTTCGCATGAGTGCGCGCCAGGGCTGTCATCTTTTCTGAGCGAATTTCATTCTGTGCGCGCCGATGTGCTTGGAGTGTCGCTCTATCATCATTACGACCGGGAAGCAGTCCGCCATCTTTTCCGCGTTGCGGCCGGGCTTGACTCGATGCTGCTCGGCGAGGCGGAAATTCTCGGGCAGGTGCGGGAAGCATATCGGTACGCGCACGAGTATGGAGCGACTGGGCCGGTGCTGAACCGATTGTTTCAGGGAGCGCTCGAGGTTGGGAAGCGCGTGAGGTCGGAAACGGAATTGGGGACGAGGCCGATGTCGGTGGCTTCGGCAGGAGTGAAGCTGGCGGAGCGGATTTTCGGCAAGATGAATGACCGAAGCGCGCTGGTGCTGGGAGCGGGGACGATCAGCGAGCAGGTGGTCAATCAATTGAGGGATCGCGGAATCGGGCGGCTGTTTATCATGAACCGCTCGCGCGAGCGCGCCGAGGAGCTGGCGCAACGTTTTGGCGGAAAAGTTGTGGCATGGGGCGAATGGGAGACGGCGCTCATCGGGCCGGACGTGGTGGTTTCGTCAGTCGCATCGGAGGAGCCGGTGTTGCGACGGGAGATTTTGCGAGCGGCGATGTCGGCCCGCGGAAACCGGGCGCTATTCCTGATGGATTTGGGACTGCCCAGAAATATCGAGGCCGGAGTCGCGGAACTCTACAACACATATGTTTACAACCTGGATGACCTGACGGAAATCGTCGCGCAAAACAAGAATGCGCGGGAGAGTGAAGTGCCGCGGGCGGAAACGATCGTGGATGAGCATGTGGGGAAATTTCTTTCGTGGCAGGCGAGCGTGGAGTTGGTGGGGCTGGTGGACGCGCTACGAGCGCGACTGCGGGAAGAACGAGCTACCTTTATCGAAGCACGGATGGATTCCATGAATCACCTTGGCGCTGAGCAGCGCGAGCACGTGGAATCCATGATGGATGAATTGCTGGAGAAATTGTTGCTGGAGCCGGCGCAACGGCTGCGCGGAGAAAAAGAGCTGCGACGGAAAATTCAGAACGTGGAAGCGCTTCGAGATCTTTTTTTGCGGCATAAGGGGAAGCCGTGAGGCATCTGCGCATAGGCACGCGTGGGAGCTTGCTTGCGAAATGGCAGGCGGAGTTTGTGCGGAAACAACTTTTTGCACACGCTGGAATAGAAGCAGAGATCGTTGTTATCAAGACGGCGGGCGATAAGTTGCAGGCGTCGCCGCTGTCGCAAATCGGAGGGAAGGGAATTTTCATCAAGGAACTGGAAGAGGCGCTGCTGGAAGAGACGATTGATTTGGCGGTGCACAGCGTGAAGGACGTGCCAACGGATACGCCTTCGCGGCTGATGTTTCCGGCGGTGTGCCGCAGGGATGATATCCGTGATTGCCTTGTCGGGCCGAACGGAGCGACTCTGGGAAATTTGCGGCAAGGCGCGCGGGTCGGAACGGGGAGTTTGCGGCGGCAGGCGCAGCTGCGGCATATCCGGCCGGATTTGGATGTGCGCGATTTGCGGGGGAATGTAGATACACGGCTGCGAAAAGTCGAGAGCGGAGAATATGAGGCGGTGATGCTGGCGAAGGCAGGGCTTGACCGTTTGGGACTTGGAGGGCGCATTACGGAGACGCTTTCGCCGGATATTTTTCTTCCGGCGGTGGGACAGGGCGCGATCGCCGTGGAGTGCCGTTTGAAAGACACGGAAACGGCAGAGATGGTCGGCGGTCTTGATGATGCGGAGACGCGAACAGCGATTATTGCAGAGCGGGCGCTACTCAGCGCGGTGCATGGCGGATGTCAGGTGCCGCTAGGAGCTTGGGCCCGGATAGAGCGCGGAGAATTGGTGATGGAAGCTTGCGTTTGTTCGGTGGATGGTTTGCAGTTCGTGAAACAGAGGGCGACGGCGGCGCCGGAGCAAGCAGCAGAACTTGGCGGACACATGGCGAGCCTGCTGATGGAAGCGGGAGCGCAGAGCATTCTTGAGGAAGTGAGCCGGCAGCGTGGTTGAGCCCAGTTCATCGTCGCTTGCAGGGAAGACCGTCGTCGTCACGCGGGCGGCTGCGCAAAGCGGCAAATTAATCGAGGAACTTTCGGCGAGACAAGCGAACGTCAAACTTTTGCCGCTCGTAACGTTTGCGCCTCCTGAGGATTTCGCCGAGATTGATGCGGCGCTGGCACGGATGGGTTCCTTTGATTGGATACTTTTTACTAGTGCAAATGCGGTTCATGCAGTGGAACGGCGCACTCAGGAGCTTGGCCTTGAGCTTAGCTCGGGTGGGAGGGAGCTGCGCGCGGCTGCGGTTGGACCAGCGACTGCGGATGAAGCTGAACATGCAGGATTTTCAGTAGATTATGTGGCAGCGAACCACAGCGGAGCGGGACTCGCCGAGGAATTGGCTGCGGAATTGAAGGGCCGGAGCGTGCTATTGCCGCGAAGCGATCGTGCGAATTCGGAATTGCCTTCGGTTTTGCGGAAAAGAGGGGCGATAGTGACTGAGGTGATCGCTTATCGAACGCTGCCGCCGACCGATGCCGATCGCGAGAAAGTCAAAGAATGTTTGGGCGAAGGCGTTGACGGGATATTGTTCTTCAGCCCTAGCGCGGTGCATAACTTCATGGGGCTGATTGACCGAACGCGATTGGAAGCCTTGCAGGGGAGAGCCGTGATGGTTGCGATAGGACCGACGACGGGAAGAGCGTTGAGCGCTGCGGGGATAGAGAGGATTGCATGGGCTGCGGACACCACACCCAGAGCGGTGGTGGAAGCGTTAGAAGGACACTTGGCGCGCACACGAAAGCGGTCCACCGCGGGAGTGAAGCAAGGATGAGCTATCCCGCGCATCGTCCGAGGCGATTGCGGCGAAGCGAGGCGCTGCGAGAATTGGTACGCGAGACGCGGCTAACGACCGCGGGATTGATCTATCCGATGTTTGTGTGTCCGGGGACAAAAGTTCGGCAGGAAGTCAGTTCGATGCCGGGAGTGCATCAGCAATCCGTCGATCAGATCGTGGAGGAGTGCAAAGAGGTGGAATCGCTCGGGATACCTGGCGTGATTTTATTTGGATTGCCGGAGTCAAAGGATGCGCGCGGTTCGATTTCGACCTCGGCGCAAGGAGTGGTCCAGAGGGCTATCGAAGCGATTCGAAGAGCAAAGCTAAAACTGCTGGTGATTACGGATGTTTGTTTGTGCGAATACACGGATCACGGGCATTGCGGCGTCATTGAGAATGGCGAGGTTGCGAACGACGCAACTTTGCCTATTCTGGCGGAGCAGGCATTATCGCACGCGCGAGCTGGAGCGGACATCGTCGCGCCTTCGGATATGATGGACGGCCGAGTTGGGGCGATTCGGAAAATGCTCGACGAGAACAAGTTTCCGGACATCGCTATTCTTGCGTATGCTGCTAAATATTGTTCGGGTTTTTACGGGCCATTTCGCGAGGCTGCGGATTCTGCGCCGCAATTTGGCGATAGGCGGAGCTACCAGATGGACCCAGCGAACGCGCGCGAGGCTCTGAAGGAAGTGGCGCTTGATCTCGAGGAAGGCGCGGACATCGTGATGGTGAAGCCCGCGCTGCCGTATCTTGACGTGATCCGGCGTGTCCGCGAGGCATTTCACGTTCCTGTGGGAGCGTATAACGTGAGCGGCGAATATGCGATGGTCAAAGCAGCGGCGCAGAAGGGCTGGCTGGACGAAAAGCGCGTGGTGCTGGAAATTCTGACGGGGATTCAACGCGCTGGCGCTGACATTATTTTGACATATCACGCCAAGGATGCAGCACGCTGGTTGAAGGCATGATCGCCAAGACTGAAATCCTATGAGCGCCACACCTACAAAAACAAGAGTTGAGCGGCGGCGTTCGCGAGAGATTTTCGAGTGCGCGGAAAAGATACTTGTGGGCGGAGTGAACAGCCCTGTGCGGGCGTTTCGTTCCGTGGGAGGCAAGCCGCTGATCATCGAGCGCGGCAAAGGGCAATATTTGTACGATGCGGATGGGAACGAACTGCTGGATTACGTTTGCTCGTGGGGAGCGATGCTGCTGGGACATGCGCATCCCGCGGTAACGGCTGCCATCGCGGAGCAGGCAGAGCGCGGGACGAGCTATGGAGCCACGACGGAACTTGAAGTCGAGCTTGCGGGAATGATTACGCGAGCAGTTCCATCGATTGAAAAGATCCGGTTTGTTTCGAGCGGCACGGAAGCGACGATGAGCGTGGTGCGGCTGGCGCGCGGCGTGACAAAGCGGGACTTTATTTTGAAGTTCGAAGGATGCTACCACGGTCACGCGGACAGCTTTCTTTCGCAAGCAGGGTCGGGCCTTGCGACGCTGGGGATTGCCGAGTGTCCAGGGGTTCCGCAGGCGCTCGCGGAATTGACGTTGAATGCGCCATACAACGATTTGGGCACGGTCGAGCGATTGTTTGCTGAACACAAGAACAAGATTGCGGCGGTCATTCTTGAACCGATTGCGGCGAACATGGGGGTTGTCGAGCCGAAGCCCGGGTTTCTTGCTGGTTTACGAGAAATTACGAAGCGGAATGGCGCGCTACTGATCGTGGATGAGGTGATTACCGGGTTTCGGATGCATTATGGCGCGGCTCAGCAGCTTGCAGGAGTGCAGGCGGACTTGACGACGCTCGGGAAAATTATTGGGGGCGGGTTGCCTGTGGCCGCGTACGGCGGCATGGCCGACCTCATGAATCATGTTGCACCGCTTGGGCCCGTCTATCAGGCAGGAACACTTGCGGGAAATCCGCTGGCGATGCGCGCAGGGATCGCCACGCTTACGGAGCTCAGGCGCCCGGGGCTCTATGAAAATATCAACGAAAAAGCCAAACAGCTTGTGGCAGGGTTGCGCGACGCGCTTGAGGAGACGGGCGTTCAGGGAAAAGTGAACGCGATGGGATCCCTGGCGACTCTCTTCTTCACTGCGGAAGCGGTCAAGAACTACGGAGATGCAAAGCGTGCCGACGCGAAGCGCTATGCGCATTTCTTCCGAGAAATGCTGGATCGAGGGATTTTTCTTGCGCCATCGCAGTTTGAAGCGGCATTTGTTTCTGCGGCGCATACATCCGGAGACATAACGAGGACGATCGCTGCCGCGCGAGAATCTTTGAAGGCCATCGCGGCGGACCTGACTGCTTGATTGCCGAAGGAGAGATTGAACCATGCCGGAAGGATTCGAATTGCCAGAAGGGCATCACGAGCACGAAGATAACCCGCTCCTGGTTCCCGTTTCGGTGACCATCTCCATACTCGCGGTACTTGTGGCGGCGATGACGCTTTTGGGTCATCGAGCTCACACAGAGGAGCTATTGCTGCAGGCGCAAGCAACCGATCAATGGGCTTATTACCAGGCGAAGAACATTCGTATGCACAACGTGGAGAGCATCGCGGACCTCTTTAGCGGGTTAGCGCCAGCCGACAAAGAGAAAGCGGCGGCCTTGCACGAGAAATACCTGAAGGAGGAAGAGCGTTACGAAAGCGACAAGGACGACATAAGCGAGAAAGCGAAGGAATTAGAAAAGGAACGGGACTTTGTGAGCCGGCGGGCGGATCGTTTTGATGGAGGCGAAGGACTCATCGAAGTTGGGCTGGTGATTTGCTCGATGACTCTCCTGACGAAGCGGCGAGGATACTGGTTTGCCGGAATGCTGATCGCAGCCGGGGGAGTCGCATTCGCTCTAACAGCTTTTCTGGTGCGCTAGAAAGACTTGGGCAGCGTGCGAAGTTAAGCGCGAGCCGGAGGTTGCGAGGCTCGCAACCGGGTAATCTCTTCCATCAGTTTTTCCAGCCGGCCCAGCACTTCTTGATGGCGAAGCTCATCGGAGGCGGGTTTCTTTCCGACGAAGGAGAGCGTTCCGCCGGGCTCGAGGATGCATTTGTCGACCTCTCGCAAGGAGTCAAACCCTTGCTTTCTTGCGGCTGCTTCGAGTTGAGCGGTAGTGATCAATTCTTTTTTCAAGCGGGCTGATTTGACCTTTCCGTCTTCCACCAGAACATCCGACTCACCTTCCACGATCTGTTCGATTTTGTGGTGGCCATAGAGGAAACGAACTACGAGATAGTTGACCAGGAGCAGGGAAGTGGCGCCGATTATGCCGCCGGAAACGCTGTTGTCCTCTCCGATGATGGCGTTTTGCACTGTGTTCGACAGAGTGAGCAAAACGACAAGGTCAAAAGGGTTGAGTTGGACAAGTTCGCGTTTTCCGGAGAGCCGGAGGCTCACGACCAGGAACGCATAGACGATGACTGGGCGGAGGATCTTCTCCAGAAGGGGAAGTCCAAGGACGAACATATCTTTCCAGATGTCATGTGTTGGCACGCGGCCTCCTAAAAGCCAAGGAATGTACTCAAATAGAGTCCCGCCGGAGTGGATAAAAAGCGAAAGCGAGAGTAGCATGCCGCGCGAGCAGGGGGAAAGAATGCTGACGGTGGTGCGCCGTGGGTTCGAACCGCCCCGACCTGTACGGATGTACAGTCATATATTCGCAACACCAGCTAACCGATGTCCGTGCTGGCCTGACGATTTCGTTATGATTAAAACGTTTCGCTAATGCTTTGCAAGCCAGGTCGTTGCAGGACGCGATCGTAAGGCGGAGGAGTTTGCATCCCCCGCAGTCCATTGGGGCACGAAAACGTTTTCGCGAGCAGCGACCCTATGCCACTTCGCCCTAGTCTCGAACATAATTTGGCGATCAACCCCGAACAGCTCACCACGCTACTGGAATGCGCGCGAGAGATGCTGGTGATTCTCGGCTCGGACGGAGCTGTCGCGTATGCAAACGCCGCGACGATGAGTCTGGTTGGTTTGCGTCCTAATGAGCTCGTAGGGCGGCCGCTCACGGACTTGCTACATCCAGACGAAGTCATCGAAATGCAGGAGCGCATCCGCATTTTGGCCAAAGCGCCCGGAACGCAACGAAAAGGCCGATGGCGGCTGCGAGCCAAATCGGGTGAATGGCGGTGGTGCCAGGCGACGCTGCGGAATTGCCAGAATAGTGAGGGGGCCGGCGAGGTCGTGGCGAGTTTTCTCGACGTGACGGATTTGCATCGTATGGAAGCCGAGAGGCAGGTCATTTCGGAAGTGGTTCACGCGCTTAATGAGACTGCTAATCTCGATGAACTGCTGAATGGGATCCGCCAGGCGCTAAAAAAAGTGCTGTACGCGGAGAATTGTTTCGTCGCACTGCATCATGCGAAACAGGACACATTCTACTTCCCATTCTTCGTGGACCAATTCGACATGGCGCCGCCGCCGCAGAAAGTCGGACGCAGTTGCACGGCGTTTGTGTTTCGCACCGGCAGGGCGATGCTCATTCCTCAATCTGAGTTCGACCGGCTTGCTCGGGAGGGGGAGGTCGAATTGGTGGGCTCGCCGTCTCCAGCGTGGCTGGGAGTGCCGTTAAAAACACCGACAGCAACGATCGGAGTGCTTGTTGTGCAGCACTATGAGAATGAAAGTGCGTACGACATGCGTGATCTCGAATTTCTTGATTCCGTCGGAGGGCATATCGCTCTGGCGATTGAACGGAGGCGCGCGGAGGAAGCACTTCGCAAGAGCGAATCAGTGTTCCGGCTGCTCTTCGCGCACAACCCTCTGCCTACCTGGGTGATGGATGACGAAACTCTTCAGTTTATCCAGGTGAATGATGCGGCGGTCCGGCAGTACGGATTTTCTGAACAAGAATTCAGCCGGATGAGCGCACTTGAAATTCGCTCCGAAGATCATTGCGCATCGGGAGAAACGCATTCTGAGGTGAGCGGAGAACCGGGACGATTCCAAAGGATATGTAAACATCGCAAGAAGGATGGAAAGGTTATCGAAGTCGAAGTGATTTCGCATCCTCTCGACTATGCCGGCAGGAAAGTCCGCCTGGTAGTTGCACAGGACGTGAGCGAGCGCCAGATTCTTGAGCAGCAACTGCGCCAGGCGCAGAAAATGGAAGCGGTGGGCCGCCTTGCAGGCGGCGTGGCGCACGATTTCAATAATCTCCTGATGGTGATCAAGGGACATACCGAACTTCTGATGAACACGCTGCCACCGGCGGACGCCATATCGAGGAAGATCGCGCAAATCGATCGGTCCGCGGACCGGGCGGCGGCGTTGACGAAGCAGTTGCTCGCATTCAGCCGGATGCAGGTGCTTCAGCCACGAGTGATGAACCTGAACGGGGTGGTCGAGGACATGGGCAGGCTCCTGCCGCGGCTGATTGGAGAGGACATTGAGCTGGGGATTCGGACAGCACGCGACTTGGGGACGATTCGCGGAGACGCCAGCCAGATGGAACAGATTATTATGAATCTGGCGGTGAATTCGCGAGACGCGATGCCGACTGGAGGACGGCTGATCATCGAGACATCGAACGCTGACCTGGACACCGCTTACAACATATCTCATCCGATTGTTCAGCCCGGCCGATATGTACTGCTTGCCGTTTCCGACACCGGCAAAGGAATGGATGCGGATACGCAAGCGCATATCTTTGAGCCATTTTTTACGACGAAGGAACCCGGGAAGGGGACGGGGCTCGGACTTGCGACAGTGTACGGCGTCGTGAAACAGAGCGGCGGCTTCATTTGGGTGTACAGCGAGGTAGGCAAGGGTACAACCTTTAAGATTTATCTTCCGCGTGTCGATGAACCCGAGGATAAGGGAAGCGTACCGCTGGCTTTGGCGGAGGCACCGCGTGGGACAGAAACCATTTTGTTAGCGGAAGACGAGCAGGACGTGCGTGAAGTCGCGCGGGAATTTCTGGAGTCCGGAGGTTATAGGGTTATCGAGGCGCGCAACGGCGCTGAGGCGCTGCGTCTCGCGAACGAACACACGTCAACCATTGACCTGCTCGTGACGGACATGGTGATGCCCGGCATGACGGGCAGGGAGCTTGCACAGCGCGTACAACACAAGTACGCAGGTCTCGGGGTGATATACATGTCCGGCTACACAGAACACACGGCTGTTGAAGCGGAGCAAGGCGAACCCAATTTGCGTTTGCTCACGAAGCCCTTCAGCCGAGGCAGCATCCTGAGGTCAGTGCGGGAAGTCCTCAATCTTTCTCGAAGTGCCTAGAGTCCGGCGCCGGAGTCTCATCCAAGCTGTCCAGGTAGCATCACGATCAGGTAATTCTTGGATGCCTGCGGTGCCAGTCTGTGTGAAGCTGAAACGTGCGGGCGGCTTTAATCACGGCAAAGTCGTCACCTGCGCGGCCCACTAATTGCAATCCGACGGGGAGATTCTTTTCCGCAAAGCCGCAAGGCACAGATAAGGCTGGAAGGCCACAGAGATTGCCGATGGCGCCGAGGGGATCGGGAAAGGCGAGATCGATTTCGAGATTGGCTTCCAGCGTGGTTGCCGAAACCGGTTGAGCGGCGGTGACCAGCACGTCAAACGATTCGAAGAGGGCTTCCATCTTTTCTTGCAGAATTTCTCTCACACTGAGCGCGCGCAAATAATCGGCGGCAGAATATTGTTCGTTGACATAGCCGGCGAGTTGGCCCAACGGATCCGCCAATTCGCTGACTTGACCGGATCGAATCAACGCGCGAAAAGAGGAAGCGGACTCCGCTGCCACGATGATATTTGCAGCATCTTCAAACGGTCCTTCGGGTAGAACTACGGCCTTGATGCTCGCAAAATGTCTTCGGACAATTTTCTCAGCGGCGAGGAGAACCTTTGCGACTCCTGGGTCCAAGGTTTTCCAAGCATTCTTGAGCCAGCCGACTTTAAGTGGGCGAGAGTTCAGTTCCATAGACGGCGAATACGTGAAGGCCGCTTTGTCGATGGGCAGGGTGCTGCGGTCGCGCGGGTCGTGGCCTGCAATAGCGGCGAAGATGCGCGCGCAGTCTTCCGCGGTGCGCGCCAAGGGACCGATTTTATCCATTGAAGGCGCAAGAGCCATTGCGCCGTAACGGCTCACGCGGCCGTAGGTGGGTCGCAAGCCGCTAACGCCGCAGAAAGCGGAAGGACAAATGATGGAACCCCAAGTTTCGGTTCCGATGGCAAACGCCGCGAGACCGGCAGCAACAATCGCGGCGGAGCCAGATGAGGAACCGCACGTCCAACATTTTGTGTTCCACGGATTCTTAGCAGCACCCTGCAAGGAAGCGGAGGCAAATCGATAGCCCATTCCACCTGCCAATTCGATCATCGCGGCCTTTCCGATGAGAATGGCGCCAACGCGCTTCAAGTGCTCGATGACGGCGGCGTCGTATTGGAAAACTTGATTGGCGAAGGGCTTCGCTCCCCACGTTGTTGGGACGTCTTTGACGGCAAGCAAATCTTTCGCCGCGTACGGAATGCCATGTAGAGGGCCGCGATAGTGGCCATGATGAATTTCTTTCTCAGCGGCTTTTGCCTGTTCCAAGGCGATTTCCGGAGTTAACTGCGCGTAGGCGTTGAAGCGAGGGCCGAACTTCGCGCTTCGATCGAGGTAGAGTTGGGTGAGCTCGACAGGGGAGAGCTTTTTCGTTTCAATGCGCCTGGCGAGTTCGGTCAACGGCAGATAATGGAGTTCTTCGGCGGGCATTGTGACGATCCCTCAAGACTTCTTGGCTGCTGGGTTGGGCTTGGGGCGGATAGCCGATGGCGCCGGCTTTTTCTCTCTTTCCATGAGTGGCTTTAGATAGAGCGCTGGGCTGTCACCATTTTCAATTCCGAATGCCCGGATGCGATCGATGGGAGGCTGCGCCAGGAAACATAGCCGCTGCAGCTCGGTTTTTTGCGTGTCAGAGAATCGAGCGCCATAAAGAGCCAGGATTGCCTGGTAACGGGCGCTTGCTTCTGCCTGGCTTTCGGGGGAGAGGGAGGGCGCATCCGACGGTTGCTGCGGCAATGGCTGAACTAGGCCAGAGGTTAGCGAAGGTGTGGCAACGGGTACAAGCGAAACGGCAGAGACGATTGCAGCGCGACGGGCAAACTCGCGACGCGAAATCGGGGAGCGGGTTTTTTCATCCATGGAGGCCTCTTACGCTGAGAACGGCTGTTCGAAGGACCATGAGCGAAGCTACCGAATCAACTTGCCACCGTCAATATTGCGGATTGAGACGAAAACGCAAAGGTAACTTTCGGGAGCTCGCTTAGTCGATTCTCGTGAGGGTCTGTATTTGCAGTTCAAGGGCCTGCGTGTATTGGCGCTCGATCTGCATTTCGGTTTGCAGTTTTTTGACAAGCAAATCCAGGCGAGCGATTTCGGCACGCAGCTTTTGAATATCTGAAGCGGTCGGCGCCGGCCGATAAGCGGGCGCGCCGGATTGCTGCAGACTCTGTGGGGGTGCCGATGCGTCACTTGGACGCGGGGCAATGAAGGCTTCAGCCAGCGCGCGGGGCCAGATGGACTCAGGAGTTCTCTGGTCCGCCGCGTGGGTAGCCGGCGCACTCGGCCTTTGAACAAGCGGAGGAGGCGGCACGAAAAGATTGTTGAGAGCGCTTGATGCGGCAGGACGTTCCGCGGGTGGCGCGTCTGGCGCCCGCTTGGGCTCCAACAAGCTCTTGACGCGGCCGATCAGTTCTTGCGGCTGAAACGGCTTGCGAATCAGTTCGTCGGCCTTTACTGCCACGGCCTTGTCGGCCACGCTCTTGTTCACCACGCCCGACATCAATACGACCGGAGTCCCGCCAAATTCCGGGTGCTGCTTGATCTGGCTGCAAACGGAATAGCCATCCTGATCAGGCATAATCACGTCGGTGATGACAACGTCGGGCTTCGTCTGCTCAAATTGCGAAAGGGCGGACGCGGCATCCGCGCACGTGATCACATTGATGCTCTCGCGGCGGAACGCGATCTTGATGACCTCGCGCATGGTGGCGCTGTCATCAATGAAATAGACCGTTGGCACGCGCTTTGCTTCCGTTTCATCCAGAGGTGGAAACGTCATCGCCTCGCTCATAGGGCTTCCTTGTCCGCCATGTCGTGAGCGCCTTCATCGTACTCGCGCATGGCATCGAGCATTAGATCGGTCGCCGACCGCAACACGGTGCGTTGCGGCGAAGTGGTTCCATAAGCAAATTTGTAGACGCCTTCCGCGCCTTGCACGCAGCTCTTCAGAATGTGTATTACCGCTTCGTCGCCAAAGAGGCTGCCACATTCCGCATGGGTAATTTCCCCAGCATCAAAGAAGAGTACCGCATCCGTTTCGCCGGAATTGATATGCAGCGCGCCAGTTTGATGTGCGTGCCCTAGCATTTGCATGACGCCCGTGAGGTCGTGGTGCGTTAAACTGCCACTGAGGCTGGTGTCGGATTGCGTGAGCATTTGCGTCGGCTGAAAGCCCTCCGCTTTGCTGACGATGATGCTTTTGATGTGCGATGCGATGACGGCCGGCGCGCTTTGACGATCGATATAGTCGTCGCAGCCGGCTTGAAAAGCGTCCATCAACGCCCGTTGGCTGCCGTCGCCGAGAGCGATGATTTGCAGCGCTGCATTCTTGGGATCTGCGTGGATAATCTTCGCGATTTCAAGGGCACCCATCTCACGCATGTTGGTGGAGCAAAGAATCGCGGAGGGAGCGTCGTATTCGATGGTCGTCAGCGCATAAGCGGCTTGCGTGCTCGAGACGACTTCGAAACCTTCGCGCTTCAGCGCATCGCCGAGGCGTTTCGCGAAATAAACATTACTATCGATGAGAAGAATTTTCGGCCCACGTCCCGAAGAGGTCACGGTCTAGCCTCCAGAACGGCCGGATAGGCGCTTTCTGGCGACAATGCGGCCTCGCCGGGTGTGAGCGCGTCAAGATTGAGGACTTCAATTACTTCGCCGTTGTGAGAGATCCAGCCGGCTACGTGCGGAGAGTCGGTCTCGCCCGAATTGGTCATTTCCGCGGCGATCAGTTCGCAATCGCCAGTGACGGGCAGCGCCACCCACTCTGTCTTGGCGCCATAATGGCGGACGGCAATCAGATAAAAGCGGCGCGAAGTGAGTCCCTTGCCAAGAAGCGTCTCGGCGACGTCGCATACGGGGACAATGCGGCCGCGCCGGAGAATTACGCCTTCGAGTTTCGGCGTTTGATGTGGAAAACGAAAGATGCGGCTCGGAGCCACGAGTTCGGAAATTTGCGTGGCGGCAACTGCGAACCGGCGCTCCCCCAGCCGGAGCAGCACGAACGATTGGGAGGAGGATTCGGCACTCTGGGTCATTGCGGCAACTCCGTCTCGCCGTTCAACGATTCGTCAGGTATCTCGAGCGGAGGCAACGAAGCATCGAGCAGAGCAAATTCTTCAGCGGTCAGAAATCCGTCGGGGTTCACCACCGGTATGACATTCTGATCGAGCGCAGTCAGACCGCGGTACCAGTGACGTTCTTCCTGGCAATAGGCCAACGGCAGCGACTGGAGCCGCGTCATCGTGGCCATCTTATCCATGCCATCGACCAGAAGGGCCGTTCGCGTTTTTCGCAGGACAAAGACAAGGCCAGATGCAGACGATGGCAATCCGAAATGAACGGCTGCGTTGATGACATAAAGCGCCTTATCGCCACGCCGCAAAACGTGCCGGACCTTGCGGATAGTCGGCTGGTTGATTTCGGTGGCGGCGCCGGAAAGGCTATCCACGCTTCGCACTTCCTGAACGGAAGCGGAGGACACGGCGAATAGATGTCCCGACACGCGAAAGAGAATGATCTGCTCCGAGCGCATGGTTTGGAGCTTTAGAGGCGGCGATGCCACGTGCATCAGCGGACTCCCACTGGAGCGGTGCGGCAGATGCCGATCACACGTTTTTCGATCGCAGGATAGATGTCATCGATCCCTAGGACTTCGTCGACAGCCCCCACTTTGATGGCCTCCGCAGGCATGCCGAAGATGACGCACGTGGCTTCATCCTGCGCCAGCACCAAGCCGCCTGCTGCTTTGATGGCCTTCGCGCCAGCGGCACCGTCGTTGCCCATGCCGGTAAGAATTGCGCCAATGCTCATGGCACCCGCATAAGCCGCAACCGATTCCATGGTCGCGTCGATATTGGGGAGGTAGCCGTTGATCCGGCCGCTTGTGCCGTCCAGTTGGATGCGCCCGGTGGGAGTCACACGAAGGTGATGGCCTCCGGGGCAGATGTAGAGCGTGCCGGGTTGGATGGACTCATTCGGCTCTGCCTCTTTGACGCGAATGCCTGTGAACTCAGTCAATTGCGTGGCGTATTGCGTGGTGAACGCGGCCGGCATGTGCTGCACCAGAATCACGGCAGCCGGGAATTCGCGCGTAAAGCCTGGAGCCAATCGCATGACGGTGGCAGGGCCACCTGTCGATGCGGCAAGCACAACGACGGGAAAACGCTGATCAAGGCCTGAACTCGGAGCAGGACGTGGAGCAACCGGCGCTGGCTTCGCTTGGGGCGCGCCAGTGCCATTCGATTTTTGTAAGGTTGAAGCGAGTCTGGAGGCCGTGCGCACCACGCGAACTTTCGCGGCCATCCGCACTTTACGGAGCAAATCTTCCTTGACGCTCTGCATATCCAGATCTATTCCGCTCGATGGCTTGGCAACAAACTCGATCGCACCCAGTTCGAGGGCTTTCAACGTGCTCGCAGCTCCGTCCTTGGATTCGGAGCTGACGATCACGATGGGCCGCGGATTTGTGGTCATGATTTGCGCGGTTGCCTGCAAGCCATCAACATGGGGCATGTTGATGTCCATGGTGATGACATCGGGCTTGAGCGATTCGGCGAGGGCCACCGCTTCGCGGCCATCCTTCGCATGACCAACTACCTGCAATTGGTCGTCGGCATTAAAGATCGTCTCAAGGACTTTGCGCATAAATGCGGAATCGTCCACGATGAGCACGCGAAATTTCTTGTGAAGAGTTGTGGCCATGGGTTCTTAGGCAACCGGTACGGACGGTCGCGCCTCCGTTCCCATAAGTTGTTCCACGGCTGCGATGAGCTGATCTTCTTGAACTGGCTTCGTCAGGAAGGCGGCGGCACCTTCTTTGATGGCGCGATCACGATGCTTTGCGCCTGCGCGCGAAGTAACCACCATAACGGGAATGCGGCGAGTGGTTGGGCTCTGCCGCAGCTGCACCATAAGCTCATAACCCGTCATGCGCGGCATTTCGAGGTCGGTGATCACAAGGTGGCAACCGTGCTGCGTGACAAGTTCCGCGGCTTCCATGCCGTCGGCGGCGAGTTTTACACGGTAACCGTTCTTTTCGAGCATGCGGCCGACGAATTTGCGCACGCTGATCGAGTCGTCCGCGACCACGATTAGGCGTTCTTGCTCGACGCGGTCGATGGCTTCCGAAGGAATGGTTCCACGCGCCACAGCTGCCGACCCCGGGGCAAAAATGCGGGCAGCGCTGGCGCTGGCTTGTAGTGGGCGGCGTTCCGTAGGCTCGTTCGCGACCATGCGGTTCAAATCGATCAACAGAATCAGGCTGCCGTCCGGAGCGATCGTCGTGCCCGGGAAAAGTTTCACGCGGCGGAGATATTCGCCGAGGTTCTTGATAACAATTTCGTCTTTGCCGAGCACTTCTTCCACGACCAAGCCAATCTGACGATTGCCAGCGTTTGCGACGACCATGCGGAAGTAGCCGTTGACCGGTTCAAGCGGCGGAAGCCCCAGATACGTGTCGAGCCGCACGACTTCGGTTACGACATCGCGGACCTTGGTGAGCAACTTGCCGCCAACGTCCTCGATCTCGTCCGCGCGCAGACGTCGGATTTCTTCCACGACGGCGAGAGGAAGCGCAAAATTCGTAACGCCGCAACGTACAAAGAGCGCGGGCGAAATGATTAGCGTCAGGGGGACCTTTAGAGTGAATTTTGTACCCTGGCCGCTGAGGCTCTGAATATCAATTTCACCGTTAAGGGCATTTAGATTTGCACGGACTACGTCCAGGCCAACACCGCGGCCGGCAAGTTCTGTTTTGACGGGAGCCGTGGTGAAGCCAGGATGGAAGAGCATTTCGCGGAGGTCGCGCTCGGTTAAGCGGTCTGCCGTTTCGGGCGAAACGAGACCTCGTTCGATGGCGCTTTGCTTCACGCGCTCGTAATCGATGCCGCGGCCGTCGTCTTCCACTTCGATGTAGATGTGGTTGCCGCGGTGATAGGCGCGGAGAGAAACCTTGCCCAGTTCCGGTTTGCCAGCGGCAAGGCGGTCCTCTGGGCGTTCGATGCCATGCGCGACGGAATTTCGGACAAGGTGAACCAGCGGATCGGAAATTTGCTGAATGATGTTGTTGTCCAGTTCGGTCTCGCTGCCGGAAAGATCGAGATCGACTTGCTTGGCGGCGGATTTTGCGGCGTCACGCACGGCACGGGACAGCCTGGAGTACAGGGTTCCAATAGGGACCATGCGTGCCGCGGTGATTTCGTCCTGCAAGTGATGTGCGAGTTTTGTGAACTCGTCGATGTCGCCTTCCACGCGCCCGATAAAGCCTTCCAACTGTGAGAGCACTTCGTTTACGTCAGCGGAAATCTCAGCCATCGAGCGCGAAAGAATATTGAAATCGTCGTAGCGGTCCATTTCGAGTTCGCTGAAATCGGACCAGAACGAGGTATCGCCTGAAGCCGCGCTGTTGAGCGTTTCCCGGGCTGTAGATGGGCTCCATGGGCCCGTTTGACGCGATGAACTTATGCGGTTGAATTCGTATTTTTCCTGGAACTCGCCGACCTTGCCCTGGAGTCGTTCCTTGGAGAAGCTCAGCGTATCGACTAGTTTTTCCAGCTCGGCCACGCGCCCAACCATTCGCGTGCGATTGATGACGAGCTCGCCGACGGTATTCATCATGCGATCGAGGCGCGACAAAGCAATGCGCACGGACTTCGCAGCGGCGGCTGCCGAGGTTGCCGGCTTGCCGGCCCTTTTCGTTTGCGCGGTAGCTGGAGCGGCTTCGGGAATTCTCTCGGGGCGACCTTCTTCGCCTGCCGCGGGTAAGCCAAGGCCCTCCGGGTCTTCCACTTCGACGGGAGCGAATTCCGCGATACGCCCAAGCAGCGAATCCACACCCGCACGCATGCTAGTTTCGTCGGACCACTGGCGATGTAGCGTTTTCTTCAGCACGTCCACGGATTCGAGACAGATATCAACGACGGCTGGCGATGGCTCGATCTCGCCATCGCGGAGACGGCCAATCATGTCTTCCACACGGTGGGCAATCGCTCCAAGGCGCTTCAAGCCCACTTGTGCCGCTGAGCCCTTTACCGTGTGAATCGCGCGGAAGAGCTTGTTGATTTCTTCGGGATTGTTATTGCCTTCCAAAGAGAGAAGGCAATCGCTCACAACCTGCAAATGCTCTTCAGCTTCCGGCTGGAAAAATTCCAAAATCTCGTCGGGAACCTCGTCGTCCGAGGGCAGAGCGTCGAAGTAGGAACCGGTCGCGGCGGAAACGACCGTCTCCTTTGCAGGTGTACTGACTGTCTCAACGTAGCCCTGCGCCTGGGGATAATTCAGCGGCGGTGGCTCCGTCGGAAACGCGAAGCGATAGCGTTCTTTAAATGCAGCAATGTCATCAATGCTTTCCTCGCCTGTATCGCTGATTTCCAGAAGATCCGTTTCCAGCAGGGAAATACCGTCGGACAGGAATTCGGTGAGCGGACCGTGAAGATCCTCGCCCAACGTCGCGTTCATGGCGTATTGGAATACGTGGGCAAGTTTGCCTGCAATTTCCGAAAACCGCGGAAATCCATAGCTGGCCGATGTTCCGCTCAACGTGTGGGCCGAAATATAAAGACGCTCAAGATCGTCGCGGCGCGGAGAGATTTCTTGCAACACACTGACGTATTCCCGCAAGTATTGCAGGTGCTCGGACGCTTCCTGAAGGAACATCTCGACGGCTTCGCGGTCAGGCATGCTCACGCGCGTCCCTCCGTCACAAGTTCCGGCTTCTGCAGTTCTTGGGCCGTGGGCTTTCGGTACAGGATGCAATCGTTCAGCACAATGGCCTGAAATTTCACTGGCATCTTGGAAATCGATTCGGAGTGGCCGAGGAAAAGATAGCCGCCTGGCTCGAGCGTGTCGTAAAAGCGCTGGACAAGCGTGCGCCGGCGCTCCTCTGAGAAATAAATCAGGACGTTCATGCAGAAAATCATGTCCATCCGGCCTACGTAGACCGCTGAAGCCAAGTTCATCTGCGCGAAGGTGATCAACTTGCGGAGCCTGGGCTTCACCTGATGACCCGAAGCCACTTCCGTGAAGTGTTCGCCAAGCTGACGCTCGTTCACGCTGGCGAGGCTCCGACCTTTGTACACGCCGCGTTCCGCAAGTTTTAGGGCCTGACGCCCGACGTCGGTGGCAAGAATCTCGACGTTCCAGGAATCGGAGAAGGACAATGAATCGGTAATGGTAATTGCGATGGAATAGGGTTCTTCGCCGGTCGAGCAGCCAGCACTCCAGATGCGCAGAGTACGAGGATTCTTCCAAAACTTTTTGACATGCAATTCCGGAAGCACACGCTTTTCAAATGCTTCATAAACGCTTGGGTATCTGAAAAAGCTGGTTTCCTGAGTGAGTAGTCCCTCGAGCAGGGATTCGTACTCCACATTCGACTTACGCATGGCTCGCAACAAGTCCGTGCCGCGATCGAGGCCCTTGGCGCGCAAGTGTTCCTTCACGCGAGTAGAAAAGAACCTCGCCCGCGATTCGTCGAAGCAGATGCCCGTCCGCTCTTCAATCAGCATGCGGATCTCGCTCAACTCGTGTTCACTAAGACCGTGCGCCGGTCCGTGCCTTTCGCTCATTCCAGTCCCGCTTTAGCCCTGGCCGCTTGCCCGAGCAGAAATTCACCGCTTACCGCAGAGCGCCGGCTGGGACAGGCCGCTCGGAATCATCCAAAAGATTGCCGGACTTCGACGTCGCGCGGAATTGCGCTAACGCCTCGTTCAACTGGTCTGACAGTTTCACCAGCTGGCTGACCGTCGCGACGGTGCCGCGTGTGCCCTGGGAGGTCTGACGCGTAATGCTGGAGATGATTTGCATCGCATGCGCCACGCCTTCCGTTCCACGCACCTGCTGTTTGGAAGCGAGCGAAATTTCCTGAACGAGTTCGGCCGACTGGCGCACCACGTTCGAAATGGCGTCAAGTGCACGTCCGGCCTGATCGGCCAGCGTTGCGCCGCCTTCGACTTCCTTCGTGCCTTCTTCCATGACCACGACCGCTTCGTTCGTCTCCGCCTGAATGGCTTTGATCAGGGCTGCGATGTCCTTCGTGGCGCTGCGGCTGTGTTCAGCCAGCTTGCGAACCTCGTCCGCGACGACGGCGAAACCGCGTCCTGCTTCACCGGCGCGGGCGGCTTCGATTGCCGCGTTCAAAGCGAGCAAGTTGGTCTGCTCCGTGATGTCGTTAATCACGTTGATGATTTCTGAGATTTCTAGGGAACGGTCGCCCAGCGACTTGATTTTCTTTGCCGTGGCCTGCACGGATGCCCGAATACGCTGCATGCCTTCGAGCGTGTCGCGAACGGCGCGGTTGCCTTGTTCAGCGGCATCCAATGCACGGCGAGCTGCTTCGGCGCTGGCTTCGGCGTTGTTCGACACTTGCTTCATCGAGACCGTAAGTTCTTCAACGGCGCTCGAAGTATTGGTGATTTCCTGGTCTTGCTGCGTCGCACCGGCTTGCATTTCGTCGGCCGCCACAAGAATGTTGTTCGAGCAGGCAGTGACTTCCATAGCCGCCTTGCGCACGCGCTCGAGAACTTTGGTGAAGTTGTCGAGCATGTAGTTGATCGAATCAGCGACGTTGCCCAAGGCGTCGTTGGTGACTTTTCCGCGGAGCGTCAAGTCGCCGCGCGCCACTTGGTTGATAACCGTCAACAGTTCCGTAATACTGCGCTGCAATGCGTCGTTCGCGTCCTGATTGCTCGTCGCTTTAGAAACTTTTGCCACTGCGCGGTTCAAGTTGTCGGCGATATAGCTGAGTTCGTCGCCGGTGGTGATCTCGGCCCGCGCGCGAGGATCCCCCGCTGCCATACGCTCGGAGAACTGTGCGAGTTCCTGCACCGGGGTCAACAGCCGACTCCCGAGGCGCCAAGCGAGGAAGACGGCCATGCCGAGCGCCAGCAGCAACGCCAGCATTACGGCGCCGCTGGATCCGCTTGGCAGAGCGCCAAAGTCGAAAATGGACGCTCCTCCTGATTGCCGGCCGGCGCTGTAGGCCAAGCCCAGCACGGCGAAAAGGACGACGCCGTTCATCATGACCAGCGTCCAGATTGTGGAACTCAGTCGCGATTTCATGCCTTCCTCCAAATCCCTACTGCGGTGCCCGTGTCCGCACGCGGCCGGGTCCGCCCCAAACTCAGATGCTAGGTCCCGGGAAAACCTCGAGCATTCGTCTCAAGTCAATGATTAACGCCAGCCGGTCGTCGTGCCGGAGCATTCCGGTGCAATGCGGCACATTTTCTGGAGCTTGTTCGAGTAAATCCTCTGTATTCACTGAATACGTTCCGATGACTTCATCCGCGGCAATCCCGATGCGCAAATCGTCGTGGTGGCCTTCGCCCCGAAGCGAAGCAACCACCACGTGCTTTGGCAGCAGACCAGGTCTGCGTCCTTCCGTGATGGCAATGTCGATCAACGGCACAATAGCTCCGCGCAAATTGAAAATTCCCGCGAGATACGCCGGACCAAGCGGCAGCTTCGTCAGCAGCGGCCAGTCCAGCACTTCCTCAACGTCCAGCACCGGAAGGCAGAAGCGCTCGCGTCCACTTCGGAAAACGACGTACTGCGACTCGGGCGGCCGCTCCTCCATCGGCCCGAGCGCTTCTAGCAGATCGTCGGCATCTGCGGGCAGTGGCACCAAATGAAAGTCTTCATTCATTCCCAAATCGTCCTCAAAATCCTCTAAGCAAATCGCCGCACAGCGCGCAACAATTCTTCCCGCGTAAATGGCTTCGTCACATATCCGTCCGCACCTTGCTGCTGGCCCCAAAATCTGTCGCTTTCCGTGTTCTTCGAGGTCACCAGGATCACTGGTATGGCGTTGTAGTCCGAGTGATTCTTCAATTCCCGGCAAACCTGGAACCCATTGCGCTTGGGCATCACGACGTCCAGCAAAATGACGCTGGGTCGTTCCGTGGCTATCGCTTCCTCGACACGTTCCGGGTCATTCAGCCCGACCAACCGATAGCCTTCGTGCTCGAGAAAGCCCTCGATCAGCTTTACTTGCGAGGGTGAGTCATCGACGATGAGTACTTTTTTCTGCAGCATCGACATCTCCCCATATTTCTCCGCAGACAAGAGGTGCACGTCAGCAGCCAGGCCAGCGATTCTCTAGCGGCCTATGCCTATCTGGTATAAGAGCTTATTTATAAGCAAGTTACAGGAGTCTCTGACTCACTTAACGGCGGCTTGCGGGGGAGGCTGGTTCCACTTCTGTCTCAGCTTGAGATGCATTCTCAGCCTCCCGCATCTCGCTGGAGAGGGATGAGAATCTTTGCATGATCTCGTTGATACGCAGTGCCATGCTGTGAATGGTCTTAATCTGAGCCAGAGATTGCGAGGAAAGCTGGCCAGGCTCCAAAAGCAGGAGCTCTGCGTTGCCCAGCATCGACGTCAGCGCATTGTTCACGCTGTGCTTCATGTCCATCATGTAGCGGCCGAGTGTGGCGTGATGCTCGTTTTTCGCCGCACGGCGTTCGGCCTGCTTTGAGATACGAACCGCTTCGGCCCGTCGCAAAGATTCACCGGCAACCAGCAGCAGCGTTTGCGCCCAGTCTTCCCGCAAAGGCACGTGAAGCAGGCGAGGATAGCGCGACCGCAATTGGCTGAGTTCCTGGGAATCCGCAGGGACGCAAAGAATAAGGGCCGCGCTTGGTTCAAAGGAATGCAGGATGCCGGGCAATTTTCCTTCAAGGACTGGCCCAACCACTACGAGATCGTCGGACGCCGCTTCATGATTTTTCCAGAGATCACTGCTAAGGATGGTGATCCCGGGCGCTTGCCGCTCAGCTTGCCAACAGGCGGTCAGGAGCCGTGCGAACTCTGGCTCATCCGTCAGGATTAATACGCTAGCGTTTCGCACAGAAGACCCACTCCCAGGTGATCGCCCGGCAAAGCCACAGAAGACCTGATCACTTAAAGTTTTTCCGCCTCGTCCAAAGCCGAAAGCAACCGTTTCGTGCTGATGCCCAGATTGACAGCCGCTTCAGTGTCTTTTGCTTGTTTCGCGATGTCCACGCGTTCTTGCAGACGCGAGACTTCGATACGCGCAATGGAGAGAGCCCTATCCATGGAAGTTGCGTTTCCCGTTTCCTTTGCGGACTCGACCGCAGCCGTCACCATAGCCCGAGCAACGACAGCGCGACGTAAATCCTCCGCCGCGGGCCCATCTTCGCTTACGAACGCAGTTACTTCCCACGAGGACATCAAGATGCGAGCAGCGCCAATTTTCACCGTCGTCATGGACCGCCCGCGAGTGGGTGGCGTGGCGATCAACTGTTCCCAAATCTTTTCCAAGCAGCCTTCAAAATCGAGCATCCCGGAGGCCGTCGTTGAGTCCGCATTCGCTGTGGCGGGCTTCTGAGGGACCTTTGGACTGGTTTCGTGAGTTCCTGGCGTTTGTCCCAGATTTCGCGATGGTTCAACAACCCGTGGGTTTGGGGTTTTTGCCTGGGAAGCAGCGGTTTCAGGCGCTTTCGGGACCAGCTTTTCCAGCGCCCGCTCCACATCTTTACGCAGCCCGAGCAGCTTTTCGAAAGTCTGATTTACGGAGCGTTCCGTATATTCCTTTTGAAAGGGCTGTTTCCATTCGTCGGCTATTTCCAAGATCTTCGTTAGAGGTTCACTTCCCGACAGCCCGAAGTTCTGGCAGTCGATTGTCTTCACGGCGGACGTTGCGAGTTGCGCTAGACCCGAGCGAATCGCAATCAGATCCGCGTGCATCAATTCGATAAAGGTCCGCCGTAGGAGAAAATTGAAGCGAACAAACGTCAGCAACGCCGCTGGGTCGTAAAACATCCCACCGGCGGTTTCTTTGACTTTCCGGCCTTGTTCGATGAAATTCGTCTTCAAAATTTCGCGCAGGCTCCGGAACGACTGCAATTTGACAATCATCTGCTCGAGAGGTTCGCACCAATCGAGCGCGGAATCATCCACATCGCCGAGCACTGGTTTCATGACCTGGGCGACATCAGCGGGCTCGATTTGTTTGTGGTAGATCTTGGCGGGCGCGCAAAGCGCAAAGTATTGCACCAAGAGGAAGTCGATTTTGTCACGATCGATGTTGCTCTTGGACGATTTCTTGAGATGCCGGTGTATTAGGGCGCACAAGCTGTTTTCGTTGGCGTTTAGAGTGGTCGTCTGCAGCAGCTTGCGCAATTCGTGCACAGCAACGCGCTGGTCCATTTCATCCAGCCAGGTCTCCACTTCGTCGAAAAGTTCCAGATCAGGCTTCTCCGGAAGATTTCGCTTTTCCTGCGGAAATGGAATTTCAAGTTCCAGTTGCTTTGCGAGTGCAAGATAGATTGGAAAAACTGAACGATCCTCAACCCACTTGGCCTGCCTGGAGTTCGCGGGCTTCGAAATGAGCGGGGAATTGAGTGTGGAAGTCGTCTTGTTCACGGCTGGGTCACCCACGCGCAGGGGCCCGGGCGAAACCGGACCGCCACTGCCTTACGTCCCTCGTGATATTGCACTGCAATGACAGTCGCTTCCGCCGTGCCACCGTTCCGATCGCGTTCTATGCGTACCCTGTCGTCAAACTCAAGCGGCAGACACGAAAGAAAAATGGCATGTTCCAAGCCGCCAAACTCCACTACCGTTGCTTCTCGCAGCCTTGAGCTCCCGGCGCGTAGCGCCGTGATCTGTACTGGGACGTGCACACGACTTGCGCTGGGGAAGAATCGCGCCAGTCGCTCCGCACATCCCTGCTCGGTGACGGTCGCTTCATCGGTTAGTCTCACGTCGCCTCTCAGGTCGCCGTACGAGGATCAATCGCCCGTCGTGCCGTGGTACACATGGTCGCCCAAACGGACACAAAGTCCCCGCGATAGAGATGCACGCTGCACGCCAAAGAGGTGGGAATCGGTGAGGCCCGGAAAGCCAAGAAAGCGAAAGACTTAAAATCTTCCCATGAGATTTAACCTGCTCACGTGTCTCACGCTGAAACGCACCTGTCTCAGAGCCAGCCTGCTTTTGCGTCAAGGGCGCTGCGTTGAGACATCATTCCACTTGCTGTGGGGTTTCTTCTTCGGAGGCGTCTTCGACCTCGCCTGGGCCCGATCTGAGCGGGATGCTGTAACGCTTCAATTTTCGATATAACGTCGCGCGGCTGATACCGAGCATCCGCCCCGCTAGGGCTTTGTCGCCATTGGCTTGTTCAAAGACACGAAGGATCGTCATTTTTTCCATTTCGGCGAGAGCCGTCGTCGAAAGGGAGGCTACTTCCTGAAGTGCGATGCCGGAAGCGTCCGATTGCTCGCTTCGAATTGCCGGCGGAAGATCAATCACGTCAATCACCTTGCGGTCGCCCAGCGTGATCGCCCGAGCGATACAATTTTCAAGCTCACGGATGTTTCCCGGCCACTCGTAGTTCAGCAAGCTTTTCATCGCCGCGGGAGTCACTTGGAGATGCGCATCCGGGGCGTAGCGATCCAGGAAGTGGTGAACGAGCATGGGAATGTCCGAGCGGCGGTCGCGCAGCGTCGGAAGATGCACGGTCACAACATTTAGCCGGAAATATAGGTCCTTTCGGAATGTTCCCTCCCGATAGGCTGCTTCCAAATCGCGATTCGTTGCGGCGATTACACGCACGTCCACATTCACCTTTTCATTGCTCCCAACGGGACGGACTTCCTTCTCTTGCAGCACTCTCAAGAGCTTGGCCTGCATCTCCAAGGGTAGTTCGCCGATTTCGTCGAGGAAGATTGTCCCGCCATTGGCCGCCTGGAAAAGACCAGCCTTGGATTTCATAGCTCCCGTAAATGCGCCTTTTTCATACCCAAAAAGTTCGCTTTCCATCAGCGTGGGTACAAGCGAGCCGCAATCGACCGCGATAAAGGGAGTCTGGGCCAGAGCACCGCGAAAGTGAATCGCGCGCGCTACAAGTTCCTTGCCTGTCCCACTTTCGCCGGAAATCAAGACGGGTGTGCGCGTGTCCTTCAGCCGGGAAACCATGCGCAGAACATCCTGAATGTTTGCGGATGTGCCGACGATTCCGTCGAGACTTTCTTCCGTGCTGACGCGTTCGCGCAGAAACTCGTTTTCCGTTACTAGACGGACCTTTTCCGCCATGCGCTGGAGCAGCAGCCTCATTTTTTCGACACGAAACGGCTTTTCAATGTAGTCGTATGCGCCCAATTTCATCGCGTCAACAGCCGATTCGATCGAGCCGTGCCCGGTCATGATCGCGATTTCGGCGCGGGGGAGCACAAGTTTTGCCTGCTTCAGGAGGCCGACTCCGGAAAGTGTCGGAAGCTTTAGATCGGTGAGGATAAGATCCGGAGCGTCGGCATCCAGTTTCGCCAGTGCTGCTTCAGCACTCTCTGCTTCCGTGCAGGAGTATCCCAGTGTATTCCCGATAGTTATACACAACTTGCGTATGCTCTGCTCGTCATCCACGACCATCAGTCGAATTTTCAAATCTTCACTCATGGTTTCCCGAAGGTTTTCTCCACTATCGATATTAGTTGATGTACACGGAACGGCTTCTCGATGCAAGGCGTGCCGCTGCGGGCCAGAAGCGCCTGCGTCTCGCTGTTGGCCGTGTCCCCGCTAATCAGAATTATTTTTGATCCGAGTTCTGGCCGGTTTTTTTGGATCCAGGCATGAACTTCAGCGCCGTTGACGGCTCCCGGCATGCGGATGTCTGAAATTACGCCGCCATAATGTCCACCGGCCAGTTGCTCAAGCCCTTCCGCCCCGGAAGATGCGTTCACGACCGTATATCCTTTTCTTTCCAACGCTGCCTTCAAGAATGCAATTACGGATGGTTCGTCCTCGATCAAAAGGATCGGCGCATGCTGGCCAATTGCAGCTTGCAAAGTCATCGCGCGGCCTCTTTCGCCGCCAGGGCGGGCAGCTCCGTCGCGATTGGAATTCGGACGACAAATGTGCTTCCCCCGCTGTCAGCGTTGTTCCAACACTGAATCTCGCCGCCGTGCGCTCTTACAATTCCGTAGCAGATACTGAGTCCCAGCCCGGTGCCCTTGCCGGGCTGCTTCGTCGTATAAAACGGGTCGAAAATATGCTGCGGATCAGCGATTCCCGTGCCGTTATCGGTGACTACCACTTGCGCGCTATTGCCGCCCCGCTCCGTTCGAATCGAGATATGGCCTCGACGCCCCGTTTCTTGCACTGCATCGTAAGCGTTATTCAATATGTTCAAAAAGACCTGCTGAAGCTGCTGCGCGTCCCCGAGCGCGGGCGCGAGGGTTTCGTCGAATTGCTCCGTTACTTCAACTCCATGGCTCGCGAAGTCATAGCTGCGCAGCTTAATCGTTTGGCGCAGCACGGTGTTCACCTGCACTGCTTCTCGCTGCACTGGCCGTTGCCTCGCGAAACTCAGTAAATCCTGAACGATGTCCTTCGTCCGTTGCGTCTCTCGCAGAATGATCTGCAGATCATCCCGGGCTGAAACTGGCACTTGCGGATTCTCAAGCAGCAAATCGGTAAAACCGAGAATTGCGGCCAGCGGGTTGTTCACCTCGTGCGCGACGCCGGAAACCAGCCGTCCTATGGTCGCCATTCTTTCCGAGTGGGCCAGCTTTGCCTGCAGTAACACGGCGTCCGTGATGTCGGTCATCACGACCACCACGCTGTTCACCGCGCTCTGCTCATCCCTCATGGGGCTTAAGCTGATCGAAAAGTGCCCCATCGTCCCGTCGCTCCGTCTCACCTGCAGTTCGAGGTTCTCCACCTGCTGTCCATTTGCTGTGGTTTCCAGCGCCGCCTCGAAGTCGTTGCGATCAGAAGGCTCCACCCAATCGACCAGCCGATGGCCGATCAATTCATCCTCTCTGTAACCGGCCTCATAGCAGCGTCGGTTTGCATAGCTGATCAGCCCGGCGGTATCCAGCACAAGAATCATGCTCTGTGTGGTATTGAGAATTTTCTGGTTAAAGTCCCTTTCGCGCTGCAGTTGCGATTGAAACGACTTTTGCTCCGTGACATCCAGCATCAAGCCGCGAATCTGCGCGATGCGCCCCTGCGCGTCGCGCACCGCCGTAATGTTTTGCAGTGTGTGCAGTAGCGCGCCATCTTTTCGGCGCAGGGTTTCTTCGTAGTTGCGCAAGACGCCGCGCTCAGCCAGCGTCTGCAGGAATCGTTCGCGTGCCGCCGGAGCCGGGTAAAGATGCGGGCTTACGTCCGCGCGCAGCATCTCCTCGCGCGATGCATAACCCAGCATGCGCACCATCGCGTCATTTACATCCAAAAAACGCCCATCCGGCGTTGCGAAGAAAAGCCCTTCCTGAATGCTGTCGAAAAGCTCGCGATACCGCCGCTCCGCCTCCCGCCGGTCCGTAATATCTTTCAGCACATGAATTGTCCGCGTATCATCTTCCGCAACGCCGGGCGCTCTCGAAGTCGATACTAGAAAGATCCGCTCCGCCGACGCCGCCACGTACTCCTCTCGCGGCCGCTGCGTGTCACGGCAAAAGGGGCAGGGGAGATCGCTGCCAGTTTCCGCGATTTGCCTCAGCCCGCTCATGGCTTCGCCAACCAGCGCCACCGGTGGCACGCCGAGATGCGACGCCAGGGAACGATTAGTGCGTACAATTTTCCAGTTGCGGTCATGCACGACGATGTAGTCGCTGATCGCATCGATGTCTTCGACCCATTGCCGTTTGGACTTCTCGAGCTGGGAAAATCGTCGAAAATTCTCCAGTGAGAGCGCTGCGTGGCTTGCCAGAGCGTTCAACAGCTTTTTCTCTTTGGCGTTAAGGCTCTTTCGCCGTCGCAAAAGACAAAGCATTCCAAGCCGTTCGCCGTCGCTGGCGCTGATCGGCACAAAAACGGCGTTTCTTGCGCTCGTGCTGCCCTCGCGCGGTCGCGTCTCGTCCGCCGGCAACTGTCGAATGATTGCGCCCGCCTTGATCTCGCGAGCAGACGAAATAATCCAGCTTTTCAGCTCGGGACCCACGCCCGTTTGGTTCTCTTCAGACGAGTACAGGTCGGTTTCTCGTCCACGGAAGACAGCTACGCCGCCCCAGACCGCGTCCATCATGTGTGCCGTGCGCCCGGCGAACCTTTCCAGAAATTCTGGAAGTTGTCGCGACTGCGCGGCGTCAACCGCCAACTCCATCAATTCCTCGGCTTGTTTAGAAGAGGGATCTGCGGCATCCGCTTTACGCGGGCGAGTGGCCAAACGAGGACTCCTGATAGATTTTGCTTCGCGCATCACGGGTTGGGAGTGGACGCTCGTCTCAAGTTGAGTTTAACCGTGCTCTACCACCCTAACGAGCAATCTCATTCTGAGTCAACCCGCGTTCCAAGGAGCGTTGTTGAATCGTCCACTCTCCGCCAGAGCACCTCGACCGCATCGTCTCAGCCTGAGACCTCGATGGGAGGAGAACGTGGTCGCTGAGACGCCCGGCTCAACTGCGCCCTCGACGTATCTGCGCGTAACCAACGCATTACCTCTTCATTCTAGGCCACTTGCAGTCCCTTTCGACCGCTTCTGCCTCGTCTGGTAATGCCTCAAGCGCGTGGCCCTCGACGTGCCTTTCCTTCAGCGGGGTTTTCCATTTATTAAGAGGGGTGGTGTCTATGAGATCTGGATGGAGGGGGACTATCCGCGCAATTGGAGTCGCAGCGATCGGTCTTTTGTTGTGCGCCTATTGCTTTGGACAGTCGGGCAGCACGGACGAAGGGAAGCGCAAAGTCAAATCAAAGGTCCTTCCCGCCTATCCCGAGCTTGCCAAGCGAATGAGCGTGACCGGCAAGGTGAAGATCGAAGTGGTGATTACGCCGGATGGCCGGGTAAAGAGCACGCGAGTCATTGGAGGGCATCCGCTGCTTGTGCAAGCTTGCCAGGACGCCGTAAAGGAATGGAAATTCGCTCCGGCCCCACAAGAGACGACCCAGATCGTGGAGTTCGATTTTAGCTCGCCGAATTAAGGGAATTGCAGCAAACGGCAGGGGCGGTTTGGATCAAATCGCGTCACCGGTGGAGTGGAGGCATTTTGAAATGACGATTGGGAAAAGGCTGTACATCGGTTTTGGCGTGATTGTGGTTATTTTGGTGGTGTTGTTCCTGGTGAACATCGCTGCGGGCTTCCGGGAGCGGTCTGCACGCGCGGAGGCCAGGTCGGCGCTCGATAATCTTAGCATCATCAAGTCAGTGAGCTACCAGGTCATGTTAAATCGTCACAACATGGACAATTTTCTCTTGAGCGGCGATCCCCGCGATGAAGAGAAGGTCAATAAGGGGTTCTCCGACATCAGCGCTCTGATTACGCACGGCGAGGCGCAAACGACTAGTGACAGCGTTAAGTCGGCCTTGATTCAAGTCGAGAGCACCGAAGCAAGCTGGGCCGATAACTTCGCAAAGCCACTTCTGGCCAAGCGTCATCAGGTCGATTCCGGAGACGCCACTGTCTCAGACCTCCAAATTTTCTATCTGCAGAAGGATCCAGCTTCCTGGCTGACAAAGTCCTCAACGATTTTGGACCAAACGAGTTCTGATATCCAAAAGGCAGCGGATGAAACTGCCACGTCCGCTGAGCGCGCTAGCAACATCAGCTCCGGCGTTACTACTGTTGGAACGTTTATCGCTCTTCTCTTCGGCATCGTTGCGGCCTATAAGACGGCCAAGTCCATAAGTGAGCCGCTCACACACCTCATCACCGTGGCCCGCGAAATTGGCGATTCCGGCGACCTTGATCAAAATATCGATATTCATCGCAACGACGAAATCGGAGCTCTAGCTACGACATTCAACAACATGGTTGCGTACCTGAAGGAAATGGCGAATGTTTCCATGTCGGTCGCGGAAGGTGACCTCACCGTTGAAGTTGTCCCGCGCTCCAAGCGCGATACTCTCGGCAACGCGTTCCTTCGCATGTCCCACGGCCTTCAGGAACTTGTCCGCACCACGCGCGATTCAGCAGGCCAGGTCTCGGCTGGCTCGAATCAGGTCGCTGGCGCAGCGGACGAATCGGCGAAGGTCAGCGTTCAGGCATCTTCGGCCATTGAAGAAGTCACCAGCACGATGCACGAAATGAGCATCAACGTGCAAAACGTCGTAAAGAACACGCAGGTGCAGGCTTCCAGCGTTGCGGAAACCTCGGCCTCCATCGATCAGATGGTCACTTCGATTCAACGCGTCGCGGATACCGCCAAAGTCCTGCTCGATATCGCCAATCGCTCTCGCGAAGAGGTCGTCACCGGCATCCAGACCATGGAGAAGGCCACCGACGGCCTGAACCGCACCAACAAAGCCATCCAGTCCTCCGCGGAAATCATCAACATCCTCGGCCATCGCGCCGACGACATCGGCAAGATCATCGAGGTCATTGATGATCTCGCTGAGCAAACCAATCTTCTCGCTCTGAACGCGGCCATCGAAGCCGCCCGCGCCGGCGAACACGGCCTCGGTTTTGCCGTCGTCGCCGATGAAGTCCGCAAGCTAGCGGAGAAATCCACGCAATCCACCAAGGAAATCGCCGACCTGATCCAAAGCATCCAGCGTGAAGCGCGCCAGGCCGTCGAGAATATGGAGCGCAGCACCCGCATCGTTGAAGAAGGCCTAAGCCTCGGCAACGAACTGGGCACTGCTCTCCACAAGATTTCTAACGTGGTCACTGAAGTTTACAAGTTCTCCCAGGAAATTGGCGCTGCCACCAACGAACAATCCGTGGGCTCTTCGCAAATCGCCAAGGCCACCAGCCGCCTCACGGAAATCACGCAGGAAATCAACTCGGCTGTCGAAGAGCAAGCTTCCGGCGCTCAAGCCGTCGTGCGCGCCATGGACAAAATGCGCGAGCTTGTCCAGCAGTCGGCTTCCAGCTCCACCGAGCTGTCTGCCGCCGCCGAACAGATGCTCAAACTCTCTCGCAATTTGCTCGATAGCATGGACCGGTTTGTTCTCGACCGTTCCGCACAAAACCGCGGCCGCCAGGCGGAATCTCCAGCTCCGCGGCGTGGGCATTCGAGTTCCACGCGTGAACGCGAGTTGGAATACGCCGAACTCGCCCGTTCCTAAGGAGCCGGAGATCGCTCGATGGAAAAGGACTTACAAATAGTCGGTTTCCGCATTGGAAGTGAAACGTACGGCGTGCGCATTGGCTCCGTGCGTGAAATCGTTCGTGTCCCGGAGATCACCGCTGTGCCCAGCGCGCCGGACACCGTCGAAGGTGTCATCAATCTTCGCGGAAAGATCATCCCGGTCATGGATCTTCGCAAGCGCTTCGGCCAGTCGGAAATCAAGCCGGACAAGAAAAATCGCATCCTGGTTGTCGAGCTGGAAAACAAGATGCTCGGCCTGATCGTCAACTCCGCTTCCGAAGTATTGAAAATTCCTCCGTCGGAAATTGAAGCCCCCGGCTCGGTTTTTGCCGATGGAGAATCCGGATACGTCACTGGAGTCGGCAAGCTAAGCGGCCGCCTCATCATTTTGCTTGATATTTCCAAGCTTTTGCATCGGCCGGAGCTCAAACGACTCGAGGAGGCCGCGGAAACCGTCGCTACGTCAAAGTAGCGCTATCCCCTTCCTCATGGGGACTAGCCGGGCTGCCGGACTGCCGCACATTTCATGGGAACCCTAACCGCTCAGATCCAGCTTACGGAAGCAGAGCTCAAGCTTTTGCAGACGCTCGTCTATCAGGAATGCGGCATGTTCTTCGACGAGCGCCGTTCTCATTTCCTGAAGGACCGTCTCCAGCGCAGGCTAAAGGCGTGCCAGCTTGATTCTTTCTACAGTTACTATCGCTTGCTGACCAGCCGCGAAGGCCGGGCTGAACTCGCTCTACTTCTCGAAAATCTCACTGTCAACGAAACCAGTTTTTTTCGCAATAAACCGCAACTGGACCTATTACAGAAATCCGTCCTGGAAGAGCTTTTGCGCAGAAAGCAGGAGCGCCGGGATTGGAATCTCCGCGTGTGGAGCGCCGGCTGCTCAAGCGGCCAGGAGCCGTACTCCGTTGCCATTCTGATCTGCGACGCTCTCGCTTACTACTATCTCCGCAATCCGCTTCCATTCGATATGCCTTCTCCCAAGCCGCTGATTCCTCCGCCCTGGAAACTTGAAATCGTCGCTTCCGACATCAGCTACGCCAGTCTCCGCGTTGGCCAGGAAGGCGTTTACACCGAACAACAGATGGAGCCCGTCGATTACACCTGTCGCTTGCGCTATTTTGAAAAGTCCGGCGACAAGTACGCCATCAAGCCGCTTCTCAAGCAACTCGTCCAGTTCGACTTTCACAATCTCAAAACCGAATTCCTTCCGCGCCGCAACGACATCATTCTCTGCCGCAACGTCATGATCTACTTCGACGAAGCGGAGCAGAAGCGCCTTATCGAAAAGTTCTGGCATTGTTTGAATCCCGGCGGGTACCTGTTTGTGGGCCACGCCGAAAGCCTTTTCGGCCTTACGCAGAAGTTCCGCATGGTACATGAAAACAACGGCACCGCCTATCAACGTGTGGAGGCGTCTTCTTGAGCAAGACTCCCGAAGATCGCAACCCCGAGCTTCGCGCCATTTTCTTTGAGAGCGCGAACGAACTGCTGCAATCGCTGAACGAAGCAGGGCTCGAACTCGAGGCTCGCCCGGCCGACGAAGAAGTGATTCGTCGGGTCCGCCGCGCGGTCCACACTCTTAAGGGGGACTCCGCGGCCTGCGGTTTTCAAAAGTTAAGCGAGCTTGCTCACGAATTGGAAGACATCCTCACGCCACAGGTTGCTCAGAAACATGGCTCCCGATTCGCTGAAGTTGTCCTCGCCGCCGCCGATTCGTTTGAAGCGATGCTTGCGGCCTACCAACGGAGCAAGAAGCTCCCGTCCTTGGAGACGCTTCGCGGCCTGATTCGCGGATTGCTGGCGGACGGCGCACGAGTTGCGGAAACGCCGAAGCCCGTCGAGTGCGTTCCCGCGGCCTTCGCTTGGACCGAATACGAACTGCTCATGATTGCCGAGGCTGTTCATCGCGGCGAAGCCGTTTACAATGTGGCCTTGCGCATTGATCCGGATAGCTTGATGCGCGCCGCTGCCTTTCAGCTCATTCGCAACGTGCTTCATGGTTGTGGCACTCTCATTGCGCTCCGTCCGGAAGATAATCTCGCTGCTGCGAATGTCGAAATCGTTGAGGCAGCGATCGCCACAGGCCAACCCGAAGACGCCGTCAAAAAACGGTGCCGAATTCCGAGCATCGTCGCTGATGTTCGCGTCGACCGCGCCGCAGCTCCGGAAACTCCCGAGCATGAACTCCTTGGCGATCTTCTCGAAGCACAGGCGGCCCAATTTGTTGCCAATACCGCGGAGCACGCCGATGCGGCTGAAGGCGCCAAGAATCCTGCTGCCGGCTCGGCTGTGGCCGCCGTTGCCGAGAGCACGCTGCGCGTCGAGGCTAATCGCATCGATGCCGTTATGAATCTCGTCGGTGAACTGATCATCGGCAAGTCCATGCTCCATCGCGCTCTTACCGATTTCGATCAGCGACACGCGCGGGATCCCGTTCGAGCCAAGCTCGCCGATGCTCTTGGCTTTCAATCCCGTGTTCTCGATGAACTCCATAAATGCGTTTTGAAAATTCGCATGGTGCCCGTCGAACAGCTTTTCCGCCGTTTCCCTCGCGTTGTTCGCGACGTCGCCAAGCAGTGCGGCAAAGACGTCGCCTTGGACATTTCAGGGCAACACACCGATCTTGACAAGGGGATCCTCGACTCGCTCGGCGAGCCTCTCATGCATCTCGTGCGCAACGCCGTGGATCACGGCATCGAGCCTGCCGATGAACGCTTGACTGCTGGCAAGCCCGCGCGTGGCACCGTATATCTCAACGCCTATCATCAGGGTACTCAGGTTGTCATCGAGGTCCGCGATGACGGCCGTGGCATCGATCCTGCGCACGTACGCCAGCAGGCGCTCAAGCAGGGAATTATCAAGTCCGAAGAAGCTGCTCGCCTCACCGAACAAGAGTCCCTTAATCTCATTTTCGAATCTGGCTTTAGCACCGCTTCTGAGATTACCGAGGTCTCCGGACGCGGCGTTGGCATGGACGTCGTACGCAGTGTGCTCGAAAGACTGAAAGGCACAGTCCACATTTCAACGCAGAAATCCCGCGGCACTACGTTCCAGCTGCGCGCCCCATTGACGCTAGCCAGCATCCAAACTCTGCTCTTCCGAGTGGGCGGACGGTTATTCGCCGTTCCGCTTTCTTCCGTCGTGGAAATCTCGCGCATCCATGACCAGGAAATCCACCGCATCGACCAGCGCGAAGTTCTCCGACTGCGCGACCAAATCCTTACGTTAGTTCGGCTGGAACACCTGAGCCGTCTTCGGGCCATCGAATCCGAGCCCAAAAAGAAAAAGCATTTCGTCATCGTCATCGGCGCCGCAGAAAAGCGCTTTGGTCTCGTCGTGGACAGCATGGTTGGTGAAGAGGAACTTGTCATCAAGGCTCTTCCAAGCGACATTGTCGCGAGTGACCTCGTGAGCGGCGCTTCGATTCTCGGTGATGGCACCGTGGTTCTCATTCTGAACGTGCCGGCCGTACTCTCGCGACTTTCTCGCTCCGTTCCCCTCGGAGCCATCGCATGAGCGGGCTCATTCGAGTTCTCGTCGTAGACGATTCCGCCCTCATGCGGAAACTCATTCCGTCCATTCTTGCCCGCGACCCCGCCATCGATGTTGTTGGAACGGCGATGGATGGCGCCTTTGCCCTCAAGAAGATCGAAGAGCTGCGCCCCGATGTCGTCACGCTTGATCTTGAAATGCCGCGCATGGACGGCATGGAAACTCTCCGCCTGATCATGCGCCGCGCCCCACTGCCCGTCGTGCTTTTTAGCACGCACTCGAAGGAAGGTGCCTACGCCACTCTCAAGGCTCTCGCTCTCGGTGCCATCGACTTCGTCCCGAAACCCCAGGACGCCGCCGCGGGTCATCTCGACTCCATAGCCGAGCTGCTCATCGAGAAAATCAAAGTCGCCAAACGTGCTGCGGGCCGCAAACTTCCGGCCGCAGTCGTTTCGGACGATCCTCCCCAGCGCAAAAAGAAGGCCGCCCATGCCTCTGTTCCTCCCAACAGGATTATCGCCATTGGAATTTCTACGGGTGGGCCCAACGCCCTGCAATATGTTCTGTCACAGATTCCAGCCGAATTTCCGGCCAGCATTATCGTGGTTCAGCACATGCCGGAAGGCTTTACGGAAATGTTTGCCAAGCGTCTCGACGAATGTTGCGCACTCGAGGTCCATGAAGCGCGCTCCGGCGATCTCCTGATTGCTGGCCGTGTCCTCATCTGTCCTGGCAACCGTCACATCATGGTTCGCCGCATGCCTCGCGGCGATATGGCCGTTCTCTCGGACGGCCCTCCCGTAAATGGCCATCGGCCGTCAGCCGATGTGCTGTTTCACTCGGTGGCCCAGCAATTTGGACTCACCGCCGTGGGTCTCCTGATGACCGGAATGGGTGAAGACGGCGCTGAAGGGCTGGGCGCGATCAAAGATGCCGGCGGCATGACCATCGCGCAGAGCGAGGATACGTGCGTGGTCAGCGGCATGCCTCGAGCAGCCATCTCCAAGGGCTACGCGCACAAAGTGATTCCGCTGGACAATCTGCCCGGCTTCCTGGTGCAGAACTATGGTGGTGATCGTTCCAGCGCGGAGAGATTTGACAAACTCGACAAGAACGACAAGCTCGATAAGAACGACAAGAACCAGAAATCGGAAAGGACACCCGTTTCTTCCCATCGCACTTAACACCGTGCCGGGAGAAGGAGAAGGCCATGCAACAATTCGCCGCTCTGTTACGGAAAGACAATAAGCCCGTTCGCTACCTGGTAGTGGACGACTCGGTCTTCGCTCGTAAGAACATTATCAAGATGATTGAGATGTTCGGCGGCGAAGTTGCCGGAGAAGCTGGCGATGGCCTCACCGCCATCGCGGAGTTCAATCGCACCAAGCCGGACATCGTGCTCATGGACATCACCATGCCGCAGATGGAAGGGATCGAGGCCGTCGAACGCATCGTTCGCCAGCATGGCGACGCTCGCATCGTCATGGTCTCCTCGGTGGGTTACCAGGAAAACATTCTGGCAGCGCTACAGAAGGGCGCGAAGCACTTCGTTCAAAAACCCGTCAAGCCCGAAGTCCTTTACGAAATTCTCCGTTACGTTCTCAGTGACGATCCCAACGCAGCTGGCGCGCCCGTCGCCTTCGCAGGAGAAAACCGCGCATGAGAATGGAACTCATCCAGCCGTTCATCAATGCCGCCGACGCCGTCTTCGCCGAACTGGTTCAGGCGCCGACGAAAATCCTTGACCTCTCGATGGACGAAGACACTTATCGCCGTAAAGGCGTCGCTGCTCTCATCTCTATCAAAGGTGATATCGAAGGCCGCGTCATTCTCGACCTCTCGCCCGAAGTCGCCATGAAAGTCGCTAGCCATCTCGCTGGCGAAGACCTTCCCGGCAATGAGCAGGTCGTCCGCGAAACCGTCTGCGAACTCGCCAACATGGTCATCGGCAATTCCGTTACGCTTCTCAACGATCAGGGTTTCCGCTTCAAAGTTTTTCCGCCCGAAATTCACATGAATGAAGAGGGTCTCGCAGGCAGTGCCGATACGGAGGCAATGGTCATCGCCATCGAAACCCCTTGCGGACTTGCCTATCTCAACATCTCCATGCACTATCTACGCCGTCGTCGCAATGAGCGCAACCCTGCCGCAGTGATGGACTGATCGTCAGACATTTTCTCGTTTGTATTTGGTAGATGGGGAACTACTTCAATCCGCGGAATCCATCGGCGGCCGAATATAAGCTGCTCCGTGCCTGTACAATCCCGCCGAAGGTATCGCCTGTGAAAATACAATCCGTATTGGCACAAAAATCGCCCCGCTGCCTGGCGTGAACGGCACCGCCACTTCCACCCGCGAACCTTCTTCGTACTTGTTTCGGCTACGGAAGCTCAGTCCACCTTTCGACAAATCCTCGCAGACAGCCACTTCTTCCTGAAATCCGCGTCTCCGGATGCACGCCAGCACGCGCGCTTTCACCCGCGTCCTGTTCCTTCGCGGTATTACTCGCTCCTCCACGGTCTGCGGCTCTGCTGCTCCCGCCTCCGGCGTTTTGACCTCCGCTTGTGCTTCGATCCAGATCGATGGCGTGTCGCAATGCTTGCAAAGCCGCGCCACGCATCTCCGCACTTCGAACGATTTCAGTTCCAGCTCGTTCAAGTACACCACTTCGCGCCTCTGGCAGAATCCGCACTCCATCAGCAGTCTTGCCAGCGCTTCGTCCGCTTTGTGCGGAGAGGGGAAGTCGATGTCCCAAAAGTCGGCCCGTGGCTCGGACAGGTGAATGGCATAAAGAAAACCGGCCGGTTCCTGGTCGATTTCCGCCACGACCCGCGCTCGCGCGGTCTTGATCTGATCGCCTTCCACCCTCTTAAGCGTTATTTCTTGTCCTGCGGTCAGCTTTTCGTCCAGCCGCAGCACCCCGCCGCTCCTGCTAACCAGAAGTGTTTCCGCAGTGTGCTTCACAGCCGCTCCCGTGCTCGTTGTCCAGGACGCCTCCACGGGCATGCGGAAACTCACACGATCGCTCTGCCGGAGCCCATCGCTTCTTATGGTTTCGTTCAGCATGAGGGAAGTTATCCATCTCAGATTAGCATCCTCTACCTCGAGCGCTTCGTGCGCCGTTCTGCCTTTTGTCGTACCAACTAATATCTCTTGCTCTTCCCGCCTGACGTGCCCTCGGCTCTCCCCTATTACCTCTTTCGCCTTCCGGCACTTCACAAATCGCCTATTTTTTCAGTTCTCTGTCACTCTTATTGGAAGAAGGGGAATGCTCGTCCGCTTCACTCTGATCCGCTCTTCCCCGGCCAAATTGACAGTGGGCAACGTGATCACCATGAACGACCGAACCGCCGATGGCGCGTCGCACAAGGCAAGTCTCCGCGACCGCCGCTACGCCATTCGCTATCCTTTTGCTGCCGACGCCGATCTCCTCGACCTCGAATCGGGAGCTCGTTCCGAAGGTGTCACCTCGGATCTCTCCCTCGGCGGGTGTTTTATCTGCACCAGCAAGCCGCTTCCCGTAAAGTCTCGCATTCGTGTCACCTTGAGGCGTAAGAACGAAAGCGTCGAGGCGCTCGCCACCGTGCGCATAGTCAAACCCAAAATCGGCATGGGCCTCGAGTTCATAGACGTCGAGCCCGCCTCGGTCGCGATCCTCACTCGCTGGCTCGATCACCTCCGCCGCGAACGCTGAATCTGAGCTTCGAGTCTCGCACTAAAAGGCTTTTTGGAGAGTTCCGGGGTTCAGGACCGCGCCGCGTCTGCTCTCCAGGAGTTGCGCGATCTCGTCAATCTTGTCTTGTTCGACGCCCGCTGCGTCCAGCGCATCCCTGAAGTGCTTCAGAAATCGATCGAAATGCCCGTCATTCAGTCCCTGCCGCCGCGCTTCGCCGTGCACGGAAGAGATATCTCTGCCAGTGTAAGAGCCCTTTCCACCCAAAAGCATCGAAAGGAACATCCTCTGCCGGGCCAAAAGCTGCCCCATGTCCGTCGTTGCAAAAAAGGGCCGGAGCGTTTCATCCGCTAGAACTCTGCGGTAGAAATCCTCGGTCGCCGCCGAGAGAATCTGTTTGCCGCCGATGAGGTCAAATAGTTCGTTAATCATGTGATGCTCGCGAGCAGGAGAGCGAATTTGGTTCTAGCTAAAAGGAAATAACCAGGAATTACACATCATTCTAGTCATGCGCCGCCTGAAGTCAACGCTCGTCAGCCTCCTACACACCAATCATGAGCAGCTCCGTAAGTATCCACCAACTTTCTCAGCAAAACTTTGTTCCTTGCAATTCCGCGCGCTATGATTCGTCTCGTGACCGCCAGTAAAAGCATCGCCGGCTTGGACGACGCCTTCCTCTCCGTCTGGCGCCAGACTCTTGTTGACGGCTCCAAAGGAGTCGCTCTCGCCGGTGCACTCTATCCCGTCCGCCGCACCCCCAAGCGCCGGCTCGCCCAAGTCGATTTCGAATTCGATGGCATGCCCTATCGCGCCCTCGAACAAAATCCCCAGACCAAATCCCGATGGACCGAAATGGCCCGCGAAGGCGCCAAGGTCATGCAGTTCCTCTCCTCCGGCCGGTACGTCGCCGTGGTTGTTGCTGGCAAACTCACCCACTACACCAACGTCAAGCCGTAGCACTTTGGGAGAGGCGGGATTGCCCCGGAAGCGGATCTCAAGCGCAATCGCTTCCCGCAAAATGTATTACTCGTGGCGCAGCGCCACCACGGGATCGACACGCATCGCCCGCCGTGCGGGAATGTAGCATGCCGCGATGGCCACGATTATCAGCAGCGCAGCCACTCCAGCAAACGTCAGAGGATCGTGCGCGCTCACTCCAAAGAGTTGGCTCGCCATCAGTCGCGTCAAGCCGAGCGCGGCCGCAGTGCCGATGCCGACACCAAGCAGCGCCATCCGCGCCCCCTGCCACAGCACCAGCCTCATCACGTCATGACTCTCCGCACCCAGAGCGATGCGAACGCCGATTTCGTGAGTCCGCTGGCCCACCAGATAGGAAATCACGCCATAAATCCCCACGCACGCAAGCGCCAGCGCCAATGCCGCAAAAACACTGAGCAGTATCATCGCAAGTTTTCTGGCCGCAAGCGAATTAGCCAGTACCTCGTCCATGGTCTGCACGTTGTATATCACTTCGCGAGAGTCGATTTCTTCCACCGCATGGCGAACAGGATCCATTACCGCAGCCGGATCTCCATGGGTGCGCAGAACGACGGCCACCGCGCCCGCCACCATCGGCATCAACTTCTCGGGAAGCTGCATAAAGGGATAAAAGAATTGCGCTTCGATAGCTGTTTTTGCGTCGCCGCCGGGGCCCCACTGCTTGATGTGCCCGACGACGCCCACGATTTCAGCCTGCACATTGAATTGGTCGAGATTTACGTGCTGCCCAATCGGATTTTTGCGCGCGAAATAGGTACGCGCGAAGACGTCGTCGATATCGATCACCACCGGAGCATTTTCGTTGTCCTGCGGCGTAACGAATCGTCCGCGCTCGAGCGCAATTCCCATGGCCTGCTGGAAGCCGCCTTCGACTAGATAAAACATGGCCTGCGGCTTGTCGTTGTCGTTGGCCGGCTTGGGCTGCCCTTCGATCCAGAAAGGCAAAGACGAGTCGTGAATCATGGGCCGCGAACCGAGCGTGACGGAAACGGCTTCGACCCCGGCGATAGAAAGCAGTTTTTCGTCGAAGCGGCGCAGGCGCGCACGCGTTTCTGCGGACGTGGTATTGGCAGAGACCGGCAAGGACAGATTGAATGTGATCGCATGGTCCGGGTTGTACCCAGGATTGACGCGCCACAGCGCAGTGAGGCTGCGCACCATCAGTCCAGCTCCCACCAGCAGAACCACGGCCATCGCGAGTTCAACGGCCACGAAAATTCCCTGAAGCCGATGGCGAACGCCGCTTAATCCTCGTCCGCTCTCTTTAAGCGTCTCCTGCAGCTCGATACGCGATGATTTCAGCGCCGGCGCCAGTCCAAAAACAATTCCCGTCGCAAGCGAAAGCGCGATCGTGAATAGCAGCACGCGCGAGTCAAGGGCAACCTCGTTGGAACGCGGCAGCGCCCCGGGAAGCATTCCGAGAGCGGCCTTCGTCCCACAGAACGCAATCAACAATCCCAGCGTCCCTCCCAAACCTGCCAGCAGAATGCTCTCGGTCAGGAGTTGTCGAATGACGCGGCTTTGGCTTGCGCCCAGGGCCACACGAATCGCAAACTCACGCGCTCTGCCCATCGATCGCGCGAGCAGTAGATTCGCCACATTGGCGCACGCAATCAAAAGCAGGAATCCGACCGCGGCGAGTAGTACGAACAGGAACGGCTGGACGTTCCCAACCATATCCTCCTTCATCGAAACCAGCTTTATTCCTACTTCCTTGTCGGCGACTGGGAAAGCAACCGCCAGATTCCGCGCGATGCCGTCCATATCGGCCTGTGCTTGCGAAAGCGTGACGCCTGCTTTCAGCCTGCCGAACCCGTGTGCGCTTACGCTGATCCGGCGGTCGCGAAAGGATGGATCAGTCCACTGGCCAATGGGGGTGTAAACATCTCGATCGTGGCCGTAGAACAGGAAACTTGCGGGAATGACGCCAACGATCGTATAGCTTGCGCCATTCAACACAATCGGTTTTCCGAGCACGTTCGGCGAAGCTCCAAATTCGCGCTTCCAGAAGCCGCCGCCGAGAATCACGACCCGCGCGGCACCAGGCTGATCCTCCTCCGGGCGAAACGTCCGGCCAATTTCCGGGTTTACGTCCAGCGTCGAAAAGAAACTCGCGGAAATCATGTAGCCGGTGAGTCGTTCAGCTTCCACCGTGCCCGTGTAATTGAAGTCCTCGTTGCGGTAGAGCGCCATCGAAGAAAGCGTGTGTGAATCGCGCTGCCAATCGAGGAAATTCAGGTAAGTCAGCGGGCCTCGGTCCACTCCGGAAGTGCTTGCATACACAGTCACAAGTTGGTTGGCGTGCCGATAGGCCAGGGGATTCAAGAGGACACCGTTAACCACGCTAAACAGCACGGTGTTCGCGCCAATTCCCAACGCCAGCGTTAGCACTGCAATCGCCGTGAACGCGGGCGACTTCACGAGCATTCGCAAACCGTATCGAAAATCTCGGATACTCGTGCCCATAAACTCCTCCGGATGGTTATCGGCGCAGCGGCCTCTTGGCCTGAGCCCCCAATGTTACTCTGTGCCTCGCCCGGTGTTAGGCGCTTGCGCCACGCGCCTTGTGAAACTCCTTCAGAGCCTCATTTGCGGCCACTATCTTTTCTAACTCGGCAACGACCTGGCCAAGCTGATTTCCGGGTATCGCGCAATACATCTCGCCGTCTCCCAACTCCGTATACACTCGGTTCCCAATGCAGCCGAGGCTCGGCGTGGTCTTTCCCGTTCGCAGCACTTGCGGAATCACCGCGCAGGTTGGCCTTATCATCGTGCTATCGCTTCCCCCTCCCGCTCGGGCGCTCGTTTCCATCAGCAGCATCAGCTGTTTCGCATTTCCCCTTATCAAGACTATCTGCGCCTCGAACGGCGACTCCTTCAACGGCGCATAAGCCGCATAGACAAATGTTTCTTCCCGGTGTGGAACGCGTGGGATTTCCTTTTCTTGCAGATACTCCAGGCTGACCATCTGAGAGAGCGTCCCCTGGAGCTCACTCGCTTTTTCGGGCCCAAGCTCGACTCCGTGCGTGTAAGCGCCGATCACGCAATTCTGATGATCTTCGCCTGCGGTATAAAATGTCTCGCCGTCGCTGGCCATCTTCCAGTACGAACAACCCGCTGGCCCCGGCCTTCTCACTCGGCTCACGCCCACGGGAGGTTTCTCCAGAAATGAGATCGCCACCGCAGCGTGCTGCAGTCCCAAAAGGCTCTCAAGCTTTTTTCCCAGCTCCGAAAGGTTCAATGTTTCCTCCAGTAGGCCGAAATCAGTGCAGCGCATTATAAATCGCGGTCACCGGCAGCGGGCACTTTTCCAAGTCCGGTTCGAACGAGAAGAACAGAGTGATGGAAACACGCTCGGTCACGTGACCACTCCATCCAGCAACTGCCCGACAGCCCGAAATGCTTCCAGGATCGAATACCGGTGATCCATTGCTCCCGCCAGATCCGTGTTCGCAAAAGCGATTCGCCCGAACGGCTCCGCACGAAGTACGTCGCGAGGTGCGGGCTTGCCATCCTTCCCGAAGAAGAATCCAGGCTGCGGATTCAAGTACGCGTGGCCCCACCGGTTCAGCACGATTCCCGCAATGTCCCGTTCGGCGTCGAATCCCGCGCCGGAAAACATTTCCGAAAACTGTTGCCGGATTCTCCGCTCGTAGTCGCGGAAAGACGTCGTCAGCATCTCTCCGCGCCCGCGACGCCCCTGATTCTCCGTCGTTTCGCCTGGATACGAGTAGAGAACTTTCAGAGTCAAGACAATCGGATCATCCGGGCCGATCGTCGGCCGCACTCCGCCGCACAACGCCAGTTTCCGCACGTCAAAATAATTTCCAACTCCGTCAAACCAGCGACATCCAGTAATCCCCATCTTTTGCAAAAATCGCCAGTTGCGCACTGCCACGTTGGCCATCAGGCTCGGCGACCGGTAAAACTGCGCGTAGGCGTTCCGCTGCGCCTCTGGCAAGTCCTTTACAATGTGCTTCGTCGTCCAGCTCCCTCCCGCCATCACCGCCGATCGCGCCTTCACTCGAAACACTTTCCCGTCTTTTGCATAAGCAATCGTGAGCGCCCTCGCCTTCTCAGGATCTCCATCGTGCTTCACGGAGACCACCGTCGCCGAAAGTCGCACTCGCGCCCTCGCCCCCGGAACATCGAGCGCAGCAAAATGCACCGCGCCGCGGCTCACTCCCTCGACTGTTCCCGGCCCATCAATCGCCCTCGGATTCAACGCCTTCACCATCAGCCGCGCGATCGTTGTATTCCCGCCAGGGAACATTTGCACCGGATCCCCTGTTCCGTCGTCCCACGGATGCAGCAAATCCGCCGCATAGTCGCAGAATGCGGAAAGCGCATCCGGCCCCAGTCCCGAGCCTCCGCCTTCCACCGGCGAAAGAAATGTACGAATGAACTCACGGCTCAGCCCGTACCGCTGCATCATGTGCTCTTCGAGCGTGATGGCATCGAGCTTTCGCGAAGTTTCGTCTCCCTCATATTTTGGCGGGTCGAATTTCGATTCTTCCGCGGCGGCGCCCGAAAACCATCGTAGCAATTCGCGGCGCATCGCTCCCGAAACCGGCGCGCCTTCCATCTTGTTTCCAACGGGATCAACCAGCCACATTCCTGGCTTTTGCCCGAATTTCGCTCCGAACCAGAAGCCATACTGTCCACGGCTCAATCCCGCCGAATCGTATGGCGTGTGGCTCAACGCCATTTCCGGCCCCATTCCGCCCCATTTTTGGTACGTTAGTTTTGGAGCAGTCAGCCCAATCGAATCGTAAAATCGCGCGATGAAACTATATGGATAGGGAACCAGATAAATCGCCGAGCCTTGATGTGCCACAAGCCGCTGGCCGTCCACCTCGAACTCATTTTGTTTTGCTTCGCCGCCAAATATCGGATGGTTCTCGAGAATAAGACAGGTGCTTTTCGGGCCAGCTTGCCGCAAAAAGAAAAGCCCGGCTGCCAGACCGCTAATCCCGCCGCCCACAATCACGCAATCGTAGGTCTCCCCGGTGTCAATCGTCTCCGCCGGTAGCGGGTCATACGCGCCATCGCGCATTTTGTGCCCGGCCTGCATCACCTCGTACGTGTTTCCATTCGATGCGCTGTATTCGCCTACGCCTCCATACCCCGTCCAGTCGTCTTTCGCACCGGTGAGATCAGCCCGCGCGCCCATTGCCAGAATCTCTGCGGGAGACAAACCCGAGAGCAGGCCCGCTCCAGAAGCTAGAAGCGTAGAACCCAGGAAGTCCCGTCGCGTAATGCAAGCATCCATCCCAAGCACCCGATCGCCGGGTTTTGGACGCCCCGCACTGCGCGTCAGGTTCGCCAGATCCCGCTTTCGCTTTTCGGTCATTCCGCCCTTCCATCGGACTACTGTGGCGTGTCCAACGGGTGTTTGCTTTTCTCATAAAAATCGTTCTGCAGTTTCAGGCTCTCGTCGTCGGCTTTGACCGCCCGAATGGCGTCGACAATCGCATCCTCCCAATTCTTCATGTTCCATTCGCCAAGCGCCTTTGTCGCAACCGAACCGTCGCCCGAATAATGATTAGGGAACCGCGCGTACCACCAAATTCCCGTATAAACATCGTCCGGCAGGTTAACCCGCTTCTGGTCTGCACCCGATTCGCTCGCAGCGCGGTCCAAGTGGACGAGATCCGGCCTCGAAACCATCGTGTTCGACGTTTCGTTTTCGCCCGCGTGGTAATCGATCCCGGTCGATTTTTTTCCCGGCCCGCCCGGTCGGCTTCGCTCCCCGTCTTGAATGTACACAACATAATCATGCGGATTGTCCATCTGCGTTTGCGCGAAGTAGGGAAGCAGGTGCTCGTTTCCGCCGTGTCCGTTCACAATGAGAATTTTCTTGCACCCATTACGCGCCATCTCATCCGTCGTTTCTTGCAACAACTTCATTTGCAGTTCCGCGCTGTACGCGATCGTCCCCGGCTCGTGTTTCGCCTCAAAAATCTGTCCGAAATAATATTCCGGAAAAACAACCGCATATTCCTGCGCCACCGCTTGCAGCGACGCGTAGCGCACGTTCAATAAATCCGTCCCGAGCGGCAAGTGCGGCCCGTGTTTCTCTAGAATGCCAAAAGGTAGGAGGCACGTGCCCTTCGATTCCTGAATAGCTGCGCGAAAGTCCGCCGCCGTCAATTCTTCCCATTTGGGAGAGAGCTTCGCCTGCGCCCGTGCGCGCGTCGCTCCAAACAAGGCGCTCATTCCGAGAATTATCATTGCAATGGCGAACGGTCCACGACGCATCATTGTCCTTTCCCCCTTGTCGCCGCGAATTCTAACGCCAGGAGTTGAAAATCGCACTATTAAACCGATTTTATGCAGGAATGAGAATCGTTCCGCGCACATCGATTTGCGTAGCCGCCCGCGTGAGCACGTTCTGCTTCAAGGAATTACTTCTGGTATCCGGGCCCATAAATAATCCTGCCAGGGCGCGCTCCGGTATGTTTGCCGTGGTCGATCACGAGCTCTCCGTTCACCAGCACGTAATCGATTCCGTCCGGCGGGACATCGGCATGCTCGTACGTAGAGCGATCTTGGGTTTTATCATCCTTGGTCGCCTTGATCTGATAAACGCTAGGCGCCAAGCTCGTAATGCGAGAGGCGCCGTCGCTCCCCGATGTTGCCGAGAGGTCGACAGCCAATACCGCGCTGCTCACGTGCACTTGCGCGCCTGCGATGGCTAGGCCCTGCTTGTCCTTGACAGTGCCTTCGATGGTGGAAGTGGCCTGCGCGGCAAGGCCGAGCGCCGAGAAAAACAGCAGAAAAAGATGCCGCAAAGCCGAATCATCGTATGTTTCCTAATGCGCAAATCGTCTAAACCGCATGCTTCAGCAAATGTATTTATACCCGCCACTTTCCCCTCCCCTAAAATGACTTCTAGCGCGGATAGGGTCCCCGCCCCATCCCGTGCCCCACATAACTCATCGCAGTGCAACGAATGTTGCAGTAAAATGTGTGCGATGTAATGGGCGTGAGTCGTGGCCCCGAAATGCTTGTTTGTCAACCGAATCTTGCGCCAGCAAGCAAGTGGAGCAGATATGCAACACATGTTGCATACTTGATGCTCTGCATCAAAAAAAAGAGATACTGGCATTGCGGCCGAAACTAATGCATCTTGACAGGATGTAACATACGTTGTATTTCGTCGCCAGTGCCTAAGAAGGCTCGAGCGGTCAGCACCCGTCCTCGGTTCGTGGATGGGTTGAGCGGGCAGGCGGCAATCACGCCGGCGAGAATCCGGTGGAGCGGGGCGAATTCCCGCAAAGATCCGTGAAATCTGTCGCGATCAACCTCAGAAGGCGGAGGCCATTCAAAATGATGTCCGCAAGCAATTTTTGACGCAGACCGCCTGCGGCCGAGCCGCCGTAGGTTTCGAGTTCAACGCAGACGTAGGGACTTACCTTCTGGAGCCTTATGAAGATTGAATCGATCACTTTGCGGGAAGTGCGGATGCAGCTGAAAGCGCCGTTTGAAACCAGCTTTGGCATTTCTCATCAGCGCAGAATTATTTTGGTCGAGGTCATCGTCGATGGCGTCAGTGGATGGGGAGAAGTGACCGCCAGCGAAACCCCCGGATACAATTCGGAAACGACGGACACTGCATGGCATGTGATTTCGGACTTTGTAGCTCCTTCGCTCATCGGGAAGCCCATCGCGGGTGCTTCGGACTGCCCCGGTCTGCTGGCCGCCATCCGCGGACATCAAATGGCGATGAGCGGGGTTGAAAACGCGCTATGGGATGCCGAGGCCCAGCTCAAAGGGCTTCCGCTCTCCACATTGCTGGGTGGGAAGCTGGATGAAATAGCCAGTGGAGTGTCTCTTGGCATTCGAGAGAATCCGCAGGCGCTCGTGAAGAAAGTCGAGGAGGAAGTGCGCAGCGGCTATCAGCGCATCAAACTGAAAATCAAGCCCGGGAAGGATATCGAATACGTTGCCGCGGTGCGGAAAGCGTTTCCCAAAATACTTCTATCCGTTGACGCCAATTCCGCTTACCGGCTCGAGGACGCGGCCCATTTGCGTAAGCTGGATGAATACAAATTGTTGATGATAGAGCAACCGCTGCATTGGGATGACATTTACGCGCATTCCAAGCTTCAGTCGCAAATCCAGACCGCGATCTGCCTGGACGAATGCATCAACAACGCCAGACACGCATTGACCGCCATCGAGCTGAAAGCCTGCCGGATCATCAATATAAAACTTGGGCGCGTCGGAGGGCACAGCGAAGCGCGCCGGGTTGAAGAAGTCTGCCGCACTCACGGCATCCCCGTTTGGTGTGGGGGAATGTTGGAGACCGGGATCGGCCGCGCGCACAACATCGCCATGTCCACGCTCGCGGGCTTCACGCTACCCGGTGACGTCTCTGCCAGCAAGCGCTATTGGAACGAAGACATCATCGAGCCGGAAGTGGAAGTTACGCCGAAGGGTACCATCCACGTGCCGGCAAAGCCGGGAATTGGATATGGGGTGAGGCGCGACCTCGTTGAGAAACTCACCGTGCGAACCAACCATTGGGGTAGCAAACGCAGCGCCGCTTAAAATCCAAAGCTCCTCTACACGGGTTCTTCGCTTAATTCGCCGATGCCACGCAAGCAAATTGCTTGTTATCCTCTTACACCACGCCTGTTTCGAATCGTGCAGGCGCACGCGTGTGGCAAATAGTAGCTGAAAGTAATCGATCAAAATCGTGCTTACGCCTGAAAAAACCGTTGCCCTGAATTCGGGCCCTTGTCGGAGGGAAAACTTCATGAAACGACTCATCCTAACGGCGATGTGCAGCCTGCTTGCGGGTTCGGGAATTCTGGCGCAAAGGCTGCCCGAAAATGTCGTGGCGGACTCTTACGATTTAAAATTCGAGCCGGACTTGGCGAACGCGGCATTCACCGGGGATGAGACGATTCATGTTCACCTGCAGAAGCCGGCGACATCCATCACCTTGAATTCCGCGGAACTTGATTTAAAGGAGGTGTGGATAGGATCAGCGGATTTCAAGCAAGCCGCGGCAGTGACAATGGACGACAAAAATGAGATGGCCACCTTCACCGTGCCGACCATCGTGCCGGCGGGGCCCGCGGAAATCCACGTGCGATTCGCTGGAATTCTCAATGACAAGCTCCGCGGATTTTATCTCAGCCAGACTGCGCGGCGGCGTTATGCCGTTACGCAGTTTGAGGCGACCGATGCGCGGCGCGCTTTTCCATCTTTTGATGAGCCCGCGTACAAATCCGTCTTCCGGATCACCCTCGTTGTGGACAATGGCGACACCGCCATTTCCAATGGCTCCATCGTTTCCGACGCACCGGGTCCGGAGACCGGAAAGCACACCCTGCAGTTTTCCGATTCCCCAAAAATGTCCTCTTACCTCGTCGCGATGATGGTGGGAGACTTTGCCTGCGTCAGGGGCGGCGCCGACGGAATTCCGATCCGGGTTTGCGCCGTACCCGAGAAGAAGGATTTGCTCGCTTATGCGCTCAACTCGGCCGAAAACATTTTGAAGTTTTACGACACCTTTTACGACACGAAGTATCCTTTTCACAAGCTGGATATCGTCGCGGTCCCGGATTTCTCGGCGGGCGCCATGGAAAATACTGCTGCCATTGCATATCGCGAAACGCTGCTGACCATTGACGACAAAACTGCCTCCGTGAACGCACATCGTGCTGTTGTCGACGTGCTCGCGCACGAGATGGCGCACATGTGGTTCGGCGATCTGGTGACCATGAAGTGGTGGGACGAGATTTGGCTGAACGAAGGATTTGCGACCTGGATGGCGTTTAAACCAGTAGAAGTCATGGACCCCGCTCGGCACGTCGAACGGGAAGAGATTCAGCAGACGCAAGGTTCGCTGTTAGCGGACGCGATCGCGTCAGTGCGCCCAATACGAACAAAAGTGGAAACGTCGGCTGACATCGAGTCACTTTTCGACGGAATCGCCTACGAGAAGGCCGCGTCCGTTTTGAGAATGGTGGAAGCATACGTTGGCCCTGACGTATTTCGCAAAGCTGCGAACGCGTATCTGGCCAGGCATGCCTATGGAAACGCGACTGCGGAAGACTTCTGGAATCAGGCGGCGGCCACATCTGAAAAACCGGTGGACAAGATCATGGCGAGCTTCACGCAACAGTCGGGCGCGCCTTTGATCAGCGTGAAATCGGTTTGCACGGGTGGCGGGACCACCGGTGGGCGCTTCCGGAAAAAGAAAGTCAAAGAGACGACGCAGGTAACGCTTTCCCAGGAGAGGTATTTTGGCGATGCGGAAAAGCTTGCAGCCGGTTCGCAGGAAGTGTGGCAGGTGCCCGTCAACCTCCGTGGCGCTGGCGAAAAGGATGGCACATATTTTGTACTCGGACAGCGGCAACAGACATTCGAGCTGCCGGGCTGCGCGCCGTGGGTCTTTGCAAACGCGGAAGCGCGCGGATATTACTGGAGCAACTATGAGCCGGCCGTGTTTGCAAAAATAAGCGGCGAGCTCGAGACGAGCTTTTCGCCGGAAGAACGGATTGCGTTTCTCGGAGATGAGTGGGCCATGGCGCGCGTTGGCCGGCTGAACATCGGAGATTACCTCAGCACCCTGGAAAGGATGGAGAGCGAGCGAGTCGGTGCGACTGTCCACGCGATGATGAAGGACGTTTCCTTTCTGCACGACTACATCGTGGCGCCGTCCGACCGCGCGCTGTTCGAACAGTGGGTGCGCAGCTTACTCCGGCCGGTCGCCAATGATTTGGGAGATAAGGCCGTTCCCGGTGAATCCGACGACCGGCGGGCCTTGCGCGCGGACGTGTTTCGAACTCTCGCCACCTACGGCCGGGATCCGGATGCAGTCGCAATGGCTCGCGCGATCGTCGAACAATACATGACGGATCCGAATTCAGTCGATGCCGTTATCGCTGGAACCGCGTCGTCCATCGCGGCGCTGGACGGCAATACCGATCTTTATGACAAATACATCGCGCGAATGAAGACGGCCAAAACTCCGGAGGAGTATCACAACTACTTCAGCGCGCTCGGGAAGTTTCCGAGCGAGGATCTGGCCAAGCGCACCATGGAGTTTGCCCTCAGTCCCGACGTGAAGAACCAGGATTTGTATCTGGTTGCGGCTCCTCTGCAAAACGTCGCGACACAGGCAGCTGCCTGGGAACTATTCAAAAGCAATTTCAAGGCAATCATGGAGAAAGCGGACGCGTCTACTGGCCAAGATCTTGCGGCCGTTGCGGGCGTATTCTGCGATGGCAGGCTACGAGATGACGCGCAGGATTTCTTTACCAACCAGAACATCCCTGGCACGGAACGCACGCTGCAGAATGCCAAAGACCGGGTGAATGCATGTATTGAATTCCGGTTGCTTCAGCAGGCGAACCTGTCGGCATATCTGAAGAATTTACCCGCGAAGGGCGAGAAGACCGCAAGCCACTAAGACCGAGCGGCTCTCTTCCAGGTGGGCAGAGAACGGAACCGGATTTCTTCGATTGGCGTGGCCCCGCGGAAGCAAAACACTTGACATTCGGCCGTCTGGTACTTAGTCTCCCTCACACAAGAATGCAACAAATGTTTCAACCGTTCTGGGCAGAGCCGAGTCATTGTCAAATATTCAGCTTCGCGGCAAAAAGCTACGGGTGACGAGGAAGGCGGTTACAGTGGATAGAAAGATTCGTGCAAGAGTGGCGTGGCTGGGTTGCGCGGTGGTTTGCAGTTGCATGGGGATCTATGCGCAGGCGCCCAAGGCGAACGAAAGCAAAACGCCTCCACCTGTCGCGAAAGCAGCAGCTTCCCCGGAGGCCACGGCGAATTCACAAGCGCACGAATTAACGACCGATGACCTGGGAGCGTTCTTCGATGGATTCTTGCCGCAGGAGATCGAGCACGCGGACATCGCGGGCGCGGTGATTGCCGTCGTCAAGGACGGCAAGCTCGTTTTCGCCAAAGGCTATGGCTATGCCGATGTAGCCAAGAAGGAACCGATTTCTCCCGAGAGCACGCTCTTCCGGCCCGGTTCGATTTCAAAGTTGTTTACCTGGACGGCGGTTATGCAACAGGTGGAACAGGGCAAGCTGGATCTCGACCGCGACGTCAACGACTATCTCGATTTCAAGATTCCTCCGGCCTTCGGCAAACCAATCACTCTGCGCGACATCATGACGCACAGCACCGGCTTCGAAGAAACGGCCAAAGATTTGTTTGTCGGGTCGGCCTCGGATTTGCGCCCGCTCTCCCAATATCTGCAGGTTCATATGCCGGAGAGGATTTTTCCGCCGGGTACGACCCCCGCTTACTCCAATTATGCGACCACCATGGCGGCCTACATTGTCGAACGCGTGTCGGGACAAAAGTTTGACGATTATGTAGAGGAGCATTTCTTCAAGCCACTGGACATGAACCACGCGACCTTTCGCCAGCCGCTACCAGAGGCGCTGAAATCTTCGATGTCACAAGGGTATCTTCTCGGTTCGGGCGAGGCCAAGCCGTTTGAGTTTGTGCAGGTTGCGCCCGCCGGATCGCTTTCGGCATCAGCCGTTGACATGACGCATTTCATGATCATGCATCTGCAAAACGGCAGGTATGGCGATGCGCAAATATTGAAGCCGGAAACCGCCATCGAAATGCACGCCCGGCAGAAGGGATGGCCGGCCGCCATGAACGCGATGTGCCTCGGTTTCTACGAGCAATCGGAGAATGGCCATCGAGTGCTCTCCCATGGCGGCGATACCCTGTATTTTCACAGCGACTTGTTCTTGATTCTGGATGCGAATGCGGGACTTTTCGTCTCCTATAACAGTGCCGGGCGAGGGGAGATAGATGCACGCGGAGTTTTGTACGACAAGTTCATGGACCGGTATTTTCCCGGCGCCCCGGCGAAGGAGCCGGTGCTGGCCACGGCAGCTCAGGATGCGCGGAGCGTCGCGGGAACGTACGACGTAAGCCGGCGTTTTGAAACGAATGTTTTGGCAGTGACCTCCGTGATTGGCCAAACAAAAATAACCGTAAATCCGAAGGACAATACGATTTCCGTGTCGGGCTTTAAGGGATTGAATCAGCAGCCGATCCACTATCAGGAAATTGCGCCCATGGTATTTCGCGACGTGGACGGCAAGGCCAAGGTTGCGTTCGTCCAGGATGCGAATGGCCGCCGCGTTGCCTACATCGATTATCCATTCATGGTGTTTCAGCAAGTCAACAGCACCTTCGACAAGCAGAGCGTCAACTACTTCATTATAGGATTCAGCTTGTGCGTCATTGCGCTCACGTTACTGTTGTGGCCGATTGGCGCGATGATTCGCAAACATTACGAAAAACCGCTCTCACTGGATGCCGGCGCGAAGCGCCTGCGGATGCTGGTGCGGCTTGTTTGCTTTGGCGTTCTGATCTTCGTCGTGGGACTGCTGATTTTTGTCAGCAAGCTCAGCAATCCCTCGGGATTGTCAGAGCGCAGTGATCTCTGGCTCCATTTGCTGCAAGTGATTGGCTTGCTGGCTGGACTAGGTTCGCTGGTGGCGATTTACAACAGTCTGAAGTCTTGGGGAGACGGCCAGCAATGGTTCTGGAATAAAATCTGGAACACTTTTCTGGCATTCGGCTGTCTTGGATTTTTCTGGTTCATCTATCACTGGCACCTGCTGAATTTCCACTTGAACTACTAAGGGCGTACCGTACAATGCGCCGGCTGACCTGCGTTGAGCCGTGCGGATCTGCCGTCAGGCGGAGCAAGTCTCACTGGCCCGTTGCCGGCAGTGTCGCGAGCAGCGACTTGGCGCCATTCCAAAGGATTTGCACGCCGATGCAAACGAGCAGAAACGACGAGAGGCGCATGATGACCGACATTGCAGTTTGACCCAGGGCGCGAGCCAGGCGGTCTGCAAATCCATAGCAAAGAAAGATGGACGCTGCGATGATTGCCGATCCGATAAGCACCACTAAAATTCCCAGAAGGTTTACTCCGTGATGGCGAGGCATGTCCGCACCGAGCGTGATGGCAACGGAGATCGAGCCGGGACCTACCGTCAAAGGCAATGTCAGCGGATAGAAGGCGCTCTTGAACTCGTCTTGAGGCGAGACATCCTGCTGGACTCTTCCATCTCGTTTAGCGCGTTCGTCGTCAGGGCGATTCAGCATGGCCCAGCCCGTGGAGATCACGATTAAACCCCCGCCAACCTGAACCACCGGAAGCGAAATCCCGAAAAACGTCAGTATGTGTGTTCCGATAAGACAGGAACAAACCAAAAGAAAGAAACTGTTTATGGCCACGCGCCAGGCGAGTGCACGGCGGGCGGAGGTTGAATATTCCGCCGTGAGAGTGAGGAATATCGGGCTGCCCCCCAGCGGATTGACGATGGGAAACAAGGCGCTGAGGATTAAGAGCGTGCTTTTTGCCGCTTCCAGCAAACGAGTTCTCCGTGACCAGGAGTATAGCCGAGCCCAGACTGCCTGCATAACCCAGGTCCCGCTGACGATTGCATCGGGCGAGCCATTTCAAATGTTGTAGTGCAAAACAACGTTCTTCCGGTAAGCCGGCCTTGCTCGCGAACGGGGACGTGCGCTAGAGTCGCGATTCCGGTTTGAGGACAATAATGGCATCGAAAGAAAAGATGAGCCGCAACAAACATCAAATTCCCGGCGAACGGGTCCGGATACTGATTCCCCGGCAGCGAATTCACCGGCGGATTCAAGAACTTGCCAGACAGATTCGCCAGGACTTTCCGGATGAACCGCTGCTCCTCGTGGGTGTCTTAAAGGGTGCAGTGTTTTTTCTTTCGGATCTCGCACGGGGAATTCCTGGCGAGGTCTCGCTCGATTTCATCGCGGTTTCCAGCTATGGGAAAGACACGAAAACCTCAGGGCAAGTAAAACTGACAAAGGACCTGGACGCGAGCATCGAGGGGCGCACTGTTATTCTGGTCGAAGATATTTTGGACACCGGGATGACTCTTCAATACCTCCTGCGGATCCTCGAGCAGCGAAAGCCGAAGCGCTTGCGCGTTGCAGTGCTTCTCGATAAGCCGGAGCGGCGCATCGCGGCGGTCCAAGCGGAGTACGTCGGATTCAGCATCCCCAACGAATTCGTGGTCGGGTTTGGGCTGGATTACGCCGAGCGTTACCGCAACCTGCAGGGAGTCGGCGTGCTGACGCTGATGCCGGCCGACAAAGTGAAAAAATAAAGCGCTCGGGATAACCACGTTAGAGCAAATTCGCGAGCGCCCTGAGTAAGCCCATCAGGGAATCCTCGACTCGTGGAAGGCTCGCAGTCACCGTGCGCCCGCCTGCTATAATGTTATGACTTCATGAATTCTCCCAACGAATCGACAGAGGCGGTAGCAACTCAGGCGGCGTCCAGCGCAACGCCGGAAGTTTCGGCCGAGGTGTTGGCCACGCTGGCGCAGATCGGCGAGGAGGTCAACGCTTCACTCGACCTGGACGAAGTGCTGGCGCGCAGCGCTGCGTTGATCAAGCGGCACATTGACTATGAGATTTTTGGCGTACTTCTGATCGAAGGAAATGGAACTTATCTCAGACATAGATTCTCCATCGGATATCCGCGAGAACTCGCGGAGAATTTGCAAATTCCAGTCGGGCAAGGAATCACGGGCACGGCGGCAGCCACGGGACACTCCGTGCGCGTGGGCGACACTTCGAAATATGCGCGTTACATCAACGCGATTGAGAGCGTGCGGTCTGAGCTAGCAGTGCCGCTGATGCTCCGCGGAAAATGCATTGGCGTGCTCGATATTCAGAGCAACCACCTGGATTACTTCACTCCGGAACAGCAAAGCATTCTGACGCTCCTGGCGAGCCGCCTGGTGGTGGCCATCGAGAACGCGCGCTTGTTTGAGCGTGTGCGGACACAGGCGGAGACCTTGCTCCTGCTGAACGAGGTAGGACGGGAGACGAGCTCGATCCTGGACGTCGAGGAGCTTTTGCGCCGCGCCGCCGAGCAGATCAAGCGAGTCATCGATTACCAGATACTGAGCCTGATGTTGTACGACGATGATCAGAAGGTGTTCCGGCACCGCGTGGACGTGAAGCACGGGCAACGGGTCCAGGGAAAAATGCGCGTGGCCGCGAGCGAAGGAATCGTAGGCGCGGCCGCGGAGTTGAAAGAGGCGGTGCTCGTCCCGGATGTGACCGCGGACCCGCGGTACCTGATGGTGAATCCGGAGACGCGGTCGGAGCTCGCAATTCCGATGATGCATAAGGGGAAAGTGATCGGAGTGCTGGACCTGGAAAGTCCGCAGTTGAATTATTTCACCGAGGATCATGTTCAGACGCTTTCGATTCTGGGCGCGAATCTTGCGGTGTCGCTGGAAAACGCGCGGCTATACGAACAAGTGGCGCGCGACGAAGCACGGCTGGAGCGCGACCTGCAGGCGGCGAAGCGAATCCAGGGCGCGCTGCTGCGCTCCGTGCCGGCGGAGGATTTTGGACTGGAGATGGCGGCGCGGTATCTCTCGGCCAGGGAAGTTGGCGGAGATTTGTACGACTTTCTGCGCTATGGGCCGCAACAACTTGGGATTGCGCTCGGAGATGTGAGCGGAAAGGGAACTGCGGCGGCGCTGTACGGCGCGGTGGCCATCGGAATTATGAGAAGCCTCGCTCCGCAGAAATTGCAGCCCGCGGAAATGCTGAAACAGATGAATCAGATCGTCGGTGAGCGGCGTATCGAAGGCCGCTTTATGACGGCCTGTTTTGCGACGTGGCAGAAGGGGCGAAACAAGTTGCGCGTTGCAAATGCGGGACAATCGCAGCCGCTGCTTTACAAAGACGGAAGGTGCGACAAGATTGCTCTGACGGGATTTCCGATTGGGATTTTTGAAGAGGTCAGCTACGACGAATGGGGCGTGACGCTTGAGCCCGGAAACATTGTCGTGTTCCACTCCGACGGAATCGGGGAGACCAGCAATAGCGAGGGGCAATTTTTCGGAACGGATAGGCTGCGCCTGCTTATCGAGAAACATCATGAGGCAAGCGCGGGAGAAATCGCGGACCTGGTCTTTCAGGATGTGGATTGGTTCGCGCAGGGCGCGCCGCTGGCGGATGACCGGACTTTGGTGGTGCTGAAGGTCCGATGAGCGCGCGATCCGTAAATTCCCGCAAGAAGCTGAAATTTGTCGACCCGGCTGAATTTACACCGCAGTTTGCCTGGAAGAAATCAGCGCGAAGCAAAGGTGCGGAACATGTATTTTGCGAAGGCGTCGATCTCACCGCTGCTGCCGCGTCTTTCGGAACGCCGACGTATCTCTATAGCCGAGCTGCGGTTACCGAAGCTTACGGCGAGTTGAAGCAGGGGCTGAGCAAAGTCCCGCACACGATTTGTTTCGCCGTCAAGTCCAACGGAAACCTTTCCATCCTCAGCCATCTTGCGAAATTGGGAAGCGGCTTTGACATCGTGTCCGGAGGGGAACTCGAACATCTCGGACACCTGGGAGTTCGCGGCGACCGGATTGTGTTCTCGGGCGTCGGAAAGACGCGCTATGAAATTCGCGATGCGCTGCAATATTCTCCGGGAGCGCGCGGGCGGCATCCCAAGCCGGCGAAGAGCGGCATACTTCTTTTCAATATCGAGTCAGAAGCGGAGCTGGAAGTTCTACTCGAAGAATCGGAGCGTCACGCGAGACGCGGCGGAAGAACTCCATCGGCGGCGATTCGCGTGAATCCGGATGTTGCGGCCGGCGGGCATCCGCATATCGCGACGGGAAGCCATACGCATAAGTTCGGGCTCGATTGGCCGGAAGCGCGGCGGCTCTACCTGGCGCATAAGGACTCGGAGCATTTGCGATGGAAGGGAATCAGCGCGCACATCGGCTCGCAGATTGTTTCGCTGGAACCATTTCGACGAGCATTTCGGCGGATTGCCGGATACGTCGCGGAATTGCGGCGCGAGGGTATCCGCTTGGAATATCTCGACTTCGGCGGTGGACTCGGCGTCCGCTATACGTCGGAGAAAACGCCGGCGCGGAAAGAATACGCGCGGATGGTAGCGGAAGGCGTTCGGCCGCTTGGGCTGCACCTGCTGCTTGAGCCGGGCCGCTCGATCATCGGGAGCGCGGGGATTTTGCTGACACGGGTGATTTACACAAAGCGGAATCGCGGAAAAACATTCGTGGTGGTCGATGCCGCGATGAATGACCTGCTTCGCCCGGCGCTTTATGACGCGGTCCACCCTATCACGCAGATTGTGCGCGAGGCGGGCGGTGCAAAAACGACCGCGGAGCGAGTGGACATTGTCGGGCCGGTCTGCGAAACGGGCGATTGCCTGTTGCATGACTGGCCGTTGGGCGAAGTCCGGCAGGACGATTTGTTGGCGATCTGGGCGGCGGGGGCCTACGGGATGACGCAGGCGTCGAATTACAATGCGCGGACGCGGCCGAGCGAAGTTCTGGTGGAGGGAACGAGGACGAAGCTAATTCGGAGGCGCGAGACGCAGGACGATTTGTTGCGGACGGATGCCTTGGCGAGGAGGAAGTAATGGGTGACCAGTGACTGGTAACTCGTGAGAAGAGAACCCTTGTGCCCCCTCAGCGTTCTTCAGTTCACGTGCTGTCCTCTTTGATAGGTCCCCCTTTGTTTTTCAAAATCTGTTCATTCTACAGGGTTTAAAGTGCTTTGTTTTGATACAGATTCACAAGTGTTCATTCCAGGCGGGTTAGCTGGGCGAAAGAAATGTGGGTGACTGTGCGGGCTGGGCGGAGCCTGGGGCTGGGGGGAGAAGACCAGGAACAGCGCCGGAAGAGCGGGTGTGAGATTGGTTTACAGTCTGGCGCGCCGACCGGTTTGCAGGCCGGATGGTGGACTTGTTGGGGGCTGGCTTTGGAGATTCGCCGGCGACTTGGGTTAGAGGCGGAGTGGAGGCTGGAACGTGGCTATCCGCCGGTGGCTGTTCTGGAACTTGTTCTTGTGCTTGAACTGGCACAGGGAGTTCGTCCGGGATTTGATCGAAAGACGGCGCGGGGTCATCCTCGATTGCTTCCTGGGGCGGGTTTTCCTGCCGGGGCTGCCGGAAGGCGTAATTTTGGTTGACGGATTTACGGAGGGTGTCTTGCCATTGGGTTTCGCCGAAGGCGCGGATGTACTCGTTCTGGGCCATGTGGATCGTTTGGAGGAGGGTTTGGCCAAGATAGGCGAGGGTGGCGGCGGTTTTGGGCTTGACGTTACCGGCGGCTACGGCAGCGAAAAGGCGGCCGAGAGCGGCGCTTAGGTCGCCGGCAGAGAGGTAAGCGCCCGAGAAGAAATAAGATACGTCTCGGCCGAGTTCGTCGGCGGCGCGGGCCTGAGCGTCTTTCTTGGCGTGAAAGCGGCAGAAAGAAGGGTGGCCGGAGGGAGAGAGCGGGGCGCGGCAATGGCGGCCGTCCGAGAAGGTGAAGGTGCAGAGAGAGGAGCGGTCTCGGTAGAGGGAAGTGGCGGAGCGAGGTGGTTGCGGAGTAGAGGCCGGAGGATGATTTTCTTGCGTGACCGGGAAGTGGTTGTTTTCACTTGCGACCGCAAAGCGGTCGACAGACTGAGTAGACATGGAAGTCTCCTTTAGAGATGGATTTAGATTTTGGGGAACAAGACGCCGGCAAGGATGCCGGCGGTACGAAGAGGTACCAAAATAAATGCGCCCCGGCAGAACCGGGGCGCATTTGTATCGGGAAGAATTATGCCGCTATGGTAATTCTTATGTCAAGAAAAAAATAGGACTATCTCGCTGGCGTGGAGCGCGTTCGGAACTCCAGAGGCTGCTTCGGAGTTGCGCCTTTTGGAATGAGATTTGACTCATCCGATCGCCACGGGTAACCGGCCATTGAACGTCGGGCCGATTTCACTTCTACGATGAGCGCTGTCAGGACTTGACGTGTGGTAGACTCCCGCTCAAGTGGAAATCGGCAGCAAGTTGCCGGGTTAAGGTCGTGTTGCTTGAAAATCCCATCATCCGTCGCAGCTCTGGCGCTCACAATTTCACTAGCAGCTGCTTCCAGCCATGGTCAGTCTGCGCATGATGCGGACGTGAAGGAGCTAGAGCGTCTGGAGACTGTGTGGAATCAAGCACATGAGCAGGGAGATTCAAACGCTCTGGAGGCTCTCTGGGCAGATGACCTGGAGGTTGCGGTTCCCAAAATGCCGGTCATGACCAAGGCCGAGGTCCTCGGCTTTGCTCGTTCCGGCCGCATGAAGTTCCTGCACTATGAAACTTCGAATTTGCGCGTCCGCGTCTACGGAGATGCAGCGGTGGTGACCGGACGCCTTCAGCGAACGCGGACTCTGAACGGCACCGAAGTCTCAGATGATTGGCGATTTACAAAGACTTACGTGCGAGAGACTGGGAAGTGGCGCGTAGTCTCTTTTCACGCCTCCGAAGCTGCCAAGCCCTGATGGCTTGTAAGACTGCTGTGTCGTCCTATCAGACTTAAGTCCCGATTAGTCGCGAAAACGGCAAACTTGGCTCCCAGTACTTGACTTTACCGGTTTCCGCGTTTACCAGGCACTTGCCATCAGTTGTTTGAATATCCTCAGTTTGCCTCATATTGCTGGAAAGAACTAAAACTTCTCCGGCAGAGCCATCGAATTTCAGGGGAGTTCGAATATCTCAAGATAGCCGCTGCGAATGACGGCGAGTCTATTCCCAGTGGGTGAGATAGCAGGTGCCCCAAGAGTGCTTATATAGGGCCTCGGGTCCCACTCAAAATGAAAAAGCTCTTTGCCAGAGTGCGTATCGAAGATCCGATAGATATCTACATCACGGATTCGGTGTTCGTCTGAGACGCTCAGCTTGGAGCCCCAAACTTTGTACGCATTCTGATGAATGCAAAATCGAGACCCAGAGGCTGCGGGAACTATGTCAGTTCCACTCCATTGAGGCAGAATCGAAATGCGATATTTGACCGCGCTATCGAGGTCAGCGCCAACCAAAGTCCGGTCATTTTCGTAGGTTACGAAAACATCGTCGCTAAGAAATTGTGCATTTAGCCGCAATCCGCCGCCGGGGAAGGTAAGAAGTTTATCGGGCGCATCGTCTTGCAACAAATAGAGCTGGTGCCCCCGGGTCGCAAGCACAGCAGTGTCCCCTGGCATCGCGGCTTGACCAAAGGCAAAGTGATTCAGGGCTCTCAATGTATCTGCGTCCAACAACTCCTGCTCGTTCTGGCCGTTGCCACCGACCATGATTCTTAATCCTCTCGGAGATACAAATATCGGACCCTCGCCAGCAATCGGGGTTGGCGGATCGCATTCTAGCTTCTTAGAACAAATTTTGATTCCAGACTTATCGAGGACAATGAAGTGACCATCGTGTGTGGCACGGACTGAACCCATGGACTTTTCGACCGTTCGCTCAGAGCTTCTCACTAGAGCTTTTTGGGCAATGTCAAACAACAAGAGTTTTGACGGAGGCTGATCACTATTGAGCGGCTCGACAGAATTGGCAAAGGATCGCACATTTAAGCTAACGAGGATGAGATCGTCTGACAGAAAGGCCAAGTCCGTGTAATCGCCAAGCGATTGGTGCGGCAATTTTTGTGGGTAGCCAGATGGATGCAGGTCTTCACGATATATGGGGGCCGGAATTGAAGATTTCTGGGCCGCTGCTGTTAGTGCGAGCACAGTGACAGCGGCGAGGTAGAGGTTGCCCATCGCTAAGCTGAATCTTGCCGGAGACATGTTGTTATCTTTGCATCTATGTCGCCAGATGGAGTAGAAACAAAGGGGAAGTCGGATCACCGGACACTGCGGGCCACCTTTCCTTCCAGCCTATCCGACACGGTCAGTTTGCTTCCACTTTTTGAGCCGGTCCATAAGGGTGACTATCGAAAGGACCGCACCCACTACGACCAGGATGGCCTCCAACCAAAACGGCCATTTGAAGTGCCAAGCGGCAAATGCTCCATATAAGAAATATGGCCCGAGCAAAGACTTTGGTAGTTCGTCCCAAGGTATTAGACGGTCCCAAGGAAGCCACCAAAGAATTACTAGGGGGGCTGCTGGGAGCAGCGGAATCAATATCAACACATCAATCGTAGACCAACCCAGTATGCTCCCGGTCATGAACACAATGTATCATCGTGGGTCGAGGAGCGCCCTAACTCGTGATTTGTCGCGTCACGGGTAACTTGGTTTCCAGTACTTGACTTTACCGGTTAGCGCGTTTGCTAGGCACTTGCGGGCTGGAGACGCTCAACGACGAATTCTCCGTGTGGGCCGGATGGCACTCCCAGCTGAAGTTCATCCCCTACGGGAGGAACTCAACGATTCCCGTTTCGAGGTTGTACATCGAACCTGCAATCTTTATGCTGCCGCTGGATTCAAGGTCCCGAAGCACAGGGCTCTTTTCCCGAATGTTGGCGATAGTCAGTGACACGTTCTTTCGCCCTACTGCGTCTACAAACGCGTAGTTTTTGGCCGAGCGCTCCCCCGTGGACTGAGTGGCTTCAACCGCCGGACGGATCTTTGCCAACAATACCGTCAGATTGCCAAGCTGCACCTCGTCAATAGCACCCTTGATAGCGCCGCAGCCGGTATGGCCCATGACAAGCACGACTTTCGAGCCTGCCACCTTGCAAGCGAATTCCATGCTGCCCAATGCATCCTCGTCAGCAACGTTGCCCGCAATACGACCGCTGAAGATATCGCCGATACCAAAGTCGAGAATCAACTCGGCGGGTGCTCGCGAGTCAACACAACTGAAGACAATCGCGGCAGGATACTGTCCTTTCGCAGTCGCCTTAGCTTCGCGCATGAGATCGCGATGTTGCGGTTTGCCCGACCGGAAGCGTTCGTTGCCAGCTTTCATCTGCTGGATGATTTCATCCGGCGTCATCTTGTCACGCTGCTCCTTGGTAAGGTCTGCGTAGGCCAACGCGCTTCCCAGGCTCGCCTCTACCACACCGACAGCGGTCGCAGCGCCAGCAGCCTTGCAAAAGGCCCTGCGGTCAAATCGATCTCTTCCATCCCTTAATTGTGAATGCTGCATGGCCACCCTCCTCCGCTCGGGGGTTTATATGAGCACCGTGTCGCCCCGTTAACTGTCAAAATGCACAGGGGAGCACGCAAGAGCGTTGAAACCTGGCCGGATTGCTTCCGAGCAATGGGCAACACGGAAGTGGTTCCACTTGCCTGGTTTGTCGCGTTACCGGTAACTTGAAAATCCACTTTACCGGTTGAACAGGCAGCGTTAATCGGGACCTGGGCGCAGAGCCGTGTGATTCGAGAAGACTGTTCAATAGCAAATTCGTTGCATCGGAAACCCGAGAAGGTTAGTATGCGCCGATCAAGGGGCACGAACCGGAATTTCCCCGCATTCCCTCTGTGTCCTAGGAGGCCTACATGCGAATTCGATTGGTTAGCCTGAGCATATTTTTGCTGCTGTGTGGGCTGACGCTCACCCAAACAGCTGCTGCCCAAAGTTATTATGTCGCCCTCGGCGATTCCCTCGCCGTCGGCTATGAGCCCATCTCCGGCCCCCCGTACACACAAGGTTACGCCGACGACCTTTTCGCCCTCTATAGTCCGCAAATCCCCGGCCTTGCTCTTACCAAACTCGGCTGCGTCGGCGAGAACACCTTTACCATGGTCCATGGTGGCGCCCCCCTTTGTCCTAACTATCCCGCAGGTAGCAGCCAACTCGACGCCGCCGTCGCCTTTCTTCAAGCTCACCAGGGCCACGTCGCTCTCGTCACACTCGATATCGGAGCCAACGACGTCGACGGCTGCGTTAGTACCACCGGAATCGATAAGTCCTGCATTGAATCCGGTTTCTCCACTGTCGGCGCCAACCTTCCCTGGATTCTCCGCGAACTCCGCCAGGCCGCCGGCCCGCACACCCCCATCGTCGCCATGAACTATTACGATCCATTCCTGGCCGCCTGGGAACTTGGCTCCGCCGGCCAATCCATCGCTCTCAAATCCCTCGCCGCCGCCACCGACTTTAACGTCCTGCTAGGCGCCATTTATCACGCCTTCGCCGTCCCCGTCGCCGACGTCGCACAAGCCTTCCGCACCTACAATTTCCTTCCCGTCCCCGGCGAAAACGTCCCCGTAAACGTCTTCATCATCCTGTCATGGACCTACATGGCCGCACCTGCGCCCATCGGCCCCGACATTCATCCCAACGCCGCAGGCTACGTCGCCATTGCCGGCGCCTTCGCCGCCAAAGTAAAGCTCCCATAGGAAGCCCGCAGTGAGGCGAGCGAGTTTGTAGCCATTGTTACAGAAGATGCGCGCTTAATATGCCGATCTTCCACAGCTTGCGAAGACTCTTCGTTAGCTCCAAGTCCCGATTAGAAGGTTTCCATGAATCCCTGAGTGCCAGCTCCCGGTAAGTCGTGCCGGTGACTTGGGTCCGGGACCCACTTTTCCGATTTGCGCGTTAATCAGGACTTGACGACCTCTGGCAATTAATTTGGTTGGGTCGGGACCAGGAATAATGCACTTTTATTTGAGTCAAGTCCCTGCAATTTATCAATCTTGAAAAAGCAGTCCGGGCCTTCTAGCGTTTCTCCAACAGCGAGAGTTCTTTCGGAGGCCAAAACCTCTCTGACGAGGTCGTGTAAATAAGTCACGATTTCATCTGATAGACGGGCTTGTTTCGCCAGAAAAATCTCGTGCACTCCAAACTGTGCCATTCCCTTTGTATAAATGAGGCCACCTTCGGGCTTCCACCCAATGCCAACCCAAAGGAGAAAGGGCGGCTGCCCTAGTTCCAACAGTTCGCTTGCAATATCGACAAAATCGTCCTTCAGTGATAGCGCGGGGCCGTTTAGCCAACATATATACAGGGAATTGGTAACCGTGAGTAAACTCACCACCGTTCTTGTCAAGACGGAAGCCAGAAACACGGTGTCACCCGTCTGGATGGAGGCGGCCACGGCGATGTGTGCTTCATGTCTTGCCAAATCCTCTTTTGCTCCGGGCCAGTGCAGCGTGGTGTCGAGAATGGAATTGGTTACGGAATCGGGAACACTCACGCGGCGGAGTTGAACAACGACGTCGCAGGTCCCAATTTTCAAATACGTGCAGCCGTCCGCTTCCTCCACTTTTTCGCATTTGGTTTGCGGCCATCTGCGGTAAAAGTCTAAAAGGAAATCCTCGACTGAAAGAGGTGAGATGCCCTGTTCGAGATAGATTACGGCACCGAGTTTTCTAAGCCCAGTTTTCGTATTCTGCACCCCAAGAGAATACCGTCAGTCGGTCAATGCCCGTCAACTCAAAGTGAGTCGGCTTGGCGGTGACTTGAAAATCCACTTTACCGGTTAGCGCGTTTACCAGGCACTACACGTTCGGTCATGGGCAACTCTGCTTCTTCGGCGAGGATTTGGTCGAATACACCGCGTCATCTGGCGTCCAAAATACGAAACGACTGAGGTCAAATTGAAGTCGGGGCACCAAACCAATACGCCCAAATTCAGCCTCCAACTCTCCCCGATTGGCGCAATCCACAAAATGGATCACATGCTGCGCCGCGATTGTGTCTCCGTAATTGTCCCGATTGTTCTTCTTGGCGAGTTCCAGCGTTGTTTGCAGGGAATTTCCTATCTGAAATGCATGGACGTCATGGTCCAAGGCATAAGTGCGTATTCGCCAACACCCGCTCTCCCCAAACCACCATTGGAGAGTATCGGGAATATCGTTCGCGCTTTCCAAGGGGGTTCCTTCTTCCCGACAATAGCTACTCTTTATGCTGAGTACAGCGAGTAAAAGAATGCCGCGCATAATTGTTGAGGGAACTTTATCATGGAGTTCGTTCGATCCTGGTAGTGCCCAAGTTTCCGGTTAGCGCTGCCAGGAGTTGAGGGCATCTTATCTATCGATAGGCTTGAACAACTCCATTCGCTCGATTCGCCCATCCTTCATCCACATGCCCAAAATCAGCCCATGCTGCGAATCGAAGATGCTGAATTCGCGTTCATCTGCACGTGGAGTCATCGTGGCAGCCTGACGCATCACGTCGAGCAGCGGCGGTCGGATGATTGCATCCGGAGGCTTGTCCGTGAAGGCTTGCAGAGAACGTCTGCCGGGCACCGGGATTTTATCATCGTCGTCAGTTGGCGACGTTCGCCGGTCTACTCCGATTTCTACGTATCCAAGCGGCGTCGTGTATTTAGACCAAGTGCCCCCAAAATTGTCGGTCCGGGTCTGGCTAGGTTCGCCAAATCGGGCAAGCACCTCTTTGTCAGACATATCCGGTTGGAAATTGCCGAAGATGCGGAGGTCAATCAACTGCTTGAGGTCGGACTGCTGTTGAAGGCGAATATATATCTCTTGACTCGGACTGGTGACCCATTCGAAGCCCCAGAAACTATGGAACTCTACGTTTCCAACAGGTGGCGGGAAGGCGATGGATGCGTTTTCCTCGTGTTCGCAGCCGTGAACGTACAACAACATGAAAAGGGTGACGGCTGCAAGACTGGAAATTGCGTACTTAGACCTTCGGGTCATTACCCAAAATACTAAAGCAAGTGATAGGCGTATATTCAGGACAGTAGAAACGTGGTATCTGAACCGACATCGACGCCTTTGCGCAGTCAAGTCCCGATTAGCCTTACCGGTAACTTGAAAATCCACTTGGACGGTTGCGGCGTTTACCTGGACTTATCACATGCACAACCGCAGCGGGTGTTTGCTGGAGTGCTCTTTTGCGACGAAGCGGCCTTCGAGGTATTTGCCGCTCAAGTCGATTTCGTACTTGCCAGAGATGCGCTTTGGCGGCATGCCTCCTGTGTCCGACGAATCCCACGCGTCGATCCATACTTTGCCGCGGGCGATGCTCTCGCACTTGCCGTCGGGGACGCACCCATCGCGGTACACAAAAATGAGAAACGGAGGCTACATTTCGCCCCATTTTAGTTTGCTGCGGAGGATTTCGAAATAGGATTTGCGGGGTGGCTGGATAAGCTTAAGGCATTGAGGAGAACGGGTGATGCGGATGCGGTCTTCGGACTGCATGGGGATGCCCATCTGGCCGTCCAGGGTGAGGAAGACGGATTCGGCGTTACCTGAGAGGGTGACTTCGATGGAGGAGGAGTCGCGAACGACGACGGGGCGGTCCGTGAGCGTGTGCGGGCAAATGGGAGTGATGACGAAGGCTTCGACGGAGGGATGAACGATGGGGCCGCCGGCAGAGAGGGAATAGGCGGTCGAGCCGGTGGGAGTGGCGAGGACGAGGCCGTCAGCTCGGTAACGGCAGACAAAATCGCCGTCGATGGAAAGTTCGAGCTCGATCATACGGGCGAGGGCGCTTTTATTGACTACAGCGTCGTTGAGGACGTGCTGGCAATCGTGGACCGCGCTTCCGCGCAGGAGCTCGACCTGAAGCATGACGCGCTCGCTCATGGAGGAGCGGCCGGCGAGAGTTACTTCGAGGGCGGGGTAGAGCTCTTCGACGGTGAAGCTGGTGAGAAAGCCGAGACTGCCGAGGTTGATCGGAAGGATGGGGATGCAGCGAGAGGCGGCTACGCGGGCGGCGGCCAAGAGGGTGCCGTCGCCGCCCAAAACGAGGAGGATGTCCGACTGGTCAGCAAGTTGTTCGCGAGTGAGTGCTTGCGACGGATTGGGGAGAGCGGAGGCGGTTTCTTCGTCGTAGAGGACATGCAGGTTGCGGGATTCAAGCCACTGGAGAAGCGGCGGGACGACCTCGAAAAGATTGGGGCGGCGAGGACGGGAGATGACGCCGATGGTTTTGAAAACTTGAGCAGGCTGCATACTTGTTAGGGATTCTACTTCAGGACTCCCTTGCGAGCGTGCAGAAAATACTCCTGATTGCCTTCAGCGCCGGTCAGGCGGCTTGGACAAACTTTTACGCAGGACAAGCCAGCGGCTTCGGCAGCTTTCTGAACTCTTGCAATGGCTTTTTCGTGCAGGCGGACATCCTGGACGATTCCGCCTTCGCCGATCTCGTCGCGGCGCAGCTCGAACTGCGGCTTGATCAGAATCAGGTAATCTGCGGCCGCTTTTGCGCAGTGAGAAGCAGGCGAGAGAATTTTGCAAACCGAGATGAAAGAGACGTCGATGACGACGAGATCGACGGATTCGGGAAGATCTTCCGGGACTAGCTCGCGCGCGTTGCGTTCGATGGCGGTGACGCGAGGATCCTTTTGAAGCTTCCAATCGAGTTGAGCGACGTTGACGTCGACGGCGTAGACGCGGGCCGCGCCGAGCTGGAGGAGGCAGTCCGTGAAACCGCCGTTGGAAGCGCCGATGTCGAGACAAATTTGCCCTGCAGGACTAACTGCCAGAACTTCGAGCGCGCCTTCGAGTTTTAGGCCGCCGCGGCTGGCGAATTTGAGGTGGCGGCTTTTTAACTCGAGGCGCGCATCAACGGAAACCGGAGTGCCAGCTTTGTTGACGGGGTGGCCGTTTACGAAGACTTCGCCGGCGAGGATGGTGGCTTGGGCTTTTTGTAGCGATGCAGCAAGGCCGCGCTCAACGAGAAGGGTGTCGAGACGTTTGCGATCCGGTTTGGAGTTCATGAGGCGGCGATCCGATCAAGCGCGGCGCTGGACGAGGTAGTCGGCGATTTCGCGGAGGCGCGAAGCGCGTTCCTGGTATGGGGCCAACTCGGCGACGGATTTGGCAGCGAGTTCATTGGCGATTTGATGGGAACGTTCGAGACCGTAGACGGCGGGGTAGGTGGCTTTTTGCTGGGCGACATCTTTTCCGGCGGTTTTTCCAAGGGCGGCGGAGGATTCTTCGACGTCAAGAATGTCGTCGGTGATTTGAAAGAGCAGGCCAATGGATTCGCCGAAATTTCTTAGGCGCGCGATGTCTTCGGAGGCAGCGCCAGCGCAGAGGGCGCCTGAGGAGATCGACGCACGAATAAGGGCGGCGGTCTTGGAGCGATGAATGTACTCGAGCGTGGACGGATTGATGGGCTGGCCTTCGGCTTCGAGATCGGCAACCTGGCCGCCAACCATACCGTTGACGGTACCGGCGGCGGAGGAGATTTCCGTGAGCATGGCGACGCGACGAGCGGCTTCGACGGGAGCGGCTGCGATGGTTTCGAAGGCGAGGGTCAGAAGAGCATCGCCCGCGAGAATGGCAGCGGCTTCGCCGAATTTTTTGTGGCAAGTGGGCTTGCCGCGGCGAAGATCATCGTTGTCGAGTGCGGGGAGATCGTCGTGGATGAGGGAATAGGTGTGGATGAACTCGATGGCGCAGGCGGGGTAGAGAACTGGAGCGACGTCTGGATCGAAGATGCGAGCTGTTTCGAGGCAGAGAATGGGACGAATGCGCTTCCCGCCAGCGAAAACACTGTAACGCATGGTCTGGTGGATCGCCGGAGGTTGAGCCATCACAGAGGGCATGAGACGGTCGAGCGAGGCGTCCACGACCAGGCGATCTTCTTCGAAAAACGGTGGAAGTATCATTTTTTGCAGAAACGGGCGCGTGGGAGATAGAAGAACGAGGCCAATCTGGAGATGGGCGTTCCCCGGAGGAGATTCGAGAGGATCACGATTCGCTCTCGCCTTCTGGATCGAAGGGTTCGGCGGCGAGTTTTCCGTCGGCTTTTTTCAGGAGAATTTCGACGCGGCCTTCGGCCTCTTCGAGCTGCTTCTGGCATTCACGGGACAGGGCGACGCCTTCTTCGAAAAGTTTCATGGCGTCATCGAGCGAAAGTTGTGGGCTTTCGAGGCGGCGGACGACTTCTTCGAGACGCGCGAGGGAGCGCTCAAAATCGGGCTTCTTGGGCGGCTCGGGCTTTTTGGGGACCGGTGAATTCACGCGAGGAGCCTTCTTCCTGGGAAACTATTTCTGACAGTATGCACAAAAATAAGTGGAACGGCCGCCTTGCGCAATGCGTTTGAGTTCCCGACCACAGCGGCGGCAATGTTTTCCTTCGCGGCCGTAGACGCGAAGAACTTTTTCAAGGCCCTGGAACCACCACTCCGGATCGCGAAAGTCGGGCGCAGGATGCAAACAGCATTCTAAGGCACGCGCGAGAACGGAAACAATCGCTTTGTGGAGACGGTGGGCATGCGCGGGACTTAGGGTATTCGCGCGGCGCCGCGGGTCCAGCCGGGCGTGCCAGAGCGATTCGCAGGAATAGATGTTGCCCACGCCGGCGACGCGAGATTGATCCAGGAGAAATTCCTTGAGGGGGCGCCTGGAGGCCGCGAGAAGATTCCTGAACAGGGAAGGCGTGAAATCGGGGGACAAGGCGTCGGTGCCAAGGGCAGCCAGGGCGGGACAGGATTGCACTGATTCCCAGGTGTGAACGCGGCCGAAGTGGCGCATGTCCGCGAAGGCGATAACGCCTTTGTCGAGTTCGAAGGCAACGTCGACGTGGACGCCAGAGCCATGTTGATTAGCGACTTCAAGCATCTTGGCGGCACTCGCAAACCAGAGAAGCTGGCCATCGAGCTTGAAGTGGAGCGTGATTATCCCGCGCGGTAGCTCGAGCCAAAGGTACTTGCCCCTTCTTTGGACGGAGCGAATTTGCTGGCGCTCCGCCATGCGTGCGAGATGCGCCGGGTTTTGCGGTTTTGTGGCGATGGCGTGGAGCACGTGAACGCAACGGATGCGACGACGCTCGACCAAGGGGCGGAGCGTCCGGGCGACAGCTTCAACTTCGGGGAGTTCGGGCATGTTCGGAGGGAATCGTTGCGAATCACGGAGAGGGATTCAACTTGAGCGTGTGCTTGCGCGCTTTTTCTTCCGCGCCATCGCTGAAGGGCGTGACAATGGGTTCGCCTTCATACCAATAAGAAAATTGATCGGTGTAGTGACCACTGCCCGGTTGGCCGGATTCGCCCGCAGGAATCAACATGATCGAGTCATCCCAATTGGCGAGATTCGCGATGAAACGCATGGAAGGTCCGTGGTGAGTTGTGGCGGCGCGGACGCTGAAGAGGGTGCCCGATTGCGGTTTGCCAGAAATGCTGAGGAACCATTTGAGAAAACCCTGGCGGCCGAGCGGATGGAGCATGTCGAGAGCGTCCAATTCCTTCCACTTCCAGGCTGAGATTCGGTCGCTCTTTGTCGCTTCTGCGAGCATGGAGACGGCGCGGTCGGCGGCGGCGGCTAATAGTTCGTCGTAACTTTTGTATGCCGGTGGCAGCCATTTTGCGGGACGGTCCGTTAGTATTTTTTGTAGGAACACCATACTCCGCCATCTGTAGAGGTTCGTGTCATTTCCGAGATAGGGCTTGAGGATTAGTTCCAATGAGGCGCGGCGGGTCATTTCGAGGAAGGAAACTAACGGAGAATCGGCGTCGGCGATTCCGTTCCAGTCTTGCAAGCTTTTGACGAGCGTTTGGGCGCGAGGATCTTTGGGCTGAACCGTTTTTGCCGACGCGAGAAGTTGATCCGCGAGAAAGACGTGGGGATAGCTGTAAGTGTCCGTTTCGACCTGGAGCATGTCGATGGGGCGGAGACCGTACTTTTCATGCAGAAGGTTGTAGATGCGCGCGGTGCGATAAGGCTCTTCCCAGCGGTCGGTCAGATATGGTTTGTAGTTTGGACCAACGACACGCGCGTTCGCGGTGACGATGATGCCGCTGCCCGGATTCAGGGCTTGGGGAAGCTGGTCGAAGGGAATGTAGCCGGTCCACTCGTAATCGTCCGTATCGCCGGGAACGGGGACTTCGCCGTGGCCCTTTTTTCGAATGGGCACGCGCGCGGCCATGATGTAGCCGATGTTGCCTTCGACGTCGGCGTAGACAGCATTTTGTCCTGGGCCCCAAACTTTTTTCATGACTTCGCGAAATTCATCCCAGTCTTGGGCCTTGGACAGCCAGTTGTACGTGTTGCCGAGGCCACCTGGTTCGAGGGCGGTCCAGCGGAGTGCGTAGGATATGCCAGCTTCTTCGCGGACGACTGGCCCGTGGCGAGTGACGACGACTTTGAGGTGCTCGTCAGGCTGCCCTTTGACGTGAATCACTTCGTCGAAAATTTGCGCTTTGACCCACGCGCCGTTCACTCGATATTCGTCCGGGGCGGCGGGATTGAACGTCTCGATATAGAGGTCCTGCACATCAGCGCCGTTATTTGTGAAGCCCCAGGCGATGCGGTCGTTGTGGCCGATAACGATCAGAGGCGCCCCGGGAAGTGTGAAACCCTTGGCGTTGTAGCCCGGAGCCGTGAGATGAATTTCGTACCAGATGGGCGGAATGGAAAGTTCGAGATGGGTGTCATTGGCCAAGATGGGCTTGCCAGTTGCGGTGTGCGCGCCGCTGACGACCCAATCGTTGCTGCCGAGGCCGCGCCGGATTTCACTTTGCGTTTGTTCGAGATAGTTCCGGAAGGAAGGCCAAAGGACAGAAGTCAGGTCCGCAGGACTTTCAGGCGTGGGAACGCTTTGATCGTCATGCTCGGCGGCCTTGAGGACGGTGTCGGCGGGACTATCATCGTCGTCCTCCTTGCTACGGTGACGAACGGCGCGAGACGTTTTCGAGCCGTCATCTGGCACTTTCGGGTTGCCGATGACAAAATGATCCATGGGCGAATCTTCCGAAAATAAATCTTTCGAACGGTCGTTGCCGACGCGCGCTTCCACTCTCGCGCGATCCAGCTCTCGCTCCCAAGTGTCGGTCAACGTTTGGTACATGTAGCCAGCGATGACGAGCGAGTCGGTGGGTTTCCACGGCTGCGGTTTGTAGTTCAGGAGAGAGAATTCGAGCGGCAAACTCTTCTGATGCTGGTCGATGAAGCGATTCACGCCGCGGGCATAGGCTTCCATCAGGGTACGCGAGTCATTTTCCATGGCGGCGAAGTCGCGTTCGGCGGCGCGGGAGAAGCCGAAGGTGCGGAACTGCCTGTCTGATTTGAGGGCGAGGGGGCCAACGATTTCTGAGAGCTGACCGCGGGAGGCACGGCGCAGCAAGTCCATTTGCCAGAGACGGTCCTGGGCCATGGCGTAGCCCTGGGCTTCAACGGCATCTTCGAGCGAGGAGGCGCGGATGTGGGGGACGCCCCAATTGTCGCGGTCCACACTGACTTCTTTCTGGAGGCCGGGAAGGGAAATGGAGCCGTCAATTTGAGGAAGTGGCCGGTAGGTGAACCACCACGCAAGGCCGCCAAATACGATCAAGAGAACTGCCAACGTCCAGAGGATGATACGAAGGATAGTCCGCAAGCAGTCTCCCGAGTGCTGCTGGTAAAACTTGAGTTTAGTGGAGGCTGCCAACGGGCGCAACCGCGCGGGCAAGCTTGTGGGCTGTGATAATCTAGTTTGATACCAACTATGAGCATGTACAAACCAGTGCCAAGAGTCCCCGATTTTCCCGCGATGGAGCGAGAGATTCTGCGCTTCTGGGAAGAGAATCAAATCTTCAAAAAACTGCGCAAGCAAACGGCCAACGGGCCGCGGTGGTCGTTTCTCGATGGACCGATCACGGCGAACAATCCGATGGGCGTGCATCACGCATGGGGTCGCTCGTTGAAAGATATGTACCAGCGGTACAACGCGATGCGCGGATGCGCGCTGCGAAATCAAAACGGATTCGATTGCCAGGGGTTATGGGTTGAAGTGGAAGTCGAGAAGAGCCTTGGACTCAAGACCAAGCGCGAGATTCGCGAGTATGGAATTGAGAACTTTGTGCGGGCGTGCAAGGAGCGCGTGCTGACGTATGCGGCGCGGCAGACGGAGCAGTCGATTCGTTTGGGGTACTGGTGCGATTGGGATGATCCCAAAGTGCTGATTGCTTTGCGCGATGCGCTGGCGGACGGGGATCGGGTTCTTACCGTGACGCTGCCTAGCGGCCTTACGGAGACAGCGCGCGCCAGCGAAATTGTGCGGAAGCTGGGGTCCGCGGAGTATGGCGGAAGCTATTTTACGTTTTCCGACGAAAACAATTACACAATCTGGTCTTTTTTGAAGAAGTGCCACGCCGAAGGTTTCATTTACCGCGGGCACGACGTGATGCCCTGGTGCGGGAGATGCGGGACGGGGCTTTCGCAAATGGAAGTGGCCGAGGGGCGGCGCATCACGACGCATACGTCGGTGTTTGTGCGCTTTCCGATCAGGGGGCAGGAAAGAACTGCGCTGCTGATATGGACGACGACTCCATGGACGCTTACCTCGAACGTCGCAGTTGCCGTGAATCCGGAGCTAACGTACTTGAAGGTCAAGCATGGCAATTGGTTCTATTACGTTGCCAAGGGAAACTTCGAGCACGAACGCGTACAGGACTTACAGGTGGAAGGGAAGCACGAGACGCACAAGCTGCCGTCGATTCGCATGATTTTGAAGGGCAGCGGCGGGGTTGAGGTCGTCGAAGAATTGCCGGGCAAGGAGCTGGTTGGGCTTACTTATCAGGGTCCGTTCGATGAACTGCCGGCACAAAAAAGTCCAGGCGGCGTTTTTCCTTATGGCGAAACTGGCGGAGGGAAGTCGGCTGCGGAAGCTCATCGCGTGATTGCGTGGAAGGAGATTAGCGAAGCAGAGGGCACCGGATTGGTACACATCGCGCCTGGTTGCGGAGCGGAAGACCAGCAGCTTGGCAAAGAGAACGGGATACCGTTCATCGCGCCTCTGGACGACAGCTCTGTTTTCCTTGATGGGTTCGGCCAATTTACAAAGCGTAACGCCAATGAAGTCGCGGACGACATTATCGCCGCATTAAAGATGAGCGGCATGCTGGTGGCACGCGAGAAATATCCGCACGTGTATCCGCATTGCTGGCGGTGCAAGGAAGAGCTTGTTTTTCGCCCAGTCGATGAGTGGTTTATTCGCATGGATTGGCGCGACCGCATACAGCGCGTCGTGCCGGGCATCAAGTGGATTCCGGCAGAAGGCGAAGCTCGCGAGCAAGACTGGCTACGCAATATGAGCGATTGGATGATTTCGAAGAAACGCTTCTGGGGACTTGCGCTGCCGATTTGGGTTTGCGGGGATTGCAGCCATTTTGTGGTGATCGGCAGCAAAGAAGAGCTGAAGGAAAAAGCAGCCGAAGGATGGGAAACGTTCGAAGGCAATTCGCCGCACCGGCCGTACATTGACGCGGTGAAGATTCGTTGTGAAAAGTGCGGTGGCTTATCCACGCGAATTGAAGATGTCGGAAACCCCTGGCTGGACGCGGGAATCGTGCCGTTCAGCACGATGCGCTACTCGACGGATAGAGCTTATTGGGAGAAATGGTTTCCAGCAGACCTGGTGCTCGAAAGTTTTCCGGGACAATTTCGCAATTGGTTTTATTCGATGCTGGCGATGAGCGCGATGATTGACGGACGCGCTCCTTTCAAGGCGCTGCTGGGGCACGCGCTGGTTCGCGATGCGCGCGGCGAGGAGATGCATAAGTCCAAGGGCAACTCGATCGCGTTTGACGAAGCGGCCGAGGCGCTGGGCGCGGAAGTCATGCGCTATATCTATACGGAGCAGAAGACGGCGCAGAATCTAAATTTCCCGGATTTACACCCCACTGGCAACGTGGGTCAGACGATTGATGGCGATGCCCGGCGCAAACTTCTGACTTTTTGGAATTGCTACAGTTTTTTTGTGTTGTACGCCGGCGCCGATGGCTGGAAACCCGGTGGTGCCGCGCTTTCGGTGACCAATGAACTGGATCGCTGGGTTTTGAGCAAGCTACAGCGGTTGGTAGGGGAGGCTAACAGCGCCTTTCAAAATTACGAGCATTACAAGCTGATCGAAGCCTTCCAGACCTTCGACGAAGAATTCTCCAACTGGTATTTGCGACGTTCACGGCGGCGGTTCTGGAAAAGCGAAGGTGACGCATATCAGACGCTTTATGAGGTGCTCACGACCGTCACACGCGTGATGGCCCCCGCGCTGCCTTTTTTGACTGAGGATGTCTACCAGAATCTCGTTCGTACAGTCGATTCGTCCGCGCCGGAATCCGTTCACCTGACGCCGTATCCGCAGGTCAATGCCTCGCTCATTGACGAAGCGCTGGAGCAAAGCATTGCGGCTGTGATCCGCATCAAGAATCTTGCGCTTGGCCTGCGAACGCAGAGCAAGGTGAAGATTCGGCAGCCGCTGAGCACGCTTTATGTGCGGCCAAAGGATGCGGCGGACAGGCGCGTCCTGGAAAATGCAGACTATGTTGCGCAGATTCTGGAAGAAACTAATGTGAAGCAGCTTGTGTTGATCGACGATGAAAAGAAGCTTGTCAAAGCGCGCTTGAAGGCGGACGCAAAAAAGATTGGGCCGCGAGCCGGCAGGTACTTGAAGGCTATCGGAGAGGCATTGGACAACGCTGATCCTGCAGATGTACTTAAAGGCGGGCCCTACCCGTTGAAAGTTGCCGACCAGATCTTCGAACTTGCGCCAGAAGAGATCATCATTGGTTTTGAAGGCCCTGAAAATCTTAAGTGCGGCCTTGAACAAGGTACTTTTCTGGCGCTCGACACAAGAATGACCCCGGAGTTGCTCCAGGAAGGGCTCGCGCGAGATTTCAACCGCATGTTGCAAGACCAGCGGAAAGCCTTGAACCTCGACATTTCCGATCGGATTGCTGTTAGCTATTCCGCCTCGCCGCGCATTGCCGAGGCCATCGCCGCGCACGAGGCCTATCTGCGCAACGAACTTCTCGCGGAGCGGCTGGAGAATAGCGCTGCCCAGAACGGCGGCGTCAAGCTGGCGCTCAGCGGCGAGGACGTTTACGTCACAATTAAGCGTGTGTAGAGAAGGCACCCGCGCCCCGCGCTCCACTTCAGGACTGTTACAATGCCGCTAGGGGAAAACTGACAAATAATGCTCGCCATTCGGCTGATCGGCGTATTGGCGCTTGTAGCCCTCAACGGCTTTTTTGCCGCGGCAGAGTATTCGCTTGTTGCCGTGCGGCTTTCGCGCGTCCGGCAACTTGTGGCCAAAGGTGATCTGCGGGCGCGGGTGGTGGAGCGCTTGCTGGTGGATCTGCACCGAGTCGTATCCGGGGTGCAAGTGGGGATGACCCTAACAAGCCTGGCGATCGGCGCGCTTGGAGAAAATACGCTCGCCAATGCATTGCAGCAGTTGTGGCGCGGTTCTGCGGGGACGCGCACGCTGCTTTTTGCACACGCCATTGCTTTGGGCGTCGCTTTCGCATTGCTCAGCGCAATGCATGTCGTGCTTGGCGAACTGGTTCCAAAGACCGTTAGCCTCGCGCGGGCGGAGCGCGTCGCGCTTCTCGTGGCTCTGCCGTTTCAGTGGTTTCTGCACACGTTTCGCTGGGCGATTGACTTACTCGACGGCATCTCCGGCGCGATAGTAAAAGCGATGGGTGTGTCCTCGCCGCTAGGTTATGGGGTGGCTCATTCGACAGAAGAGCTGCAGATTCAGATCCAGCAGGCGCGCGAGCGAGGGTTGCTGGCGCCCGGCGAAGAAAAGTTCATCGTCAGCGCCATCGAACTCGGACAGGTACAGGTCCGAGAAATCATGGTGCCTCGCCCCGATATGCACACGCTTCCCATTGAAGCGAACCTGGACGAAGTCATGCGAGTTTTTGCGACCTCGCAGCGCTCGCGGATACCCGTGTACCGTGGGTCGGGCGATCACATCCTCGGATTTGTCCACATCAAGGACATGCTTTGGACGCTTTTAGATCGCGAGCGGCGGGTCGAAGAGAACCTGCCTCCGCCTGCCTTCGACCTGCGGCGTGTGCTGCGTGAAGTGTTGATCGTGCCGGAAACAAAACCCGCGAGCGAGCTGCTCCAGGAACTTCGCACGCGCCATATTGGCATGGCGATGGTCGTGGATGAGTTCGGGAGTATCCTCGGGTTGGTCACGCTGGAAGACATTTTGGAACAAGTGGTCGGAGAGATTCACGATGAGTTCGACGTGATAGAACGGCCATTGACACTGGCGGATGGCGCGGTGATCTTTGATGCCGCGTTGAACGTTCGCGACCTGGATGCGCAGTACAACATCACGTTGCCAGAAGATCCGGCTTACGCCACCGTGGGCGGATTCGTGTTGGACCAGCTCGGATTTATTCCGAGGGGCGGAGAGAGCTTTGAGTATGGGCAGTATCGTTTCACGGTTGTGGAGATGGATGGGCGCCGGGTGGCGCGTGTAAAAATTCAGCGCCGGCGGCCGGCGGCGGAGGAAGCGCCTGCGGTGGAACCAACCGTGAAAGAAGAGAAGGCGGCGAAAAGTGCAAAAGCCGTTGCAACGGACTCCTAAGCCAAATTGACGAATGGCCCGCCACCTCCTTCAACGATTCCTGCTCACTCTCCCGGCTCTTTGGCTGGTGCTCACACTTGTTTTTCTCCTAATCCATATCGTGCCAGGTGATCCCGTTGAGCAGATGCTCGGCGAGGGGGCCGCTCCGGGACAGATCGCCCAATTACGGCATGGACTCGGCCTCGATCAGCCGATCTACGTTCAATACGGCCGCTATTTGGTGCGATTGGCGCATGGCGATCTTGGCGAGTCGCTGAAATTTCAAGCACCTGTGCGGCGAATTATTTTCGAGCGCTATCCCGCAACACTTTCGCTGGCGTTTCTGGCGCTTCTGGTTTGCGGAGCCATCGCCATTCCAGCTGGGGTGCTCGCGGCGTTCCGCCGCGGCCATCCCGCCGATCGTGCAGTTGGCATCTTTACGCTGTTTGGCCTTGCCGTGCCAAATTTCGCGCTCGGCCCGGTTCTGATTCTTCTTTTTTCCATCGAGCTTGGTTGGCTCCCTGTCTCTGGACGCGGCGGCCCGAGCAACTACATACTCCCCGCCGCCACTCTCGGTGCCGCACTCGCAGCGATCCTTACTCGTATGGTTCGTGGTTCGATGCTTGAGGAGCTTTCGAGCGATTATGTGCGGACCGCCCGTGCAAAAGGGCTGTCGACTGGCGCGGTTTTGTTCCGTCATGCCTTTCGGAACGCACTCATCCCAATCATCACGATTCTTGGCTTGCAATTCGGCACGCTGCTGGCGGGGACCATCGTTACGGAGACGATTTTTTCCTGGCCTGGAATCGGCCGGCTAACTGTCCAGGCCATATCCGCGCGTGATTATCCGCTTTTGCAGGGCTGCATCCTGGTGATCGCTGTTTCCTATGTCCTTGTGAATTTGCTGACAGATGTTCTCTATGCCGTTATCGATCCGCGGGTGCGGCTCTCATGATGTCTTTGGCCCCGCTTTGGCAATTTCTCCGGCAAAGCTTTGTTGCGAAGGCGGGATTTGCCGCAGCGCTAGTGCTAATACTCGCAGCATTGCTCGCACCATGGATCGCGCCGGCCGATCCCGCCGCACAAAATCTTTCGGTGCGATTGGAATCTCCATCTCGCGCGCACTGGATGGGCACCGACGAACTGGGCCGTGACACTCTCTCGCGAACGATTTATGGCGCACGCGTTTCGCTGTTCGTCGCAGTCTCCGTCGTGCTGGGATGTGGCACAACTGGTCTTGCGATCGGTCTACTCGCGGGTTTTCTTGGCGGATGGTTCGATCGCTTTGCAAATCTTTTGCTGATCAACGCGTTTTTGTCGTTTCCAGGAATCTTGCTGGCCATTGCCTTTGCGGCGTTCTTTGGGCCAGGGATCGGCAAAGTCATACTGGCCTTGATTATAACCGGCTGGGCCGGCTATGCACGGCTTGCCCGCGCTCAGGTTCTCAAAGTAAAGGAATTGGAATTTATCCTGGCAGTCCGGTCTCTGGGGGCTTCAAATCGCCGCATCATGTTGCGGCACCTGTTGCCAAATATTCTCCAGCCCGTGCTCATTCAGGCGACGATCGGCGTGGCCGGGGCGATCCTCGCCGAATCAACGCTCAGTTTTCTTGGACTTGGGGTGCTCGCGCCGGTGCCGAGTTGGGGCTCCATGCTCAACGACGCGCGCAGTCATCTTTTCGATGCGCCGCACCTGGTGATTTTCCCCGCTCTGGCAGTTATGACTGCGGTGCTTGCATTCAATCTATTAGGGGATGCCTGGCGAGATTGGCTCGATCCGCGTACGAGGTCGCAAATGGCCGCGCTCGAACACAGCCGCTGAACGGCCGCAAGCGAGGCTGCAAGAGACGCAAATAGCTGCTGCAAGCCTTCTCGTCGTGAGGAGGGAATTACTTTGTGGAGAGAACCACAGGCGCACCGCGCCCCACGCTCAATGTTTTCGAGGCGTTTCCCTTATTCACTGCGATTTCCACGTAGCCACTGGATCCAAAGTAGGCGATCGGTTCGCCGGCCTTGCCATTCGCAAACGTATCCACCAGCCGGCTGACCGTCTGAGTTCCTACTTGCAATTTCAAGGCGCCGCCGTTCTGGGATTCGGCCGGCAAATCATCGGCGCGGAAATTCGTTACCAAATTTCCAAACGGGTCGATGCGCAGCACGACTCCTTTGATGCCGCCATCGACAGGTTTCGGCCGAGGCAAAGCGAAGCGCTTGTAATCATTGATTTCTTCTCCCATGGCTGGAGTTTGCCAGCCTTTCGAGAGCCACGCCGCGACCGGCGCAAAGATATCGCGACCGTGAAATGTTTTGCTGAGCGGCTGCAAATAATAATGTTCCGCGCTTGCGTGGCGCACTACGAGGTTGCTTTGCTCGCGTTCGTAGATGACCGACAGCACACCATTGTCCGGCGCAATAAAATACTGATTTTGTGCGCTAACTAAAAGTGGTCGACGTTCTGTCCCGACTCCGGGATCTACGATGACGACATGAATTGTCTTTGGCGGAAAGTAAGAATAGGCCGCGCCAACAGTCAGAGCGCCATCGAGCAAATCGAAGGGAGTCACGTGATGCGTGATGTCGACGAGGGTTACTTCCGGATTAATCTTGAGAATAACTCCCTTCATCGTGGCGACCAGATGGTCGTCGGTGCCGAAATCTGTTGTCAGAGTAATGATGGCGTTGGCCACAGGGTTCTCCCGCCCGGGTGTGTTGCGCGTACTGCGCGCGACGAAGTGGTAAGGCACTCCGCACCCTTTGACGCTAACGGAGCGTCGCGCTGCCGTCAAGAAATGGCGCGCCCGCTGCTGTGCAATAGCCAACGTCCCACCGTGCGCAATTTTGTTAGCGTAAGCTTCAGAGCGGGTGTTACACAGTGGCAGTGTGGAAGCTTGTGTCCGAGATCGTTTTGGTCCGTAGACAAACTTTCCGCAAATGCTTGAAAGAAATGGCGGGGACGACGAGATTCGAACTCGCGACATCTGCCGTGACAGGCTAGTCATACACGGATTATCAGCGACTTACATTCTCGCGGGGGCTGCCAAGTCGCTGAAAAGGACTGTAGGAGCCTTTCGCTGTGGGTAATTTTGTGGGTAAGAATTCTCGCTTGCAACGATTTCAAAAAGGCGTTCGCCGAAGCCGCTAAGAATTGGCCTGTTTTCAACGTCGGAATTTTCGCTTTCCGATGGTCAGCCAGCATACCTTCCAACCAGCCAAGTCACTGGGAGCGTCAGTGGAGACTCTTTATTTGTTCCGCTTGTCCGACTTACCCCTTGCGTCATCCAATGAGAGTGGCGGGCCAAGAAGCTCCATGCCATACGCACGGTAAAGAGCCGCATCGGCGACGTAGACACCGGGCGTCCGAGGTCTCTCGAAGTACTCCTCCATTCGGCCAGCGGGCGTGAAACCAATGAGAATCCTTCCGCCCGATGTCCCATCGAACGCATAAGCATGAGGAATGTTGCGTGGCCCCAGTAAGCAGTCTCCTGACTGGGCACGGTATCGTTCGGAATCGATTTGAAAGATGTACTCTCCTGAAATTACGTACCAAAATTCGTCCTGCTCATGCTGCAAGTGGAGCGGCGGCCCACCCGGTTTCGTGCTGTGCTGTTCCATGATGAACAATGCGCCCTGCGTATCCCTGGTAGCCACTTTGAACGTCGTTGAGTTGAAGCCGATGGATCGCGACTTGCCAAAACGATCACCGTCCGCAGGAACTTTGACGCCCGCTTGTGTCGAATCTGCGAGTGCGCGATCACACAGCGAGAGACTCGGGAGTGCAGCTAGAAGCGTTCCCATGAACCAACGGCGTTCGATAGCGGGCATATTCCCTCCAATGTCATGTTCAGCAGGGCTGCTTCAAGAGCTATTGAGATGTTAAAGCGTCGCTCTGCTGATTCTTGCGTTCCGCCCCCTATTGAAACCTACGGCTGCGCGACGATGTTCGCGTGGCGGCAAACCTCTTGCCAGCGGCCCTGCTGTTTCATCCAGATCGCAGTAAACCGGAGTTGTTCGGTTTTCCCGGCATTCGGCATCCTGCCGCCCCAGACGACAGTTTCGCTGCCCGCGAGAATGACCGTGTTGCCGTACACACGGGCGTATTCGATGCGGCGGTCGTAAGAAGTAATTACCAGAAATCCCGACTCCGCCATCCCGAGTACCTGTTGCTTGTTCACGAACTTGTTCAGGGGATTGGTGACGACGAAATCGTCAGACCAGAGTCGGGCCATCGTCTTTGGGTCGTTATGGAGGAACGCCTGCACCTCCTCGTCGCTGGCTTGGCGCACTTGTTGCTCCGCCTGCATGTCGGTGCTTCCTGCTGGCGTCTGCGCCGCACAGAGTAACGAAACGGCGGTAAACATCATCAACAACGATTTTTGCATGCGTCCTCCGCGAACAGATCTCCGTATGCCTTCCAATCCTTGTGATTCATTGCCTCGGGAACCGCCAGAATCAATGACTTGATCGCAGCTTCATCGGACGCGCTCGGACTCTGCGCGTGCATCCAACAACAACTGACAGCAGAAATCACAGCCACAGCCATCCAACGCAAGGTGAACCGCATAGCAGCACCTCAGATTGTGAGATTGTAGGAGCAAGCCCAGACTGCTGTCGTGAGTCTACCACGCAACACACCGACGGTTCGATTGCTGCTGGGGTGCGCACAACCTCCGACACAGCCTGTCGAACTGGTTGGTGAACAAGGCGAAGGAAAACGCGAAGACTGTGCAGGGCATCTTGGGTCCTGTGCGTATCCAGACCACGCTCGACCTTTACGCGGACGAAGACCTCGACGAAATGATCGCGGGTCAGGAAAAATTCCTGAACGCCGTGGGATTTGAGTCAGGGAGCCTCAGTGAGGGCAGTGGGTGAAATTGTGGGTAAGCTGAAGTGGGACACCATTCACTAACTGCTTAAGAAAGAATGGCGGGGACGACGAGACTCGAACTCGCGACCTCTGCCGTGACAGGGCAGCGTTCTAACCAACTGAACTACGTCCCCGCTGAAGGGTGAAGCGTCACAGGTGCAACACAGGCGATGCTCAGCACCAAACGTCAAACGGTTCATGCGGAAGCATCGCAGCGCTAAACAACAGATGCAAGACAATTGCTGACAAGCAGTTAGACCCAGACAATTGAGATGCAAAACATGGTGGGCACTGTCCGATTTGAACGGACGACCTTTCGGGTGTAAACCGAACGCTCTAACCGCTGAGCTAAGCGCCCCTGCATCAGTAATCGTACAGGATGCATCCCGAGGCGTCAACGGCGCGCGAGAGCGCGGCCGCAGATTTCGGTTGTAAGCTTGAGGGACAAAGCGGTCCGACAGCCCCGTTGTTCTTGTGCAAAGTGCTTGAAGATAGGGCTTAGAATGGTTGCGCGAAAAAATGCTACACTGGAGAGGCTGCTTTCCGGATATGGCGCGGTCGCCAAGTGGTAAGGCAAAGGTCTGCAAAACCTTTATCGTCGGTTCGATTCCGTCCCGCGCCTCCAATTTTTCCCTGGTGAATCTCTCAGATTTCAAGGCGGTTCTTCCGGCTGGTTCGGCCACGGCCACGCGACAGGATGCTTGTACGAATTGCCGCGAAAACGGCGGGCAATCGCGCTCTTCCTTGCACTTTGTGGGTGCAGCCAGTAAACTCTTTCTCTTGCTCACAATCAAAGGACGCACTCTGGGATGCTGATCGCACGGGATTATGTCGGGTACATGGCCGCGGAAGTGGTGAAGCGGCTGGTGGAAGGGAAGCTGATCGAAACGAAGGCCGCGGACGCCGTTGCGCAGCGGTTGCGGCAACGGATGATGGAAGAGGTCACCGTAGAAGACCGGCTGAACGAAGAAGTGCGCAATATCCTGACGGAGCATCAAGAAGAGATGCGGCGCACGAACGTCTCGTACCAGGAGATGTACAAGAAAGTGAAAGCGCAACTGGCCCGGGATCGCAAGCTGATATTGAGGTAGCAGGGAAGCGGAGTCTAGCGCGGGCGCCGGTACTTTGGCGGAGTGCCGAATGGGTTTCATGAGCCTTCGCGCGGGCTCGGGATGATTGGAAATGGCGCTGAAAGAGGCGCTTGAAGAAAAGAGATTCGAGGACAACCGACCGGAATGCGACTGAGCCGCGAAAAGATAGTAAGACTCTCCCATCAAATTACAGACGTGCTGGTCGCAAGCGATGACGTGGAATTCGTGGAAGACCGCGATACGATCCGCCGGGAAGTGGTGCAGATCCTGACGGCGACGTTGCACGAAGAAGAAAAGGCCGACCTGGAAGTGCGCAAGAAGATAACCTCGCAGAAAAAAGAGATCCTCGAAGACAGCGAAGAGTGGAACGTACTCTATCGCAAGTATTACGCCGACGAATTGCGCCGGATGGGAATTGCCGCCGCGCCTGACGATAGAGACCGCCGCCGGTCGTAAAAGAGGCAGCCCATCCAACTGAAGCTCGTTCAGAATCGACACCCGTCGTGTTACGCCCAGTCATGCCCTCACACCCCACCCCTTTTTTTTGTAAGGGCAACAATATACTAGACACACAAAGGCACTGACCTTAAACTATAGCCAGTCAGCACCATGGCTAAACGGAAGAAACAACCAAATAAGCAAATCCCATTGCCTACTTCTCAAGATTCAGGAGCCCTTGCGGTATTGCGACGACTCGGCGGGTTCGCCTTTGTCTTCGTGGGGTGGCAATTGATACCGCAATCCTACACGTGGGGAGTAATTATCGTTTATTTTGGTTTCGCTTTTCTACTCGCGGAGTGTATATGGGATCGTGTTATTTACTCTCGGCCATACCAATTACAACTTGCCGCGATTGCAGCAGTGTTTTTCTTTGCTACTCTGTTTACGGTCACGGTGGTTACGGTGTGGTTACCCTTGGACATTTTTGTGACTGGCAGTAATGCTCAATATCCGCTTGGAATCGTAGTCGGCGACATCGAATGGAATCCAAAATTTTATCCAGTTACGATTGATATTCTTAACAACAGTAACTACAACTATTACGATCTAGATTTGGTGGCTATGACCGACAAGCCTATTGCCAAGATTACTCAGATAAGCGGTTCCTGCCATTTATCTTTCGAGAATGCAAACCCGCTATTAAACCCGTCTCTTGGATTTTCTCATCAAGGGCAGTTAACTGCCCTTCCCATAGTAGAGATCGCGTCAGACGACGGTTACCGAATCCATTGTGACCGCATGCTTTCTCACAGTCGCTTGGAAGTAGTTATTGCTGTTGCATCGGTGAACGAAAATAAACCCAAAAGTCTCATGCAAGATATATTTACATGGTCTAATGGTCACAAATATTGGTATACCTTCAAAACGAATCCTGACCTCGTAACTGGTGAAGTTTATTCAGAGAGGAGCGCGGCGATGTTCGTACAAATAGATGGCACCTATAAGGCTTTGAATAGGACACGGACGAAATCGGAACACATTCCTATCAAAGATACAATCGATGAAATGATGCAGAATATTCAAAAATTACAACAGCGGTGAAAACCCATGAAGCACAAAGCTGAATATGTAGAGGGGCAGAAAGCCCGTAAGAATTTTGAGCGCGTAATGAAGAATTTATTTAAGGCGCCAAAAACTCCGAAATCAAAAAAGAAAGGCAAGGATTAGGCCGCTTTCCGCTGGCCCCGTCCCTGCCTAGGCTTGATGTATGGCATCGGTGCCCTTGCCAGTAAGTTCTTGATAGGTGATTCGACGGTTTGCGATATGAGACATCGCCATTTGAAAGCGGTCCCCATCTCCGATGAAGTGCTCTTTCGTCGCGCGATTATTGTAGCGGAACACCTGTTCGTCTACGTAGCGGAACAGATGGAATGGCTCTACCGCGATGTATGTGCCTTTCAATCCGCGTTTGAGCAAACTCCAGAAGTTTTCCAGACCGTTTGTGTGGACCTGCCCCTGAACGTAGCGTTCCGCGTGGTCAATCGTTTGGTGAACAAAGTCCTGATTGTTAAGGCCCTGATAGGACATGAGTGCATCGGTGTAGATCGCGCTCTTGGCCGCGACGTGAGCACGAATTTCCGCTTGCAGATGATGCTTGCGCCGCGTAGGAATGACGTTCGCGTGAACCCTGCCGCCTCGTTCCAGAATACCGACAACGGGTGCCTTGTCCTTTACCCCGCGTTCCGTTATCACGCGCTTGCGCCGTGCCGGATGCATGAATCGTGCCGCACCGCCGATGAAAGTTTCGTCTACTTCGACTTCGCTGCCGGGGCCGCCGAGTTTCACAAAGTCCTTGTTGTGCATGGCAAGGCGAATCCTGTGCATCATGAACCATGCGGACTTCTGAGTGACGCCGAGAGCGCGGGCGATTTCATAGGAACTGATTCCGTTCTTGGCGTTCACAATGAGCCAAACGGCTATCATCCACTTGTCCATGCCGAGCGCGGAGTCCTCAAAGATGGTTCCCACCTTGACGGTAAATTGCTTTTTGCATTCCTTGCAGAACCAAATACGGCGCGTCGAGATAAACGAATGCTCCGTAGAATCGCAGCGCGGACACGTCACCTTGCCGTCCGGCCAGCGCAGAGCAATCGCGTAATCAAACCTCCGCTGAGGATCAGAGAAAAAGGCAACTGCTTCCTGCAACGTCTTGGGAAGCTGGAGTGTTGTTTTCATGCTTAAAGCGTATCCCAAAACGTCTTGTGTGTCAAGTATATTGTTGCCTTTGTAAGTGTTCATTCTAAAGGGCTTTAAGTCCTGCGTTTTGGAAGTGTTCATTCTAAAGAGCTTGCAGGCTAGTTTTTTGGAAGTGCGGATTCTAGAGGAGATAGAGTTTAGCGGTTGGTGGTTAGTGGATAGCAAGAAGTACGACAGCGGTCCCCTCGCAGCGCTCGGAATGATCACTTGTTGCACGGATTCTCCGGCGGGAGAGACGCAGCCATCAGGCCGGGGCAGAGAAGAAGAGGGGAGGGATGAGGGCGGGTTGGGCGTCAGGGCCATGGGGAAGGATAGCAGAGGAATGGATTACTGTCAAGGTACAGTACTGTAATTTTATCATTCGAATTGAGACGCGGGAAGTGGAATGGGTGGAAGGGGTTGGCGGGAAATTGGGAGTTTGGTGAGACGGTGTGGTGATCAATACTAGCGTAGATGCGTGGTCTGCCCGGTTGCCTGCTGGCCGTTAGCGCAGCCAAGCTTGCGCGGAGCTAGGAAACGACGCCTTTATCTAGTCTGGCCGCCTGTCGCCATATCGGCCTCAAGTATGCGTCGAAATCGCTCCGCCCATGTCAACAAAGGATGGGGTTGATTCTCGCCTCCAAAGGGTGCCCCGAAGAGCGTCACCCGCATTTGGGCTCCCCACATCGACTCAGACCAAAACTCATACCTAGTTGCGTCGTTGATCAGATAGTCTGGCAGAGCCGGCGCAAAGCGAAGACTCTCGTAATCACGAACGATAGCGACTAGGCTTGGATCCTCGCGAGAATCGACCGTTATCTTCCTTATCGATATTTTCTTGGAAATCTGGTCGATATTTAATCCCTGTCTCCGAAGATTGCTCATTTGCTTGCTGATCGAGGTCCCTCCAGTGGCAGTGGTTAGAGACGCGACCGCTAAACCGTCATACTTTGACGTCAGTGAGAGGCTGCATTCGGGCTTGTCAAAAGCAGGAAGAATCCGAACCGTTGTTGACCAGCGCACATCCCTCGGGACGCCCGTTCCATACAGGAAGCCGCCGGGAAGGAGTTGGTTTACGATGGATGTATAGTTCTGCGCTACCCAGTCTTGAGTTTTCTGGTCACGTGAGGCTCTGTTCGCATCGACTGGCCCTGATTGTTGGCGCGGCAAGATCAGGAAAAAGCTGAGCAGTACAGCAAGGCCGACGGACTTGATCATGGGCACTTAACCCCTTTCAAGCTTGATTGACTCACCCAGTTGAATCCCTGAACTTGAACCGGATTCTTCATTCCTGGTCCTTGGCGGGGGCGCAATCGATTCTCCCGATTGTTCAGCTTGACGAAGCGGCACGAGGAGAGAATACCACTTTCGTAATTCACCGTGGGGTGATAAGACGAGGGTGCCCCACCCTTTTTGGAAGAAAGGGTGGGCTGTACTTCTTTTCTGATGCCGAGAAATCGGAAACGACATTACGGAAAAGGCGATCTGCATTTCATCACCTCTAGTTGTTACGAAAGAAGGGCGCACATGGGGACCGCTCGGGCGCGGAATCTTTTTGCAACATGCACGCGAACCCGGTGCAAAGGAAGCTGGTGGAGCATCCGAAGGACTGGCCATGAGCAGTTGGTCGTTTTATGCGAAGGGAGAATCTGGATTGGTGAAGATTGATCCGATGGATTGAGATGGCGGAGCAGAGAAAAGAGGAAAAGAAAGACCCACCCTTTCAAAAACCAAAGACGAAAGGGCGGGGCACCCCCACAAGCAAAATCAAAATCGTTTCGTCGAGTTTAGGGGGTGCCACCCGCCAGAGAGAGATGGTCGTTATGGCCGACTGGTTGGTCAATTCGTGCCGAGATTCATTGGGTCGAGTTCGTGCCACGACTGCCCACCATCGAGGGTTCCATTTAAGTATCCTCCGTAACGCACTACCCAGCCACGGCCAGAGGGGAGAAGGACTAGATGTCCGAAAAACGGAGACTCGGTTCCGCGACGGGGGGGTAGGACATCCCTGGAGGTCCAATGAAATCCGTCGTCAGACGTGCAGAAAAGCAGGGTAGAGTAACCGACTACGCATCTATGCGTTGCGTCCGTCGGCCAGATGCTTTTGAAGTTGGTCTCAACATCGGCTCCGAATTCCATGCGCCAGGATCTACCATAGTCGTCAGTGCGCAGAATAGTGCCGTTACCCCTGTAACCTTGGCCGACTATCCAGCCTCGGCCGTGGTTCTCGAATAGCGCGGAGGACATGTCGAAGAGTTGCGGGCTGATTCCTAACTTTTCAGGGTCTACTGGAGACTGCCAGACATGGCCGCCATCGACCGAAAGGATGAGGTGGTTCACTCCAAGGATTAAAACCCCGACGTCATCGGGGGCATACACTCCAAGACACGATTCGAGATCTCTAGGTGCCTCGGGCGGCGGCTGGAATGATTTCCCGGCGTCTGTACTCTCCAGTATGAACCGGCATCCCCTATCGCCTTGGCCCACGAACCAGCCGTGCGACTGGTCGGCGAAAGCCATAGAAACATAACCTGACCCGCCCGGGTGATTGGGAAGATGAATCGGCAAGTCCGATGTGTGTAACCAGTGCCCGCCACCGTCTATTGAAGAGAAAAGTTGGACCGTGGATTGGCCGGAGATGGAGTCGGCTATCACACGCAATGCGAACCCTACTTGCGGGTTCAGAAAGACCAGCTGTGCAATTTGGGACGGCGCAGGGGACCAGTGCCATGTCTTTCCAGCGTCTCCCGTGATTAAGATATGGCCCGTGTCGTCTTCGTGGTTTGTGACGGCTATCCACCCGTGGGCCGTATCGAGGAAATATATGTCCTTGACCTCGTGGCTGCTGACAGAATGCGAAAAACTGTCGGAGATCAGCTGGGGATGGTTAACACCATTAGGAAGGGCCGCAGTTAGCCCGTGCGGGAGCCCCATGGCTGTAGCGAGCGCAAATCCTACAGTAGAAAGCGTGCGTTTCATGCTGTTGCTCCAGACCGGCACGATGCTCAATACCTTCCGTTCAATGCTGCGATTATAGCGTTTCGGAAACCTGGGGAAACCTGGGGACAGCGCGTAACAAAATCATCCAGGCTGCAGTGCCCCCAGGTGCATGGGCCACGAGTCGCCCATCCCGCCGAAGAGGCTTGGATTAAGGGATGGAAGCGCCGCAAAGTATGTTTTGACATTGGATTAGCAAAGCATAGAATACGCGCAACTTCCCGACGGGCAATCCGCAGGCGCAGGTGCATCAACCTCAAATTGCTGCCCGGCGGGAATACGTGACAGACCGCATTCAAGCGGGACAAACGCAAAAATTCATCAAGGCTAAAGCCGAAAACCCGACAGGAGGAGCCATGCATCGGGGACTTGTTATTGCGGCAATGTTGCTATTCGCGGCGGGGTCAGCGTGGGGGCAAAGTCCACCCACGAACGAAGATCAAGCGGCACAGATCAAGGCGCTGCTCGAACGAGTCTCGCTGCTGGAGAAGCGGCTGGCGGAGGTCGAAGCCAAGCAGGCTGCGGCCGCAGGGCCCGCGGCGGCGAACAGCAGCCTCTCCGCTGCCGTGACGCCGACAGAGGCTCCCACGGCGGCTCCGCCAGCGCAGCCCGCCGAAGCGCCGGCGCCGGCGCCCGCGCCCGTGGAAGCGACCACCAAAGCGATGCCGGGGCACGACATGGGCGGGCAAATGGATCAAGCGACGGTGCGGCAACTGGAGCCGCATTATCCCAATTTGCAGATTCGAGGATTTGCGGACGCGGACTTTTCCGCGACGGATCAGAAAGGGACCAACAGCGGCTTCGATCTTGGCCAGTTGACTTTGCACATGGCCTCGGCACTTTCGCCAAAAATCAGCTACTTCGCGGAAATGACGTTTAACGCGCACCCGACGGGCTATACGGTGGAGGTGGAGAGGTCCATCATCCGCTACGACTATAACGACTACTTCAAGGTTTCGTTCGGCCGGTATCACACGCCGATCGGCTATTGGAATACGGCATTCCATCATGGAGCCTGGTTACAGACGTCCATTGACCGGCCTGAAATGGTCAAGTTTGGCGGCACATTCACTCCTATCCATTTCGTGGGGTTCCTTGCCGAAGGTAATATTCCTTCCGGCGGGCTCGGGCTTGCCTACAGCGTCGGTGTGGGGAATGGCAGAGGAGAGATCATCAGCCGACCCGGAGATGCGGGAGACAACAACAACAACCGCGCCTGGGTGGCCAACCTGTACGCGCGACCGCAGAAACTTTACGGCTTGCAGTTCGGAGGTTCGGCGTACCGGGACAAGATCAGCCTTGGCGGCGGCAACGATTATCGCGAATGGATCGGTTCCGCACACGTGGTATGGACGAGAGGAGCGCCGGAGCTTCTCTCCGAGTACGAGCATGTGAACCATGAGAGCATCCTGACGGGCATAGTCTCGAACAGCGATGCGTACTATGTGCAGTTGGGATACCGGATGCCGTGGATCGAGAGGACCTTAAAGCCTTACTACCGTTTTGAGTATATGCATACGCCCAAGAGTGAGGTCGTGCTCGGCAATCTGGATCTAGTGGAATCGATTTTCGGGCTGCGCTATGACATTTCAAGTTATGCGGCGTTCAAAGCCGAATACCGGCACACAAACCGCCAGATACTGGCGACGCCCACATTCGACGGCGTCGTGAATGGTTTGTTCCTGCAAACCAGCTTTACATTCTAAAGAGCCCAATGATGAGATCAACAATAAAACGAATCGCGGCAATACTTTGGACGGCATGCTGGTTGTGCACCCTTGTTCCTGGTCCCTCGGAAGCGCAAAGCTCTCGAGGAAACGACATTGCGGTCGTGGTCAATCCGGACACGCCGGTGTCGGATCTCAGCCTGGCCGATGTGCGCAAGGTGCTCCTCGGCGAGCGGCAATACTGGAACTCGAAACTTCCGGTGGTGCTGCTGATTCGCGCTCCTGTTGCAAGGGAACGCGATGTAGTGCTCCGGGTGATCTACCAGATGTCGGAGGAAGAGTTCAAGCAGTTCTGGGTTGCGAAAATCTTCCGCGCGGAAGCAGCTTCACCGCCCAAAATCGTGTACTCGAACGACATGCAATATGAGCTTGTGGCGGCGATACCCGGGGCCATCGCCTTCGTGGACGCCCGAAACGTGAGGCCGGGATTGAAGGTATTGCGGGTAAACGGAAAACTTCCCGGCGAACGAGATTATCCGCTGCGATAATGTCTTGACAACTGCTTAGAACGGAACGGAAAGAAACGGTTTCGCAACGGCGCGGGGTTTAGCTGGAGAGCTTCAGGCGCCGGAGCAAATCGCGGAACCGGGGATCATAGCGCACGCTATCGAAAAGAGGATCGACGGCGACGGAGACCAGGCCGCTGTCGTGTTCATCATAGGCCTTTTCCAGCGACGCGAGGGTCCTGTCCTTTTGGCCCATGCGGGCGTAGATTTGCGCGATGTCGTAGGAAGAGACGTAGCCGTGCTTCGAGATCACCAACATGCCGTCGAGCCAACTCTGCAGGACACCGTTGTATCCGGACTTTGAAAAAACCTCTTCGATAGAGGCCGCAAATTCGGGGCTTCCAGAAAGCGAAATGATTTTTTCTCTCTCGGCAACAGCTTCCTTCTGGTCCCCCATCTGGGAGTATACGCCCTCGAGAATCCGGCGGGCCGGCGTAAACTTTTGATCGATATCGAGGACTTTGCGCAACTGTGCGACCGCTTGATCGTTCTGGCGGGAAAGGTAGTATTGCCAGCCGAGCATAGTGTTTGTGATGAGAGACATGGGATCGAGTTCCTGAGCCCGTTTTGTCTCGCGCATGCCTTCGTCGAGGCGGCCCGAGTTCGCTAGAAAATCTCCGTACCAAAGATGCGCCGGGGCTGAATTTGGATTGAGCTCGATGGCGCGCTTGAATTCACTTTCGGCGCCGTTCCAATCCCAATCGTAGTGTTCTTTTACAAGGCCCAACGAGGTGTGAGCTTCAGGGAGCGTGTCGTCGATATTGAGAGCCTGCATGGCGGCAGCCTTGGCTTTTGGCCAGGCTTCCGAAGGGGGTAGATACGCGGAGTCACCCAACAAGCTATAACTGTCTGCGAGTCCGGCAAAGGCAAGAGCGTAATGGGGATCCCGCTGGACTGCTTGAGTAAAGTAATCAGCGGATTTCATGAAATCCGCTTCCGTCCATTTATTCCAATAGTAGAGACCTTGCAAGTAGGCCTGATAAGCTTCGGCATCTTCGGTGGGGCGCTTGGAGCGGAATCCACTATCTTCGCCGGAAAGCCGCGGGCGAAGGCGGCCGTAAATGTCTCCGGCAATCTCTTCCTGCACGGACACCAAATTGGAAAGCTTGCGATTGTACTGCGTGCCCCAGATCTGCCGCTTGTCCTGCACGTCTTCCAAATTGACGCTGATCAGCAGGTCGTCGCCCGACTGAATGAGTCTGCCGGTGAGGATGGCGCGAACACCTAAATCGTGGCCAATCTTTTCCGGGTCCACACCTTTGTCCTTGTAGCGAAAAACGGTATTGCGAGACATTACCGTGAGATTTTGAAGTTGGGAGAGGCTGTCGATGAGGCTCTCGGTAATTCCGTCGCTGAGATATTCGGTCTTGGGATCCTTGCTCACGTTGACAAACGGCAATACCGCGATCGAATCAATACGAGACGGTCCACCCGTGCCAAACACGCGATTGCGAAGACCACCTACATTAAGCCCAAACATGATCAGCAGAAGCGCAAGGATGCCGCCCCAGACAAAATGCGGCCAGTTTTTTCTGATCGCTTGGCGGGAAGGATGTTCTGCGGTAAAGGACATAATCCGCGAAGAATCGGTATCGCGCTTGAGACGTTGCAAGTCCGCGCGCATGTCCGAGGCGGTCTGGTAGCGCAGCCGCCGATCTTTTTCGAGTGCTTTGGCGATAATCATGTCGAGCTGTGGAGGAACCAGGGGGTTGAGGCGGAGCGGAGGAGCAGGAGCGCGATTTAGAATTGCTTCAAAGACCACTCCTGAAGTAGTTCCCGAAAAAGCTTGCTGGCCAGTAGCCATTTCATAAATGACCAGGCCGAGCGAGAAGAGATCGGTGCGACCGTCCAGCTCCTCGCCGCGAACTTGTTCGGGAGACATGTAAGCCACGGTGCCGACCGCAACGCCAGAGCTTGTTAGATGAGCATCCTGCGTCGTTGGGCTGATCGTCAGCGAATCATGTTCCGGGGCGGTGGTGCTTCTTCGCTCGGTGAGAAGTTTAGCCAGGCCGAAATCGAGAAGCTTCACCTGGCCGCGCTCCGTCGCAAAGATATTTGCAGGCTTGATGTCGCGGTGGATAATGGCCTTGGCGTGCGCCGCATCCAATGCGTCGGCAATCTGGTAGCCATAGTCGGGGACCCTTTCCATGTCCAGAGGCTTTCCAGAAATGCGATGTTTCAGAGTCTGACCCTCCAGAATCTCCATCACGATGAAATTCTGGCCTTCGTACTCGTCGACATCGTAGATCGTGCAGATGTGGGGGTGATTTAAAGAGGAAGCGGCGCGAGCTTCGCGCTGAAACCGTTCGATGGCCAGATGATCCTTGGAGACCTCCTCGGGCAGGAACTTCATGGCCACAAAACGGCCAAGTTTAAGATCCTCCGCTCTGTAGACGACACCCATGCCTCCGCCGCCTAGCTTCTCGACGATTCGGTAATGGGAGACGATTCGCCCAATCATAGGAAGGAAAACGCCATCGCGTGGTCATATTATTAGATTGCAGCCGACAGCAAGTCAACGCGAAGAAGTGAGGAGGATCACACTGGGTGGGTTTGACCCGGGGATTGGCGCTTTATATTGGGTTGCGGCCCACGGGACGCGACAACAATGCGGCATACCCTTCAACCCGCGATTCCATGGCCCACTTGTGCGAGACGGAGTTTGCCGCCGAGCCACGCAGTTGGCAATGCAAGTGCGACAAGCGCGACTGGATACCAGTGTGGGCCAAAGGCGGGCCCTCCGTTCCAGGTCGTCACCGCACCCAAAATACTCACGGCCAGGCCGAGAAATCCTAGGACCCAGACGTGAAGCATGGGGCTGCTGGGTGCAAGGCGGGCGGTTATGTAACTGCCGGCAACGCCGTAAATTGTGCGATAGATCGTCGCGAGCAGAAGAGCCCCGTCATAGCCGGTCATGGAAGCGCCCCACGGCGGAAAAACATGGGCCACATGCAATACTTCATCAGTCCCAAGAGTGAGTACGACGCCCACGAGGATACCCGCGATAACGGCGAGGATGCTGCGGCCGATTTGCCTGGGAGGTTGCGCTTCGCTCATGATCTCTTCGCTTGTCTCCTTCAAGTTGGAAGGATTTTGAGGCGACCGGGAGCGGTCATTCAGCGTTTCTTCACTTTCGCAATTTGAGCGACGCGAGCGCGCACCATTTTCATTACGAGTGTGGCAGGCAGCGGTTTGTCCACTGGGAATTGAATGGTTCCTTTTGATAAAGCGTAACCCTTCAGATCTGGTTTGAATGCTTCAATGATTGAAGCCGTAGGAAAAAAGCTACAGTGATTCGAAAAAGCGGCAAACCAAACGAGGACGCCGTTGTGCCTGAAGGCAGGAATGCCGTAGCTGATTGTTTCGGTGGCTTGCGGTGGAGCGGCGGCTCGAATCGCTGCGCGAATCTTGTTCAAAGTTGTGCGAGCAGGCTCAGGAACAGCAGCAAGGTAGTCGTCGACGGTCTTGGGAGAACCAGCGCGCCCCGTTGCGCGGGTGGCTCTCCGAGCTTTGGCTTGCCCCGATTGAGAATGACGTGACGAATGGCCTCGTTTATTCATGACGTGCTCCCTCCCTGCATGATTCACGCCACGGCCGGCGAAGCAAAAAGTGCTTCGAGACGGTCGTAACTGGCTGCTACGCCGCGTGCCATGCCGCTCTTGATCATCATGTCGCGTACTTGCTGCGACTCATAGATTACAGTCAGGGTCAGCCTCGTTTTGCCGTCTTCCTCGACAAATAGATTAGTCACGCGCGACTCACCGGGTATGCCTTCCATGTGCTCGGTGCAGACGACTTTCTCCGGAGGCACATGCTCCTCGCAAACCCCGTATATCCCCATCTGCTGGCCGTCCGCGTGGCGCCAAACGTACCGGTAGCTGTCGCCGACTTTGTTGGCGACTTCGCAGACTATCATCTCCCACCCCGGCGGCCCAAGTAGCCATCGCTTGAGCAGCTCGGGTTTGCTGAAAGCCTCGAAGACCAGGCGGCGGGGAGCATCGAATACGCGCGTTATCACAATTTCGCGATCGCCCGGCGTCGTGACTTCAAAAGTCTCGGAGTTCTTCATCGGAGTTCTCCTCTATTTTTTGCGCGCTTCCGTTTCTTGTCCCTGGCCTTTAACTCTTCGAGAACGGCATCGAGGTGCTGGAATCGGTCTTCCCAGAGCTCGCGATAGCGTTCCAGCCATTCGGTCGCGTCGGCGAGCGGTCTAGCTTCGATACGCCTGGGGCGCCGCTGGGCGTCGACGGCGCGCGAAATGAGCCCAGCGCGTTCGAGCACTTTGAGGTGCTTGGAGATGGCAGGCTGGCTCATGTCGAAGGGCTGGACAAGCTCGTTCACTGTGGCTTCGCCGGAAGCGAGGCGAGCAAGGATGGCACGGCGCGTGGGATCGGCGAGAGCGGCGAAGGTGGCATCGAGTTGTTGGGAAGCGGTCATTGCATAACCATATAGTTGTACAACCACTGGGTTATATAATGGAGCAAAACCGTTGTCAAGAGAAAATATTCAGATGCAGGGGACAGGCTCGATCGCGCCTCTAGAAGGCTACGACTGGTCGATTAAGCGGTGGTGAATCGCGTAGAGCGCGAGTTCCAGACGGTCCGAGACGCCCAGCTTATCGAAGATATTGTGCAGGTGATTTTTTACGGTCTGCTCGCTGATGAAGAGCTTTTCGCCAATTTCCTTGTTGCGGAAACCCTGCGCCACGAGCTGGACGATTTCCTTTTCGCGGTCGCTTAAAAGAGGCTTTTCGCGGCGCGGGCCGGACTCGGAAGACTTCGAGAAGGCCTTCATGACCTCGGCGGTCATGCGGTTATCGAGCCAGATCTCGCCAGCGTGAACACGATGGATGCTCTTTACGAGCAGGTCCGTTGCGGACTGTTTCAACACGACGCCGCGGGCGCCGAGGCGCATGGCGCGGACAACGTCGCGGTCGTCTTCGGCAGCCGTCAACACGATCACACGAGTCGGGAGCGTATCGAAATTGACTTCTTCAAGGACCGCGAGCCCGTCTTTATCGGGCATGCGCAAATCCAACAGAAGAATTTCCGGCTTGAGCTTGGCGAGGAGCTTGATGCACTCGGCGCCGTTCTGGGCTTCGCCGACAATGGTGATGTCCTCATCGGAATCGAGGAGTTTGCGGAGGCCGTCGCGAAAGATCGCGTGGTCGTCCGCCAAAAGGACGCGAATTTGCTGTTTGGTTTTGGCCATGTCAACCGAGCGGGACTTCGATGGTCAGTCGCGCTCCATGGCCAGGGTTGGACTCAACGGTCAACACGCCCCCCACGGTACGCGTACGCTCCTTGATGGAAATCGGACCCAATCGCAGGCGGTCGAGCTCATCCCCAGTGAACCGGCCTGCGAAGCTAAAACCCTCGCCGTTGTCGTCAACCACGAGGACGATGCGACTGTCATCCTGCGTCAGTTTTACCACGACATGGGAAGCCTTCGCATGCTTTTTTATGTTGTTGAGTGCTTCACGGTAAATCTGGAAAATCTCGCGGCAGACGCGGTCCGGGGCGTGCAGGTCGGCCGATTCGATGATCAGGTCCAGAGCCAGCGTGGATTCGTTGCGATAGCGCTCGGCGAAACCATGCATTAAATCGACTAAATCGGCGCTCTGAACACGCAGGGGACGAAGGTCCGTCACCATGCGCCGAAGCTCGGCGGACTCGTTTTTGACGGTCTGCTGGAGGTTGCCGAGGCTGGCTTCGGCCTGATCCGGGGCTGCGGCGACCCTGCGGCGAAGCACATCGAGTTGAATTTCGATGCTCAAAAGGGTCTGGAGAATGCCGTCGTGCAGGTCGCGGGAGATGCGGCTGCGTTCGCCTTCGATGGCGCGGGCGCGGAGATGCCGCAGGAGAAAGACATTTTCGAGCGCGGGACTGACGTGCCGGGCGATGCGTTCGAGCCAGGCGAGGTGTGGGCGCTCGAAAGGCTTGTGCCCGTTGATCAGAAAGATCCGGCCTGCGGGCTGGCCGCTCTGGTCAAAAGCCACGGAAATCATCGAGCGCATGCCAAGTTCCTGTTGAGTAGGGCCTGGCAAGCGCGGCAGGGTGTTTAGGCGGCGGCCATCGCGGCGGTCCCAACCAAAGCCGCTTCCGGGCCCTGCGAGGCTGTTCCAGCAGATGGTGGCGTTCATGTCGTCCAGAAGGAAGCCGTCAGCGCGAGCGAGTGAATAGCTTTCGGGAATGAGGCGCTCGCTTTCACCGGTTTTGAGGCGCCAGAGATAAATTCGTTCAAGGTCCGTGTCGCGAAAGGCGAGCAGAGCTGCTTCCACCTCGAAGGTCCGGGCGAGCTCGTCCAGCATTAGCCGTAAGGATTCGGCGAGTCCCTGGTCAACCTGAAGTGTTGCGGTGATGCGCGAGAAGAAATCGTTCTGCGAGGCAAAATGGCGGCTGCGATCCGCAAGAAAGGCCAGTGCGGCGCCCCCAGCGAATGTCCCGCCAACGAGTCCCATCCAGGCGACAACGCGCATCCAGCCAATCTCGCCCTTGACGGCAGTGAGAAGCACGAGAGTTAGCGCCAAGGCGCCGGATAAGGGGATCGCCGCGCGAAGCCCCCAGCGCATCCCAGCAACCCAACATATAAAGAGATACGGAAACCAAACGGGAACCGACGACGGGCTGATGTACATGAAAACACCTAACGCCAGCAGATCGCAGGCTATCGGCAGGTGCCAGGCTCGTTTTCGGAGGAATCGCTCCAGCGGGATCACGGCAAGAGAAACTATCAAATAAGCGATCAGGAACGAGATTGTGCGTTCGGCTTCCTTGGGGTTTGGCAGTTGCAGCAGGGCCAAAATGGAAAGCAAAACAACAATCGGGCGCGCGTAGACGATTTGCCGCTCGAGATGGCGGCGATCCGTTTCATGGGGGCTCATGCGCGGGGACGCAATTCCTCCCAATCAGTCTAGCAAGCCGGGCTCGGGGCGGGAGGCAGCGTATCCAGCTTGCAACGATTTAGGCAACTCGCGGCGAGTGCGTACTCTGGCGTAGCGAATCGGCCCCCGCTCGCATCAAAAGTGGTATGAAATTCAGGAAGCTCGAACCGGATAAAGTGGAGTGTACGACTTCGGCCGCGCGGCCTTTTGGCTGCGTGGAACTTTGGGCTGGCAACGAGAAGGCCCATCGTTCCCTCGAACTGCCCGGCCTCGAAGCGGATGTCATTGCCGTACCTTCGGGTGGAGAACGTGGCGGAGATCTTTCTGCCTTGTTTTCGTGCCGAGACAACTTCGCGCGAGTCGTACTGGCGGACTGCATCGGACACGGCTACGTCGCCAGCGGAGTGGCTCGCCATGTCCATCACTTGCTCCACAAGCATCAGGACATTCGCAACACTGCGTCGCTGCTCGCCGCGCTCAATGATGAATTCACACTCGACACCGAGAAATCTCAGCGCGCCCTACGCTTGACGACCGTGGTGACTGGAACTTTCGACGGCACGACGGGCGAGTTTAATTTCGCTTATGCCGCCCACCCGCGAATGCTTCTCTGGCGCCAGCGCGAACGGAAATTCCTGGAGATTGGCGATGGACTGGAAAACCTTCCCATCGGTTTTGTGACAGGTGAAATGTACAACGAGCAAAGCGTCTGCCTGAGCCCGGGCGACATGATTCTCGCTTTTTCGGATGGAGCGACGGAACTCCGGTCCCCCGGCGACGAGCAACTTACGTCCGCGGGCCTGGTTCATCTGGCAGAGACAACTCTCGGAAATCTGCCGCAGCCCGCGCGCTTGCCCGATTTTTCTTCCGCTCTGCTGGAGGGCCTATATGGCTACCACAACGGGGCCGAGTTCGAAGACGACGTCACGCTGCTGACGCTTCGTCGCTCCGGCTGAGTCAGCCGGACGGTGCTGGAAAATAGCAGGAGGCCGGCTCACTTCGCAGTCTGCGCGGCGGCCGCCGGCGGATGCGCCGCAAAATACTCACTCAGGCTAGCAAGCATTTCCGTCACTCCCTGCTGCACATTCTTGTCCAGCGCCTCCACCACAGCGTCAATGCCCTTCCCCGCTACCGCCTCATCATGCGTGTAGAAGTGCGTCCACACCACTGTGTGTGATTTGATCTCGCGCAACTCCAACTCCATAGTCACGCGGCTGGCAATTGCGCTCCCGGAGATCTCCTTGAAGTCATAGATCCGGCCGTGCAAAAGATAATCGCCGTGAATATCGCTTCGTAATGTGTACACGCCGCGATAACGACCGGAGGCTCGCAATTGCCGCAGCAGAATTTCCTGAATCATTTCCGTGGGCGGTTCGACCCAGCGGTGGTATTCGTAGAGCCCCATGCTCTCGCCGCCGCTGCTGTAGACGATTTGACCTTCTCGGTAGATGGCTGGCCCCGTCATGCGGCCGATCAGCAGCGTGATGGGTACAGCATCCGGATTCGCTGCCGGCGCCAGGCTTCCGGGAATGGTCAGCTGGTAATAATGGTTGGGTCTCGCGGCCCCGCATCCGGCAGCCAGGCTGACTGTTAAGGCCAACAAGCAAATAGAAACCACCGCGCGCGTTCGGAAAATCCGTCGTTCACATCCGTTGCGCGGCGATTCAGTGTGGCTCATCATAAGTTCGTAATTTGCTCGGATCATTGTTGCTCACCCGGCTTGTGCTCGTGCGGACTTGCCGCGCGAATCAGAGTGTAAGGACGCTTCTTGATGGTATCCGTAAACTCCTTCAAATTCTCGGAGACGCGCCGGAAGTTCTCCAGCAGCTCGTCGATATTTTCCGTATTCACATCGATCGTCTGGTCCAGCTGTCCGGTGATACTCGTCAATGTCGTCAACGATTTTCGAAGCTGGATCACGGACTCGTGCACATCCGCGCGATTTTCCCCAACAAGCGTGTCGATATGGTCGAGGGCCTTATTGGCTTCTTCCGACGTCTTGTGCAAATCCTGTAGCAGTGGCCCGAGTTTCTCACTGGCCGCGTCCAGGTGCTGAATCGTCGATTTTATCTGCGGACGATTTTCCGCGATCATCCCGTGCGCGTCCGCAAGCGTGGCGGAAAGATTCGCGCGGTTCTCGGCGTTGAGCAGGTCGTTCACGCGGTCAATCGTCGTTTTCAGCTCCGTGGCGCGCTCGTTCAACGATTGAATGAGCTGTTTGGCTTGCGGCGCAAGGTCATTGATCTGCGCAGTCAGGGCGTTGAAATCCACGTAAGTGTCGGACGGTAACACCGAACCCGGCGGTGCCAACGCCGTTTGCGCGCCGCCCGGAAGAATTTCCAGATGATTGTCGCCCAAAGGGCTCATGCTCATGATTTTTGCGCGGCTATCTTTTTTGACCGGCAAGTCGGTGAGTACGCTGAATGTCACCTCGATTCGCGCGGGATTTTGCGGGTCGATGCTCAACTTCTCCACGCGTCCCACTTTTGGCCCTCCCGCATAGCGCACCGTCGCCCCCCGTTCGAGCCCGCCCGCGAACGGAAAGTAGGCATGAAAAATCTTTGCGGAGCGCCCAAACGCGCCGGAGATGGCAAAAACCATGGCGATCAACACCGCCGCAGCCGCGATCACGAAAAGTCCGACGAATACCTGCTCGCGTTTCCCCGCCATCTCGTCCTCTTTCCCTGCGTCAGCTCGTCACACCCGCCGTGTTTGTGTGAGCATCTGCAGATAATCCATTTCGCGGGCCACTTCCGGCTCCGGCACGCGGTCCAGAAATTGCCTCACGCGCGGCTGCGTGCTAGCCCGCATCTCCGCCGTCGTCCCTATGGCCACCAGATTCCCTTTGTCGATCAGCACCATGCGGTCCGCAATCAAATACGCGCTTGCCAGTTCATGGGTGACCACGATGATGGTCATGCGGAACGCTTGTTTCAATTCCAAAATCAACTGGTCGATACCCGCTGCGATGATTGGGTCCAATCCGGCCGACGGTTCGTCAAAGAATAGAATCTCGGGGTCCATCGCCAGCGCGCGAGCCACCGCGGCCCTCTTTTTCATGCCGCCGCTGAGCTGCGATGGCATGTAATACTCGAATCCTTCGAGCCCCACTTGTTCCAGCTTCAGTCGCAGCATGATTTCAATGGTCGAGTTTTCGAGCTTGGTGTGTTCGCGCAACGGCAAAGCAACATTTTCGCCCACGCTCATCGAGCCAAACAAAGCGCTGCCTTGAAACGACATCCCGATCTTTTTGCGAATTTCGTCCATCTCCGCGTCGGAAATTGCCGCGATGTTCTTGCCTTTAATCCAGATTTCGCCGGAACTCGCCTTTTCGAGGCCCACCAGCGTTCGCAGAAGCGTGCTCTTCCCGGAGCCCGATCCACCCAAAATTACGAGAGTCTCGCCGCGCTTCACGTCAAACGTGATGCCATGCAAAATCTCCACTTCGCCGTAGCTCACGCGCACGTCGCGCAACGAGAGCATGACATCCAAATCAGGCGTATTCGCGCTTCCTATTTCCATCGCCGCCGCCACTTGCCCCTAACTGCCGCTCACAAAAAAGAACAGGCCCGTAAAAACCAGATCCACGAGCACAACAAGAAAAATCGACACCACCACCGCCCGGGTAGTCGAGCGCCCCACTTGCTCAGCTCCGGCTCCTGTCGCTAATCCTTCCTGGCATCCGACAGCCGTAATCGTAATCCCAAACATCACGCTCTTCACCAGCCCGGTCATGATGTCGCGCAGCAGCAGCGAATCGAGCGACGCCTGAATATACCGTCCAAACGTAAAATCTGCCTGCGCCACGCCAAAAAGCGATCCGCCCAGTATGCCCATCGCGTTCGCCCAAATGGTCAGGCAAGGCAGCATCACGATCATCGCCAGGAATTTCGGAGTCACCAAAAATCGAATCGGGCTGATGGCCATTGTTTCCAGTGCGTCGATCTCTTCCGTGACCTTCATCGTCCCGATCTCGGCCGCGAATGCCGAGCCGGATCGGCCAATCACTACAATTGCGGTAATCAGCGGGCCCAGCTCGCGCGACATCGAAATCGCCACGGCCGTGGCGACGTAATTCATCGCTCCGAACCGCTTCAGCTCATACGCGCTCTGCAATGCGAGAATCAGCCCGATAAAAAAAGTAATCAGAGAAAGTATCGGCAGCGCCCGCACGCCCACGTCCATGGCTTGGGAAATCGCTCTCTGCACGCGCAGCGGCTTACCCTGGAACGGTCCGATAAACGCGTAGTACGCCGCGCGTCCGCCCAGCGTAGCCAGCGATCCAACGTAAGCCAGCGCATCCGTCACGCTGTCGCCAATTTGTGACACGAATTCCATGAGTGGTCGCTGTCGCTCGTATCTCTGTGACTAACTCCCCTGCACTCCAGGAACGTTTCCTGCTAGAGCCTGCTCTTCGTTGTCATAGACCTCAAAAATTTTCAGTAAACGTGAAAGTTGCAAAACTTCCCGCGCCGATGTACTCAATCCAAACAAAATAAACCGCGTGCCGGCGTCCCGTGCAGCCTTCAGCCCTTCCACCAGCGATGCCACGCCCGAACTATCGATGTATCGTACCTTGCTCATGTTCATCACCACGCGAGGCGTCTTCTTTTCCCGCATCTCGCGCAGCAGCGCTTTTCGAATCGCCGGCGAGTTCGCCAGGTCTATGTCTCCCGTCACGTCAAAAATGGTTCCTTTGTCAAACTGCCGGCTGGAAATCTCCACTTGATTCTCTCCTTCAGACCGTTACGAATTCGCTTCTTTTTTCGTCGCGCGAACATACTTTACCAGCCGGAGACAGTTGGTCTCCTCCGCGCGCTTGTACTCCACTATGTCCATGCTCTGCTGAATAAAATGCAGCCCAAGTCCCCCGGGCTTCACGTCGTCCAGCGCCCGCCCGCACATTTTTTCCGGTTCGATCTCCGGCCCGTGATCGCACAACAAGACTTCGAGCCCTTGGGCAACTCCGCCGTCGTCCTGCCTCTGCACCGACCGGAAATACATCTCGATCGGCCTGTCCGCCCTCCCGTCGTAAGCGTGCCGGATGATATTCGTCAGCGCTTCATCGACGGCCCGCGTCACTGCTCGACAGTCCTCTTCGGAAAATCCAAATGACTCCGTCAATCGTTCGACTGCGCCACGCACCGCACACAACAAGCTGGGATCGCTCGGCAATTCCAGCCTCATCAGCAACCCGCGGCTCGAATCGCCGTCGCGGTCCTTCGTTCCGCTTGGTCGCGATGGCAGAGAATCTTTCATAATCCGCTACGGCCCTTCTTTCGGACTTGCTCAACCAAAACTCCGTACTTCTTCTTCAAGAACCCGCCGCACTGCGCAACGCCGGCCAGGCAATCCCGTGCCTGCACCGCTTCTCGGTCACGCTCGAAAAAATCCTGCACAGGCAAACACTCGCGGAAGGCCGCTCCCAGCAGCCACGAAGAACAATTGCTGAAAAAGGTGGTCCTCAGGCCTGGGCTGAGTTTTGCTTACGGTACTCTAAGCGTATAACCCTGTTTCTGGCAATCCCTGTGGCGGCCACACGGCAGTCCCGCGGGGCGCCGCACCTTTTCGATGCACTTGGCTAAAGAACAGGTACCGCTATATGTATCAGAGGATGCATGGATGTTTTCGCGACCGCCCCTTTCAAGCCATCTAAGAATGTAACCGTAGCTGGGGTTGTGGAGACATTTGAAATGTAACCGCAGGTTTGTTGTTGTTGTGGCTGTGGGAAAGTGGGAATCCCGCGTCGTTTGCGGGATTTCCAAGCGTAGCGGCTTTTCCACAGCCATTGGCCGGCTGCCTTTGTGGCTCTGTTTCAGGCGGCGTTGGCTGCTCTGCCTTCGGGCTCAGCCTACGATTGGCCAGTCGTGAGATGCGCTCCAGTTTGCGTTCGATGATCCTGCTTTGTTGGAACGGGTCCAGCCGCTTTCTCAGCTCTTCGAGTTTAGCTATTTTCTCCGGGTCCGCTTGCGCGCACTCCCGCACCCGCTCGAACGGCGTGCGTGCGGCGTCATAAACGCGCCGCACCTTCGAGCCCACACGCACTTTCTTCAGCAATTTCACCGAAGGAAGAAACAGGTTCAGCCACAAACGCAGCTCCCCGCCGTAGAGATCGTTCATCGCTGCGACCGCCTCGTGCGTGTCGTAGCGATCCCAGGCCAGCAGCTTGCGCACATGCGTCCAGTTCTTCTGTTCGATGTGCGCGTTGTCGTCCTTCTTGTAGGGCCGTCCGCGCGTGAGCTGAATGTGCTGCTGTTCGCACCAACTTTTCAGATGCCAGTTGATGAACTCACTGCCGTTATCCGAATCCACGCCCAGCAGCGCAAAGGGCAGCGTCGTGGCGATCTCATTTAAGGCCCGCTGGACGGCCTCTTCGCCGCGTCCCAGCACCGCTCGCGATTCCGTCCAAGTGCTGTGAATGTCGGTGACATTGAGCGTGTGCGCGAACTCTCCGCTGGCCGAATTGCCGGAATGCGAAACCAGATCCACTTCCGTGAAACCAGGAGTCTTCACATCCCAGCGGTCGGTCTTCACCGGAATGTGGTGCTTGAGCAGATAGCCCGGCTTGGTGCGTCCGTACATCCGCCGGCGCCGCTGCGTCTTCTGCGCTTTTAGCCGCCGGTCCATCTGCCGCGGACTGATCCTCAGTAATTGCTTCTCGATCTCCAGCCGCACCCGAAAATGCTTGCGGATCCACGGCAGCCACAACGGCAACAGCGCCTTCAAGCGCACCGACCAGGGATACCCTGCGGCCTCCCACACGGCGGTCAGCACCGCCAACGTTTCCGGACGGTAGCTGAGCCCGCGCCGCCGCTCCCGTCGTGTTTGTCGCTTCTCCGGCCGCGCTCCGTTCAGCAAGCGAATCGCATACTTGCGGTGATAGCCCGTGTTGGCACAGAACTCGTTCAAGATCACTTTCTTGGCCTTTCGTCCTGCTTTCCGATAGCGCTCATAAATTGCCCGCAGATACTCCCATCGCCCCTTGTTTCCCAAACCGTGGTCTCCTTTTTGCTGTCTTGTTTGGGTTACATTCTAAATGGCGCGACGTTGTCCCTTTCGGTTACATTTTAGATGGCACGATACGCCGCCTTTTCCGCGTGGAAAAACTAGCGTAAACTAATTGCCTGCGGTGGGAGTAGCTCAGCTGGTAGAGCGTCGGTCTGTGGCACCGAATGTCGCGGGTTCAATCCCCGTCTCCCACCCCAACTTTTCTGCTATTCCAAACTCCAGTAGTCTAGGAAGCTCTGGCGGCAGCATTCTGGC